>JACPCU010000011.1:0-20129 GCA_016184315.1 Nitrososphaerota archaeon
GTCTAACAAACTTTGAATCTGGATTCCCTCACCAGTTCCAATCACGTCACCTAATACATCAACCAAACTTCTTACTCGATTCCACATGACCTGATAGTACTCATCTTTCTTCTTGCTGTACTCAGTCTTCTTTTCCATCATCTCTTTGAGTTGAACTAATGTCGGATAGTGTCCTGATTTTCTGAGAGGCTCTTCAAATTCAGAAAGCCACTCAAGGAGATAGTTAATTCCTGCATGGTACACACCCCAGTTGTGTCCGCAGATCTCAGTGAATAATTGCCACCAAATTTTCGCCGTAATTCTTGGAGGATTCCTCAATGGATTCCATTTCAGCTTTTGCCAAGGTATGACTACGACATCTTTTGATAATCTTAGTAATGCTCTGCCGTCCTTCTTCCTGTCGATGAAAAGAAATGGAATCTTATTTTTTAGAAATTCTTCCATAATGGTATACAGTAGCGAGCTCTTACCGTGGCCAGTTTGAGCATAGACTGCTACATGGCGTAACAGATAATTTTCCTTTAGAAGTATCGGATGTCCGATAAGTGAACCTTGGAAGGTGTGACCAATTTGAATATCTCCGTGTGACAATTCTTCCGTTGGTAATTGTTCGTAGAGTTCGTCAGAGAATAGAAGTTTCGATAGATGAATCCCAAGCAGATCGTCAACAATCTCCTTAAGAGATTTATTGCCATCAATTAGATAGACCTCCATCAACGACTTCATGATATTCAAGTCTAGATGACCATCAAGTCTCTTTGACAGTCCTATCCTGTTAGCAACCCATTCCTCGTCCCTAAACTCGTTAGCAAAAAGTACATCAGCCAAATCTTTCTCCTCCGAACTGAGGCATGTCTTTAGGCAAGGGTTCGAATTCGACAAAGATACCGACAGGAAGTTGATCCAACACCTGTAATAGTCGGATGCAGACGGAAGATGCTGAGGCACCTAATTCAGAAATTTCATATCCCCTTATGAAAGCCGGAAACTTAGCCCTCAACAAGTTGAGATTTTCTAGGTGCTTGCTCACACTTACTGCATCAACCCATCTTATATGGAAATACTGTTCGATTTCTTGCAGGTTCAGACCTATCGCATATCCGACAAGAACTTTGATTTCTAGAATCCTCAGTCCGAGCCTATTCACGGCACAGTCCGGTGAAAGAATTCTTGAGGCATACTGCACGGTACATGTTTCGTCAAGCTTCTTTCCGCAGTCTGCACATATTGAGAACCTAGACTCTAACCTTCTTCCACAGTGATCGCAGAAAGGTACGCCTACCCTTTTTACGATGCCTCTACTTGTCCGTTTGATTGATCGGGTGCTTATTACGCCTTGATCCTCTACCACAGCCACTTCAGTGAATATGTTTTCCTCTGTTTCCACGCTGTACCCTCGCGTGGCAGAGGCTAATGACACTACCAGAACTCACTTATGTGTTGCAGTGGGGGAAGTGACACAGAACGGCTTATATCGGAAATCCGAATATTAGGCATGGTTTGGGCGTTCTAAAATTTGTGAAGAAACAAAGTGTAAGACAACACGGCGGTAGCCTCGAAGTAACTATACCTGATGAAGTCTCAAAGCATTTAGATCTACAGTCTGCTGATGACATTATCTTTCTAAAAGATGACACGCGTAAGGTTGCTTTGATTGTCAATGCCAGAGATTTGGAGTTTGAGGCTCCTGAGTTGGGTACGATCAAGTTCAAGTCTAATTTAGGAGTCTTCGGACACGAAGGCGACTCTGGCCGATGAGAGTGTCCGAGATACTGAGCTTCGTATTTCTTGTCCCCCTCGTTGTTTTGGGATTCATCTATCCGTTTCATCTGACCTTAACAATAGCTAACTCCGCATTTGCCATATTCATTCTACTTTTGCAGAGTGGGATTGTTGCAGGTTATACGAGAATGTACATTGGACCTAGGCTGAGAAGTGCATTTGGGTTATATGCGATAGGATGGATGATAATTGCCATCCACGAGATATCTCATTACACAATGACTCGTGCTACTGGTTCCAAGGTTGATGAGATAGTAGTTACTCCTTTTGCGGGGTATGTAAAACCGAATTTGTCTGGAACCCCCCGACCACTCGTATGGATTTCAGTTGTCACAGCTGGACTGGCTCCTACTTTTCTTCCTCCTTTTCTGATATTCCTTGCGCTTCCATATGTATTCGGCTTCTCATGGCCGATTCTCTCAATAGACCCATATCATCTCCCCTCTCAACTATCACCGGGTATGCCCTTCTGGATGAGTGGAACGTTTGCATATACTTACGAGGCTAATACATCGCTTCTCAACGCATGGATGGAAAATGGCCGCTTCCTTGTCCTAAATCCTCTCTTCTGGGTTTTCGTATATTTCTTCCTGATTGTCGGTCTTTCAGCAGGCGCCAGCCTAGAAGATTGGAGCTATGCTGTACTAGGAACACTAAGGGTTTGGCGCTACTCCATCCCAACTATTCTAGGTCTCATGTTGGTCCTAACTCTGATAGCAGTCTTGGACACAAACCTTGCATTCGCAATTTATGGCTTCGTCTTCTTCCAGTTTGAAGGAGTAGTAATGGCCGTAGTAAGTAGCGCATTCCTTGCAATAATCATAAAGAAGCTAAGCGGGGAGAAGATTCTAGAGAGCTGATATTTATTTTACTTCATATTTACATATTAGTAATTAGGTGATACCATCCTTGGACGA
Organism: Nitrososphaerota archaeon; assembly: GCA_016184315.1. Classification (GTDB taxonomy): domain Archaea; phylum Thermoproteota; class Nitrososphaeria; order Nitrososphaerales; family JACQRY01; genus JACQRY01. The sequence goes on from JACPCU010000011.1 coordinate 2,700, forward strand.
AAGAGCGGAAGATCACAAGAACACAAACGTAATGTCCTATACTTTCATAATGAGGCTGATTTGTCAGGTTATGTTGTAGACAAGAGTGGCAAACCCTACGAAATTGTGGAAGGGGCTTTTGTTGATCCAATTTTCTTAAGCAAAGAGTCAGCCGCACGACTCAAAGAAGAGGTCAGCAAGAAACTGTACAATTCCGCAGTGGATGATGCAAAAAGAAAATGTCCTGAAGGTTACAACGGAGTACGTGAGGTCAGAGTCAAGCGGTCAGACCCAGCTCATTTTGTTCTAGAGGTCGAACCGTTACTTGTGCATGAAGCATATAAGCCGAAAAGCAGATAATAGATACGGCTATAAATTACCGATGGCGCACATAATACACTCCCTTGAGCCTAGCTATATGTCCAAACTGTAGGCAAATGGTTCAGGATTTCTACGATGTCAGACAGTGTGCAGGCGGATGTCGCCGAATGATTTGTCCCAGATGCAGTGTTGTAACTCCGGGAGGCAGTCTTACGTGTTTCTCATGTGCGGGCACAAAAGTAGGTCTAGGTAGAAAGGCGCATAGAGTAAGTAAAGGGATCTTCGAAGGATTATTTGGTCCTGTTGATTAGAGAGACTATAACTATTTCTTTTTGTAAGGGTCAAGGATGTCGATAGTAACAATTCTAACATTCGATCTTACTGGTGCAACGCCAGAGCAGCATAATAGAATTAGAGAAAAACTGGAAGCCAGAGGGATGTTTAGAAAAGTTCGTGGACTAAAGGGAGACATAGAACTTCCATCAAACACATACGTTATGGAAACCGCTACCAAGCCAGACCCAAGGGAGGTAGCAAGCTGGCTCAGCCATGCAGCAATCGAGGCTGGCATGCGCTACTGGGGTAACAACAGATATTGCGTGTTCATAATTGACGGAGAAGTTTCCACATTCCCTTTCGGATAATCTATCTTACTTCGGTTGTTATGAACACCTTTCCATTCCCCTGAGCAAGAAATCTTACTAATACTCAGTACTCTTCGCAATCACTATCCTTTCATCTTCCTCAACAAACACTACAGTATCTCCAATCTTCAATTGATGCTTCTCCCTAACTTTCTTCGGTATCGTCACCTGAAACTTGTACGTAATCGTGCTCATTCCCAGTATCTCTCGCTTTGGATCCTTTGACATGCAGACTCCTTACTCGCAAGGACTGTAAGGAAAGTTCATTAACAAGCCCAAGGAGATTACGGAATGTCTTGGAAAGTAAGGGAAATATCAAACCAAGCTCACTTCCTGCGGAACGGTCAGGATTGAAGATAGGCTCGATCTGGTATGTTCTCACCGAAGTAGTCTACCTAGTCGTGCTTGTCTCTTTGGGTAATTACTATGCCCGTCCTCCATGGCATCTGCTTATTCTGTTGCTCCCTTTGGTGTTTCTTTGGAAACGTAGGGAGAGCATCAAATCGCTTGGGCTCGTGCGAGGAAGGGGAATTTCCTTTCCACGATCTTTTCGAGAAAGTCTAACGTCGGAAGGCTTCTACAAGGGCGCCACTTTAGGGATGGTAATCTTGATAGTACTGCTAATATTCTCAAGGACTTCTAGAGGCGTTCCATTACTAGAGGTCTTCACTCCTCCAGGATTGGAGACTCTTGTGCGTGCGGTGGTTCTTGCACCTGTATGTGAAGAAATGTTCTTCAGAGGTTACTATCAGCCAAAGTGTGAATCAAGATTTGGTCGAAAGCCCGGTTTGTTTTTAACGGCATCGTTATTCGCAATAATCCACATTCCCAACATGCTCCCGCAGTACTTTGCACGACCACTCACCATAGAAGGCTTGTTGATAATTTTTATTTTGGGCTTACTATTTGGAGCCGTAAGAGACGAAACTGGGTCTGTATACTATCCTATTGTATTCCACGCTCTGTGGAACTACGTGCTGTAATCGGTTGTTTGAGAATTAATTGTTAACTCAAATATCAATTCTCACAAAAGTAGCTACGGAAATCCTGCCAACTTTTTCATAACCATCTATCTCAACATATTTTAGTTTCGCTTTCTTCTTTTTCAGGAAATTCATAGCTCTAGCAAGACTATCAAACTGTCTTCCCATCTTTGCATTTGATTCTCCATACCATGCAGTCATAGTCATAATTCATCACCTCTCAATTTTTAACAAAAATCCAATTCTGATTATTCAGATTGTAATTGACCAAGCCTTTAGACTCCATAAACTTCAGTGTGTTTACAACTTCATCGATATCCCTGAATGGCGCTCTCTCAAGCAATTCCCATCTTCACTCTTCTTGAGTTCCACTTCTGCCATTATTTCCTGCATTGAGCCTAATACTTTGAATTCTTCGTTACCTATTCGTATCTTCCTTTCACTCATGACATTAACCTCCTTTATTGTTTATCTCGAACGCTCAAATAATTGCGCTCAGTGCTTTTCCGATAATTAAGAAAGAATGTGGCTCTATACCACACTCTCTAATGCAGCTACGAACTCCTTCAGGACTTCTGAATCCATTGGTAACGTCAATGTCTGTTTGAGTCTTCCGCTGCTGTCTGACTTGCTAATCGAAATGAATTCTGTTTGTCTGTCTTCACTGACTGCAAGTTTGCTTGCTACTGTAATCTTGTCCTTGGATGCGAGCTCGATTTCCTCTGATTCCAATGTCTGAAATTCTACCATATTTTTCACCTCCTTTGTTTTTTGGTTAATGGTTGTTGAGGCGAGACATCTCACTTTAGGCAGAGCCGACCTTGCTGACCAAGGGAAAGGGAGAATGAGCGAGCCGAACGGCGCAAGTTTTTCAACTTTGGCGATACATAATATCAATATGACTTACGAATTCGGAAAGCAATATGAGTTATGGGACTGTCCATTTTGTGGTAAGAATACAATTAGCGTGTTACATTTTCCCAAGAGTGTAAGTATCAAGAGAACAAAGACTGCGTCGCTGCCAGGTTCAAAGGGGTTTCATAAGAATCCAGACATCCATCTAATCAGAAGCGGTTGTTCATCATGTGGTAATACGTCGGAAGCAGTAGAAAGGAAATTCAAGGAGGAGGGAATAGTCTAAGGTGCCATATAGTCAGTCAAAGTGGATGACTTGGCTACCGTGTGCTGAGTCTCTTCAGTTTCAGTAATATTACGCACGAGTTCTCCCTTGAATGCCTTGGACATGAGGGAGTTGAAGAGTTCGTTAGTATCGTGCAAGAAAACAGCCTGAATCCGTTTCAGGTGGTTGAATTTTTCTGCCTGAGTAGCGAATTTCTGCTGGAGCTCGATCGGTGGGACTGGAATTTCCATCGCTTTGAGTTCTACAGCGGTTAATTTTTTCTTAGCAGTTCTCGTTATTCTAGTCTTGATTAGTTCTTGACCATCGGCAGATGAAAGTAGATGGAATAAATATAATGGATGGATTTTCGTAGGATTGGTCTTGATTCGAATCAGATTCGGACTCATATTCGCTCCTACAAGCTCTCTTGTTGAAACATGCCCTATCTTCCCTGTTGAGCCATCGCCTCTAACAGCCATAATAACATCATTAAACTCCAATATCGTCCTAGGAAATTTTTCACTGGCCTTCTGATCTATGAAAACGTAATGTGAGACATCCTCGTCGAGAGTACCATCGTCCTGAATATTTCCGATTCGAATAACAGGAACCCCTTGTGGCTTGTACTCCAAACCATAGAATGTAGGATATCTGTATATTTCCTCGCAGAGCTTTTCAATAGTTTCAGTTTTCCATTCGAGTGGATTTTCAAGTGGGTTCCCGAATATCTTGAGAAACAGCGACTGGACTATTCTGTCTGGAAGTTGGTTTGCCTGTTCACGAATGCGCCTTAGATGGTCTGCACGTTCCAAAGTAATAACTATCCTCTCCTGGATGGCAAGTGGCGGCACTGGAACTGAGATACTGTACAATGCTGGATTGTTAATTGCTTTCTGAGTAGCGCCATGCGCAGCTTTATCTTTCTCCGCTTGAAAGTACGGAAATCTTAGATAATATGCAAGAAATCTAGGCGTCATCAGGTTTCTTTTCGCCCTCAAAACAGCGAACCCGGTTGAAAAAAGATAATTTCGTTCTTGTTTCGTGATCACTAAGACCTTTTCAGTTCCTTTCATGCGCGCACATAGAACATCACCTTCTTGAACTTCCATATTAGCTCGACTCGGTCGATTTTCAAACGTGACTTCTCTATCCGCAACGATTGTGTTGTCACGCATATCACCAGTCTTGACGTATTTCTTTAGGCCATTGAATCTTCTGACACCTGTTTCTACTATCTGCGCTACTTCGCTTATCTTCTTTAGTGGTACATTATCAAGTATTTTCAGCAGCGGCAATCAACTCAACTCTTTCAACTCTTTTAGTTCTCCAGTAATTTCGTTCTCAAGTTTCGAAAGTTTTTCGATGAGGACATCGGGATCCTCATACTCAGTTTCCTGAATCTGCACTCGTTTGTACCTCGAAACTGAAAGGGTGTAACCGTTTCTTTTAATTGTCTCGAATGGAACTAGAAAACTTTTCGCCGATTCAATCTTGCCGTGCTTGAATGTTTCAATTATGTCAGGAATATCGCCCTTGCCATCGACAAACTCTCTCTTCTGGTCCAAGCTATATCCGTCCGCTTCCATTTCATAGAACCACACATTTTCTGTGCGACCTCCTTTCACAAAGACGAGGACAGCCGTGCTCACGCCCGAATAAGGCTGGAACACCCCGGATGGCATGGATATTACAGCTTCGAGATCACATTTTTCTAATAACAACTTTCTTGCTGTAAGATGAGCTCTAGAGCGCGTGGATAGTACTCCGTCTGGAACAATGACAGCGGCTCTCCCCCCGATCCGAAGTAAGTTGTGGAATAACTCCAAAAACAAAAGTTCCGTTTTTGCAGTAGCTAGTTTGAACGCCTCGTTGATATCACTCTTATCGATCGATCCTGCAAAAGGCGGGTTCGCAAAAACAATATCGTACTGTGCCTTCTGGTCAAATCTCTTCGATAATGTGTCGGAGTAACGAATGTTGGGTCTCTCAATCCCGTGGAGAATCATGTTCATGAGTCCAATTCGGACCATCGTAGTATCAAAATCAAACCCGTAGAACGTGTCTCTTTTTAGAAGGTTCCAGTGAGACTTTTCGACTATCTTGTCCCCAACCAAATTGTGCAATGAGCCGTCTTCGTGGATGTTGATTATGTCGTCGGTTGTATACTTCCTCAAGATGTGCTCGTAAGCTGCAATTAGAAATCCAGACGTGCCAGAAGCCGGGTCACAAATTGTTTGACCGATATCTGGATCAACGAGTTCAATCATCATGCGAATAATGTGTCTTGGTGTTCTGAATTGTCCATTCTTTCCAGCCGTCTTCAACTCAGCGAGTAGGTGCTCATAGATATCTCCTTGAGTGTCTTGATTTCGTTCGGTGATGTTCATTTCGTCGATAATCGCTACTGCCTCTTGCAACAGCGAGGCTTTCGGGATAACGAATACTGCGTCTTTCATATACTGAGCATATAGCACATCATCGCCGTTGGTCAGATTCTTGATGAATGGAAAAACGACTTCTTGAACATGCTTCAGCATCGATTCAGCGTTGAGATGCTTCCACTGGGACCACCTGCAATTTTCATAACCGTCGAAAATCGATTCGTGCGTCTCTTTCCTTGCCGCGGCTCTTTTCGTATGAATGCTGTCAAGGTCTTCAAGTCGTTTCATGAAAATTAGGTATGACATCTGTTCAATGGCTGTAAGCGGGTTGGCTATCCCCCCTGACCAGAATCTATCCCAAAGCTTGTTGATTTGTGATTTTAGTTCAGGTGCGAGCATGAGCATACACCTCCTTTTCCAGATTGTTGCATAGTTGAATCACTTCCTTCAAATCTTCATCCGCAAAAAGCGGGATTGGAGCATTAATCCCGAAATTGGTGAAGGGCGGTTCGAAAAGGTCGCTGTATTCTATATGGTGTTTCTTCATAAATACGGTTTGTATCGTGCGTAAGAAGTTGACCTGGTCTGAGTTCAGATAGTTTTTCTCAATAATGAACGCCTTGAATGCGTCCTCTATCTGCTTCCTGGAGTCAGGGAATTCATACAGCCCTAAAACTTTTTTGATAAACTGGACCAGCGTGCCTTTGTGCTGTGCGTATGCCTTCTGAAGAGTTTCCTCAGTGATGTAAAGCTCTGGGCTGTTCAGGGTCTTCTCCAGATTTCCTAGATCATCTTCGGTTAGAACTTCATCGTGTTCGATTTTCTTAATGGTGGGATGCTGCTCTGCGAGTTGCTTGATCTTCTTCTCAACCTTGTCAATATAGGTCGTAACATATTCTTGTATCGGCAAAGGTCCGTATTCGATGAACTCTCTCTTCTGCACAACATCGTCGATGTCTAGGATAATGGTCGGTCTTGGCTCTGGCTGTTTGTATCTCATCATAGGCGTAAATTCTTTCAGAAGCATTTGAGCGTCATCGAAAGTCAGGTTGTCCCAGAACTGTCGGCGCAAGACCCTGTTGATCAATTCCTGTTTGTCTTTAACTTCTCGAATCGTGGTCGGCAAGGAATTCACCCACTCGCCTATCTCGTCTTTCAATCTATCAATTTCAGATCTGTCTTCCCTTAGGATAGCAAGATTCAGCTTCTCAATTTTCAAAGTCCATGAGGCTTCGTTAAGGTTGATGTCCTTCTGATATCTCATTAGAGGGGATATTCTTGTCTTCAAGAACTTGGACTGGTCGAGTCCAACCCTGTCCCAGAACTCAGGCGAAAGTGCTTTCTCCACATCTCGCATATGTTCTCTGACTGAGATTGAATCACGGGGGAGTGCATTGATGTCTCCTGCAAGTTTCTCTTTTATCAATCCTGCACGTTTGTCTCCGGCTTCAAGGAGATGATTTAGCTGTTGGAGCCTGGTCAGGAAGATTTTTGTTGGAACTGCTTCGCTCGGCTTAGCTTCTTTGCCTTCAGGATGCATGTTGTGCCAATCAAAATTATTCCAGAAATCGAAAATGAGGAAGTTTTCCTTCTTCCCGTCGGGTAACAAGTCCTTGTCCTTGCAAATCCTATCGTGTCTCGTTCCCCGTCCAATCATCTGCCAAAACTTGATTTTGGAAAACACGGGCTTTGCGAAAACTAAGTTACAGACTTCCGGTATATCCACTCCAGTGTCAAGCATATCTACAGAAATCGCTATGCGCGGGAAGCTTTCGGTCTTGAATTGTTTTAGAAGTTCCTCTGCCCTTGGATCCTCTGAGACTATCCTTCTGACAAGCCGTCCCTTATACTCAGGGTACAGTTTTTCGAATGCTTCCCACAATCGAGTTGCGTGTTTCTTCGAGACTGCGAAAATAATTGTCTTTGCCGGGAGAGTTCCTGCTTTGTCTCTCAAACATTCCTCCATGAATTCTTTGGCAATCGCCTCGTTCGTACCTATGACTGCGACTTTCTTCTCTATGTCAGTTCCTTCAAAGTTGATCTCATCTTCAGTTACTCCTTGCTCTTCCAGCAGTTTCTTCTTTATCTGGTCGGGAACATCGCCCTGTTGAATGCCCTCAATTTGAAAGTGTGTTTGAGCTACGTATACTTGATAGTCGGCAAGCCACCCATCCTTAACGGCCTCGTCATACGTGTAGAGATAGGTCGGTGTTCGCTCCTCGCAGTTGAAGAATCTGAAGGTGTCCCGTTCGATAAGTTCTGATGGCGTTGCTGTGAGTCCGATTTCTATTGCGTCGAAATACGTGAAGACTTCCTTCCATTTGTTGTATATTGAACGGTGAGCCTCATCCGAAATAATTACATCGAAATCTCCAGGCGAAAACTCTTGGTAGCACTCCATAAAAGTCTGAATGGTTGAAGCGTAGAGCCGTGAGGTCTTCTCAACTTTCCCAGAGAAAACTTTTGTCTTTGACTCATTAGGGAAGAACGCCTTGAATCCATTGTCGCCGTATGCTTGATTTCTAAGCTCCTTTCTATCTGTTAGAAATAGAATTCTCTGAGCACGATTCGCTCTCAACAATACATCAATGAGAGCCATCGCGACGCGTGTCTTTCCCGTTCCAGTTGCTTGGACAATCAAAAATTTTCTTCGCCCCTTCTCTATCCCTTCGAGCACTCGCTTTACAGACTCGATTTGATATGGTCTATCAACTATGTCCTTCCTTATCGAAACTTCAGAGAAGTCTTTCCTTGAGATATTCTGAAACCGTAAACGTTCAAGTGAATTTCTATCGTGGAATCCGCTAACGGCTCTTGGCCCTTCATTCGGTCTGTTCCAAAACCAAATGTCATAGCCATTAGTCATAAAAATAAAAACGTCTTTCCCCGTCTGCTTTTTGATGTCGTCCGAATAGTCCTCAGCCTGCTTCTGTCCGAGCAGGTAATCTTTGTCGGTTCTTTTGGCTTCAATAACGGCCAAAGGTAATCCATGTGAGTCGAGTAGAAGATAATCAGCATATGCACTTTCTTCAGGGTTCTTAAGAGTCTGTGATACGGTCTTGTAGTTTCCAGCCCTAAAATCCGATTGCTTGGTGTCAACTTCTTGGATGATCTTGGTTCTGTCTCTAACATCCCAACCCGTCTTGCTTAGGAGAACGTCTATCTTCTCCTTACGAGTCTTGTACTCAGACACCTTAGCCATTCTTATCCCACCTGAGGATGGTCACCCATATCTTCCCATCCTACTAGGTTATGTATGTCTGGGTTTAAACCGCTTTCGTCTTAGAATACTTGCTTATGTAGGCATCCATGCGGCTTTGATGTCTAGGATCTGTCTCCACAAACATTCTCGTCATTACAAGGAATTTCTTGAGGAATAACGAAGCCTTATGTCCGTTCTCCTCAAAATACGGCTTCAACTCATCCGTGTAATACTCTCTCGTAATCTTGGTAATATCGAACTCACCTTTCATTCTCCTCTCATCAGCATATTCAAAGAATTCCCTCAACAGCTTTCTCGCTTCATAACTAATTCAAAACACCTCTCAATCTTTCTTCAGCCATCCTCACATATTCAGGATTGATATCACATCCAAGAAATCTCCTCTCAAGTTTTCTAGCAACCACAGCTGTAGTTCCACTTCCGATAAACGGATCAAAGACAACATCACCAACTCTGGAAGATGAAAGAATAGGCCTGCGTAACAGTTCTTCAGGATATACAGCAAAATGAGCACCTTTGAATCCTCTAGTGTTGATTATCCAGAAATCTCCCGGTCTGCGTCCTAGCGGGTTTGGTCTGTACACCCATCGTAGGATTCTCTTAGAGGGCTGCGACTTGGCTTTCTCTACCTCATGTCTCGTTATCCTGCCAACATTTCGGGTGAATGATACACCATCAATCTTCAAAATATCTCCAGGGTTCTTTCCCTTCGGATTCCAAAGTCTTTCAGGATTTTCTTTGTGAACGTTAGGAGGAGGTAGCATCCCACCGGTTTTCATAACACCGTCAGCCTTCGGTCTTGTTGCATCTTGAACCACTGCGAGAACATCGCCGGGATTCTTCCCCAGATAATGTGTCTCACCCAAAGTTGAACCTTGTATGCCGTGACCTGGATTGCCTCCACTACCTTTGCTTCTGAAGAACTTTATGAGAGTCAGTTCGCGATTCGTGAGATTTACCACATCTCCAGGATTCTTACCATTAGGATGATAATCTCGTTGTTGAAACTCTTTCCTCGTTCTTCGGGCTCTCGGGCTTCCAAATTTTTCAGAATCACTCTCGAACTTCCCCTGATACTGCTTCAAGTGCGGATCTTTGGAAAAGTTGTATCTGCTACGTTCGTAAAGCCTCTGTCTCAATATTCCCGGCGGTCTAAGGTCGGTGACTCCTACAACTTTGTGAGGCACACGAATAGCATCAAGGTTGTAGAAATATTTTCTGCTCTTCACAAAATGAAAGACGTGCTCGTAGGTATTAGTCAACCTGTCTTTAACAGATGAAGGTAGAGCGTTAGGCTTATGCCAAATAATGTCATTACGAAGAATCCACCCCTTATGAATTAATGCGAATGCAATTCTCCAAGGAATTCCAATCATACACTTTGGTGGAAGTGACTTCACTCTATGCCCCTGATACTTCTTGAATCCATCAATCCTGTTCTTCGATGATAGCCTGTGATACTGTCCTCCCGCGCCTCCACTGTGAGAATATGTGTCGCCAAGATTGAGATAGAAGCTCCCGTCTTTTTTCAACACTCTCTGCAGTTCAACAAATATGCTTACGAGCTTGTTGACATATTCACGATAATCAGGCTCCAATCCAATCTGACCTTTAATACCATAATCACGCAAGCCCCAATATGGTGGGGAGGTTATGCATAAGTTAACAAATTCATCGGGAAGAGACTTCAGAAATTCTAAAGCGTCACTGCTAACAATCTGATCTACATCTATAGAATCACCTCATCACTCTCTCACTCCTAATTCTCTTCATCGCGTCATCATACGTGCAGGTCTTCCATTCTCTATCTAGCTCGGCTCTGTTCTCAAGCAACTCATCTATGTTGATGTATCCCCATTCTGCAAAATCATCGTTGTTCAGATTGGCATAACCGAAAGCAATCCTGCTCTTACTGTCTAGCTCAGAGATCAACCAGTAGAACCCTATCTCCTTAATCTGATATCGCTGATGAATTACTTTCTTATCCAATGGCACACTTTCAGTCGCATACAATTCAGGTATCTTCTCATCCACAAACTCACCTCCCTTTCAAAGAAAGAGTCAGACTTTAGTTCCACTCTTTCTTTTCAGATAATCAAATCGTCAGCATTCATCCGCATTTAATCGAATAACGCTGGAACCTCCTTTACCAATGTAGATTTAACCCGTTCATCTTTGGTTTCTTTGGCAACTCTTTCAATCACTCTCTTGCTGTCAGAACACACAATCACTTTTTGGAACTCTTGCAGTGCGCGTTTGATGTTGCCGTAGATATCTGACTTCCCTAATTCAACCTGTATTGCTGTTTTCAACGATGGAATTGTTACGTCTGGTCCTGCTTTGTTTGCTCTGCATACCAAACCCTTTGAAGTCAGTTGTGAAATAATCCAATGGACATAGTATTGATGCTTGATACTCGGAACACCTCCCGCTGACTGATAGAGAACTTTCGGGCCACCCTTACCTAGTTTCACTCTTACCTTTTCTACGACACCTTTGGCAATCAATCTCCCAACAATCTCACGGTAGGTTCTATCGTCCCACCCCAATGAATTTCTCCTTTCAACCATTGAAATGAATGGACGCTGTTGGATGTCGTTGATGAATTGATTCTCAAGTTCGGTTACACTTTCTTTATGCGACGGTATGTGTTTGCTTAGCGCATCATCTGTTATTGGAGAGCAATCCAGTTGTGGTGTCGTTATGATAAATGGTTCGTTGACTAATGGTGTCTTTACTAATACTTCTCTCTGTTTCAGGCTCGTAAGTTCGTGCGTAAAGTAATCCAAGGCAGTATACCAATTGTATCCAAAACTTCGGGCGATAAACTCAACATCATTCGCATCCTGTAATCTGAAAATGAAATTGTTCTGGCAATTTTTCCTGATATCCTCTTCGATGTTAGATGGCGACTGTGAAATGATGGCTAAACTTTGACCTCTCTTCCTCAATCGTGTTGCGAATTCAGTAGTCGTCCATGTGTCTGTGACGACAATCTTCTTCAAAATTTTCGGAGCTAATAATTGTGCCTCATCAGCAATGAAGAGATTTGAAATTATGTTGGTGGGTCCACGCTGTAATGCTTCCTTGAGATATGCTATCGCTATTGCATTGTATATCAGTCTGAGTTCAACTTGATATGCTACTTTTGATTCCAATGGGTGTAAGTCGATAATCAGATTTCTCTCGCTGAGTTTCCGCAAATCGATGCTCGAAGATTCTGTGTAGAAAATTTCATTCAATGCTGGGTTGGTTCTATATGGTTCAAGTCTAACAAGTAATGCAGTCTTCGTTCTATCGAGATTCGTGAGTTTGAACGGCAAGTTACTTTCCTCGTAGCTAGTTACGTTATCAATCAATTCAGGGATGCTGTCGCTCTTCTCAATGCACTTATCTAGAACATAATTCATCTGGGGCGAGATGTCCTGATAGTCAACCTCGATTCCTTTGAAGATTGTTTCTTTCAGAAGAGCTCTAACTAATCCATAATCATTCAAATCATACGGATTGATCTTTAGGTTCCTATCTGTGGAGTAGTATTCTGTCTTTCCGTCAAGAAATGGAATAATATTTTTCCACTCGCCTTCGACATCAAGTATCAATAATTTCATTCCATTATTCTCGGCTTGTATCGCTAGCTGCATCGCTCCTCGTGTTTTCCCGCTTCCTGTTACTCCGTAGAATGCAAAGTGAAATCCAAAATGATCTAATGGGATTCTGAATTCACTTCCTTTCGATAGATATCCGAGATGGATTCCACGATTGACTTGCTCAGGCTCAGGTGAATGTAGAAAGTTTGGAAGTGGTGCTGAACAAAAGGTGCATAGTCCCCTTATCATTGATGTGAGACTGCCACACGTAATACAAACCCAATACTTTTCTAGCTGAATGGCTTACACCCCTGACAAAACTTCATTCTCCTCAACATTCCTTGAGTCCAGGTGTCTCTCACGCTGATATCGAACATGCAGAAAATCCTAGAGCATCCGTCACAGAATCTCTGACATTGAGCGCATACTGTTCTACTGCAAGTTCCACAGGTGCCGAGAATTCTGTCTCGAAATACAGTCGCATTACAAACCTTGCACTTTAACAACTCTGACATCCTGATCTCCTCACATAATCAGCATAGCAATCAGCACACAGCAAATTCCCGTTGATGAGTTGAAGGCATTTGCTGCATGATGTTTTGTTGCATTTGGTACACTTGCCAGCTCCTATGTTCTTCACAAAGGTGTGTCCGCATTCAAGCGTTGGAAAATCAATTTCTATACTGACACCTCACCAATACATATCAACAATCGATCCGCATTTCTCACAGATTGCTCCGTAGGTTCCTTCTTTGACGCTCCATGCACTTTCTCCATCATCGCTTCTATATTCTCTACATCTTGGGCAGTAACCGAACACTCACTCATCCCCTTCTCTCAGATAATCTGATAATGAAGAAACCTCGTTGGTGAACCTGAGAGCTTTGAATAATACCGAAACTTCGTGAGCATACTTGTACTCGTATGCTGTCTTCATGATTCTATCTGCAATCAGTTTGTATCCTTTGGTCAATGCATTGTAGATCTCTAAATCAAGTTGACCTGTGAGCCGTAGTCTGCGAGCATCCTCTTCGACTCGATAGAGTTCCTTGTTTACTGCAATCAATCCTCTGGCTGCATTGATGATGTCGGTTTTCTCAAGGTAATTCCTAACTTTGCCTGCTACAACTGATTCCAACACATTGAGTTCTTCGATTGCATTGTCGAGAGAGTATCGTTGCATTCTGATGAATTGGTTTTGAGAGACTATTTCTTCTACGAGTGTGTAAGAGTTCCGAAATGCCGTTAACTATTTATTTTTCAAAGACCATGAAATAGAATAAGAAAATCTCGTACAGAAGACAAGAGAAAATTGCTCACGAGTCCTATCTCACCCCCTGCACTGACTCGTGAATTGTATTCTCTCTTTGTCTTCTATCGCAGCAGATAGCGGAATCGAAATTTCGGTTCCGGCATGACCATGCACACTCGTAAGTGAGATTGTATTGGAAAACAAAGGTGATGATATGCTGACATCAGAGGATTTGCACGAGTATGAGAAGTTGTTCGACCAAGCACTCGGCAGACTTGAGAGGTCGAACCTGACGAAAGAGGAAAAGAAACTTGTCAGAGAATTCTGTGATGAGAAAATTGCGAATGGAATTTCAAAAGCACGAGCGATTACATACGTCAATAACTTCATTTGGATTAGGAAAATTCTTTCTGTTCCACTCACGAATGCGACTAAGAACGATTTGGTTAAGCTTCTGAAGGAGTTTGAATCGTCAGACTTTGCGGAGATAACTAAGGCAGACCTGAGGCGCAACATCAAAAAGTTCTACCAGTGGAAATCAGGAATGAATGGTGACGAATATCCTGAGAGAGTGAAATGGATCAAGATTGCCTCGAAGAAAAAATACAAAACTCTCGAAGACATCCCTACGTTAGAGGAACTATACAAAATTCAGAGTCTCATCACCAATTACAGAGACAAAGCATTGTTCTGGGTTGCACTCGAATCCGGTGGGCGTCCTCAGGCTGTGTTGTCGCCGCAGCTGAAGGACGTGAAGGTAGAGAAAGATTACATCAGGATTGCCACGAGAGATAAGAAAGGTGAGTGCTATCTTTGGATAATTGTCTCGCGTAGATTTCTTTTGCAGTGGTTGGAGAATCATCCGCTGAAGAATAATCCCGACGCTCCGCTCTGGGTCAACCTAGAGGGCGACACAAAATTCAATCTCATGAAATGGAGAACGTTCAAACAGATTGTTCAGAAGTATGCGAGGCGTGCAGGAATTAAGAAGCGAATCTATCCGTACTTGTTCAGACATAGAGATGCGTCGTGGAAATCGGATTGGATGACTGAACAGCAACTAGCACAAGACAAAGGGTGGGTTCAAGGTTCAGACATGCCGAGAGTCTATGTCCATCGCAACGTGAATCGACAGAGGGATGCTTTATTGAAACATTTTGGAATAGACGCTCCATCAAATCCCGAAGAGATAAAAATTAAACTCTGTAATCTATGCAAAGAAAGAAACCCTGCTGTCGCAAATTATTGTCTCAGATGTGGATGGCAATTGGAAGAAGAGTCAGGTCAAAGTGAAAAGGATAGCGGCATTCCACATACGCAAGCAATTTAAGAGCCTCAACCAATCTAATTAAATGGTTTCTGAACTCATAATAGACGAAACGCCACTAACTGAACCATATGTGCCAGAAAGGCTATTGCACAGAGAAGGGGTGATCAAAGAAGTTGCTTCATCACTCAAACCAGTTATGAAAAACAGGTCAGCTGACAATCTCTTAATCTATGGTGATAGTGGAACTGGAAAAACTACAGTCATCAAACATCTTCTTGAGAGTGAATTCAAAGATTCTTCCGTCTATATCAATTGCTGGAACGTAAAGACGAGGCACAAAATTCTATCTGAAATTCTGTTGAAGTTGAACCAGGTCGTTCATGGGAGAGAATCAACGGACGAACTTGCGAGGAAATTCGAGAAGTTGACTAACAGGAGAACGATTGTTTGTCTCGATGAAGCAGATCAATTGAAAGATACATCAGTCCTATACAATTTGGCTCGGAGCAATTCAGCAGTCACACTCGTTGCTAATAATGAATACTTCCTCGCGTCCATTGATCCGAGGATAACTTCAGGTCTTTGGCTGAAGAGAGTCCGATTCAAGAAATATACAGCGAATGAGCTTGTGGATATACTCAAAGAGAGAGTGACATATGCGCTAAAGCCTAATGTAGTCAATAACGCTGTGCTACGTATCATCGCCCTTATTGCCGATGGCGATGCTCGTATTGCATTACAAACTCTGCACAACGCAGCAAAGACATCTGAAAGAAAAAATCTTGATGTGATAACTATAGATGAAGCCAAGGAATCTGTGAAACAAGCAAAACTCTCCAAGCGATCGTATCAACTATCTAAGCTGAGTGTTCATGAAAGAACACTGTATGACATTCTTGAAAGAAACGGAAAGATGAAGTCTGGAGAATTATACAATGGATATTGTAAACTGGTAGATTACCCTTTGCAGGACAGAGCATACAGAGCAAACATGGAAAGATTGGTTGAGAGAGGACTGGTAGTCGCACAGGGAGATGGAAAAGGACGAATGTATCTAGTTAACCCATAATATCTTTTGAGAATTGAGCAACAAAAAGTATTCGAGTAAGTATTTACGCCCAACCCGAACGGTCACTATCATGGTAAGGAAGGGAGTTGACACTTTCGCAAACTCAGAGCCATGGTGGGATAAGAACGACAAGCTTTGGCACAAGGTGTTAATACGCGTAGGCGTAGATACAAATCCACCTGACCCAACTAGAAATGCGATGATGTACCTCAGGGTTATTGAGAAGACATCAAAAGGCAAAGACGATAAGTATTCAGTAAGTTATGACGGCGAACGCGTATACTTTACTCACGAACAGTTTACCCGTCTGGCCATGCTGATGAGCCTATCAAGGCATTTCTGGTCAAGAACATATCTTAAAAAACAAAAGAAAACCAAAGGCATAGTTCTTAACTTCGTAAAGACTTGGAAGGAAATAAAGAGAAACATCACAAGGCTTGATTCAATGCCCGGTTAAAAGCGACACAGACGTGTCTCTGACCTCGTACATCTGGTGAATTGACGCGGCCACTTTCGTGGGATCTTCTCTCAATTCGTGCTCCCATACTTCAATGACCCTCCATCCCATCGCTCCCATCTCCTTCTTGACCAGATTGTCTCTCTCTGCGTTCCGAGCGAACTTTCTCGCCCAAAAGTCACGGTTTCTTTTCGGAAGGTCAAAATTACACTTAGGACACCTATGCCAAAAACAGCCATGAACAAAGACAGCGATTTTCTTCCGAGGATAAACGAAGTCCGGATTCCCCGGTAGATTATTTTTGCGAATCCTTTTCCTGAGAAGTTTCGCTAGAATCAGTTCTGGTTTCGTGCCGGACGACTTGTTGGATTTCATCGATTTCGTAACGCCTATCGACGTAGACTTTGGGGGCCTCCCAGCGGGAGGGGACTCGTAATACCTCATTTTCTCAGCTTAACACAAGTTGGAAGCTATTTAATATATAGACACCTAAATAGAAATGATGCAAAATGACGGGGCAGCCCGACAACAATATGGGCGTAATTGACATTTTTTGTGGCGTGGGCGGGCTTACTCACGGATTCTACAAAGAGGGCTTCAAGATTATCGCAGGCATTGATGTGGATTCCTCGTGCAGGTACGCATTTGAGGTCAACAACCATGCTCCCTTCATCAACAAGTCCATAGATGAGGTGAGTTCAAAGGAGATCTCCGACCTTTTTGGGAAATGCAAGGTCAAGATATTGATCGGATGCGCGCCTTGCCAGCCGTTTTCGATGTACAATAGAAAAAGAGGCGGGAACGGCGAATGGAGGCTCCTTAGAGATTTCTCCAGGCTAGTGGCAGAAGTCGAACCTGACGTAGTGTCCATGGAGAACGTGCCGCAGATCATGCAGCACAAGATCTTCGAATGGTTCGTCAGGGAACTGAAAAGACACGGATACTATGTCTACTACGACGTAGTCTTTTGTCCTGACTATGGCGTACCTCAACGAAGGAGAAGGCTGGTCCTCGTGGCTTCAAGGTTCGGAGAGGTAGCGCTCGTAGAAAAAACGCACCGACCAGCGAATTACAAGAAGGTCAGAGATGCAATCGGCAAGCTAAGGCCCCTGAAGTGTGGCGAAGTTGACCCCAAGGATCC
>JACPCU010000011.1:20145-91597 GCA_016184315.1 Nitrososphaerota archaeon
AAGGATCCCCTACATAGGTCTAGAAACCTGACCGCCTTGAACCTGTTGAGGATCAAAATCACGCCGGAAGGCGGCGGATGGGAAGATTGGAAAGACGAGCTCAAGTTGGAGTGTCATAAGAAGGAGACAGGATACTCCTTCAGCGCCGTTTACGGCAGAATGAAATGGAACGACCTGGGGTCAACAATAACAACGAAGTTTAGCAATCTAGGCAGCGGCAGATTCGGTCACCCAGTACAGGACAGGGCGATATCCATAAGGGAGGCTGCGTTGCTCCAAACCTTTCCGAAGTACTACAGGCTTTTTGATGACGAGTCGGAGATAACCTTCACGACTCTTTCCACGCACATAGGCAATGCCGTGCCCGTGCGATTGGGCCGAGCAATCGCCAGAAGCATTAGGAATCATGTTGAAAGTCACATGAGGCAAGATGGCAGATGACGGCTAATAGATCATATACATTTGCGATTTCCCTGAGCGTCTTGGATCACTTGGGAAGGAACCTGTACAGAAGCTTTGCAACCATCCTCGGTGAAGCCATTTCTAACTCATGGGACGCGGATGCCAACAACGTGTGGCTCTACATTGACAAGCAGAAAGGAAGCTTCTTCATAAAAGACGATGGAGACGGCATGGACGCAGGTGATTTTCAGAACAAGTTTTTGAAAATCGGGTACTCGAAAAGAAAAGGCGGACAATCACATTCTCGTAAAGGAAGACCTTACATCGGTAGGAAGGGTATTGGAAAACTGGCCTTATTATCTTGTGCACAAAGGATCGCCGTTATCTCGAGAGTGAGCGGCGGGGACTATGTGGGAGGTGTCATAGACAACTCTGGCTTGGATGACGCTATTACTAGCGACCTGACTCCGGATAAATATCCGCTCGAAGAAGTCGACATGAGCATTTTTGGTGAACTTGTGGAGGATCACGAGAAAGGCACTATCATCTACTTTGAGAATATGAAAGAGGGAATAAGGAATAGTCTGGATTACCTCCGTAAACTTATCGCGCTTTATTTCAGGTTTTCTTTGGTTGACGACTCCTTCAAAATTTTTGTAGACGACGAGAGGATCACTCTTGACGATCTCAAAGACCTAACCGAAGATACGGAATTCTTGTGGAACATCAACGGTCTCGACGACCCTTATGTCAAGAAGAGCCTCAAATACGACAAGAATAATCGCAAGACCGACGTCAACCTTCTTGAACCGGCGAAGTTGATCACGGTGAAGGGCGACGTGAAGGGTTTTATCGCCTCGGTCCGGATGCCTAGAGACCTCAAGGTAATGGCCACCGAAGAAAGAATCGGCGTTGATCTTTTTGTTAACGGGAGGCTCCGAGAAAAAGACATCCTAAGGCATATCCCCAGTGCCAGGATTCCCGAGAGCTACCTGTACGGGCAAATCCACCTGAACGACCTAGATGACTCCGTGGACAGATTTTCAACTAGCCGAGAAGGGGTCGTCCCGAACGACGAGAAGTTCGAAGGGCTCTTGAAGAATTTGGGGGTAGTTCTCAACGTCATCTTTTCGGACTGGGATGACTGGAGAAGAAAGCATCACAAGGCCGGCGACCTAGAAAATCCCAGCATTCCTGTGAGGGAGAGAAAAGCTGAGGAATTGTTCAATGAGGTTTCGAGAGAATATGAAATCAGGGAAGATCCTAGACACCCCGGCAGAAAAGAGAAAGTCGACTCGTGGGTGGACGAGCTCACAGAAGATGCAAGGTACAATTTCCCGTCCTATGCGGAGTGTTTCGTCTCTGAAAACTTGGTCAGAAAACACATCAAAGAGAAGAAACTTCGGCTGTCCAAGGAGGCACGAAAGCAAGTATCTGAAATGAAGAAAAAGGAAACAGCAAACAAGAACAGGGGAAACATCAGCATAGAGATAAGAAAAACACCTATCGATACAAGCTATCTGTCGATGGATGATTTGGCAAATATGGTCGACAAGAGAGATCCTATCAAGGAAGCCTGCCTTGCAAGAGATGCCAACGAATACAAACCAATCAGGGACGCCGTTGCGCATACAGCTCTCTTGACTGACCCAGCTAAGAATAAACTGACAACAATTTTCGCGAACATAAAAGAGAGAGTAAGAACATTGTTGTCTGGCGCATGACAGTGTAGTAACCGCACTGCTCCTTCACCACCCAGACTATACGTTGTAGCGAACCCTGCCAGGCTCGAACCCACGATTTTGAATCCACTTTTCATGACAAAAACGTATCGGGTCCCACCGGGCCCGTTAACCTCAGTCTAGATCAATACTGATTCTGGAAGATCGTCAAAGTGCGGATCCCCAGTTACGACCTTCGCGGATGCGCTTCTAGCAGTCGCTAGAATTATTGAGTCAGCCATACCCCAGTCCTTACTAATCTTCTTCTGTGCATGATTGATTTCGCCTGCTAGAAGTGCTATGGAACGGTCAACCGGTATCAGAGAGGTTCGGGTAGTGACGAAATTCAGATCCTCTTGGAAGAAGCTCCACTTCTCCCTCAGGTACTTTTCCCGCAGCTCAGTGAGAGTTATTGCTGAAGTTGCAGCGGAGTCGCTTTCTATATACCTTCGAGCCTTCGCTCCGCTGAGAGTACCTCGAAAATATTCAATCCAAGCGTAGGAGTCGATGACGAATTCATAACTCATGGGCTCTAGCCTCGTCTGCCCTAGTGAACGGCTTCATCTCGGGATGAGCGCCAAACATGGAATCAGGGACACTTTCGGCTTTGTTGATCAGCTTCCTGAGTGTCTCATCGATGCTCTTAGCTTTGTATCTTCGCTTCAATTCGTCGAGTATTTTTGCGGTATTTTTCTTGACTTCCACTGTAGTAGACATTGCCATGGACTATGGCCCATGGATATATAAATGGGTCACCGCGCAGTAGTGTCAAGAACCCGTCTCCTGATTAGGTTTTCTCTCCCTGTCAAGTTTAGTCACCTGAGCTGATTGAAGAGAGTTAGTAGGGAATACTAGAGACTTTAGGAATGGTTTCCGTGGTTTTGACGGCTGTCTATTGGCGGGATCTGCTCCTTCGATCCGTTTGAAAGAGCTACTTCGAATACTGCCTGCGCTTCTTTCCATTTAGCTTGCGATTCCCCATCCAGTTTCTCAGCTTCGCTCACTATAGCATCAATCTTTGAAAGAATATTTCTATGGATCTCAACGGATGGGCATGGAACTGATATTGACAGCATGTCTTTCTCCTTGTTTATAGCTGGGTAGGAAGACCCGCTTGAAAAACGTCTGAATTGAGCTTGGAGCAAGCTGGTTCTCAAAACGTGGAAAAGGAACTTATTCTCAATCTCTGAACTGCATTGGATAACTGCGAAGCCTGTAGAACATACTTGCCCATCAAGGTCATCAGGAACTATGGCGATAGCTCTCCTTGTTGGACGCGAAGATACATTTGCCTTTCTCTCCAAAATGCATGCGTCATTAGAGCCATTAGCAGCCGCAAGAAAACCAGACAAGACGTATCTGATTCAAGTTTCAGGCCGAGGTACAGGAAAACTACTTATGGCTAGTAACCAATTCCTCGGGACGGATAGAGCCAATAGATTCGCGTGGCATGGTCTTGGAAGCCGTTTGCGCGATCATTAAACAGAAAGTGATTAGGTTTATTGAAGGACGGTGACCATTAATCTGAGGTTATCCCCTTTGCTGTTGAGACCTCGTTCCACAAGTATGGGCGAAAACTCGAAGCATTCAGACGCTCACCGCCTTTTCTTCCCTCAACCACTACCAGCCGTATTACATCACATACCCTACCATCCACACCTACACTCTCAACGCAAATCTATTAGAGAGCATCCTCCCGGCGGGAAGGGGAGCGGCAGTCATCGAGCTTCTTGAGCCCGACCATGAGTCAATAATGAAGGATGTCAGAAAGATCGATGATTTGAAGCTCGTAACCCCCATTCAAACTGTCATAGACCTCTTCTGCTTCGGGGAAGGCGGTAGAGACGGTGCCATGAGGCTTCTCAACCAGATCAAGGCTCGGAGCCGAGAAACCCGGAGGATAGACGTAACCACGCTACCACACAGGTGAACGAACCCTGTATAGAACCTCTAAAGATGGTAACCCCCTCATCAAGTAATCCTATCAAGAGCTGATAGGGCTGTGCGAATTCTACCGCTACTTCGGGGCACCAACCATCATCGGCGGATGGGCAGTATACTTCCACAACTCGTACTTCGGCTCCGAGACACGTTTTGGATGGAATAACCTTTGTAACAAATGGTCGCTCATCTCGCTTTATCCGGGGAGAGGACGGGAATCTTCAGCCCAAGATTCCTGTAGTCGAGCATGTTCCACGTTATGAAACCTTCAGAAGTAGCCTCAGCCTGAGCCGCTATCAGGAAGTCGGGTAAGATTCTGTGGACTCCATTCCCTCTACGACTGAGGTGCCTTGAATAAAGTTCACCGGCCCGTTTGGCATTTTTCAGGGATCTAGGGGTCCTTACCTCGATGTTGTTCACTGCAAGAAAGCTTTGTACCCGAGCTTCTTCGGATTTTGGATCATCAGAGAGATACACCCCGGTGTAAAGCTCTGCGTAGACAATGTCTGGCATCACTAACCGAATCTTCTTCTCCCTTGCTCGTCGCAGGAACCGACCGGTTTCAGCTGCGAACCTGTCATCCCGCAGGTGGCTGACCATCACGTTCGTGTCCAGTGAGTATGTTGTCATCTCTTTTTGCTCTTCTGTCTGAGCCAGTTCACGATTTCGATGGAGTCTTTCATATCCTTGAAGATTGGGTGTCCTTTCCACACACCCCTAGTCTCCTCCATCACGGATTCCCAGCTCTTTCCCAATTTCTCTACGACGACTTTCCCATCCTGACTTCTAACATCCACTGCGTCTCCTATGTTTATTCCGACTTCCACCCTGACCTCTTCGGGAATAGTTATCTGGTACCGTCTTGCCACTTTGACTCTCAACTTACTTCATATTCCTATCATGTAAATAGGATAATAAGCGTTGTGCCGCTTACCATACGTCCCCAACGGCTAGGAAGATATGGCACTGTTGCGATAGCTGGACTGCTGTGACGGAAAGCCTGAGCTCCTTTGCCACGTGGGCCAGCATCATGCCGTCTCCTTCGACCATGAGGAAGAGCCTCTCCTTGACATCGGGATTCTCCTCTCCATTGCATAGATCCTCAAGCGCGCCCTTCGATGATGCAATGGAGTCGACATTTGCACCATCACATGATTGGCACAGTGGCTGAAAAGTATACCACACCTATCAGATTTCTATTATATATTTACGCTAGACGGGATAGACCCGTGTTCAAGTGCTGATACGCAATTATGTCTTCTTTTGTTTTATGAAGCGTTAACTAATGGGAAGGTTACTCAATGTTAGGGAGGCTGCCCTTCTTCTGAACGTGAATCGTCAGTTTCTCTGGAGGCAGATCGATGAAGAGATGACACTCAGATCAAAGGTATCATGAGTAATCGGAGATGCAGAAACTAGACTCATAAAATGAGGATTGAAAGTGCTGCTGAGATTGCTTTCTTTGCTGCTACGATGAGTAAGCCCTTGCCGAGCATGATTTCTCTCGAATCCAGTGTTTCAAATTCTACCATGTTTTTTCACCTCCTGTTATTTTTCTGGTTAATGGTGTTGTGAGGCGAACCATCTGGATTTAGCGAAGTGACCTCATCGGAGGGAAATCAAGAATGAGTGAAGCCGAAGCGATCGGAAGTAAGAAAAGTAAAACTTTAAGTGTTTTGCCGGACACAATTATGATCATGAAGGCAGAGAGCGTAGTGAAGGTATCGACCAAAGGCCAGATAGTGATACCCAAGGAAGTGCGCAAACAATTCGGAATCCTGCCAGGAAAGAGACTGCTCGTCGCAGTAGAAGCGGATGAGATACTGATCAAGAAAATGGAAGACTTGTCCCTCGGAGATCTCAGCAAGAAATTGAGCAAGGCCGCCAAGAAAGTGGACGTTGATGCGCTGGTCAACGAGGCAATCCAATGGGCGAGAAAGTAGTCCTCGGCACAAACGTATGGGTGTCGATTCTACTTAACAAAACCCTTGCCAAGACATTCGTACCGTTGATTGAAGCGAAAGAGATCGAGCCATGCATGTCGTACGCTCTCCTGCGGGAGGCAGCCAAGGTGCTGACCTATCCAAGAATAGATACATTATTGCGCGAGGCGAAGGTGAGACCTGAAGCTGCGCTGGCAAGTATCATAAGAGCGGTCAAACTTGTAAATCCCAGAAAATCCGTTCGGGTGGTTAAGGAAGATCCAGCAGACGACCGCGTTCTGGAGTGTGCACTTGCTGCAAAAGCCAAGTTCATCATAAGCGGCGACCACCATCTGTTGGCGCTGAAGGAGTACAGAGGAATCAGAATCTTGAAGCCGAGGGAATTCCTTGAATGCACTTTAGACCTGCGGTCCAATGATTCGTGATTTTTGCTACTCAACAAGCGAAGAGCCTACGTTACGGCAGAATCTCCAACTGAGCTTTTTTCATCGGTTCAAATCCCTCGCACCACAAATAATGAAGAATGGTAGGATGCGTAGCCACCACTCTGGCAAGAATATAGAAAGGAACAAATGCCAAGCTCTTCCAGGAGAAATAACAGACTATTGAAAGCCAGATCAATCCGGGGCACCCCAATCAGACTGCCTGATGAGAGATGGCAGCACATTATTGAACATCACCCAGCGCTTAAAGGCTTGAAGAGATTGGTCTTGCAAACAGTCTCCTACCCAGACGCAGTTTATGCTTCACCTACGGATGTTATGTCTAACTTTGCAGCGGTAAAGGATTTCGATGAGCTTGCCAGATTAGGTCTTTCATCAAGAATTGTCGTTCATTACAGAGAAACGACTACCGATGATGCGTTTATGTTGACAGCCTTTCCCAATCTCACCCAAAAGGGCTCGGAGGAAGTTTAGAAAGTGGAGCAAAGTCAGGTGAAGATGGCGGTCGACGCCTTCAAGGTCGTAAAGAATGTCCTGAGGAGAATTAGCAAGCCAGTGAAGGGAAATAAGATCGTGGCGCTCAGTTACGATGAGGATGCTGATGTCCTCTACGTAAAGTTCAGGCAAGCGGAGATCGTCGATAGCGAATCCCTTGATCCGGAAGGAATGATCATGGGCTCCCTAGACAAAAGAGGACGAATCACTGGACTGATTATCATGAATGCCTCAAGATACTCCGAAAAGTAGGCGCAGGAATAGGTCATTAGCTGAACGGCTTTGCGGGTTCAAATCCCACCGGGCCCGCTTACAATCCTAAATTTACGTGATGCGTCCAGAGTCATAACATTCGAAGGAATCCGCAGTCTTCAGCTTTCTTGTACAGCTCTTTGTCCGCAGTAATTACCTCCAACCCCAAAAGTTCGCCTAGTGACAGGTATAAGGAGTCATATACCGTAATGCCATACTCGTAAGCCAATTCTGAGCCCCTGCTAACCAGCTCCTTGCTCGGCGCCATAATATCCACCTGCAGGTTAAACAGATCATCAAGAGCTCTGGCCGTGACATGGGGGTTGAAGCCCGGTTTGAACCTGAGAGCGTTTGCAATCTCATAGACAAGAAGATCTGGTGCAACGAGCGTCCTTATTCCATCTATATGCTCATTTCTAACTGCGAGCGCTCGGTCGCTCCCTTCTTCCTCAGAAAACCACTTTACAGCTACCGACGCGTCTATGACCGTCTCCTCTGATCTCTCCATTTGCGTATTTCAGCCACTCCAGACCATTCTCCCTTGTATTCGAGTCTGAGTTTATCCATGTTCTTGGCTGCCTTGAGCATCATTTCCTTGTCACGCAGCTTGCTTTGTCTCTTGGAAGCAACCCACATTCTGAAGGCTTCCGTGGCGGCATCACCTACCTTGATTCCCCGTCTTACTGCCTCTGCCTTCAGGTTTCTGAATGCGCTCTCCTCAACGTCTTTGATGCTCACACTCATGAAATGAGTTATATGCTCAAACTATAATAACTTTTCTAACTAGTTTGACTAGACGGTAATCCACACTATTTCCCCAATCGGATTTCGAAAATCTATTCCCCGAACCCGGATGGGTTAGAACCCCACCGGGTCCGCCATGTCTCGTTAGGCTGTCTTAGCGAGAACTTGCTCAGTCGGAGTAACCAAAAGGGACCAAGGGCCTATTTGAGATGGGTAGAGCGTGTGTCCTAGAGAGGATTTAATCTCCTATAGTGCAGACGTATTAGGCATTAGGAATCATTCATAGGCCTTGCTTCGATGCCTAATTCGCAGTACAAGGAGTGTACCATCAATCTTGGTGTATATGACTCGGTATTCTCCTATTCTCAGCTTGTACAATCCCTTGAACTCGCCGCTTAGAGGTTCTCCAGCATCAGGGTTCTTGTCCAGAATCTCTTTTATTTCGGAAAGTAGCCGTGCTGCTCGCTTGGGATCGATGTGCTTAAGATCGCGACTTACGGACGACTTGTAAACTATTTTGTGAACCAAGCTTGCTTACCAATTCTTTCTCTGTGATTATCGCATCTTCTTTATCGCTTAACCGGTGCAATGCAATCAAATAATCTTCGTATTCCTCGATGTATTCTTGGAGGGCTTTCCTGATGAGATACGTCTTGGAGCGTTCGATCGTCTTGGCTAACTTGTTAAGCCTCTTCGCCATCTCTTCAGGTAATCTTACCGAGACCGCTTCGCTCATCACATGTATTGCGTGTAAGACATGTATTTAATGGTTCCGAGAAGTCTAAGAGCCGGCGAAAAAGAGCCCTGACTCGATCTTCTTGGATCATTGAATAGTCGGCATCATGATAACATGCACACCTAGACAATTATCTTCATAGCTCATGTCCTTTGCCAGTCGGTGCCTTGAACCCTGCGAGGCTCAAACCCACGATTTTGAATCCACTTTTTACGACAAAAATGTCTTGAGTTCCCACCAGGCCGGTCTTTTCCAACGGGCAGGTTTCGTTCTAGATCTAGGACCGAGTCGGCTCTGCAAACGTATTTAAGTAAGGATTTCCTTACTTTTACAGAAATGACCGCGACCAACGAACTCACATTCAAGAAGGTGAAGGTTTCAGACAAGGGGCAGATTTCGATACCGGCGGACATGCAGAGGGAAATCGGCATAAAGAAAGGAGACGAGCTTCTCTTGGTTAGAAAAGGACGTAAAATACTCCTGGAGAAGCCTGAAGTAGTCATCGAACTGCTCGGGGACGAGTTCGCTGACATACAAAGCATCACGGAAGAATCCTTGGGGCGGATTTGGCTCAACAAAGAAGAAGATATCTGGAACCAGTATCTGAAGGCGAGAAAGAAGTGATCTCCCAGCGAGATGTTGTGCTACTGTCGTTTCCGTTTTCTGATCTGCAAAGCTCGAAGGTAAGACCGGCCATTGTATTGTCAAACGACAGATACAACCGCCGCTCGGAAGATTTCGTGGCTGCTCCGATCACTTCCAACATGAAATTGAGAGATTACGCGATTCTAATCACCAACAACCAAATGGAAAGTGGCAAGTTAATCGTCGATAGCAAAGTGAAAGTAGACAGAGTCTTCAGCGTGAGCCAACGACTCGTTAGAATGAAAATTGGCCGAGTGAAGGCCGAAATCCACGAGAAAATAACCAACACTCTCTTCGAGCTATTAAGTGGCCCGTAAGGTGAGCACATTGAGCAGTTCGAAACCCACCGGGCCCGCACTCATCTAACGTTCAAAGGTCGGGGTCACCGTGAACATCGACTCTAGTGTCTAATCCCTCTCACACTTATTCTGCTGCGGCTTACATTATCGACAATTGCATGGTGCCTTCCTTCAACGGCATTCCACCATGCAGGCTGCTTAAATACATGGTTGCGCCGCAATTATATGGTTGCAATGGGTCAAGTTGCTACGGTGACGAGCAAAAGCATGGTAACTGTTCCTTCAAAAATAAGAAAGAAGTACGGTCTTCGGCAGGGAAGCAAAGTTGAGTTCGTGGAAGTCGAGGAGGGTTTGTTTCTGGTTCCACTTAAAACGCTCCGTGAATTGAGAGGTGCTGCAAAGGAGAAATCCAGTCTGTTAGTCGAGGCTGTCAGAGAGCTCAACAGAGAGCACCGAGAGGAAACAAAGAAATGAACGAGAAACTAGTTCTCGACGCAGGCGTGCTGTCTTTGCACTTCGCGGACCACCGAGGTGTCGGCCCGTACTTCGATGCTATCACCGCCGGACGATCCAAGGGACTGATTTCGAGTTTCAATCTAGCAGAGTTTTACTACAAGACGTGCCAGAAACTCGGGAAACAGACCGCCGATACCTGGTATTTCCAGGTTAGGAACAGCGAACTCAACATCATCAATAGAGAGGAGTTGGTCAGACTAGCTGGCTTGGAAAAGTGCAGACAATCTCATAGGCTCGCGCTTGCAGATTGCTTTGCACTAGCTCTCGCGAAAGCCGAAGGCGCGCTCCTGCTTACGACCGACGGTGAGCTCGCCAAAATACGTGATGCTAATGTCAAGCACATCAAACTCTGATGGAATAGGGGTGCGGTCGCCGGGACTTCCGCCCGCGTTCGCATCTTAAGAGGCTGGGATTCAATCTGCCTTGTGTTGACCTACATGTTCTCAAGGTGCACTGTTTCACTGCACCTGAACTGCATTGACGTTCGGATCCTGTAAGGCCCAATATCATCTGAAAGTGAGTCTCACGGGGCCCGCCAACGTTATGTTTTATGTAAAAACGACATGAGAGGTGATGCCTTAGTGTGAAGCTACTTGGGCCCACTGAATAACTAGATCAGCCTAACATTTAGTTCGGCAACCTTCTCAGCATCTTTGAAGTCCCTGCCTTTCGTTATTATGCCGTCAGCTCCGTTGGCCAACCCTATCCCACAGACAAGCATATCTAGTGTGTTTATCGGCCTTCCAATCCTGAGAAGGGGCTCCCATGATCTTGGCAGCCTCTTCGGAAGAGCGGGCATCAAACGGGAGGACAGTTGTCTGTCGGAAGAATGCTTTGAGAGTTCTTTCTTCTTCAGACAGTCTTCTGTGGAAGATAGGTGACAAGAGTTCGAAGATAGAGATTGTGCTTGTGGCTGTGGGTTCTCTTCTTCTCTCTTCTGACTCAACGATTTCCTTTGTTTTTCCGCCACCTTTTAGATAGTCCAGTATTGCTGAGGTATCGAAGAGCATCAAATTCGGATCACAGCCTTACTTCTGATCTTCTCGATATCATGCTCAATTGCCTTTAGATGGGGGTTATCTGCCAGTACGCCTGAAAAATGAGTAAGGCTCGGCTTCTCAAATAGCCTCTCGATGACTTCGCTGAAACTCTCTCCTTCCTTCTTAGCCTCGAGCAGTTTCTTGTACACGTCTTCTCTGATTGCTATGTTTTTGCTTGCCATGCACAGAGGTATATGTGTCAACATGAGTGTTAAGACTGTAGACTTGCGTCACAATTGAGCAATGAATCTTTGTAGCTCACACCCATTTACGCTCGAATCCTTCACAAGGCCCGCTACGATTTGATAATGGGCTCAGTAACTCGTCTAGGACTTGTTGAACACGGCGAGGGTCTTTTCGACTTGCCTACTTTCAGTATCGGTAGCACTGGGTATTGGTTTTGGATCAAAACAACATGACGATAAGGAGTGTTTGGAGCGGTTTTTGGGATGGGTTGATTGACAGAGTTCATCTCCTCTTGGCAGTGAAGCTTGTCTGTGACGCTCAGAGAATTGGCCAGCCGCCAAGGCTCTGTGTAACAGGTCGACATATATTAGAATTAAATATTTCCTGACAGTAATAAATCCTTATATAGTGAAATACCTATTACATCATTATGTCAAAAATACAAACAGCAAGCAAACTACCGACATACTTGTTTGCAACGATCGAAAAGCAACAGCTTAACGAAGTATTGCGCAAGTTGAAGGCAGTTGAATACATAAAGTGGTTCGGAACTACATCCGGCCGGTTCGATGTCGTAGCCTCGTTCAAAGGCAATGATACACAAGAAACATATGCAGCAATCAAGGAAATCAAGTCCATTAACGGCGTAGTCTCAACTACCTCAATGGTTCCCTTCGAAGGTCATGTAAATCCAAAGGAGAATGGCGAGCGCGCAATGGGTCAAGTATTCCTAAGAATAGACAGACCAGTCCAAGACATAATCCAATCCTTGAAGAGAATATCCGGCGTAACGGAGGCCATGGCAGTATCAGGCCAGTGGGACGTTCTGACAACAGTACGCGGACAATCCTACGAGGAGATTCTAGCGAAGACTGTTCAGGAAATCTCTCAGATCGACGGAATCCGAACCAGTGAAACAACATTCGTCTACAAGCCGACAGTGGCTGCGTAGACGGACGCCCCCTTTTTCAGTTTTCAAGATAAATACAGAGAAAGCAATTCTAACCAATACCAGAACCTCTGCAACTATGCTGGATGAACCTAGGAATAATGGCGGGATACGATTACTGAGTCTGTTTGGATGATCTGAATCGTAAAGATGGCTATACTACGCTTTGATTTTTTCTTTAGGTAAAGCTGTTCTGCTTCTATCTATTTCCTGTCGCAAAATCTCGTATGCCTTGGGACCGTCATCCCTACCAAGAATAAGGATCGTTTCTTCTCCGATGTAGGTGTGGCGTAGCTTTATCCCATGCCTGTAGAGCAATTCGGTGAGGAAAAACCCGAATTCAGGAGTTGTCTCAACCTCAGCAGAGAGGTGAATCGCCAATCTGGAAAGTCGAGCGGTTTCTCTTGCGATTAGTATTTTGTCCAAGGATGAATGAATCAAAGAATTGTACTCCCTCTCATCAGCAATCAGTTTGATTGAGTTTGAAAGCTGGAATAGGTGAATGGGTTCATTAAGACTGGAAGATAAATCAGCTATCCGCTTTACGATCTGGAACAGCTCAAATTTCTTGCTCTTAATAGTTACATCTACTACGTCGCTGGCCAGCGTGATTCGCGCCTCCCTTAGAATGAGCAGTGGCTTCGGCTTGCCTACCTTGGTTATTGTATCTGAAAACCTGGTAAGTGCTACCACGATCGTGTTTATGCTGGCGGGCTTTCCCACTTGCTTCTCAACCTCAGGTTTGATGTTGGCAGCAAGAGCGTGATAATTGACAATTTTCTGCTTCAGGCACTCGTATACGGCTGGGTTGTGCGTGACTATGGAAGCTACTGCGGCAGGTACGGAGAGGTTCCTGCTTGACAAATCTACTGTCGATAGGACCATTAGATGTAATATTTAACCATTTGATATAGATAGAAATATATAATAGGTAATGTCTATTACGATAAGTGATCAAACATGACTACTAATGAACAAGGAATAGCACCAGAAACTAAGCCTAGTCGATTCCAGAATTACTTAAAGCGGATCAGAGCAAGACTTCACCGCTAAGCTTTGATGCATTGAGAAATTGTAGTGAATAGTAACGCAGCTGAGATTCGGAACCAATTTCTCAATCAAACCGCAAGAGATGCGGCTTGGATAATTTGGAACAAGGGTAGATGGAGGACGCAAGCCAGGAATGAACAGTGACACTCGCTACGCCATCGATTATCACGAAACTACGAAGCACTCGGAGATGAGCATTCGCAATTCAGCTCGTTATCTCGACTGGGAGAACAAGCCTTCACCATTTAAAGTCTACAGGAACCTTCCATCAATATCACTGCCCCGTGACTTCCCCACCCCAAAGACTAACGCGTTAAGAGCCTTGATGGGAGGAGAGCCAACGTCAAGATCTGCACCATTCGATATTGATACTCTAGCAGAGGTTCTTTTCTTCTCAGCTGGGCTCACAAGAAAAGTGGATCTGGGCGGGGACACCTACTACATGCGCGCAGCACCAGCGACCGGCGCCCTCTATCCAATTGAACTCTACGTGATAAGCAGCGAGACCCCCAATCTTGGTGCAGGAGTATACCACTTCAACCCGCTCCAATTCACACTTGTGCGCCTTCGAGAAGGCGACTACAGAAAAGAGCTCGCCATGATGAGCAGCGATAAAGTCTTGAACGCCCCGCTCACCATCGCCTACGCTTCCTTAGCTTGGAGGAACGCTTGGAAGTACAATGCTCGTTCGTACAGACACTGGTTCTGGGACGGTGGAGTCATAGCCGCTAACCTACTAGCGGCGAACAACTCCGAAGGTCTACACACGGAGATACTGCTAGGATTTGTGGACTCGGACGTTAACATGCTCCTAGGAATTGACGGGGAGAAGGAGGTCACTATAGCCTTGGCCCCTGTCGGAATTGGATTGGCCAAAAGCAGCACAGGAGGGGGGAAAGATATTGCTCCGCTCCATCCCACGGTCGTCCTAGCTTCAAAAGAAACAGAATACCAGATCATCTGGGATACACACAAGGCATCGTATCTTGAGACAGAGCAAGAGGTAAGGGCATGGGACGGTGCGGAAGTCCCCCGTGAAAGGAGCAATGTGCATCATGGCGCGACATTCCATCTAAAGCCTCCGGAAGAGGTCTTGAGAAATCTTAATGAAGTCATCCTTCAACGCGGCTCTACGAGAAGATTCGCCAAGCAGCCTATCACCCTTGAGAAGCTATCCGCAATTCTCTTAGCGTCTTCGACAGATGTTCCATTCGACTTCGCCAAAGGGAGAAACCTCGTAGACATCTACCTGGTGGTGAACGATGTTACAGGCCTGCCAAGCGGTTCATACTTCTTTGACAAGGAGTCCAATTCGCTCCTGCAGCTCAAGGCCGGTGAATTCAGAAAGACGTCAGCCTATCTCTGCTTGGAACAGCCCCTTTTTGGCGACGCGAGCGTAGCCCTCTATTTTATGGCGGACTTGAAAACGGTTCTTGGGTCACTGGGCAACAGGGGTTATCGAGCATGTCAGTTTGAGGCTGGAGTGAGGGCGGGGAAGGTCTACCTATCTGCCTACTCGCTCGGCATCGGTGCATCGGGCTCAACCTTCTATGATGATGCCGTCACTGAGTTCTTTTCTCCGCACGCTTCGGACAAGAGCACCATGATTGCCCTAGGGGTAGGGGTCCCAGCTTACAGCGCAAGGCCAGGTAAGGTCCTTCCTCAAATACAGTAGTATCTTTTCCCAGCCCTGCTCCGATATATTGGATGCCCGACAGAATTACATATTGGGCGACCAGTAAAGTGTCTGTTGTGGAAAACTTGGCCATGAAGAACCTATTGCTCATACCTTCGGAGCATCAAATGAAGGGCTTCCAAGGTTCTTGATTCAAAGGTTTATCAAAAGATATGGAACTAGTCGGCGGCGAAACCATACGCAGCAAGCGAATATAGGGCCAACAAGACGAAATGCCCGAGCAAAACAAAGCCTTGGCCCCCATGTTCTATAAAGTTCTTAACAAGAAGAGCATCGAGTCGATCTACGAGTTGTGTAGCCCAAGAAACAAGTTTCTTGATTGATTCTCCAGTGAAACTCTATTAGGGGTTGCTTTTCACGAATTTGAAGGAAGCGGAGTTAATGCAGTATCTCAGACCAGTCGGCTTGGGCCCATCCTCGAAGACATGGCCAAGGTGTGCCCCACAATTGGCGCACTGAACATCAATCCTCACCATACCATGACTGCGATCCGTTTCTTCCTTAACCGCCTCTCTCTTAAGGGGGGCCCAGAAACTAGGCCAGCCTGTTCCCGAATCATATTTCGTGTCGGACGAGAAGAGTGGAATGTCGCAAACTACACAACAGTATGTACCCTGCTCCTTGTTGTCCCAGTATGCCCCTGTGAATGACGGCTCGGTTCCCTTGTTGAAGCACACGTCGTATTGAAGGGGCGTCAGCGTTTCCTTCAACTTTCCCTTATCTACTCTTGCACTCATTAGTTGATCACATGAAAGAAGTGGCTAATGACCTTTGTGCCTCCAAGTAGACACGTATGATCATGAATATGTTGTGAACACTGCGAGGCTCAAATCCACATTTTGAATCTTCAGCTCCAAGAACGTATTGGATCGCACCGGGTAAGTTCTATTCTTTGAGAGCCTTCGATGTTCGAAGAATTAACGGAAAGAGGATTTCTTGCGGCGTTTGCACATTTCAATCTTTTCGGCCCGCGACATCCTCTTGATTTCCGCTTCCCTTCTCATGGCTTGTACACGGCTCCCGCATCGCTCTTGATAAACGAGAGTCACCGGCCGCCTGCTTCTTGTGAACTTTGAAGCAGTTCCCCTGTTATGCTCTGCCAGCCGCCTTTTGATGTTGCTGGTGTAACCCGTGTACAGGTGTCTTGTTCTACACTCCAACACGTAAACGCAATAGGTCATATTCTGAGGACAGTCCTCCACATACACCACTCACTATTAATGCTCAGACAGACATCACTCACACTTGTTCATCCATATCTGTTCCGTCAAGTCAAGGCCAAGTTATCTCCACCGTCTTGAGCCTACTTTGACAATTCTCGACGGGAGGCATGTTACTGCCCAGAAAACCTAAAGCGGTCATGTTGCCTATTTCTTTTACAGCCGCACTCCCTTGCATAATGATCTCAGCAACAGAGACTAGATTAGTGCGCCCCCTGTAGGCGGGGCACGACTGACCAACCGTGGTATCAACAGGTGACTGGTAAGGCGCAACAAATTGTCTGGACTGGGTATTCACGCTCAAAATTCGCCATAACGCAACAGCCGTGCGGTGCGAAATACGACGAAGCGGAAACGGAATTCAATGAGGAAGCTCCTACTGATTCATAATAACGTTGCTTATGGTATTACGTTTGGAAGACCCACCGAGTGGCACTGTCCGGAAAGTTCTTCTCTGTCCATGCACAGACTGTTCGCGGTTTCACTTTGTATATGCCGTATTGGGAATCATTGATGTCGGGCCGGAATTGATACTTCTTCTGATAGCGATTAGCGAACAGCAACAGACTCGACTTGTCGGTGACGAATTCAGCAGAGCCTGCGATTATGACCGCATCGTCTCCGCTCTCGAGATGAACAACGAGATTAGGATTGGTTGCAAGGTTGCGGCCTTTTCGTGAGTTGGGATCAGTCGAAAAGTAGAAAGTATTGTGGAGCCAGAGGCCCCAAACTGGTGCTGCGTGAACTCGCCCATCTCGACGCGCTGTCACGATCCAGTAATTGTGAGCCTTCGCCAGTCGAGCGTTCGCAGTTGACCATGAAACCATTCCCTTGGTCCGTTCTTTCTTCAGGCCATAACTAGCAGGCATCTTTGGACGACCCTGACTAGGAGGAACAGAAGCGTTTTGCCGATCTCTCTTTGACACGTTAACTTCCAGTGAATCAGCTGATAAATTCCTTACCTTCCTGACACTGGCCTTCCTGTTTGTTGTTTCTTCTCCCATCGCGCACAACAAATCGATAGACTCAAAGCTGTTTATTCGCACGGTAATCTCTGATATTGGTAATTCCGACCGGTAGAAATCCAAGAGTGGATATCTTTTTTCGCCGTAATCAAATGAGTTCGATCACGAAACCATTAGCCATAGTCTTAATTCGCAATAAACTCGGTTTCTCGAGAGAAACCTGAACTTCCCGCTCAGGAAATGTTCAGACAAAAACACTATAGGCAGCGTTCTTTACTCCTCAAATAGGGTAGTTTCAATGAAACCTGTTAAATAGGCATATGCGAAGGCATCGACCGGTTCCTTAGCACCACTCCCATACTCAGTGTAATCAAATTGAAGAACAACGCAAAAGATTCAGATCCTCTCGTCGATCTTGCTATCAAGATAGTGATGGCTGCAGGACTGACTATGGTCATCGGTGGTTACGCCGATGCTTGGTGGCACGTCAACATTGGAAGAGAAAGCTTCTGGATATTTCCACACCTCATCATCTACTCAAGCCTGGCAACAATCCTTCTTGGCTTCTCCTACCTCTTCTTCAAAGGAAACCTGGGCGTCTTCAAATGGACAACTCTGATCGGCCTTCTCATGATGCTCTCCGCAGCTCCGATAGACAACTGGTGGCACGAAACACACCCACCAGAAATAGGACTAGGACTAATGTCCCCACCACACATGTACTTCGCGGTGGGCGGCGCAGTAGCTGGAGTAAGCATGATCAACATTGTTGCCGAAAAATCCAGAAAGAACGTCGCACTAAGAAAATACTTCTTCGTCTACATTTTTGCCGGATACTTGATGACCATGCAGGCAATAGGCCTACTCGACCCATCAAACCCTACTGTCTTGGGCGACTTGGGTGCTGGTTTATTCGCAGCAGTTCCAGCTGGATTCTATGTTTTCACAAAAAGAACTTTTGCGAAAACTTACGTCATATCCTTGGGGCTCGGCGAAGGCTTGGCGAAAACCCTCCTCGAAGGAAGCTTGCTCTACTTCGCTCCGATAATCTCAGCCAGCCTATTAGTCTCTCTATTATTCAAAAGCACTAAGAGGTCTTATCCCTCATCTTTGTCGTACGGAGCATCCGTAGGACTTATCATGGGAACCTACTTACTCTTCTCCATAGACAGTCTGAGCTCAACAACAATTCTCTTGCGGTACAGTTTCGGAGTCTTGGCCGCAACTTTGGCAGGCATTTTTGCGCATCTTCTTTCAAGCGAGCTCTTCAGACTGTATAACTGGGAAGAATCAGGTTGACTAGAGTTTGATTTCGCGTATGAATTCATTTGTCCCCACCGCGATTTACGCTTGGGTTTCCTGAGCAAAACCTTCCGAACCTCGGGTCGCTCTTTGCTTGCTTAATGGACGCGCCAAATTTGTTCTCTTCGAATCGCCAAATCCTAATTTAGAATCCTCTGAACTGACATGAATGTATGACCGAACCGCAGCAGCGGTTACCAATGGCAACGAAAAAATAGCCTTGGCTTGAACGGGATTGTACCGTAAAGTTTATTCATGGTATAATTAATATTCGTGGTAAGAAATTAATTATGGCATCGACGATTACTGTGGATAAGGCCGGCAGGATGGTAATCCCAAAGAAGATTCGTAAAAAGCTAGGTCTAGCAGGGGAGGGAGTAGTGACTATAGAGGTAAAGGGGTCAGAGGTGGTGCTAAAGCGATCTGCGGTGGAGAAGAGCCCTTCTAAGGCCATTTCTAAAATGAACCTACCCGTAGGTCCCTGGCATCAGATTGAGAAGGAAATTGAAGAGGGCGCCGTCATGGAACAATAGGTATGGTTTCCGAAACTCTCTTCTTGGATACGAGCATACCCATCTACGCAGCAGGTAAGCCGAGCGAGCATAAGGATGCATGCATCAAGATCCTTGAAAGGATTGAGAGAGGGGAATTGAAAACCGCCATAGATACAGAAGTCATACAGGAGATACTATACCGATTCCATAGGCTCAATATGCAAGGACATGGTATTGAACTCAGCAGACAAGTCCTGAGGCTTGGGGTGAGGGTTCTCCCGGTGCTGAGGAGAGACATAGATGAAGCGCTTCTGTTATTCAACAAATATTTTTCGAGGGGAGTTCCTCCACGGGACGCGCTTCACGCTTCGGTGATGGTCAACAACGGTATCAACAAGATCGTAACCCTGGACAAGCACTTCGGTGACGTCATGACGGAACTCCAAAGGGTTGAGCCTAAAAGACTGGTTTTTTGAAGCCATCGATTGCGGTACCCATGTATGATGTGTGCTAATCGTCAATTTCGCCGTAAGACCCTTAAGAGTTATCATCTATCACAGAGATTGTCTGACTTGCAGAGTTGGCCACATAGATCTTGTTGGCAGCGGCATAAACACCAACACTTCTTGTTTCGCTTCCCACGGTTACTGAACCAATGGCCGTGTTGGTCGTACCGTCGACTATGGTAACGTTGTTGCTTCCAAAGTTAGAGAAGTAGACCCTGTTCGTGTTCGGATTAACACCGACTCCCTGACATCTGCATCCGGTATTCATGATGCCCATCAAGAGATTTGTGTTTCCATCGATTACGTATGTGTAGGAGGTACCTATGTCGCCAACATAGATTCTGTTCGTGTTGGGGTTTACTCCGATGGGTTCGGGCCATGTATTAGGGCCGAGAGTGATGTTTCCCTTGACGGAATCTGTCGAACCGTCAATTACCGCTAGGTAACCTACACTTTGATAGTAGCCTAGAATAGGGCTAATAGTCCTAGTCGCTCTTATGCAGCTCACGTAGACCATATTTGTGTTTGGGTTAACCGCGACGTCAATAGCCCCGATGCTTCCTGAGGGTTGCATTCCAGATGGGTATGTACCACATGGCCTCTCAAGGTTCTTGATGATGGTGTTCGTTGAACCATCTATCACGGATATGTCCCTATGATTTGAAACAACGTATATCTTGTTGGTGTTCGGATTAACTGCTACGCCCAAGACACCACCTTCTCCTAGCCAAATCGTGGCTACTACAGCGTTGGTTGAGCCATCTATGACAAAGACATTGCTGGTGTTACTCTCAACACGGTTGTAGGTCATTACGTACACCCTATTCGTGTCAGGATTGACATCAATATCATAGGGATAACCTCCCAATGATATAGTGGCTACTGAACTTTCCGCAGAGGCGTAGTTGCGCACAAACAACGCCAGTGAAGAAAATAACAGAATAGAGGCAACTAGCAGAACTATCAACCCATGCTTCCCTTGACCAAGGCTTCTGTCTAACTCCCGCACTCCACTAGCAGAGCGCATAGTCATGCAATCAATATGAGTCCTCAGCACTTATCGCTAGGCTAAGTTTCATACATACTGATCTACTGAAAGATAACTTCTTTTAGTCATGCAATTATGGGATTACATACACCTCTATCCATTCTGATCCGTTTCCTGATAACATCCAACCTCCTCCGTTAGTAAGCACCATGAAAGATCCAGACGATCGACAACTTTAACACCATGATAGAAGATGCAAAGGAACCGAATCTTGTTGCGTTTCAAAGAACTATCAGCGTAGCACCTATCGCCGGAGTCAGCTATGACGCGCGTCCCACATATCCAAAATTCACCTTTAGGACCTATTCAGGGGCTTACCTCACGGGAACCGCCGAATTCAAGATGGTGCTAGGAATGGTCCACTTGAACTTCTTGAGCTAATATTCTCAACAAGAAAATCTGAATGTAAGCCAACGTCTTGTGTCGTTACAGCTTCTCTGCAAAGCAAAACACACCGGAAACAAGACGCTGCCCGTCTCGGTTCCGCCGAAAGTAAGAACGTAGGAAGAATCGTGCTTGTCAAACAGATCTTCAGATAAGCGAACCATCTCTGCTCAAGCCTTCCGTAATTCCAGATAGACAACCTTATCTCCCTGTTCACGTCGTTCAGACAGCATAGTGGGCGCCCCATTCTATCCGTCACCTCCAACTGTGATAAAGGAGATGTTAAAACTGGCCGGTGTGAACTCAAGCTCCATTGTCTACGACCTAGGATGCGGGAACGGAAGCATAGTAGCTGCTGCGGCTCGAGATTATGGCGCTAAGAAGGTGGTGGGCATAGAGCAGAACCAGAAGCTCTGTGCTATTGCTCGAGCGAAGACACGACATCTCAATAATGCTCTAATAATAAACGCGAACTATGACACCGTAGACTTATCGGAGGCAAACATAGTGACGATCTACCAAAGCTCGAGCGAAAATGTGAGGCTAAAACGAAAATTCCTCAAAGAACTCCTGCAAGGCTCCACAATAGTCTCCCATGAATTCGGGATACCCGGGTGGCGCCCCACTTTATTCCACACCGTCAAAGAAGACCGCCACAGTTATCGAATCATCGTCTACGTCATAGGTTTACACACACCTTCATAATTATCAGAAATGAAACTTCGGGAATGCTCAGAAGACGGTTCTGACCTTTAACCTTGATACCAATCGACCTTGCTGGTTGCCTCTTGCTGGTAACAACAAGATTCCAATACCTGCATCTACAGATTGGAGAATATCCCTATGATCACCGGAACATCTGCTCCTGCATGGAACAGAATTGCTCCGAGCAGGCTCCGCGTCTTCTGAGTTAGAACCCCGAATGCCACCCCAAGGAAGAACGTTATGCCCAGAAACACGAAGATCTCGGGCGTGTAACGCACATCAACATGTGCCAGCGAGAAAACTACCGCTTGCAACGCATTGGCAGCCCTATGCCCGACGAAGCTCTCAAACCTCGGTAGAAGAAGCCCCCTAATCCAAACCTCTTCCCGCACGCCGTTCGAAAGCACAAACAACAAGATCCAATGCATCCACAACAATACACGCTCAAAGCTCACATCTCTACCAGCAAAGAGACTCGTGGCACCCTGCACAGACGTAACAAGAAAAAACATGAACGCCGCCAACCCCAACACAAGCCCCATCCTGAATCTTCCCTTCGCAACATAGATGGACGCCATGCTGCCGCCCGCGATTCTGGTCAAGGCGATTATGGGAATAATGACCAATATGGTGTTGAAGACCGTTGAAGCAACTACATCAGAAACTGTTGAACCCGACCACCAGTTAAATGCGACAACCACCTGCTGGAGCGCGCTCACAAAACCAGCCAAGAAAAAAGCAAAGGCAACATCAAAGTACTTTCTCAGATGATTCTTCCCGCGCAAAAACATTGCCGACAACAGGAACGCAACAGAAATCCCTAGGATGTACGCAGTCAGGAAATCTCTTGGCATAAAGACTCGGAAAGCGAAGATCGACAGACCACACATGAGAAAAAGCCCAAAAAAGCCCATACGGCGCAAGCTTTCTGTCATTCCCACCACGCGTCCCAGAATTGGCTAACACAGGCTATAAGCAATCCATTAATTCGATGACCACAAACTTTCAACCCAGCCAATGCGGCCCCTCCTGTTAAGATCAAGTAATCTACTCCCAAACCTACAGCGTCTCCAGATTACACCTGCCGCAAATACTCAATTCTCCGAAGGCAACAGAAATTCCCTGAACCCCACTATCTTGATATGGTTCCGATCAAATGGAGAACCACGGCTTCCTATGGGCACCTCTGACAATAGGAACGAAAAGAAGGAGCGTCCATGGTCCACCCGTCGTCTTGCCGGAATGCTTCTGGGCCCCGTACTGTTCGCCTTCATCTATGTCTCACCCCTTGACGGAGTTAACCCGGAAGCAAAGAACCTCGCAGCAGT
Source organism: Nitrososphaerota archaeon (assembly GCA_016184315.1). Lineage (GTDB taxonomy): Archaea > Thermoproteota > Nitrososphaeria > Nitrososphaerales > JACQRY01 > JACQRY01. The sequence goes on from JACPCU010000011.1 coordinate 43,156, forward strand.
CTTCGCTTGGGCTGTCACCTACTGGGTTGCTGAAGTCATACCCCCAGCCTTCACCGCACTTTTGTCCTCCGCCATGGCAATCTTGATCGGCGTCGCACCTGCCGAAACTGTTCTAGCATCCTACAGTGACCCCGTCATCTTCCTGTTTGTCGGCAGCTTCATCCTTGCAAAGGCCTTCCAGACCAGCGGCCTCGCCAAACGCTTCGCCATCGTCCTACTGAGCCAAAGCTGGGCTACACGTTCCCCTTTCCGTGTAATGGCGACCATCGGAGTAGTAACATGGTTCATCTCCCTCTGGGTCAGCAACACCGCGACCACCGCTATGATGCTACCAGTAGGCATCGGTCTACTCGCAGCCATGGGCCCAGTAGGAGACCTCCGATACAGCAAGTTCCCCGTTGGACTGATGCTCATGCTCACTTGGGCTTCATCGGTAGCTGTAGGAACCCCGGTCGGCTCACCCCCGAACCTGATCGCCATAGGCATGATCCGCAGCCTTGCAGGGAGACAGATCACCTTCTTCGACTGGGCTGTCGTCATGATGCCTATCTCCATCATGATGCTTCTTCTCTGCTACGTCCTACTACGCTTATTCTACGGAGGCAAACCCCGCCAAGATGATCACCGAAGCCTCGCTGATGAAGCTGTTCATCAGGCAGGCAAGGGGATAGCTGAGTATGTCTCCGAACAGAGAAAGAATGTGGGGCCTTGGAGTCGAGCTGAAGTCAATGTCCTTCTCGTATTCATCTTCGCTGTCACGCTGTGGGTGCTCCCAGGAGTAATATCGACGCTTTATCCCGAACAGGCTATCGCAGTATTCTTCCAAGAGCGTTTCCCCGAGGTGGTGGTCGCGCTCATAGCTGCAGGTCTCTTGCTTCTTCTGCCCGTCGATCTGAAACGCGGCGTCTTTACGATTACAGGAGAACAGGCGATACGCATCGACTGGGGGACGATCCTATTCTTCGGCGGGGGCCTCGCCCTAGGTAGGCTCATGTTCGAGACAGGTCTTGCAAGAATAATCGGTGAGTTCCTAGTGAAAGTCTCAGGAGCGCAGAGCCTCTGGGCATTAACCGCCATCGCGATCGCGTTGGGAGTAGTGCTGTCAGAGACATCATCCAACACCGCCTCTGCCAGTATGGTGATCCCCATTCTGATAGGTGTATCCACAAGCATAGGAGTGAGCCCAATTCCCCCGGCTATGGGTGCAGCACTCGGAGCAAGCTTCGGGTTCATGCTACCCATATCTACGCCACCCAACGCAATCGCGTATGGATCTGGCATGATCCCTCTAAAGGAGATGATAAGGTCAGGCTTCGTTCTTGACGTCGTAGGTGTCATCGTCATTTGGGCCGGGTTGAGGGTGCTCTGCCCCCTCTTCGGTGTCATCTGATGGTATTCATGGAAGGTTAAGCCTACTCGCGCATGCGTGAACCACTGGCATTAAGTCTCTCAAGTAACTATGTCTTGGAGATGTTCTGCGTGACGCCTGTTCTCTTTGCTAGTTTTGCGTTATGACTGACGCTATCTCGTCAGCTATGGCAAGTGGCGTATCGGCGGCTGCTGCAACCACCAATGTATCTCCTTGAACATAGAAGACGAAGAAGGCAATCTTATCCCGACGTATTATGCGGTCTCTTACTTTGCCGAGCTTATTATCCCATTTTTGGCTTATGGCAGATCTGATGGCTACCCCGAAGGTGAATTCCTGGAGTTCTTCGGGTGAAAGCAGGAGATTGATGCCCTCCCGTATCTCCCGTGCTTTGATTTCCCCCATCTTGTCGATAAGCAGGACTGCTCTGATTCTTTGATCCAGCTCTAGGACTCTAGATAATTCCATGTTGAATCCCACCGCTTCGTATTGGAGCGCAGCGTGAACCCGCTTCCAGTGGATGTCTTCTGTACGGTGCGCTGTTACTTTGCTTATGGCAGTCGGTGTGCAAGCCAATTCTCTCGGGACTATATTGTGAAGTTTCCAAGATTTATCAAACTGCGAGTCACATTGGAGACAGACAGCTCTTAAGCATTATTCTGTTCTCAGAATAATCTGGTCAGGGGAAGGAGTTAACTGACGACATATCCATGCCGCATGCGAGCGTTAAGTGACCAAAGACGACGAGAAGCATCCCAGAACCGGCTACGCGTGGATAGCTTCAGCCGCGTTGATCTGGGGCTCCATAGGAATAATTGTAAGAATCATCCCGCTCTCCCCCCTCGCAACAGTCGCCTACAGAGTATGGTTCTCTCTTCCCCTTCTGCTGATACCGTGGCTGCGCCACAGGCGTATCTTAGATCTGCGAGACGGTGCCCATTCCAAGCTGCTGTTTGGGTCAGGCGTCCTCCAAGCTGTTGCTTGGACAGCTTTCTTCACCGCGTTCAAATACACAACGGTTGCAAACGCAGTTCTTCTATTATACACCGCTCCCATCATAGTAGCAATCTTAGCCCCATACATTCTACGCGAACCCAGACAACCAAGAGTGTATCTGCCCCTCTTACTCGCAACTCTAGGCACGATACTCATCTTCAGTAACGCAGGCCTAGGAGAACAGGTAGAGACACTAGGTGTCCTATCAGGCCTAACAGCAGGCTTCCTATTCGCCCTACTGATCATGGCGGATCGAAAACTCAGCCAAACATATACAAGCCAAAGCATAGTATCTGCCCAACTCATTTCCGCAGCAATCATACTAGCTCCCGCACCGTTCCTAGAGCAGACGACACCTAGTCTCACAGAAGCAGCGCTACTCGTCATCCTTGGCCTTGTGCACACAGGATTCGCCCTCTACCTGTACCTCAAAGGACTACGCCTAACACCAGCTCAACACGCAGTGGTAATACAGTACTTGGAGCCTGCAAGCGCCATCTTCTACGCCGCCCTACTGCTATCTGAGCTGCCTGACACCACCAGCCTACTCGGAGGAGGACTGATAGTCGCCGCGAATCTGATCCTGATAGCCAAAGGTAGACCAGCAAAGCATTACTCAGGTCTCAAGGCTAAGACTGCACTAACGCAAAAAACTACTCAGATCTCTCAGCCAAGACCCGTCCGCCGGTACTGCCGGTAAAGACTGTAAAACTTCTCGACTGTACGCCTATTCACGTGGCTACGATGGGGTCGAAGCCCGCCGCCGAACGCCTTAGGAATATGCAGCAACTCATGTATGAGGGTCTTCTCTTTGTCCTCTTCGCTCAACCGATCAAAACGCTCGCCAATAACCTCAATGACATAGGTTACTTGACTTGACACAACCCTCCTCCACAGCCTACTAAGCGCATGAATCCTAGCTACAGTGAATCGACTTGTAGAACCAGAGCTCCTCACAAACCTCACCCTCCCAAGGTCAACGTGGCTGAAACCTAGTGTCCCCACTATCTGCTTCGTCAAAGCCTCAATATCAGACGCCTCCTGATACTGAATCACCCGTTTTCACCATACGCGGTTATGTTGACGGCGGATATCTACTGCCTTAAACATACGTAAACCACAAGCAGTTCCAGCTGCTGGTCTCTTATTCACCGATACATATTGGACCCGCTGCTCTCAGGTCTCAGGAAGTCACGTCCCATTTCATTGCCCTTCTTGAGGGCTTCCTGCATCTCTCTGGCTGACGCATCAAGAGGAGCAGCATCTACCTCGAATCCAAGTATCTTGGATAGCACAAGAACCATGGCTTTGACCGCCTTCGGATGAGGCTTGGGCTCGCCATGGTTGACTGAGATTCGATATCCTCTTATGTCATAGTTCTTAGCCATGGCTACGACGATTGAGCTGAAGTAGTAGGACGGCTCGTTCTCCAAGATCTTCACCCCGACCTCCTTAAGGCGACTCACGGTTTCAGAGTCTGTTCCGAAGCCTAGGACTTCAGGCTGCTCCAAAGGAGAGATGGGAGGTTCGAGAAACCTTGCGCCTATCGAATAAACCTCTTTGCTTCCAAGGTCTTTCGCGTGCTCCAGAAGCATCTCTGAGAACTCGTAGGCATAGCTGATAGGGGATGCATCGCTTGTATACAGAATCAGGTCCCTGTTGCCTTTGTAATAGTAGCCCTGGCTCCTAGGGAGCTCTGCTGTGCCGTCAGGGTTCACTTTCACGGCCGCCGGCATAGTGCTGGAATAGAGGTTGGCGAAGTGCTTGAACCCAAGTTGCTTTACAAGATAATCTGCTAACTCACGGGCATGAGAGTACAGCAAAACGTAGCGTGGGTCAGACGTAGATATTGCGACTATCATCGCAGGGTCCTTCAGTTCAGGTTTCTCAAGTATCTCCCAGTGTTTCCACAAAGCCATGGTTCATCATCAAGGATACTACTTATCTCTTCTGACTTCCGGCTAGTACACTATGCGAAGCTGTAGACGGCGTTTCAGGAAAAAAGCTTGGATGCTAAACCAAGTCTTCAAGATTCTTGAAGCTGGGCTGTTTCTGTTCGGGGGTTTCTTGCTTGGGTTTGCGCCTAATATACCACAGTCCATACAGTTTTCCGCATACTGAGCACTTTACCCCTGAATCTGTGTAGAACCTAACATCGCCTCCGCATGAACATGTTCCGAACACGCCCCTGTCCGCTAGAACTGCAACCTGTCTGATTATTCTTGGCCTAGCCATACGCAGCTCAAGATATGAGTATAACGCCGTTATATAACGGTTATGGTGTATAAGTCGAAAACCGATGAGAAAAGCCCAAGCTAATCCAACGGCAGCTGCAAACACCGCTAGAACTATGATCTAAGCTGGAGGCGGAAGAACGAAACCGTTCTTCATCAGAGACTGGGTCTCCTCACGGGCCCTCTTGATCGTGGCAAACGCCTTGTTGTAAAGCTCCTGCCTGCTCATCTTCTTCCGAGCCACACCCTCCTCGATAGCCTTCATACCCACGGCCACAGCCTCCCTAGGATACACCTCCCAGTCATCCATAGTAGGAAGCAGATAGTTCTCCCTGAGTCCCTTGTCTTCAGCAACCTTTGCGAGCTCCATAGCCGCAGCAATGCACATCGTGTCCGTAATCGTCCTAGCCCTCACATCAAGTGTACCCCTGAAGATCCCTGGGAATCCAAGTGAGTTGTTGACCTGGTTCGGAAAGTCGGAGCGGCCAGTAGCAACAATCTTGGCGCCAGCTTCAGATGCCTCCCAAGGCCAGATCTCTGGTGTAGGATTCGCACAGGCAAACACAATAGCCTTATCAGCCATCTTGGAAACCCACTCCTTCTTGATCACTCCAGGCCCCGTCTGAGACATGGCGATGAGCGCATCAGCTCCCCTCATCGCATCAGCTATTCCACCGCTCTTGCCCGCCGAATTTGTTGTCAAACACATGTCCCACTTGTAGGGATCTTCTTTCTTGATATCAGCTCGACTAGGGTTAAGGATGCCCTTGCTGTCCACCATGAGAATATTCTTCTTGTTGAGGCCGGCAGCAACAAGAATCCTGGATATCGCGATGTTGGCGGCTCCAGCTCCGTTCATAGCCACTGTTACCTGATTGATCTTCTTTCCAGCAACCTTCAAAGCGTTGACGAAGCCAGCCGTCACCACTGCAGCCGTGCCCTGCTGGTCATCATGCCACACCGGTATCTCCATACTGCTCCTGAGCTTCTCAAGAATCCTGAAACACTTAGGCTTCGCAATATCCTCCAGGTTTATGCCGCCGAAGGTTGGCTCAATCCACCTGCAAAGATTGATAATGTCCTCCTCATTCTTCGTGCCAAGGGCCAAGGGGACAGCGTCAACCCCTCCCAGATACTTGAATAGAAGCGCCTTACCTTCCATAACGGGGAGTCCTGCCTTCGCCCCAATGTCACCCAATCCCAAAACCCTGGTTCCATCTGTAACTACTGCTACAGAATTAGCTCGGTTGGTGTATTCAAAAACGAGTTCCGCATCCTTGTTGATGGCCTTGCAAGGTTCGGCTACCCCAGGAGTATACCACACTGCGAAATCGTCAACCGACTGTATCGCTGCCTTAGGGACGACCTCGATCTTCCCCTGATAGAACTTGTGGTATTTGGTCGCAACCTGCGCCGGTTTCTTGGCCTTTTCTAAGAGTTCCTTTTCACTAGCCAAAGAGGATCAGAGGAACCTAACAAATTTGGCAGTATTTAAGTAAGTTGCAAAATTATTTCAAAAGAGGCTCCGAGTTTCGTGATTGTCGAGCATCAGGCTAAGCCCGAGCCCTAGACGGATCTGACCACTTTCAACATGTCTGTAAGACGAATACTCATACCGTAGCGCTTCTCTTGGCTCTTCATGTGCAAGAACATCGAAATAAGGCCAGGAAGTTGACTGCGCAGAGTGAAGTTCCCCTGAATCTTGGCCTTAATGAATCTGAAGACATGCTCGTAGATCTTGAACTTCCTGAGCACCTCCAACCTGTAGTTTGGCAGGTCCTCTAAGTTCTCTATCAATAGATCCGCGCACTGGAGGCTGGGTATGATACCTTCTCCGAGAAGAGGATAAACCGATCCGATAGACTCGCCTACCCCCACCACCTTTCCCTCATAGAAGGGTTCACACTGACTTGGAGGAGTGATCCGGACCGGCCTGCCGACCTTCTTTAAGACTTCACACTTGTTGTCTTTGATGAAACGGTTCAGCTCTTCGTTATGCGTCTTATGGTAGTCGCCAGCACCTATGTGGGCACAGCCATTTTCAAGCGGGAAGTACCAGAAGTATCCGCTTAAGCCACTAAGAGGCTTGATGAAGAAATCATCGTAGGGACGCTCAGGCATCTTCACTTTGTATTGAACACACGGTATCATTATGTCCTGCTTTATCTTCGGAAGAAGCGGCCTGAGAAGACCTGTAGCGTCAACAACCATGTCGAAATCTCCGTTCAGCGAATTCTGACCGATCGTCTTACCGAAGACCGTTTCAGTCCCCTTGGCCATCGCGATTATGAAAGCACGCTTATCGAAGGTACACAACCCTTTCAGCTTGATACCCATAGGGTCCTTGCCATCCCCCAGGTCCACAAGCATCTCCTTCCCGTCAAAAAGGACAAAGTCCTCAAAATTCAGGCCGCAGTCTTTCGCAAACTGGCTTATTCCATGCTTGCTGGTGCCCCACGCGCAAACAGCGTCAAACTTGTCCTCAGGCAGCCGGTCGAAACCCACTACATTATGGAAATCACGGAGCCTTGATGTAAGGTACGAGCCTGCGACACCCATACCTACTACTGCTATCTTCAACCTCGCTCCAACTCCCCTATAACTTACTGTTCAAAACCTTTAAAACTTTTTGAAATATGGCTTACTGTAAAAGAATTTAAATCAGAGTCCAAACCCGTGTTGATTCAGCCATGAGTGCAGGTTTCGAGCTGATTCTCGCTCTTGCCGGGTTTGCTGCTGTGGCCGCGCTTCCCACCATCATCATACCTCTCATAATTGCTCCCAAGAGACCGTCGCCAGTGAAAATGGCGCCCTTCGAATGCGGCCAAGTACCTGCAGGCGAAGGCAGAGTTCACTTCATGATGCAGTACTACGCCTATCTACTCATGTTCGTCGTATTCGATGTCATCGCGATGTTCCTATACGCTTGGGGAGTATCATCAATAGGAGTCGGGATGCCCGCAACTCTAATAATTATCGCCTTTATGGCAATAATGTTCGTACCCATGGGCTACGCTCTACATTTGGCTGCGAGGAGAGACATATGGTGAAATCCGGAGCACTCGCAATACTGGTCGGAAGACTTAACGATGTTCTCCAATACGCAGTAGGCGAGCCCCTCAACTACCTTGTCAACTGGGGAAGGATATACTCCCTATGGCCAGTCCACTTGGAGACTGCTTGCTGCAGCATAGAGTTCGGAGCAGCATCTGGCCCAAGATACGATTTGGAACGCTACGGCGTCTTGGAAGCTTTCGGCTCTCTAAGGCAGTGCGATTTGCTGATCGTGCAGGGAACAGTCAACCGCAAAGTTGCACCCCGAGTCAGGATGGTATATGACCAGATGCCGGATCCAAAATACGTCATCTCCATGGGCGCATGCTCTAACACGGGTGGTCTCTACTTCGACTCATACAATGTTCTGAAAGGAGTCGACAGCATAGTGCCTGTCGATGTGTACATACCTGGCTGCCCACCTAGGCCCGAGGCCATCATACAGGCTTTGATAATGCTTCAGAACAAGATCAAGAAGCAGAAGTTCGCTCCCCCTGAGCTCAAGCAGATAGAAACCAAGGTTGCTTAGCGATGTCTGCCCAATCATCCTTAGAGCAGTCCCTAGTTCAGCAACTGTCTTCCCAGTTCAAAGACTCAGTGAGGTCTTCAAGCTTCAAGGCTAAGAGATTCAAGATTACAGTAGATGAAACCATCATCCTGAAAGTTGCCGAATATATTCGAGACCAGCTCGGCTTTGACCATGCTGCTTCAGTGACAGGAACAGACTTCCCAAAGGACGGCGTCATCGAAGTGGTTTACCACTTTACATCCTACTCAAAGGATGACCTCAGAAAGGTGGTCGGAGCGTTGGCTGTGAGGATCCCACGGGATTCGCCTAAGATCCCTTCTCTGATCAACGTTTGGCCCAGTGTTGAATACCATGAACGTGAAACCTACGAGATGCTGGGTGTGACGTTTGAAGGGCATCCTAATCTTAAGCGACTTTTACTACCTGAGGACTGGAGTGACATTCCTCCGCTGAGAAAGGACTTCACGCTTCCAGGCAGGTGAACACGATATGTCTACGATGACCCTGAGCGTAGGCCCGCAGCACCCCGGTTCAGGCCACTTCAGGCTCATAATTACTGTCGACGGAGACATCATTGTGAAGGCCGAGCCTGATCCGGGCTACGTGCATAGGGGTGAAGAGAAGATGGCCGAAGTCCGGAACTACATCCAGAACATTCCGCACATAGAAAGACCATCTATCATAGATGCCAGTGGCATACTCTACCCGTATGTGCTCGCAGTTGAAGATCTGTTGGGTAAATCTGCTCCTGAAAGAGCACAGTATATCAGGATGATAATGGCTGAGCTAAACAGGATAACCAGCCACCTCTACTTTTTGAGCATCTTCGGCATCTTCTTGGGCCACTCCACTATGTTCATGTGGCCAATGGGTGATCGTGAAGTTTTCATTGATCTGTCCCAGATGATCGGAGGGACAAGGATCACCTTCTCGCATTTCGTCCCAGGCGGAGTTAGAAGCGATGCGCCTGACAGTTTCGCGGATAAAGCTGAGAAGACCTGCGACTATTTTGAGGGGAGGCTTAAAGAGTATGAGCGGATATTTGTCAACAATCCCCTGTGTCATCAGCGGACAGTCGGCGTCGGAGTTCTGACCAAAGAAGACGCGATCAAGCTAGGTGTTGTAGGACCTAGTCTAAGAGCCTCAGGTGTCAAGTCAGATACAAGGAGGGATGAGCCTTATGACGCCTACGACAAAGTAGATTTCGAAGTCCCTGTCTACAGTGAGGGAGACTCCTACGCAAGGCTACGAGTGCACTTCGATGAGATGAGGCAAAGTATGAGTATTATCAGGCAATGTATCAAACAGATGCCCAAGGGTCCAGTTAAACAGAAACTTCCTCCACAGCTTAGGCCACCCGCAGGAGAAGCCTATGCGCGGACTGAGGCTGCCCGGGGCGCCATGGCTTACTACATCGTTAGTGACGGGGGGAACTATCCTTACAGACTGAAGATGAATGTGGCCTCGTTTAGGAATCTTATTGCCATCCCGTACCTCCTGAAGGGGGTACACCTAGCTGATATGCCGACCGTGTATTGGGGCTTAGATTACTGGCCTGTGGAGGCTGACAAGTAGATGCCTATTGAAAACTTCGAGGACTTTATCAAACGCGTGTTGGAGATAGTCTTCTGGGTTCTGGTCTTCTCCCCCCTAGTCATCTTCCCCCTGATCTTCATTGTTCTCCCAAGCATGATGGGTCTCATAGGAATCATGATCCCCGGGCCTATAGGGGTCAACGACATCCTAGCTGCTCTAGCTGACCCACTCAAGAGTATACCCATAATGACAGAGTTCATGAAAACTGATTTCTTCAAAATAGCAGTCTTCCCAGGCTTCACTTGGGCAGCACTGATAGCTACAGGCGCGATTCTGATCGAGAGGAAGCTGCTGGCCAAAATGCAGCTCAGAGTCGGGCCCCTCTACGCTGGTAAGTTCGAAGGAGTACTCCAACCTATCGCAGATCTTCTCAAGCTCATTGCCAAGGAGATCATCATCCCTAGGCGGGCTGACAAACTTGCCTTCTGGTGCATTCCGTTCGCAGCGATGGCTGTAGGCGGAGCGTTGTTGGCCATCGTACCTGTCAGCAAGCAGTGGGTGGTCACCAATCTTGATGTTGGGCTAGTAGTGGCATTCGCTATTATGAGCTTCTTTCCGATAATTGCCTTGGTTGCAGGCTGGGCTAGCAACAGCAAATATCCCTTCTTGGGCGGACTAAGGGCGCTGCACCAAATGGTGTCTTACGAGATACCTCTTCTTCTCTCAGCTCTTGGGGTTGCGGTTCTAGCAGGGTCGCTGAACCTTGTCAAGATAGTTGAGACGCAATCTTCGATCCCGTTTCTGCTAGTCCAGCCTCTGGGGGCAATCGTATTCTTTATCGCGCTGATGGCTGAACTGGAGAGAATTCCCTTCGACTTGCCCGAAGCTGAGCCTGAGCTGGTAGCAGGTTGGATGACTGAAATGTCAGGCATGTTGTTCGGAGTAACCCAGCTAGCCGTGTACGTGAAGTTTTATGCCCTTGCAGGACTGTTCACCACGCTTTATCTTGGCGGATGGTATGGGCCTCAGATACTTCCGCCTGAGATGGCTGAGGCGAATGCTGTGATCTGGTTTACCGTAAAGACATTGGCAGTGATGGTTCTAATGATGGTTCCAAGAGGTACTATGACTAGGATTCGGATCGACCTGATGCTGAAGGCAGGGTGGGGTCGTTTGCTGTTCTTGGCGTTCGTCAACATATTTATAGCCATAGTCGTGGTTCAGCTCGGTATTGTCCCTAGGTGATTCTATGCAATGAGTGCAATCATACGTGCTTTGAACGCCTTTGCTTCAGGGGTGCAGCATCTCTTCAAGCGTCGCTTCACCTTTAGATATCCTGAGCAGAAGCTCGAGTTTGAAGGCGAAGGGTATCTGTATGACCCCAAGACCCAAGTAGGCATCTCAGGCTTCAAGGGCCGGCATCTCCTCCACATGGATAAGTGCACTGGCTGTCAGCTGTGCTCCCTAGCCTGCGAAAACATAGCCATGGCTATTGAAATGGTGCCGATTGAAGGCCAGTGGCCTAGGAACAAGAAGAGCATCTTCCCACAGATCGATTATGGTCGATGCGTCTTCTGCGGCTTCTGCGTGGATGCATGCCCATTCTACGCGCTCTTTGAGACCAATGATTATGAGCTATGCGGTTACGACAGGAGATCACTTGTATTCACTCCGAAGCAACTGTCCATCCCTCCACCTAAAGAGAAAGGGGTAACAGTAATCTTCGACGAGAAGAAAGGAGAGGCTCACCATGGCTGACCCCGCATTCATCGCATTGTCCGTCATAACTGTCATCGGTGCTATCCTAGCTCTTGAGGCTAAGGAGCTGATCTACGGTGCCCTAGCTCTAGGATTATCGTTGTCGGGGATGGCGGGGCTATTCATCTTGCTCGACGCTCCGTTTCCAGCAGCGTTCCAGATAACTGTCTACGTGGGAGCAGTTGTTGTTCTCATTCTCTTCACAATAATGCTGGTTAGGAGAGAAAAATGGATGCAGATCGGTGAAAAAGTTGCGATACCGGGTGTCGCAGGTGCCCTAGCCATAGTTTTGGGCTTCGGGTTCCTAGCCTATCAATCTGGGTTCATCAACTCTACAGGTAAGGAAAACGTCGTATCTAGCATTAGCGTGATCGGCGATCAGATACTTTCAGCCTATTGGCCTGTCCTTCTTGTACTCGCGCTAGTTTTGACAGCGTCCATCGTCGGGGCGCTAACTTTGTCCAAGGTGGAGAAGGAATAGGCGGATGCCGAAAGGGGGGGCATAGTGTTTGGAGCCACTGTTCAACTACTTGCTTCTGTCAGGGGTCTTATTCTCCATAGGTGTGTACGGTCTTGTCTCCAAGCGAAACGCGGTCAGGCTGCTCTTCGCGGTGGAAATAGTGATCAATGCTGCAAACCTGAATTTCATTGCGTTCTGGCGCTACTTGGGTGAACCAAGCGCGGTCGGGCAGACCTTCGTGTTATTCACCATTGCTCTTGCTGCTGCCGAGGCTGCAGTGGGTCTGTCGATCATAATCTCCGCGTTCAGGGTCCACCAAGAAGTCGACGTGCAGGAGCTTAAGAACCTGAAGAGCTAGGCGGCAACAAGACATGACCAATCTCTTGCAAGCGGTCTTCCTACCCATCGTGCTGTCGCCCCTCATCTACTACATTGGAAGAAGAAGCGGAAAGGCTGCAGGATGGCTCAGCTTCGCCGTCATGGTCTACTCCACCCTAATGCTTCTCATAGTTACCCTGCCCGGCGCCACATACATCGAACAGTACTCATGGAACCCCATAGGTATCTTCGGGTTGAAGGCTGACGGCCTCAGCATACCCTTCGCCCTAACCATCTATCTTCTATGCACCGCCCTGACGATATACTCCATCCCCTACATGTCCCACCGCATAGAAGAGCAGACAGAGCATCTAAGCAGCGAGGCCCGCGAACAGACCTTCAAATCCAAATTAGGCTTGTATTACATGCTCTACCTGCTCTACGCCTCCGGCATGCTTGGAACAGTCCTAGCGACAAACCTGATCCAGTTCTACATCTTCTTCGAACTCATGCTCATACCCTCATTCATCCTCATCGCCGAATTCGGCTACGGCGACAGGGGAAGAATCTCATTCATGTACTTCCTATGGACCCACGTAGGCGCCCTGATCCTTCTTGCAGGAATACTCACCATCGGCCTGACAACAGGCCAGTTCAACATCGAAGCTATCCGTGAATCCTCTATGCCTGAAGGCATCAGAGTATGGGTCGCAGCTGCAGTAACCATAGGCCTAGCAGTTAAGCTAGCAGCCTTCGGTCTTCACATCTGGCTTCCCTATGCCCACGCAGAGGCACCGACTCCGATAAGCGCCCTTCTGAGCCCAGCCATGATCGGGATAGGAGGATACGCATTGATCAGAATACTCATCTTCATACTACCCAGCTCCTACCACACAATAGCTCTGGCAGTGGCCATATGGGGCCTAATCACAATGATCTACGGCGGACTTATGGCCTTCGCCCAAGACGACATCAAACGCCTCCTCGCATACTCAAGCGTCAGCCAGATGGGCTACATTATCTTCGGGATAGCGAGCGCAGCATCCATGGGCGTCTCCGGAGCAGTCTTCCACTTCGTAACCCACGGCACAGGAAAAGCCATACTCTTCATGACCGCCGGAACAATAATCCTCCAAGCACATGGAATCAGAAGCATAAGCAAAATGGGCGGCCTAGGAAGCAAACTGCCTTTGACTACAACCGCAGCCATGATCGGCTTCCTAGCCATCATGGGCGTACCCCCAACCAACGGCTTCCAGTCTGAATGGATGATCTTCAGCGGCTCCCTTGCCACCGCCACAAAGATAGGCGCACCAATCTACTACGCAATAGCAGTCACCGCACTGGCCTCCACAGCTCTAACAGCAGGCTACGCCCTATGGACTGTCAAACGGATCTTCTTCGGCTCACTCCCAGAAGAACTCAAAGACGTAAAGGAGGCAAGCCCCACGGTGACGATCCCGTTACTCTTCCTCGCCACAGTTACGCTCATCCTAGGAATACTTCCAAGCTATGTTACAGACTGGATCATACCGCTTGTGTCCAGCATACTACCAGGGTGATTAACTAATGACTTATGAAGCAGCTCAACTAACCTTCGAAACTCTCACACCTTGGCTAGTATGGTTCATACCCATGCTTGGTGCCATACTGACTCCCCTGATCGCTAAAGCCGGAGACAAAGCTAGAAACTACTTCGCAGTAGCAGTCTCCCTTCTCTCAGCTCTCTTAGCCGCATCGATGCTCCCCGCCGCACTAGGCGGAAACGTCATCCACCACCAAGTAGAATGGATACCCGCGCTGAAAATCACGGCAGGCGTCCTAGCTGACCCCATCGCAGTACTCATGGCCAACATAGTGGCATGGATCAGCTTCCTCATCATGGTTTACAGCATAGGCTACATGAAAGACGAAACAAGTCTCACAAGATACTGGTTCTTCATGAACTTCTTCATCGGCAACATGCAGCTCATCGTCCTATCAGACAACTTCCTCCAACTATTCTTCGGATGGGAGGGCGTAGGCCTATGCTCATACGGACTCATAGGTTTCTGGAACAGAGATGAAGAGAAACACTGGGTCGGCACCCCAGGACACACGGTCTGGGGAGTGCCTCAAGCTTATTCACCAACTCACGCTGGCATGAAGGCCTTCATTACCACCAGGATAGGCGACATCAGCTTCTTGATCGGACTCTTGATCCTCTACTCTGTAGCAGGAACCTTCGACTTTATTCATCTAGCAGAGAACAAACAGTGGGCCTCAAGCCTCGCCGCCATGGGACTCCTGATACCTGTTGGTGTGCTCATTTTCGGCGGAGCCATTGGGAAGTCAGCTCAATTCCCGCTGCATGAGTGGCTCCCAGACGCGATGGCCGGCCCAACAGCAGTCTCGGCCCTAATTCATGCGGCAACGATGGTGAAGGCAGGGGTCTTCCTGATGGCTAGGGCCGGGCCAATCTTTTACAGTGCCGGGTCAGGCTTAGGAGTAACAGGCTTCTTTGAGGCTATTGCTTGGATCGGGGCTTTCACAGCTTTTCTGGCTGCTACTCAAGCCATGGTTGCGAAAGAAGTGAAGAAGGTTCTGGCCTACTCTACTGTCTCTCAGATAGGCTACATGATGCTCGGCATGGGTGTCGCTGGACTTGTAGCGGATTTTGCAACAGGCTACGTGGCAGGTTTCTTCCACCTTACAAGCCACGCCATATTCAAAGCAGCCATGTTCATGGGCGCAGGAGCTTTGATTCACGCTACTGAAACCAAGTACATGAACGAGATGGGCGGTCTCAGGAAGAGTATGAGAATAACATACATCTCGATGCTCTTAGCGGCAGCTGGACTGGCAGGGGTACCGCTATTCAGCGGCTTCTGGAGCAAAGACGCTATCCTCGGCGCTACACTTTCAGTTAACACTCCTTCTGCTGTGCCACTCACAATACTTGCCAGTGCAACAGTCTTCATCACTGCTTTCTACAGTTTCAGGATGATAGGCATGATCTTCCACGGTGAGCCCAGCCACCACCTAGAGAAACTGGAGGAGCACGGCCACCATATCCATGAAGCACCACGTGTCATGTGGCTCCCCTACGCTATACTCGCAGTCGCAACAGTTGCTATCGGTCTGACCGGGCCATTCTTCGAGGGTGCCTTGCACAGTATTGCAGGCAGCTCTTTGGAGAAGGTCTTCGAGCTGCACGTTGAGGAAGAAGGCTTCAAGCTCAACTTTGTCGCTTTAGGCATCAGCATTGCCGGATTAGGCGTAGGCGCTTTTCCAGCGTACAGATACTATATCGCAAGAACGGCTGATCCCTCATCATTAGTCTCAGGCGGATTCTTGGCAGCCCTCTACCGGTTCTTGGAGAACCGCTGGTACATCAACGCTCTCTACTACAAGGTCTTCGTTTATCCATCCGTCACCATCGGCAGAGGCTTATTCAAAGTCTTTGAGACTGGCGTCATTGATAGGCTTAGCGGCGCGGCAGCAAGCTCATCTATCGCCGTATCATCAGTGGGCAACTGGATCGATGTTAACATCATCGACTGGTTCGCCAATGGCACAGCTGCAGCTGGAACAGTAATGTCAAGAACTGCCAGAAGGATTCAGAGCGGCGTAACAGAGCAGTATGTCTTTATCTTCGTGATAGGCATAATAATCGTGATTCTGGCGGTTCTGGCTCTGGGATCGGAGATGAATTGAATGCTTCTCTCGCTGATGATATTTGTCCCGATAATCGGCGCGGCAGTAGCCTACCTCCTTGGGAAAGTAGGTACAAAGGCGGTCAAAGGCTTCACCCTAGCAGTGTCAATAATCACCTTAGCTCTATCGTTAAGCGTCTTCGCCAACATCCTTCAATCAGGAGCGGGGGCCAACTACAGTTTCGTAGAGGGCCCCATAAGCTGGATACCTGCGTTCAGCGGAGTAGACTACTATCTAGGCGTAGACGGGCTCAGCGCTCCACTGGTGCTCATCTCAGCCCTACTTACGGTGTTGGTGGTCTTCGGCTCCTTTGACCTAATCACTATCCGAATCAAGGAGTACTATGCTCTGATATTGATCTTCGAGGGCGCAGTGATAGGCGTCTTCTCTTCTCTTAATCTCCTCCTATTCTACGTGTTCTGGGAGCTTGTACTGATCCCCATGTTCTTCTTCATCGGGATTTGGGGCGGTCCCAGGAGGAAATACGCTGCCATGAAGTTCATCTTGTTCACCTATGTGGGGAGCGCCGTCATGCTCCTAGGCTTCCTAGGCCTCTACTTCTTCACTAGCCCCAGCACCTTCAACATTCCCGACCTCGCTCGCATGGCTTTGACCGGGAAGATTCCATCGTGGCTGCAAGGCTTAGTGGCAATAGCGACCTTCGCAGGCTTCGGAGTGAAGTTACCGGTAGTCCCCTTCCACACATGGCTCCCCGATGCCCACGTGGAGGCTCCCGCACCCATCAGCGTCTTCTTGGCAGGACTCATGCTGAAGATGGGAGGCTACGGTTTCCTCAGGGTCAACTTGCAGATACTGCCTGAAATCTCCAAACAGTACGCGTGGGTATTCATCTCCTTCGGCATTCTTACCATGTTCTACGGCGCCTTAGTAGCAATAGTGCAGAAAGATTTCAAACGGATGATTGCATTGACGAGCATAAACCACATGGGATTCGTGCTCCTAGGCGGATTCACAGGAAACCTGTACGGCGTCTCAGGAGCGATCTTCCAGATGTTCAACCATGCCGCTGCAATAGGTCTACTCTTCATGCTGTCAGGCTACATTCATGAGCAGGCAGGCACCCGGGACGTAACTATACTGAGGGGTCTCAGATTCACCATGCCCAGAACAGCTACTCTTGTGATCTTAGCTGCCTTGGCGGGTATGGGTGCACCTGCCTTCAGCAGCTTCCTATCCGAATACATGGTCATCGTTGGCGCCATTTCTTTAGACCCCAGATATGCAATAGTCGTCTTGGTTCCGGGGCTTACAGCTGGCTACTTCATGTGGGTAATCAGAAGAACAGTGATGTCTCAGCCCAAAGAAGAGGTGCATCACCACGATATGAACAGGTTTTCAGCCTTAACCCTCTCGCTCTACCTGATTCCGCTCATCTTGCTCCTGATCTTCCCATCTCTCCTCCTCAATGTCGTTGACCCGCTGTCCAGATCACTGATAGCTGCCCTCGGAGGCGCCTAGCCACGGATCTGCCTATCTACTTGACCGGGATACTCGCGGGCGCAGCACTCCTCATACTAGTCGCCGAAGCTGTATTAGGCGAAAAGTCTAGGAAAACCCTGCCAGGTTACATCGCCCTTGCAGCAATAATCGCGTCAATCGGCCTGATACTGATCACACAGATCTCTCCTGCTTACAGTCTGACTGCATCTCACCCAGTTTTCAGGAACGACCTGATCGGAGTCTTCTTCAGCATAGTGGTGCTGATCGTATCCGCCCTAGTTGCCGCAGCATCTATAGAATACGTGAAGACCATAGGCAACTCCGCGGCCTACAACGCGCTCCTGCTTTTCACTGCTATAGGAATGGTCCTCTTGTCCTTCGCAGCTGACCTTCTGATGATAATCGTAGCATGGGAGCTGATGAGCTTGCCAACATACATGCTCACAGGCTTCAGGAAGAGAGACCCTGACTCCACAGAAGCATCTGTGAAATACTTCATCTTGGGAGCCTTCTCTTCAGGAGTCCTACTCTACGCATTATCACTAGTATACCTGTTAGCAGGCTCGACAAATATCGCCACGGCAGTCACAGCTCTCCAAAAACTTGCACCAGAACTCAACCCCATCGCCATACTTGCCCTAGCTCTCTTGGTAGCAGGGTTTGGCCTCAAAATGTCTGTTGTACCCTTCCACATGTGGATACCTGACGCCTATGAAGGCGCTCCTCCGACTGTTGCTGCACTCTTATCATCAGCCACCAAGAAGGCTGCTTTTGCCGTCGCAATTAGGGTCTTCATCGTAACATTACCTTTCCTTCAACTGGAGTGGTCAGCGATCTTCGCCATTCTCGCTGTTGCCACCATGACTTTAGGCAATGTTGCAGCGTTGACTCAGAGGATGCTTCCAAGGATGCTTGCGTACTCAAGCATCGCCCAAGCCGGTTACATCCTTGTCGGACTGGCTGTATCTCCCTATGCTCAGAGCACGCCTATGGGCTTGGTGGGGGTTCTGTTTCACTCTTTCACACACGGTGTGATGCAGGCGGCGGCATTCATCGCAGTAGCAGCTGTATCCCTTAGACTAGTCAAATCGAACTTGGATAGCTACAGTGGTTTAGGCTTAAGAATGCCAGTCACCGCCTTTACCTTGACTATTGCTCTCCTAGGTCTTGCAGGAGTGCCTCCTCTGAACGGCTTCTGGAGCAAGCTTGTCCTTTTCTCAGCCGCTGTTGAAGCAGGTAGCACGGTTTGGTGGGGAGGATGGTTGGCAGTAATAGGAATACTGAACAGCGCTTTCAGCCTAGGCTATTACGCTTGGGTGATAAAACGCATGTATCTAGATGACCCTGAGGAAACAGGAAGGCTAAAGGAGCCTATGGGGTTGACAGGTGTGCTGGTTGCTGCAGCCTTGATCATAATCGTCACAGGCCTGTATCCTGCGCCTATCTACGAGTTCGCTAAGAATGCTAGTGCAGCCCTGTTGTCAGCATCTACTGCAGCCGCTCCGCGCTGAACTCTGCAAGAGCCTCTAGGTATCTTTTGCTCTCGGATTCTTCGAGAGCTTTTAGATCATGCTTAGCCTTTGTAGCGTAGCTTCTGGCCATCTTCCTCATTTGGGGCAAGATCTCGTTATCTTGATCTGAGTTAACCGCGAGGCTGCTGGTGATCTTACCCTCCTTTCCCCAGTCCAGTAAATCGTCTTGGATCTGATATGCTATCCCGAGTTGAAGGCCATAGCTGGAAAGGGCTGAGATCTCTTCTCTGCTTCCTCCCCCGATGATGGCTCCCAGCTTGGCTGAAGTTTGGAACAGGGCTGCGGTCTTCAGGGAAATGATCTGTATGTATTCTTCCTTACCGATCTTATAGACACTTGGGTCGATCTTAAGCTCCCACAGCTCTCCTTCACACATTCTCAACGCTGCAGTGGACAGTTCTTGCGCCACCCTGGGATCGCCGTATCTTGATGCAATATCAAGGATCATGCCGAAGACAAAGTCAGCCGTCAAGAGAGAAGCGCCGTAACCATACTTCACATGGAATGCGAAACGGTCTCTCCGAGAGGTCTCTTCGTCGATTATGTCGTCGTGAGTGATGGACTCTGTGTGGAGGAGTTCTACCGCAACAGCGGCAGGAAACAGGTCTCCACTCTTGTTGCCCACCGATTCACCGGCGAAGAGAAGTATTAGAGGCCGAATTCTCTTTCCTCCCTCTATTGCGTAGGCCAAGGGGCCGTGGAACCGTGAGTCAGAATACTTTTGAAGTTCACGGTGAAGGGCTCCTTCGACCTGAGCAAGGTATCTGTCGGTCTTTTCTTTCTGGGAATCTGTGTATCCGATATCTCTCAGCTCCAAATAGGACAACTCCATACATGCCAAGATACGCTAAACATCAGTAGCGACCTGCGGGGTATGCACTTTGCCATTCATGATTCTGCGGCGCCGGAGAAGCCACTTGGGCCTCATCCACTGCTCCTCAACCCCTTCTTTGGTTCTAACTACGATATCCTCCCCGTTATCAGCTAGAATCTCGTCGACAGGGTGATCCATTCTGTAGCGAACATATTCTTGGTCTGTAAATGATCGTCTCTCGCTTCTCGCTGACTCAATCCTGCCAAGCCACTGAACATTTCTCCCGTTGACAGAGAGATAGAAGGAAGCTGACCCCATGCTTGCAAAGAGTTTCAGATATTGGATCTTCTTTGGTAAGGCGTGCTTCAGCACGAACCGCATCTTAAATCTGAGGTGATCTACCGATGCAAGAGGTTAATAAATTGATAACGCAGACGCGATCATATCGGCCTGCTTATACTCAGCGGTTATGAGATATTTGCTGGTCGATCAGAAGGTTTATCACCTATTTATGGGGTGATAGGAGAGTGAATTGAGCATTAGTGCGGAACCCCATATAATGATGTTCGAGAAGGCTAAGAACCTAGAGAAGCAGGGCCGCAAGGTGATTCATCTCGAAATAGGTGAACCGGACTTTCTTCCTCCCACAGAAGTCATCGACACAATGTACACTTCAGCAAAAGAGGGCTATCTCCGCTACAGCAGTGCTCCCGGAATACCTCAGCTGAGAAATGCCTTGGCTGAATACGTGAACAAGCAGTACAATCTTAGCCTCACCCACGATAATGTCATAATCACGCCGGGCGGCAGATTTGCGCTTTACCTTTCCTTTCTAGCTGCCCTCAAGAATTCAGGTAAGGTTGCTATACTAGCTCCGGATTGGCCTGCTTACCGGGAATGCGTTAAGTTTGTGGGGGGCGACTATGTTACACTTAACACAAGACTTGAAGACAGTTGGACCCCCTCTGAAGAAGAGATTTCCACCCTTTTGGATCAGAAGGTGGGCACTATTGTGCTCAACTCCCCAAGCAATCCTACTGGCAAGGTGCTGAGCAAGGAGACTATTCAGCAAGTCGCGGAGACTGCAATCAGGAAAGGGTTGACTGTCATAAGTGACGAGGTGTATTCAGACTACGTTTACCAGTCCCCCTACTACTCGATTCTTCGGGAGCCGAAGTGCAGCTCCATTCTCATAGGCTCTTTTTCTAAGTGCTGGGCTATGACTGGTTTTCGAATCGGCTATGCGATCGGAGCGCCCCAGATGATCAAATCCATGTCCAAGGTTCAATCTTTGCTGCTTACCAATGTCCCTGAGTTTATTCAATTCGCCGCGCTGAAAGCTCTTGAAAATGAGAAAGCGTTGAGTGATAATGTGCAGCTCATGAAGAGGAGAGTTGACAAGGCCAATCAAGCCTTGTCAAAGATGCCTGTATCGTCCCATGCTCCTGAAGGAGGGCTTTACGCCTTCCCACGAATCGACAAACCCGGCATCGACTCAATGGACTTTGCCCTGCAGCTGCTGGAGAAGAAAGGAGTAGCAGTAGCCCCAGGAATAGGCTTTGGCCCATACCCAGGTTTCATCAGGATAACCCTGTCGCAGCGCGACGATGTTCTAATGGACGGCTTGTCGAAGATCGGAGAAATACTGGAAGAATACCGCCACTAGCTAACGAAATCAGATCCCACCTGTTTTGCAGCTTGGACTCCGAGCCGCATAAATAAACCGCAGGAGTCTCCCACTAGTCATGGCCTCCAGCTCATCAGAGGTTCTCTTCCTATCATCAGAGGATGCGCAATCAATCGTGGGTATGGATGAAGCTACAGATCTGGTTGAAAAGAGTTTTCTGCTCCATCACAACGGGAAAACTGTCTTAGCTCCGAGGAGTAGGCAGCTCGTCCCCAAGCATCATGGAGCAGCTCTCTTGCAAGCAAGCTTCGTTGACGATGTTGACGACATACTGATAGCTAAGGTGAGCATGGATTACCCTGACAACCCATTACTCTTCAAGATCCCAAGCGTCGCAGGTTTTATCCTATACTTGGATCCTCGAACTGGAGTGCCGATAGGGGTCTTGGATTCTACTTACATTAGTGCAGTCAGGACGGGGGGCAACGGGGCTCTTGGCGTGAAGTATTTGTCCAGAGAAGATTCAGAGACTGTAGCTGTGATTGGCTCTGGGGTTCAAGCTAGGGCAGGCTTGACTGCCACGTTGAAGGCTAGGCCGCGCATAAGGAGAGCATTTGTCTACAGTCCGACCAAGCAACACAGAGATGATTTTGCTAAGACTATGGGTGAATCCCTTGGCTTGGAGGTTTCCCCTTGCAGCAGTTCTGAAGAGGCTGTAAGGAAAGCAGACATCGTGTATCTTGCTACTTACGCTCAGAAGCCTCCGGTTTTGCGTAAGCATCTGAATGCTGGTACTCATGTAAGCGCAGTGGGTTATCAGGCTGAGATCGACTTGGGCTTCTTTGATGGCTCTAAGGTGGTGGTATCTGATTTGAAGTCAGTGGTGGAGACAGGTGCACTGGCTGACGCCATGCGAAAAGGATTGGTGGATGAAAAGTCGATCTACGCTTCCATGGGTGAAATTGTTGCAGGAGAGAAGAAGGGTCGAACCACGCAAAACGAGGTCACTCTGTATATTGCCACGGGAATGACGGTCCAGGACGCCGTGGTCGCCAAAGTTGTGTACGATGAGGCCAAGGCTCGCAATATCGGCAAGAAATTCACTTATACGTCTCTGGGCGCCTTCAAAGAATAGAGTATACTCACTGGGCTTTGAAAAGCTCACTGCTCAAATGTTTGGAGAGGACTTCGCATCCTGATGATGTGATTAACACGTGTTCTTCGGCTACTATTAGTCCATCAAGGGTTTCGATGCGTGGCTCAGGTGTTACAGACATGCCTTCCTCAAGGACTGTCTGATCGATAGCATTTAGGGACGGGGGCTCACTTGCTTCAAGGCCTATGCCGTGGCCGATGCGTTTTACAGGGTCCATTAGAGGTCTCCCAGCGGCTTTGAGCTGTTCGTTGAAGATTCTATGGGTGTCCGACACCTTTAGTCCCGGACGCATATTGGAGATTATCTTCTTGCAGCATTCCCAGACAAACCCATGGTCTTGCAGCTGCCTGCCAGTGGGTTCGCCGAAGACCACCTCTCTGCTTATGTCCATTTTGTATCCCTTGTAGTAGCAGCCTCCGTCGAGATACATGATGTCTCCTTTCTGAAACGTGCTGTTAGGTCCTCTTGCACCCTTGACACTTTGGCTGCCAGGATTATCGATGTCGGCTCCGTTTTCCACGTAGAGCTTCAGTAACCGGGTGTTGATCTCTTTGACACTTACATCTATCTTTAAGGTCTCGAAGAGTTCTTTCCAGGATTTGCATCCGATTTCAACAGCTTCCCTGAGGTTGGATGCTTCCCACTGAGATTTCACCATGCGGCATTTCCAGATCAAAGTGCTTGCATCGGTGAACTTCGCGTGGGGGAGCTGTTGCTTTAGCTTGTTGAAGTCGTTGTAGGGTATGTTAAGGCGCGTATGCTCGCCCAGCTCAGCTCCAATGACGCCGTTGGCTAATCCTAGGTCCTCGAGGGCTCTGCCGAGCCCCCAGTCTTTCACCAGCTCAGAAGTGAATGGAACATCGATGTAGAAGCGTCGGTCGGAGATCCAGGAGGAGTATTGTTCGTTGTAGACCCGTGAAAATTGTTCATCTAAGCTGTAGTCGATGAGAATAGGGTCTTTGTCGAGGGGGAGGATCATGAACCATGGTCGCATCTTATTCAAAGGGACTTTATGGCCGCTAAAATAGAAGTAGTTGAAGGGATCAGCGATTAGAAGCGCATCTATTTTGGCTTCTGCCATCATTTTGCGGACGCGTTTGACTCTCCACTCAAATTCCTGTACGGGTATTCCGCCGATGTCGCTTCGACTGTCTTTGAGATAGATGGACAAGGTTCTTTATCATTTTGAAAGTAATACAGGAATTAAGTTTTTCCTCAAAACCTGAGCCTGTGTTGGAGACACTTCAATTTTGTATAATAGTTTTGTAAATGACTCGAAGAAATTCAATTTGTGCCAACACTAGCTACCTTGCCCCATGGTGATAGGAGCTACAGCAGCAGTTGTTACAGCTGTGGCAGGATGGTACACGATGTATACTTCAAAAATGAATGAAAAAAGCAAGGATCTTCTGGGCGGAGAGAGCAAGAAACGCATATATTTCTGAGCAGTTTCCGAACTTACTGAAGAAACTAGAGTCTCTGATAGATCTAACACAGAATTTATCTAATCAACCGGATGCCCAGCTGACCTCCCGTCTAAGAAAGAACTCAAGAGAGTTTACTTCTCTGACCGATGAGTTAGATATGATAGAAGATGCTCATGCTACGATTATCTCGAATATGCGATCGATACGTGATAGAATTGTCATCCTAATCATAGGCTGTGGTGGTTTGGTGATCGTAGCTTTAGTGGGCAGTTTTCAGACAGAGGGATTACGTGAAATCCTATGCGGAACTGCTGGTCTCATAGCGTATGCGTTATTGTTTCTTGCTTACCCATATACCAGTACATTCTTCGAGAGAAATAGAAAGATTGAGCAGCTTCTCAAGAAACATGCTTTGACTAGAATTGGTACATAGCTCATAGACAAGCCGGTAGGTCGATTAAAGATGTTACCTTCATCTGCACCGATATACCATAAAAGCATCTAATCTGTTCGAATTGTTGACTAGCAGTAGGCGTTAGCCAGCCGCTGCACTCCCAGCTTCTTTTATTTAGGCAAGCTTATTTTTATTCTCAGCGCTCAGAAACCCAAAGCAGTTTTTTAAGTAGGTTCAAGGGTTCATTAACTGCTCTACGCCTTTGAACATATCGACTTTTGTCCCCATGCCTTGATGCAAAGCTTTTTCGTATACGTATCCTGCCACGATGACGTCTTGGACGGCTACGCCTGAACTGTCGAAAAATGTGATCTCTTGTCCGTTCTCACGAGCGGGTTTGCGGCCCAGTAGGAGGTCGCCTAGGTCTCCGTAAACATCTTTGCTTGAAATTATGTTGGCTTTTATTGCCATGAGTGACTTTCCGTCGTTAACTGCTGTTGTTAGTGAATCGCCGACGATTCTGCTTCTCTTCAGAATCTTCGGGTCGATCTCGGTTCTGACCCCCATGGCGTTGATGTGCATCCCGGGTTCGACCCATTCGTCAAGCAGTATGGGAGTTGGAGAGGTTGTGCCGGTGATGACGATGTCTGCGCCTTCTACTGCTTCGCGGCCTGATTCCACGGTTTTCAGGTCGATTGAGTATTCTCTGCTGATCTTTGAGCAGAATGCTTGCCGCCTTTCGGGGCTGCGGCTGTAGACTTTGCCTCTTTTGAGGCCGTTGAAGATTTCTAGGATGCCTTGTAGGGTGGGGCCAGCTGTGTTCCCTGTGCCTATGATGCCTACGTTTTCAGAGTTTTTTCGGGCTAAGAGTTTTGTTGCAAGAGCTCCACCTGCTCCGGTTCTGAGGGATGTTATGTACGCTGCGTCCATGAAGCATATGGGTAGGCTTGTCACGGGGTCGACTAAGGCGAGGCATCCTAAGACCGTGGGGAGGTTGTGGTTCAAGTTATTGGGGTAGCTGCTGATGGTCTTTACGGCCTGATAGTCTGCTCCTTCGCCTTCCATGAAGCATGCCATCAGTTTATTGTAACCGTGATGCTTGTCAACGAAGAGCCATGAATTTGGCGCGTTGATGGTCTTTCCCATTCCAAGAGCTTTGAAGGCTTTCTCCTGCAGCTCTATGCACTTCTTCATGGAGACTAGGCTCATGATTTCTTGGACGGTAAGTATCAGCGTTTCTCTCATTGTAACTACCATGTTGGACCGGTGTAATTAAGATATGGCGTACAGCTTTTCATCCATTCTCGACATGACTTTGCAGCCATCTTCAGTTATCAACACGTCTTCCTCCGAGCCGTAGACTTCTTGATCTTTCAGATATGCTTCCACTGAGAGAACCATCCCTGGCTCAAGCCTCGTCTCGTTGTCGATGCGTATGAACGGTGGTTCGCTGCCTTGAAGACCTACGCCGTGGCAGAGATGCATGAACGGATAAGATTCGTAGTATGAGGGGGGTTCGATCCCCCTGTCCCTGTACTGTTTGACGAAGAACCTCATCAGGTCGCTGCATTTGACTCCCGGCTTGATTGCTTCTCTGATCGTAGTCTGCATTATAGCTAGAATGGTCTTGTGGTTGCGTTTCTGTCTGTCTGACGCGGGGCCGACGGAGGCCATGCGGTTGAATTCACCCCAGTAGCCGTTGATTATGCACCCTGAGTCGATGAAAACAATGTCTCCCTTCTTCAGCGTCTTCTCTTTAGGGGCTAGAAATCCTGTTCTCCACTCAGGCCCGGAGTTCACTATGACTTGTGCCACCGGTGGCCTGTAGGCGCCGTGCTCCACCATGTAGGTCAAGATGTGTTTGGCGGCATCGATCTCCGTGTCGCCCTCATGGAGCTGGCTGAAACAGTATTCCAGGGCGCCGATGTTGATCTCATCAGCCTTCTTGACGCACTCTACTTCGCGGGGAGACTTGATCATCCTCATGCTCCAAAGCAGGTCAGCAGCATCTTCAAATTTGGTTTGAGGGAAAGCTTTTCTCAGCTTGTCGAATTCGCCGTATGGCATCGCCATTCTGTGCTCTACGCCTAGCTCTGCGCCGATCCTAGCTGTCTGCAATCCCATGTCTTGTATTGCCTTCTTGACTATTTCGAAGGAGAAAGGCTGAGTATACGCGCGGACATCCTTGACCCAAGATGCTAGCTGAGCGTCTCTTTCAGTCAAGACATACGCAATTAGGACAGGGTCTCCATCACGGGGAAGGATCATGATATGAGGCCGAGAGAAATTGGACTGGTAGTCACGCGGCAGATGGCCGCTCAAATACCTATAATTAAGAGATGAAGTGAAGTCTCCTGTCACCATTAAAGCATCTAGGCTCGCTTTCTCCATCAGCTCAATTGCTCTCTTGCTACGAGTCTTATACTCTTCAACCGGAAAATCTCTTTGAACAAAACTATCCTTCAACTAGAGTCACAGTTTCTCCCCGAATGAGCCGCGTCTAAAAGCCTTTCCAGAACTTTTCTATCGTTTTGGATAAGATGTTTCTTGAGTGCGATTGGGTAGACATGATTTTTAGATATTATTTGAAGATAAGTGGTTAGGAATATTTGAACTACAATGTCTCATCAAACCATTCGCATGTTATGTCCGTAGCGTCTTTGGGATGTGAGCACATCCAGTAAACGCTTCCGTCAACCTGAACTAGTTTTCTCTTGATATGAGGAAGTCGATTATACAAGTCTTTCACGTAAGACGGCTCTGTCCATCCTCTTACGGGGACAAGGAACATCGTTGGGATGCTTAGCTTCCCGATGGGGCTCGGCGGGGGCGTTAAAACGAGAGACATGATTGCAGAAAGAGTATACCATCTATCAAAATCTGGATCCTTCATGTAGCCCTCTACTAGACGCGTCTCTATTTTCCTGTTTTCCTCTTTTGTGTCTATCAGCTCTTTCCAGTCCAGGTAGAGTGATATGGGAAGTTTCATCTTTGGAAGCAGTTTTGCCAGAACTCTGACTAGGGGAAGGAGTTGTTTCCTCCTTTTCGCAGAAGCTCCGACTCTCATGTATGCTTCCTGAAATTTTTTCTCTGTTAGTATGCCCGGAGAATTCTGGCATACCAAGCTTCTCATGGGACTATGATCCAACGCCAAGTAAAAGGTTACAAATCCGCCGAGTCCTTCACTGAATACACCTATTCGGTCGTTAAAGTTGCTCGAAATATGCTTGATTGCGTCTCGATGCCGATCCACTAGTTCATTGACAGTGTTACTTCCATGTTTCGGCATTATGAAAACATTGTATCTCTTCAAGTGCATGAGATAGCCTAGTTCGGCGAACACGTATGGATGGCCGCCTGACCCTTGAGAAATCAAGATGCTTGGAGCATTTCTCCCTTTTTCGAAGTGCACTAATTCAAGATTCTTGGCGCGTGAAGCGAAGTTTGTCAGTTTGATTTCTCTTTCAATCTCATCCGCGTTTGTCTCAAGGACGTAACAGCTCTTCCAGTAGCTTCTATCTTTCATAGTTGTTTACCACCAAGAAATTCTCTTGTCGGCAGAAATAACCCAACTAGGTATGCAAGAACCACTATGCCTATGAATAGTAAGAAACTCGACTGAAGCAATATGCTGATCGATAAGTAGATTAGGCAAGTAGGTACATGCGCAATCACTAAGGTAAACCATGCCCATCTTTCACCTTTGTGATAGGCTTTTGCCGCTATTCCCATTGTTAAGATGCTGGAGCCAATAACGAATGCGCTCCATGATCTGAATACAAATCCTATCCAAGGGAAAAGGTTTGGACCAAGTGCTCGTAGTTCCTCAAGCCTGAGTCCAGTGAATTCTTCCATGCTGAGTTCTTGAGCCAATGTCACAAAGGATGATTCTAGGAGCAGTGTACCCACGCCCAATACCAAATCCACTAGAGCTGCAACGAACAGGATTCTCCAAGCAATTTCCAGTTTTCTCATAGTCATCTCCCTCTCGTAGACGAGTGCCTTCGCTTGGCGTGTTGTTAGCTCTCAAGCACGGTGTGTCAAGGAGGATGGTATTGTTTCTCTCGAATCTGTGCAGACTGGTTTAGCGCCAGCAGACTCCAAGATTTGCTTTGTGTCCTCACACGCTCTACGCAGGCACCATTCCGCGTACCACCCAGCAAGCAGCTTTCCGAATATCTTTCCATACCAAGTGTGCGGTAGCTCGTAATCTATTTCGAAGACCACTTGCGTTCCAGAATCCGTAAGATTCAGCTTTAGTCGCATTTCATAGCTGGACATTATGATAATCTTCGGATCTCCAATGGTTCGCCAAATCTTCTCCCTATTTCCAACATATTTTGTAACAACTTCGGTGAAGTCAACCTTCATCCCCATGACGCTACCGTACCAACGATATGTTGCGCCAACCCCGGTCGGGCTCTCAGACAATCTCTCGAGTCTGAGCTTGCCTCCCATCATGGGCATAGAGCGCTTGCCTTCCATGTGCCACCCCACGTTACGTATATCGTCCATATGGGCGAAAACCTCCGTAGGGCCGGCTCGAATCTCGATTACTTTTTGCGCATGGGCCATAATCTCGCTTTCACTGCGTATATGGGAAAGCGGGTTAGAATAGGTGGTTATTTACAATCTGCAACGTTACATAGAGATGATTTTCTGTTTGTAAGGATTTCGCCGTGAATGGGAATCAGACCGAACAGATATTCAACCTGATCAAAGGTTTCCGAAGACAATACCGGCCTACAGATATTCGGATTATGGGTGGTGGTGACAATTTGCTCGACATTGCGTTGAGTATCCACTGGACGTGCCTTCAAGATCTGCCATCTTGGCGACCTGTTTCTGAACATACTGAGCATACGTTACTGTAACTCCGCAAGGAATGCAAATGATACTCCAATCCGCGTTACGTAAAAGGCGCATCACCCTGCAATGAAGGCAACATTCTATAACCGTAACGCCATAGTAAAACCAGAGTAATAATGAAATCCAACACGAAAACTACGTTGGTGACTATCAGGAAATCGTAGTACGATATTTCAATCATCGACGACTTGACCATCAAGCCCAGCGGGACGTAAATCATAATGTTGACTATCGTTGATGTGAAGAAGATCCAGAACGGCCTCCCAGTGCCTATGAAGAACGATTTCAGGCACGATCCTATCGAGAATAGGATATACGGGACGATGAGGATTGAAACTTTCTGGATGTCCTGCATCCCCCTGTAATCCTTTTTGCCATAAGCATTCCCGACAGCTACGTTTGTCGCCTCAGTCCACGCGAGGACAGGGATCAAAGTGATAGCCCACATCACCCAGATAGCTGTATTGTAGCCTCCGATCGCGCTCTCCTCGCTACTGCCGATGAAGTTAACCACTGCTATGACGCCTATGATGTAACCCGCATTCCTCACAAGCGACTCCAAGCCAGTCCATCGCTCGATTCTGAATATCGACTTCGCCACATCCTTCTCGACCTTCAGGTCGATGATTACCTCCTTCCGGACGAGCCACCAGAAAATGGCTCCGGAAATCAGAAACAGCAAGAGATTAGCCGTCACGTTATCCCATGCGGAATCTATCAACCCCAATCTCAGGGAGAATGGGAAATTGGAAATAAACACGGTGTCCAGGGTGAAGTTGATGCACAAACCTATGCCCGCCAGCGAGACCGCTAGCCAGCCCTTCCGCATTGACTTGATGACAACGATCAAAACTGTACTCATTGCCTGGAACGGCATGGCCAGAGCCCGTATCCGGAAATAATCCAACGCGAGTGATTGAGCCTCCGCAGAGGTGTTTATCCAGTCTATGAACGAGCTCGAGAAGAATGTGAGGAAAGCAATGAAGGCCAGTGTGATGATCAGTTGCATAATTAGGCGGTCTTGACAATACGTGTCGCAGACTCTTTGTTCTTGAATTCCCAGGCGACCAGTACGAGGACTGCTAAGGGGAACATCTCCAGGAGTACCTCAAGGGCGACCTCCACGGCCTCGTAGGACTGGTTCACGACTACGCTCTCATATGACATATATCCGATGAAATAACGGTTCAGGAGACCGTAGGCTGCCGGGATAATCCATGCTACCAAAATCAGTAGAATGTAGTCCCAGGGATAGTGCTGGAACGCTTTGCGGAATGTTTCACAGACGCCCTTAGCCCTACTCTCGAACATCCCCATCTTTCCGGGAACTATTGATGATCATATGAATTCATAACCATATACCGGATTCCTTTCAGGCGCCGACGGGTCTCTGTGTTCCAAGTGTGCGGGGGTCCAAACCAAGCCCGTTTGGTGGTTCAGGTTTCCTTTGCTTTGCGAAGGAGAATTAGAAATTTTGGGTAACTGGTTACTCTGAGATCCGTGACCAGCCTGTCAAAATTCTGTTAAAGAATTTACACTTATTGAGATAGTTGAAGATAAACGTTCTCCTTTTCGATTGTAAAATGTAGATTGAAATTCGATAAATATGATAAGAGGTTCGTGAGATAGTTTTGGTGCTGTTCGAATAGGGTTAACATATGTAAATACGAAGGGTTATACTTCGTAGCATCTAAGCATCAATGAAGTAGATGGTAGGCAGGAAGGCTGTTCTAATTGGGGCTGTAGTGGCTGCACTATTGCTTTTAGGTCTAGCTGTTGACAAGTCCTTTCTTCTGTTCGCCGTAGTGGCTCTCTGCCCACTTCTACACTTCTTCGGCGGTCACGGGCATTCCTCTCACGACCATAGAGAGGGGGAAAAATGACTGGAAAGGGGATCCTTGAAGTTCTCTGCTTCTCAGGACCATTAGCATTAACTGTGCTGCTTTTGCTTCTAGGGCTCCCTCATTGGAGTCTTCTTGCAGCGCTGGCTATGTGTCCAGCGATACATGTCGTACTTTGGCTCAGGGCTAGCAGAGAGTGGCAGAAGGCGATTCGGGGTCTCGACCTACGGATTAAGAACTCAGAAAGGGGGGTTACATGAAAGATGCCGACAAAGAAGATTACGTTGCATTTGGGCGGGATGCACTCTGCTTCATGCGAAGCAACCATAGAGAACGCCCTGAGCAGCCTTGATGGTGTTCAACATGCTTCAGTCAGCTTTAATTCTGCTAAGGCAGAAGTTGAGTATGATCCCGATAAGGTCACTGTAGAAACGATGAGGAAGGCCGTAAGCGATGTAGGTTACAGAGTGCTGTTTGACCAAATCATGCTCCAAGTCAAGGGGATGACTTGTGCCTCATGTGTCCAAAAAGTTGAAGGCGCACTGAAAGGTGTCGATGGCGTCGTCGCAGCATCGGTCAACCTTGCACTAGGGAAAGCTACCGTCGAATACCTTCCAGACACGAAGATGCCCGAACTCCTCAGATCTGTCAGGGAAGTCGGCTACGCTGCATCGGAGCTTAGCGAATCCGAAGCGGCTGAGGATAGGGAGAAGCTTGAGAGGAAGAAGGATATCAGAAAGCAGATGATCAACCTCATCATATCCGCGCCGATAGGCACCATCGTCATGCTCGGCGCATTCAGAGAATATCTTCTCACCTACCTACCGCTTCCCGAGATTTTTTCGAACGAATACCTCCTGTTCACCCTGACCACGATAGTGATCCTTGGGCCGGCGAGACAGTTCTTCACCAATTCCTTCAGAGGGCTCAGACATGGCGCTACAGACATGAACCTTCTCTACGCTACGGGAATTGGCGCTGCCTACGGTGTAAGTGTAGGCATATCCTTTCTCGGAATAGAATTAGGCACCAGAGCATCCTACTATGAGACTGCCACGCTGCTCACGACGTTCATAGTCTTGGGAAGATACCTTGAGGCTGTAACACGAGGAAAGACCTCCGAGGCTATCAGGAGGCTCATGGGTTTGAAGCCCAAGACCGCTAGGGTGGAGAGAGACGGCAAGGAATTGGAGATCCCTATAGATAATGTGCAGGTTGGGGACTTGGTTCTTGTGAAACCAGGGGAGAAGATCGCTGTAGATGGGAGGATTATGGAAGGATACACTTCCGTCGACGAGTCGATGATTACCGGAGAAAGTATGCCTGTAGACAAGAAGGCGGGGGATGAAGTTATCGGCGCCACTGTGAACAAGGCTGGCTTCATAAAGTTCAGGGCAACAAAAGTAGGCAAGGATACCGCTCTGTCCCAGATAATCAAGCTCGTTGAGCAGGCTCAGACAAGCAAACTCCCAATCCAAAAGCTGGCAGACATTGTCGCCGGGCACTTCATCCTAGCCATCCACATCCTAGCTTTGGGAACCTTCCTATTCTGGTTCTTCTATGGGTATAACTGGTTCTACGTGCCGGCTGAAGGCTTGGTCTTTAACGGCTTCCTATGGACAAAGACTCTTCTGGCTCCATCTATGCTTGCTCTGATCATCTCAATCTCCGTGCTTGTAATATCCTGTCCATGCGCAGTAGGCTTGGCAACCCCTTCGGCCATAATGGTTGGAACTGGGAAGGCGGCTGAGCATGGAGTATTGGTTAAAGGAGGAGATGCCTTAGAGCTTACTACTAAGATAAGGACTATCGTTTTCGATAAGACAGGCACTCTAACTAGGGGTACGCCTTCGGTTACAGATGTCTTTGTAAGCATTCCAAAGACTATATCAACTAATCCGGGGCCCTTGGATGAAAGGAGTTTCCTGCAATGGGTTGCTGTGGCTGAGAAGAGATCAGAGCATCCTCTTGCTCAGGCTATCGTCAGACGCGTTCAGGAGCTGGGCATAGAGATATCCGACCCTGAAAGCTTTGAAGCCATCCCAGGGCATGGTGTTAAGGTAACTTACCATGGAGAAGAAGTGCTTGTCGGTAACAGGAAGCTGATGAGTTCCTCCAACATCAACTATGAGCACTTGGAGGATAGACTCAGGTTCCTCGAAGAAGAGGGCAAGACTGCCATGATAATGGCCATTAAGGGACAGCCTGTTGGAATAATCGCCGTAGCTGACACCTTAAAGGAGAACTCTGCGGCTGCAATCAAAGTTCTTCAAAAGATGGGCACAGAAGTCATAATGCTCACAGGAGACAACCAGAGAACTGCAAAGGCAGTAGCCAGACAACTGGGTGTTCAGAAAGTTCTCGCAGAAGTGTTGCCGGGGGATAAGACTGAGGAGATCAAGAAGCTCCAGAACGAAGGAAAGAAGGTTGCCATGGTAGGGGACGGAATTAACGATGCCCCCGCCTTAACGCAGGCAGATGTCGGCATAGCCTTGGGGAGCGGGACAGATGTCGCTATGGAGGCAGGGAAGATCGTCCTCATAAAAGATGACCTAAGGGATGTTGTGACCACCATAGACATCAGCAGAAGGACCCTCAGGAAGATAAAGCAGAACCTCTTTTGGGCCTTCTTCTACAACGCGGCAGCCGTACCCGTAGGCGTCGGGGTGCTCTACCCTTCAATGCGCTTTGTGGTAAGCCCTGAGCTGGCAGCACTATTGATGGCCATCAGCTCTGTTTCGGTGACGCTCAGCTCGCTTACGCTCAAACGCTATAGGGTGAAGATTGTCGAGGCGTGATTAGAATGTGGAATCTTAGGGTTAGAGCCGCAATGTTGGGGAGTTGCCTCCTTGCCTCCTCGGCGGCTACGCTTATCTTCTACTTGGCTACCTCAGCAAATCCACAATATTCTCCAACTGACATATACCTAGGCTCGGTGTGGACCTTCGTGCTGTCCACCATAATTTCGTCGCCGCTCCTGATACCTAGGATCCGCAGGAAGATCGGACAGTAGGATGCGAGTATAGTATGCTATTGAACAGATTCGAGCCAACGAAAATGCATCTCGCGTTTGACGTAATTGTCATCCTCCCTGTTGGATTTGTCTCAACAAACCCCACCTCAGTATATGCAGATGGAGCAAAGAAAGAGGAAGCTAACTGGCTAATCGCGAGTTACTTTGATGGGCCGTTAGCGTTGGATAATGATTGCTGGCCTCTTTATTCCGATTTCAGTCTTCGTTGCCTTAATGATACTAGGAGCGTCTGCGCCGCTTGGGAGACATATGTATGAAAAATGGATGCGTCACGCTGGCTCCGCGACTTGACTTCGAGAGACTAATCAACATCCTCTTGAAGGAGCATGAGGAGGTACGGCTACGCCTAACAGCTCTAAGGAACGCTATCGCCAATGACGATCAAGCTGAGGCTGTAGAACTGCTGCGCAAAATAGAAGATTACCTCCGGAAGCATGTCACCAATGAAGAATTATGCGTCCTGAGGCTTTTGATCCATGTATTGACGCAAGGAACTCCAGAAATGCGATTAGAATCTTCCAGCAACACCTAACCATAAATCAATTAATGGCTAAGACTAGACTATTGGCGTCAATCTGCCCTGCAATGTTATCTTCAAAGCCATTTTGGAAGCGAGGAGACGCAAGCGTTCCCTTGCCCTTGAATTCTTTTTTGACCTTAGCCTTGTCTTCCGCATAAGGCTTTTGCTTACTGAAACTGTTTAGGAGCGCAACTATTTCGACAACCAGCTGAGCATCCACTCGAAACGTCTTGAGTCTCGGCCATCTTGGCGACCTGCTTCCGAACGTACTCATAATAAGTTATCCGAACACCGCAAGGAGTGCATACGACACTCCAATCGTCATCGCTTAAAACCGCTTCAGAATCGCAGTCCAGACACTTTATCTTCACGGTATCACCCGCGGAGCTCGAAACAATTCACATGTTTCACTTAGTTAGTCTCCACTCAAACACTCTGCTTGGGACACCATAGAGACCTTTGAGGACAAGTTTCATAGAGACAGGCTTCCCAGACATTGGCGGGAAGACGAGTTCCCCTTCCCTATGGTGGCCACCGGGCGACGAGCCCTTCCATTGGACTGGAGTATACACAATTCCGTTACTGTCTTGTAAGTAAGCCAATTTGGTCAGGTCGAAATTCAAATCTCCGCTGTGAGTATTCAAACCGATTTTGAAGGTTAGTTCTCTTTCAAAGGAGAATAGGATGGGCTCCACCGCGACGGCTAATCCGTTTTCCTCGCTTGCTTTACTGTCCAAAGTGATGGCTTCAACGGCTCCCGCTGTGGTTGACGCCCCAAGACTTGTGAATGTCATCCAGCCTAACGAGACCATTATTATTGTCGAAACTACGAACACAAGGTTTCTGACAGTGGTCATCTTTATGCTCATGATCTTTGCAAGAGGACCCTGCATATAGTAGAGCTGGTGCTTCTGGATGATAGCTAGCATGACGGTTATGCCCACAAGGTTTGACAGGAGCCCTAGAACTACGAAGACTGTCTGGTATGCAGTTAGAAACAGAGCTGCCGTAGTAAGACCTAACAGAGGTAATGCATCAGTGAGGTGATGAGCACAGCACGCTATCATTGAAGCTGTTGACAATCCTCCACTTGCACCCACGCTCGCGGCGCCTTCTTTCACCATCTTTACGTAGTGCCTAGAATAAGTGAACAGCGAGACTTGAACCCCGAATCCTGCCACTAACGGGACCATCAGATACCAAAGGGCAAAGAATTCCTTCACCGCATGAGCATAGGATTCAGCCAAACTAACTACAGTCAGGTAGAGAAGAAAAAGAATTACACTTGCCAGCACTCCGTTGATTACAATCTTACTAGCTGGTTTCAACCGACACGCCCTCCAGGTATCTCTAGAGTTATCTCAAGGCCCTCAGCCATCGCCAACCCTTACCTACCACAGGGAACACTATACAAAGATCCGTGATGTTCGCCAGTGAGTTTGAACAGCCTTACAAGCTCATGTATATCGTCAGAGATACCAATCTTTACTGGGAGCTCAAGTGCCTGAGCGTGCTCCGCGGTAATAGGGCTATCATGGGTAAGATATCCGCCGGTAAAGAACTCAGCTAGTTCAGCTGCCCTATCCTTGCCTAATCTGTCCCACAGAAGGCTGATTATGAGCGACTTCATTTGTCTCAGAGATTTCGCCGCTATGTCTGCCAGAAGTATCATCTCGTCGCTAATGTATTCAGTCTTCTTCATTTGGATCAGTTTGATCAGCGATGGGGACGGATGACCACCGACCTGAGGATCTAGCGGGCCAAGCATACTATATGGGTCCATTATGATCTCTTTTGCCGCAAGAGCTATGAGGGTTGCTCCAGACATCGCATAATGGGGGATGATCACTGAAACTCCTGAAGGATGCCCTTTTACCGCCAATGCTATCTGTTCTGCAGGCATAATTATTCCCCCGGGGCAGTGCACGACAAAGTCTATTGGTGTGTCATCAGGGACAGCGCGAACTCTATGCAGAATTTCTTCGGAGTCTTCGATCGTGATATACGGTTTCTCACTGCCCAACTCTTCTCTATGTATCATCGTAATCAGCTTTGATGTTCTTTTCTCCTCGATCGCAGCGATCAATTCTCTTCTCCGATTGTTCAACGCGCTCAGAAACGGTTTCGTAGATGCAGAACTGTTCAAAGAGCGTTCCAAACATTGAATTGAACAAAAGGCTTTCTGCTTTCCGTGTGCGACAACTATGAGTGTGTCAGAAGTGTTTCCACAGTTTTCACAGCTTGCTCTACTCTCTGCACGATGTTCCCTGACTGGTTGACTGCCGCTCTTTACGGGTGTGCTTATTTGTTGCAACGCGATTAGTGAAACACTATTCGGTGAGATAAGAACTGCTATTAACAATCGTAAAGTGGAATCATAGCTTCTCGCTCCGACATTCATGGATGGAGAGCCTTACGATCTTGGAACTAAGCAGGTGAAATTAACATTTGAGATTGAGCGCGTAAGGTTTTCACATAGTCTTCACATACCTCATTGAGCTCATTAAGCCCTTTTCTTAGATACCGTCTAACGAAGAGTAGATCAAGCAGTTTACCCAGCCAAGAATAAGGCAGTTTGTAGTCCAAGTCGAGTGCCATCCTTGTCCCATTATCTGTCTGCTTCAGACTCATACTCAAATTCCAGCTAATATCAGACGCATAACTATCAATAGCCTGCTGCACTTTCTCTCTGTTCTTAATCCATTTCGTCACAACCTCTGTGAAGTTAACCTTTAACCCCATGAACTTCCCGTGCCAGTGGTACTTTGCGTCTACTCCCGTCAAGTTATCGGGAGAGAACTTCAAGGCTCAGTTTGCCGCCCATTTTGTTTATGTGGTATTCTATGTGTCTAATATCATCCATGAAAACAAAGACTTCTTCAGGTTTAGCTCTGACTTCCACAACCGTGTGCATCCGACCCATGTTCAAAGCTTCATACGCAGCGCCACGGTTTAATGAATGCCTATTGACAATGTAAGAATTATCAAACCCAAGCTTTATGTTTGTAAAGTCCAAGAGCACCTGGTGATGCTCAGTCTTGTGTCAATGACCTGTTCCAGACGCTGCTATTGTCAGCACTAAGACGCCGAGGCTAAGCATTGCAACCCCTAATACAAGGAGAAACCTAGCCCTGTTGGCCTGTTGCCATTTCCTCAAAGACACCGTCACCGCCTTAGATGAGCAGACTAAGAGTATGACAGATAGCGGTGTTACGGCAGCCAAATTGTACATGATAAGGTAGATCAGCCGGTTAGCCGAATCAGCTATCAGCGATATGAATGAAAGGTAAATTCCCCCGGTACAGGCACAGGGAAAGTTGTGGAAGCCAGCTAGGAGCCCTGCCAAGCCAGCTGTAGGAAGACCTGCAGGCTTAACGTAGCCCAACACTCTGCTTGTAAATGATGGGGCAAGATCCAAGGAAAGGGTTCCCGGCTTGTAGTAGTTGAGTAGATTCACAGCGCCTGCGAAGATCAGTATCCCAGCGCCGACCCTGGCGAGTAGGTGAGGGATCGTGGGCAGAGCCAAGGTCAAAGCAAGGATCCCGAAGCCTACTGCAAGGTAGGAAGCAAAAACGCCCATAATATATATGGAGCCCGCCCGCAGTATCGTTCCTCTCGTTACGTTAGCAGAATAGAAAAGGGAGATGAATAGAGCTAGGATGCTGAGAGAGCAGACATTCAACCCGTCAAGAAAGCCCAACGGGATCAGCGCTGAGGGATCGATATGTGCTCACAGCCTTTCTACAAGAGCCTTGCCTTCATCATCAGATATTCTGATCATGTCTCCCGAGGAGAGACATGCCTGCCTCTCCATATTATGCGTGTACCGAAACTCAAGCCTACCACTTCTCTCTGAATTGATTATCGCTCTGCATGTTACAGCATTCATACTGCCATCGCAGTCTAGATCGGCTACGACTACACCGTTATCTGTTCCTTTGAAAAGTTTGTTAAGGACGGTTCCTACGAAGATGTCTCCTTGAGTCTGACTAGAATTCTGGGTTCCACCGCCTAGAACCACCGTTAAGTAGACGATGCTGCCTACAGCCAAGATCAATACAGCAAGTATCACGAGACTTTTGAGGGAGCGACGAGGAGTCTTTCGGCTTTTCTTCGCCTTTAGGTCTCCAATGGTTTAATTCACGCTTCCAGCTTTACCTAGGTCATTCTGGTGGTTCGCTGAAGATGTCGTGGTGTCCGCAGGGGCATTTCCCGACTGCGTTAGGGTTATTGATTGTAAGGCCGTTCCCTTGAAGGGAATTAATGTAATCTATTTGTGTTCCCTTGAGAAGTTGGCTGACAGCAGGCTCAATAAGCATCTTAACTCCCTTATCCTCAACGATCACGTCTCCTTCCTTCGGAGAATCTTCATCAACAACATAGCCAAAGCCTCTGCCACCCATGCAGTGAGTGCGAATCAGCGAGATTCTTATTGCCGAACCAGTTTTCCCAGTCTGCGATAAGTACTCCTTAACTTTCGCGGCAGCAGCCTCGCTTAAATCCACGATCTTTAGGTCAGACATCGATGTTTACACCATCATGTTTGAGAGCAGCTGATCCATATGATCCTGTAAACAGCTTAACCCTGGATCTGTTCCTGACCATGACATGAGGCTCCTTGCTGGCTTTCCATCATCCTACCATAATGCTCGTCGAAGCTCTCTCCATGCATACTTCTATGATGCTCATCAATATCATCGTCGTGCATAGACCCATGGTGCTCCCTCATCTCCGCCTTGCTATTCATAGCAGGCTGGGCTTCGACCTGAACGCTGAAGAGTATGACCGATGCCGCGACAACTACGATTCCCAGCGTAGATACTAGCAGAATGACGCTCATACTTCTGATCATTTCTATCATTAATATCATGATGACGGAGCTAGATTAGAGTGGTTATTGACATTTGTAAAGTGGCTCAAACGTTGTAAACTCTTTTACTTGATTAGGTCTACTCATTAGCCAATGGAACCACTTTTCCCATGATGCTTTACCGTGTTCTAACTGGCTCAACGCTAGGGTTATTATGGCATAATGCCAGTCGCCTTACCACCTAGTCTGGCATCTGCATCCATGCAAGAAAGGGGATCAGAACTTGAAATTTATATTGTAAGGGGGGTCTAGCAAGGCGCAGCAGAGCTTTAGGAAAAAAGTTCGCTCTAAATTTGAATTTATCTTTGAAGGGGGGGGTCACAGCGCCGCGAGGCTAAGCGTTCAACGCCAGCAGAGAAACCATACAATACTGCGATCAACACCCTACGATTGCAGTCCCATGACTTCTTTAGATGGTTAATCCACCGTCGACCGCCAAGACTTGACCAGTAACATAGCCGCTATCCTTAGACGCGAAGAACAAGTACACAGGAGCTATCTCCTCGGGCCGAGCGAACCGACCTAAAGGATAACGCGCCCTATGCTCTTTTTCGCTTTTGCCCGAATAGGCTAATTCTATTTCAGTCATATCTGTTCTGGCTACAGGAACCACGCAGTTGACGTTGATACCGTAGGACGCTAATTCCTTCGCCGCAACTTTAGTCAGGCTTATGATCCCCCCCTTCGCCGCAGCGTAATCCGCGTGGTAGGCACTACCCCTCAACGCCGAAGGAGCTGACACATTAATGATCCTTCCCTGCTTCTGAGCAACCATGAAGGGCACCACAGCCCTAGTGCAGAGGAAGCACCCTTTCAGATGGATATCTATCATCCTGTCCCACTGTTCCTCAGTGATCTCCAATAGCTTCTTAGGCTCCGTTATGCCCGCGTTATTCACCAAAATATCGATCTGGTGAAACTTGTTGACTGTTGCGTCAACCATGGCTTTAACTTCACTGGCTTTTGAGACATCTGCTTTGACTGGCAGCGCCGCTCCTCCCTGCAACTCTATTCCCTCTGACACGGCTTTGGCCGCATCAAGACTTGAGCCTGACACTATGACCACCGATGCTCCCTCCACAGCGAAAAGCTCCGCCACAGCTCTGCCTATCCCCTTGCTGGACCCGGTTACAATAGCTACTTTGCCTGAAAGTCTGCTAACCATCTTAGCCACAGGTGGGTGATTGACAGAGATTTTAGAGGTTACTCGAACATACGACGGTTCTCTAAGAATTATCCCCGCCACACAGTTTCCAGCGACTAGTCGCCGTCAGAATCTCCAAGAACGGCAAAACTCGTAGAAAAAACTTTGTAGAATAACTGTTTATAGAAAAAACTTCACGTATTACGCAGTTCTGATCCACTTTACCATCTGTTTAAGCGGTAAGGCTTATAGACTCCCTGCATAACCCTCACCTCCATATGCCCGAGGTAGTCGTAACCGATCTGATAAAGAAGTTCGGCACAGTCCAAGCTGTTGAGAACGTAAGTCTGACTGTTCCCGACGGAAAACTGATGACGCTTCTAGGTCCTAGCGGCTGCGGTAAGACTACGACCCTTCGCTGTATCGCCGGCCTCGAAGACCCTGACGCCGGGGAGATCAGGATCGGTTCCAAAGTAATGTTCGGTCAAGGAAAGAATGTTCCACCTGAAGCTAGGCAAGTGGGTATGGTCTTTCAGTCATACGCCATATGGCCGCATATGAAGGTCTTTGACAATATTGCTTTTCCCCTTAAGATCAGGCATGTCTCTTCCAATGAGATCAAGGACAAGGTTCGATCAGTCATGCAGAGAGTCAGGCTTGAAACATTAGAAGACAGACCTGCCACTGATCTCAGCGGTGGCCAGCAGCAGAGAGTCGCCTTAGCAAGAGCCTTGGTTCACGACCCACAGATTCTGCTCTTGGACGAGCCTTTGAGCAACCTTGACGCAGAGCTCAGAGACTACATGCGCATAGAGCTAAGAGAGCTTCAACGCAGCTTGGGCATAACAACTATCTATGTTACCCACGACCAAGTAGAAGCCCTATCCATATCTGACCACGTGACAGTGTTGAACGGAGGTAAAATAGTCTCTACTGGTAGCCCACGGGACATATACGTTAGGCCAGACAACCGTTTCGTAGCCTCCTTCGTAGGAAAGACCAACTTCATAGTCGGAAAACTAAGCGGAGGCCCAGAGAAAGATCATTACGTCAAGGTTGAAACACCGATCGGCCCCATCTACTGCCACGGCCACGGAGTTAAGGATACTAGCGGCGATGTCCTGGTTTCCATCAAGCCTGAAAACATAGTCGTCTCCGACAAGGCTCCTACAGACAAAATGAACGTCTTTGAAGGCAAAGTAGAGGTCACATCTTACCTAGGGGCCTTCACCGAAGTTCAAGTCTCATCAGGCGGCCAATCTATACGTGTTCACGCAAAGTCAGACGAAGTCAACTTTGAGAAGGGCTCCAAGGTCTACGTGAAGTTCCCTCCAACCTACTGCGCCCTGATTGCGCCCACCTAAGCCCACAGTCGCAGCCTTAGACCTGCCTAGCACCTAGGATCCCTAAAGCTAAGTATCTTCTATGCGAATCGCCAACCATGGCAATTCTATGAGGGTTGGGGGAGTCTATGATACTACTGTCGGAGCCGCCTTGCCGACCTTAGTGTCTGGGCTTCTAGTCCACATCGCGATTAATTCGCCGCTGGTAGCCAATGTTCCGAAGTGGTTCTTCATGTTGGTTTCAGTGGATTCCTGTAACACTTTGCTATAGGTGGCGGTGCAGTCCTTCAAGAAAATTATATGGAAGTCTAGCATAGCGCCATGTCTAGCAGTAGATTCTACGCAGACATTAGTTGCAGTTCCAGTGATGACGAGCGTCTTGATGTTTTTGGCTTTCAACACGATCTCCAAGTCAGTGCCGATGAAGGCGCTGTAGCGATGTTTGTCGACGATGTATTCGCCGGTTCTGGGAGTGAACTCGGGGTGTTCTTCGAACCATTCTGCGCCCCAGCTTCCTCGCCTAGCCACCTTTGACATGGCCTTTGGACCTCCCCTGCGTTTCCAAGCATCGGTGTCAGTGTACTCTGAGTGGATGTTGCGGGTATGTATGATCAGAATACCGTTTTCCCTGCAATACGTAAGGAGGTGGACTAGCTTGGGTGCCATTTCTTCAACCATCGAAACATCGCTTCCACGTTGACAGAGCGATCCTTTTCTGCTACAGTAATCGTTCTGCATATCTATGACTATGAGCGCCGTGTGCTTCGGGTCGATCAGTTCTTCAAAACTCCATTCTGATTCTGTTTCCAAGGTCAGATTTCATGTTCAGCTGCTGTTATTTAGGGTTTCATTATCATTCTTCTGAGAAACAGGAAAGCGAATCTGTGATGGGCTGCAAAAAGACCGGGTTTGTTCGATCAGATGTAAAATTCGGGATCCGATATTAAGCTCCTTTGCAGGGGAAAGTCGTTTATCTACCTTGATGGCGTGTTCTATAATTCGGGTTTTCCTAGAGCAGCCAAGATCTCGCCGTGGCTCCTGCCGAAGTCTAGTTTCTGAGCCTCGGAGACAGGTATGAATCTGATCTCAGAGAACCAAGGCTGAGGCTTGGGCTCTCCACTCACTGACGCTTCGTAGATGAAGCAAATATCCCAATGCGTCTCCCCTCTGTAAATAGAGCTTTCAGCGGCGAAGGACTTGACCAACGTCCTCCTCAATTCATACGCCTTGATCTGCAGCTGTTCCTCCATGACTCTCTTCGCTGCCTGATCTGGATGCTCACCGAACTTCAGATAGCTGCACGGGATCTGCCATCTGTCTTTCCAACGCTCAGGATGGTCAAGAGCTAGGCACCATTTCTCCGCCCAAATCTCAGGTTGACCTATCTTAACCAGTAGGATCCCGTCGTTCTTCCTGATGATTACGAAGGATGATAGACATGCACCGCCCTTCGGAGCCTCTCCCTCCTTAGGTCCAAATCGTGCGAACTTCAATTATTGCCACTACTCGTGTGACAAGTATGAAGAGATTTATGATTTGCGGTCGGGCTGAACGTAACTTAGTATTGATCTGTTTTTCAAGCCTTGGGATTAAGGATTTTGAGGATCTGCTCGACTGTTTCGGTGGTGAGCAGCTTCTTCCAACCTGATGTGAAGACTCTGATTTCGTCAACGGTCTTTGGAATTATGTTTACAAGTTCGGCTGCCTCTGAGTCTGTTAAGCGGCATTTGTCGATAAGCTGCTTCTTCATTTTGCTGGCT
The DNA here is from genome assembly GCA_016184315.1 of Nitrososphaerota archaeon. Taxonomy (GTDB): domain Archaea; phylum Thermoproteota; class Nitrososphaeria; order Nitrososphaerales; family JACQRY01; genus JACQRY01. The sequence goes on from JACPCU010000011.1 coordinate 86,898, forward strand.
GTGTCAGCGTCGCTCTTTGAGAATTTCTCCAAATAGTCGATGGCGCGCTTCTGTATTTGATCAGCTTTGTCTGGCTCTATCTTCTTAAGGATTTCCTTGGCTTCCGCTAGTGGGATTATGGTCTTCCGCACTTTTTCCTCGCTCACTGGCTCTTCTCCTCTATGTGAGGCTTCACGTGTTCGAGGCGAGCTATTACTCTCTTCGTCTTTCCGCCTACTTTTACGTCGACTGTTAGTGTTCTGCGGCCGACTTCCTTCACGACTCCTACTAGGCCCTGGAATCTGCGGTGAGGCATTCCTTTGACTTGGCTTGCGTCGATGTTTATGACGACTTTGTCGTTGACCTTGTACTGTCTAAGGAGAGCTGTGAGGCCTCTGCCTGTGGACTTACTTGTCAGTAGGCTTCGGGTCTTCCTTCTGAATCCGTGACTTCTCGGCAAAGATGATTCTCCTTACGGTCTGCGAGGCGGCTTACGAATGTAGTTATTTAAGGCTTACAGCCCTAATGAGGCTCAGACGATCGTCTGATCGGGCCACATCATTTTGCGGAGACTGCGGCCAACCTTCTCGATTGGGTGCTGATCCAGTTTCCTCAGAAGATCATCGAAGGAGTCTGGGCCTTTCTTGGCATAGGCGTCAACCCATTCCTTGGCGAATTTGCCTGACTGCACTTCTCTGAGGATCTTCTTCATGGAGCTCTTCACCTCTTGGCTCATGACTCGGTCTCCTCTTGTGAGTCCTCCGTAGCGGGCTGTTTCGCTGACTCTCCTGTACATGCCAGGTATGCCGTATCTTTGGATAAGATCTACTATGAGCTTCAACTCGTGGAGGCATTCGAAGTAGGCTATTTCAGGCTGATATCCGCTGTCCACAAGGGTTTGAAACGCGTTTCTAATCATGGCGTCTACGCCTCCGCATAGGTCCACCTGTTCGCCGAACCAGTCTGTCTCCACTTCCTCCTTGAATGTTGTCTTGATCAGACCTGCCCGGGCGCATCCGACTCCCTTCGCCATGCCTAGGATACGGTCCCAAGCTGTCTTGGTGTAATCTTGATCTACGGCTACCAGCGCGGGCACACCGAAATTCTCTTTGTACAGTTCCCTGATGCGTTGACCAGGGGACTTGGGCGCCACCATAATTACATCCACCCATGAAGGAGACTTGATCCATTTCCAGTGGACTGCCGCGCCGTGAGAGAAGCCTAATGCCTTGCCTTTCTTCAAATTCTCCTTAATCTCCTCGCGGTAAACCTTGGCTTGAACCATGTCAGGGATCAAGATGTGGATTATGTCCGCCTTGGCGCATGCGTCAGGGACCTCCATCACTCTGTGGCCGTCTTTCGTCGCCTGCTTCCAGCTGCCGCCTCCCTTTCTTGCTCCGACGATAACCTTGAGGCCTGAATCCTTCATGTTGGATGCTTGGGCATGGCCCTGAATTCCATATCCTATGACAGCTATTGTCTCATCTTTGATGGGATCCAAGCTGATCGCGGAGTCATACCATGTCTTGGCCAAATGCTTCACTCAGTTCTCACGGGTCTCATGTTACGGTTCTTAAGCATAGCTTACCTTAGACTTCTTGATGAAATAGACTCGGTAGCAGATGCTTGTCTGCTGTTCTTTTAGCGGCTGGGCTTCTCGAGATAGTTGAGCAAAAGAGGGACGAATGTTCCTACGTCAGAAACTACGCCTAATGCTTGGCCCGAACCCCTGTCCAGCAGTTTGGTGACGGCTGAGGGGTTGATGTCTATTGCAATGGTCTTCACACTTGAGGGAAGCATGTTGCCCACAGCTATGGAGTGAAGCATCGTCGACAGCATCAATACGACTTCAGCATCTTTCAGGACTTCTCGGTAACGCCGCTGGGCCTCAACCATGTCGGTAACCGCGTCTGGTATCGGACCGTCGTCTCTAATAGATGCTGCAAGAACATAGGGTACATTGTTTGTGACGCACTCGTACATTATTCCCTTGGTCAGAATCTTTTTCTGCACCATGGCTTTCAGAGAGCCTGCTTTGAAGATCTGGTTGATTGCAGCCATGTGATTCCTGTGTCCGCGGTGGGCAGATTGGCCGTTTGCAACGGAGACGCCTAGTGAAGTTCCGAACAAGGCGTGTTCGACATCGTGGACTGCCAGAGCGTTTCCCGCCAGCAGAGCGTCAACGTATCCCATTCGGATGAGCTTGGCGAATGCGTCTGCGCCGCCGGTGTGGATGATGGCGGGTCCTCCTACTGCGATTATTCTGCCTCTCTTCTTCTTGGTTTCAAGGATGTCTGCTGCAATCCTTTTGATCAGGGTTGTGGTGGGTTTTTCTGTTGATGTGTTGCTGCTCATGAATTGGAATACGTCTAGGCCTTCACGGGGGCGTTCAGGCGGCTCGACTCTTATCCCTGTTTCGCCTACTACTGTGAGGTCTCCTTTGCGGATGTTTCTGATGGCTTCGCATCGGGCGGTCTTGGCTGCACGATTCACTATGATGCATTTGTCCATGACTTGGTGTTGAATCTTGACCCATGAGTCGTCCAAGTAGATGTGGGTCGGGTGGTTGGTGGTTGAGTAGAAGTCGTTGGGCATAACCATGTCTGCAGGAGCAGGTTGGAGTTTGACTGATTCGATTTCGACTGGTACGGCGCCTTCACGGTAGATTTCCTGAAGCATCTTTTCTAGGTGTTGGGTGCTGTTTCCTTTGATGATGAGTCTGGCGTAGCTGGGGTCGGTCTTCTGAGTGCCTATGGTGAACTGGGTGACTTGGAATTCGCCTTTCAGGTCCATGACTCGGTCAAAGATGCGTGTTAGAATCATGGAGTCTATGAGGTGGCCTCTGACCTCTACTTCACGGGTGTAGGCCTTTGATTGTTTGTGGAAGGTGTTCACCAGTCACAGCGAGACTCCGAGAAGAGTTCTCTTTGCACGTGGATTTTAAGGGTTTCGAGAGGTGTTGTGGTTAGCTGGATGTAATCTTATCTTCATCTTCTATGATGCTAATCATCTGCACTCTAACTTTTACGAGGATGATCTTAGACCAGAAGCAGTGAGCGTGGGTGCAGCATCTGCTAGAAATTTTGTAAGGAAGACGCAGCGGTTCCTTTGATCCAAGGAATCTAGATGAGCCGCCCTATGCACCTAGGGCTAGCTTGTAGGTGTAACCTTCCACCAGCGCTGTGGCGCTTGCTTCCAGTATGTTCTCTGAGACTGATGTAGTTGCCCAGTGCTTTCCATCGTCTTCGAATTCTATGAAGACTCTTACGTAGGAAGCTGTTCCGCTGACGCTGTCTACCACGGTGACTTTGTAGTTGATGAGGCTGACTTTGCCTAGCTCAGGGAAGCGTCGTTGCAGCGCCTTTCTCAGCGCTTGGTCTAGGGCGTGGACGGGGCCTACTCCCTTTGCGGTTTCATGGTAGTCTGCTTCTCCTACTGTTACTACTACTTCCGCTGAGGATTCAGGCTTGTCTTCCCTGAGAATGGTTGAACGCCAGTATTTCACTGCGAAGGGGTCTTGAAGTAATCCCGTTTCCTTGAGGAGTATTAGGTGGACGCTGGCTTTAGCGTTTTCAAACTGGTATCCTTTGGATTCGAGTTCCTTTATTCTTTGAAGAACTTTCTCGGCTGCAGATGCGTTCTTCTCCAGGTCTAGTCCTATTTCGGCTGCTTCTCTTACAATTCCTGCTTTTCCTGCTAGCTCGGACACTACTAGGGCTCTGCTGTTGCCTATCAGGGAGGGATCCATGTGTTCGTAGGCTTTGAGGTGTTTGATGACGGCGTCGACGTGTACTCCTGCTTTGTGGGCGAAGGCGTTTCTTCCCACGAATGGTTGCTGTGGAGTGGGGTTCATGTTTAGGAGTTGGTAGACGTATCTGGAGAGTGCCGTCAGACCTTTTAGGGCTTCTTCGGGGGTCTGCCTTGAGCTTAGGGAGTTGTAGTGCATTTTGAATTGGAGTATCGGTAGTACTTGGCATAGGTCTGCGTTTCCGCATCTTTCTCCTAGGCCGTTTATGGTTCCTTGTACGTGCGTTATTCCTGCTAAGACTGATGCCACTGTATTAGCTACCGCTTGGCCGGTGTCATTGTGGCAGTGTATTCCTAGGGGTTTCACGGTCTTTTTTCTTACCTGTGTTGCTATGTTTGTTATTTCGTGGGTTAGTGTTCCGCCGTTGGTGTCGCATAGCACTATGGTTTGGGCTCCTGCGTCCGCTGCTGCTGATATGGCTGCAAGAGCATAGTCAGTGTTGTTCTTGAAGCCGTCGAAGAAGTGTTCTGCATCATAGATGACATTTAGACCGTTGGTTCTGAGGTATTCTATTGAATCTGTGATCATGTTGAGGTTTTCTTCAAGAGTTGTCTTCAACACGTCTTTTACGTGCAGATCCCATGATTTTCCGAATATGACTGCTGTTTTGACCCCTGCGTCAAGGAGCATGTTGAGGGTTTGGTCTTTTGAGGGATGGATGTCTTTGCGTCGCGTGCTTCCGAAGGCTGCTACTTCCGAGTTTGTGAGTGTGAGTTGTTTGACTGCTTTGAAGTATTCTACGTCTTTGGGGTTTGAGCCTGGCCATCCTCCTTCTATGTATTTGACTCCTAGCTGGTCTAGTCTCTGGGTTATGCTGAGTTTGTCTTGGAGGGAGAAGGATATGCCGTAGGTTTGAGCTCCGTCTCTTAGTGTTGTGTCGAGGACTTCGATTCGTGAATCGATTCAAACTACC
>JACPCU010000012.1 GCA_016184315.1 Nitrososphaerota archaeon
TAGGATTGAAAGCAGACAAAGCAGTTCAAGGGGTTCTCCGCTTCTGGAGTTTCAATAGAACTATAGTAGGATTGAAAGTAGCAGCACAGTGTCCCGAAGCCTGAGACTACTCCGCGTTTCAATAGAACTATAGTAGGATTGAAAGGAAGATCCTCGACCACAGGCTTCAGAGCGACGGCTCGTTTCAATAGAACTATAGTAGGATTGAAAGGATAGTCTCCAGTGGCGGCGTGGTCAAGGCTCCAGTGTTTCAATAGAACTATAGTAGGATTGAAAGTGCTGCTGAGCAGCCAGCTAGGGATGCCTACGAGGCAGGTTTCAATAGAACTATAGTAGGATTGAAAGCGCTGCCCCCGAAACGGCGTCACAGAGGTGTTAAAAGTTTCAATAGAACTATAGTAGGATTGAAAGTTGGCACGCATGGTACTGGATCTACAGGTCACTGACCGTTTCAATAGAACTATAGTAGGATTGAAAGGGCTTCCGCCCTGCTTGTTCAGGTACACTACTCTGAGTTTCAATAGAACTATAGTAGGATTGAAAGGTCAATGATCGGCGTAGCACTGTGCAGTGCCGCTACAGTTTCAATAGAACTATAGTAGGATTGAAAGTCAGCAACGAACGTTAATGTTGGGTTAGGTGTTTACGGTTTCAATAGAACTATAGTAGGATTGAAAGAAAATTTATATTATGTTGACACGGATTGTATTAATGGTTTCAATAGAACTATAGTAGGATTGAAAGCCGCCTCCACCTCCACCACTCGCCTTTACGATTTCGGTTTCAATAGAACTATAGTAGGATTGAAAGAAGGCATACGCTTCTTTTCCTACTGCGCCATTTGTGCGGTTTCAATAGAACTATAGTAGGATTGAAAGTTGATCGAAGAGGAGGGTCGAGGAATGAATTGTAGTGTTTCAATAGAACTATAGTAGGATTGATGGAAGATGCTTCCAAGTGGTCTGCCTTGGCTTTTGCTAGGTTGCGAATTTCGACGAGCTATAGTTGGTCTTTAGGCGTGCTTCTTTATCTTAGATCTTCAGGTCCGCTATGTGAGTTGCCCCGATTACCTGCTTGGCTTTTCTTACGAGTTCTTGGTCTGCTGAGACTAGTGTAGACCTTGTCTTCTTGGCTGTGACGATATACAACGCGTCGTAGTACGTCAGGTTGAGGACATAGGAAGTGTTCAAAGCTTCTTGGAGGTCGTCGCTGTCCAGGTGAGTCGTCCGGAGGGGGAGGGCCAATAGATGGCGGTAAGCTTGCTTGGTGTATTCTTGATCTACTTGCTTAAGTTTGGAGGATAGGATCCACAGGGCATTGCCGGTTTCATAGTGTATGATGGGTGGAGCGTTGAGGTCTGCTGTTCCGTCCCTGAATGCTTGAAGTAGTTGAAGAGCTTTTTCGCTATAGTCTTCTTGGATGAACCATTTTAGAGCGACATTGGCGTCAACTGTTAGTTTCTTTTCCAAGTCCGTCTAGTCTCTTTCACTAGTTTTACCGTGGTTCCAGGCTCTGTTCTTGGAGCCTTTTCAGCGAGCTTGAGAATTGCGTTAACAGCTTTTTCCCTCTCTGTCCTCTGTAATTCCTGTTCTATAGCTTGTCGTAGGATTTCTCCCCATTTGACTTTTAGGCGGGTCATTTTCTCCTTTACTTCCTTCTTGACCTTCACTGATACGGTGACGTATTCACTCATTCCTATCTGAAGTGTAGTAGATATTGGTAGGCATAAAAGGTTTACCTAAATAGTTGACAGTGTTCTGATGACTTCTCGGGGTATGACGCAGTTCTCTCTTTTTTCATCTGCATTATGACATCTTCGTGCCCAGCAAACTTATCATAACCCAATCGGGTTAACGCACTATCGCATGAATTCCCGAATTCATTTTCTACACTCTATCTTAGCCATAACAACAGGTTCTCACCTTCAGATCATGCTTCTAATACCGCGCCTCCAAGCACTCTTCGAGTCTCCTGAGGATCCGCCGACAGCTACTGAGTTTCAATAGAACTATAGTAGAATTGAAAGAATCGCTCAGACCCAGAGTACCCCCCAAAAACCGAGGCGGTTCGCCGAAAACTCAAATACACATACATGCACATAAAACCTGCCTTGGCTCATAGGACGATTACCATATCAGAGGAGGCCCACCGATCCCTAGCAAAGCTGAAGAAGGATAAAGAGTCCTTCACAGAAGTGATCCTGCGCTTGGCCTCTGCAAGGGGCAGCGCAACTCATCTACTGAAGTATCTCGAACAGATGCAGCCCAGCGAAGACCTTGCCGAAAGCATCGACGCCGCAACGAGAAGAACGCGAAGAGCCAAGTTGCGAAAACCAATATTGGCGTAGGTTCTAGGAACGAAAAGTCCTTGGTCTGTCCAGACACGTCTGTCATGGTGGCTACTAAGTGCAACTTTCCCTGAAGCCGACCATGCTGAATTTCTAAAGGCCGTGTCCCGAAGACGCACCAGAATCTCAAAGAGGTAGGCCATATCTACCTGACCGATCAGGGTAGGAAACACAAAGTTACCGTGCCAAGACATGATCCCATAAGGACGCGGACACTATTGTCGATAGTTGAACAGACAGGGCTGACAAGAAACGAGTTCATTGATCTGCTAAAGTGAATTGTCAAACAACCCTAGAGACTCATACAACAAAAAACCCTTCAATAGAACCACATCAGGAACGAAAGCAGAGATCAAGGAAAAACCAACAGCCAAACCACCATCAAACAACCCGAAACACCCATCAAACAAACCAAAACAACAAGAAACAACCCCCAACCCTACTTAAACCCCCCCTAGTCCCCCCACCCCCAAACACGAGCACCACCCACCCCCCGCCAAAGACACCCAAGCAAGAAAAGACAACCCAACAACCTCCACCCAGGGCAAAAAGCGTATAGCCACCACCAATTCCGCTACACTTGCAGCCCCTTGACAGAACACCGCAAAGACATCTTTTCATCCTTCACCAAACCCATTCAAAGAGCCCTAAAAGAACGAGGCTTCACCACCCCAACACAACCCCAAACAGCAGCCATACCCCACATAACCCAAAACAAAAACATCCTCCTAATCGCACCCACAGGAACAGGCAAAACCGAAGCAGCCATCCTTCCCGTACTAAACGCCCTACAAACCATGACCGACAAACCCAGAGGCATCAAAGTCCTCTACATAACCCCACTAAGAGCCCTGAACAGAGACCTCCTCGAAAGACTGCAATGGTGGTGCAAAATCCTCGACATAAGACTAGCAGTAAGACACGGCGACACCGAAACAGCCGAAAGAGGCAAGCAGGCCCTCGCACCACCAGACATCCTGATCACCACCCCTGAAACACTGCAAGCCATCCTTCCCGGCAAAGTAATGAAGAAACATCTCAGCGAAGTAAGATGGATCGTAGTCGACGAAGTCCACGAACTAGCAGGCGAAAAGAGGGGCAGCCAACTCTCCCTAGCCTTAGAGCGCCTCCGCCTACTAACACAAAGAGAGTTTCAAATCATAGGGCTGTCAGCCACCATAGGCACGCCTGAAAGAGTAGCCAGCTTCCTCGTAGGCGAAGGTAGACCATGCGAAGTCATCGATGTCGCAGTCCACAGACAGGTCGAACTAGAAGTTGTATACCCAAGGGCTTCCGTAGAAGACCTCGAGCTAGCTTCAAAGCTTTACACTCACCCTGAAGCCGCTGCAAGGCTGAACCTCATCAAGAAGACGGTAGAAAACCATAGATCTAGCTTAGTCTTCACCAACACCAGGTCTGAAGCTGAGATCTTAGCCAACCGGTTCCGCCTTCTAGACATGAATTATCCGCTCGGGATTCACCACGGCTCTCTATCCAAGACCTCCCGCATCGCCACTGAAAGAGGCTTAAAAGAAGGCAGACTGTCAAGCATCATCTGCACCAGCAGCCTTGAACTAGGCATAGACATCGGTCAACTGGATCTTGTGATACAGTATAATTCACCTAGACAGGTGACCCGCCTACTCCAACGCGTGGGCAGAAGCGGCCATAAGATCGGCGGAGTCTCAAAGGGCGTCATCATCACCCAAGACTCGGATGACGCTTTGGAGTCGATGGTTATCGGGCGCAGAGCCTTAGTGGGGCTCCTAGAACCCGTTGACATGCCTGATAAGCCCTACGAGCCTTTGGTGCACCAGATGGTAGGTCTGCTTCTCCAAAAGGCCCGTTGGTATGTTGAAGAGGCGTTGGAGTTGTTCGCAAAGGCGTATCCGTATCGCAGCCTTGTGGAGGAGGATTTGGAGAAGGTTTTGAAGTATATGCATGAGCGTTACCCTCGGCTATCATGGTATTCCTCCAAGGACAGTATCTTCACTAGGCCTCAGAATATTTCAGCATTCTACGACTATTATTTCGGGAATCTCAGTATGATTCCAGATGAGAAACAGTTCGTTGTCCTAGCTGAGGATAATGTGCCTGTAGGCGTCTTGGATGAAGCGTTCGTAGCTGAGCACGGGGAAATCGGCACCAAGTTTGTGGAAGCAGGCTTGGTCTGGGGAGTGAAACAGATCTATAACGACAGGATATACGTGAAGAGAGAAGAAGACCCAGTAGGAGCGATTCCCACTTGGGTTGGGGAAGAAATACCAGTCCCCCTCGAAGTTGCCATGGAAGTAGGCTCCATCAGGAGGATTGCGGAAGAACGGTTGAAACAAGGCGCCCCTCTAGAGGAAGTTGCAGCCGAGCTGTCGAAGCAATATCCTGCGTCAGCAGAGACCGCCGCAAGAGCGCTCTCGGAGGTTAAGGAGCATGTTGAGAAAGGAATACCTGTGGCTACGGATAGGCGTGCGACCATAGAGCAGTGGCGAGACTACACCATAATCAGCTGCTACTTCGGCCACCTCGTCAACAGAACTTTGTCGAGGCTTCTTGGCCATATGCTCTCAGAGAAGAAGGGTGAGGCTGTAGGCGTGCATCAGGACCAGTACAGGGTGATGTTGAACATCGTTGAACCTGTCGAGGAGATCAGAGGCTTGTTGGCCAAGCTTGCTAAGGAAAACCTCAGCGAAGCTATGGTTCCCTCGATGGCCAACACAGGCATGTTCAGACGGCGATTCCTCCACGTTGCAAAGAAGTTCGGGGTCATCGAAAAGGACGCTGACCTAAGTAGCTCTAGACTGAGCGACTTGATCAAGAGTCTCAGAGACACAGCTGTGTTCGAAGAAGCTGTGAAGACGACGCTACTTAGAGATGTTGACATGCAGGGCACCAAGAAGGTTCTTGACAGCATAGCTTCAGGCGAAATCCAAATAGAGCTCTTACGAAGATCTGAAGAACTGTCACCTATTGCCCGCGTCGGCATGGAGGAGCTCGGACGAAAAGCGGACCTTGTTCCCCCTGAGAAAATGAAAAGGATCCTAGTGCAGTCTGCCAAGGCTAGACTACTCAACGAGTCCAAGACCTTCGTCTGCGTGGGTTGTTGGAACTACTTGGAGAACAAGAGGGTTGCTTCTTTCCAAGATCCTATGTGCCCTCTATGTAGCTCTCGGAGAATCGGATTTGTTGACGAAGCTGAGGAAACAATATGGAGACTATGTGATGCCGTGAAGAGCAATAAGGGACAAGAGTTAGCTAAGCGTTACAGAAGGCTTCACAGAAGACTTTTGAGGACAGCTGAACTGGTTGAGAAGAATGGGTTCGCAGCTGTTGTGGCACTTGTCGGAAGAGGAATAACTCCATCCGAAGCCGCTTCGTTTCTGGGTGGTGACAAGCAGTTGAGCGACGAACTAGTTGAACGAGTGTTGGAGACTGAGAAAAAGATCTTGAGGAGGCGTTACTTCGCCTGAGCCTCTTCCTGTTGCTGCCCAGTAGACGTAGAGAGCAGTACAGTCATCAACGCTTTCTGATCTATTTCCGCTCTGGTTCTCCAGCCTATTGAGAGCACATCTTCTCCGCTCTGGATCAAGTAGCCAAGCCTGATGAATCTGTCCAGTGTCAGATCAATCCGCCATTTAGGAAACTTGTCTTTCAGAATCTGCTCGACATCTTTTCTCGAAACTTTGCCATGTCTGGAAACCGTATATGCCACTGTAGCCGCCAGAATCGACAAATCATCTATCCTCCAACCACCGTTCAACAGTTCTGCCACAGGAGGGGGATACCTCATGACGACGAAGAACCTTGCCTTATCATAATCATCAGAGGACTCTCCTTCCTCTCCAACGATCTTAACATCCAAGTCAAGCCTATCCAGCTCCTGTTTCAACAAGTCAACGATCCTCACATAGTCTTTACCAAGGCTCTTCTTCAACTCCCATCCCTTCACTCCAGGTGAACGGGGTCTCTGCAAAAGCAGTAGCTGCGCAGCCCTGCGAACCTTTCTCTGAACTTCTGCCTCCTCCGCCAAGCCTACTTCAACCTCTTCCTCCACTCATCGTAGCTGAGACGCGTCGCCACAGAGCGAGGCTGACCAACTCCCACACCGCTCCTTAGCACCGTCAGCCAAGTCCTCTCCTCTAAGGAATCCACGTGCAGAGCTAATCTACCCTCTGAAACCAAGAAACTTGTAACATAAGCTCTGATAACAGTGTCAGCAAAACTGTCCACGCAAATGAAGTCCCAGTAATCAATCTTGCCCTCCCCAGCTGTTCTGACTCTGGCTTCCTCTAACAGTTCTTGCAGCTTGGCTTCAAACTCCTGTTCCGCCAAGACTTGAAGCTTCAACAGGTCTTTGAGAGTCAAGGCTCCACCGGGAGCAGCTTCAGGAACTCCTAGGTCAACTTGCCTCTGGCTTAGAGGGAGAAGCCCGTTCCAATAATCTACAGCCTGCTTTAGCCCATCCGGGAAGATCTGGTTTAGATGCACTATAGGATGGATGCTCTCCGCAAGGTCATTAGCTAAGTCATCGACGCTGCTCAACCTGATCTTGAGCTCCACCAGTACAGGGTCTATGTAGAGAGCTGACGCTCGGCGCTTCAACCATTCGCCTTGAAGCCTAACGATGCTTGAAAGAGCGTTAAGAGCCTCCGAGTCGAGGAGTAACTCATCCAGCAGCTTCCAGTCAGGTAGATGAGTCTTCAAAGTGTTGAGGGATGCCTCAATATCAACTTGGAAAGGATCTACTCCTCTTGCTCCAACAACTCTGCATAGATCTATGACGCGCATCAGCTCATCTAGAGCTATTTTACTTGGCACTCTTCACACCTTCAACTTGCGAGATACTCTGCGTGTTCTGCACGAAGATCAGGTTGACATCTTTCTCTAGAACTGTGAGCTGGCTGGGAGTAATCACGACGTACTGGCCTGTGCCTTCCTTAGCCATCTCGGAGAACAGGATCTTGAGCATGGATTCACGGTTCCTAGGATCCATATGCACATCAAACTCGTCTATGGCTCTGAATGGTGAAAGGATCCTGTTCTGAAGAGACAGTAGGAATGCCATTATGGAGACGCTTCTCTCTCCTCCGCTCTGAGTGTAAGCATCTAGCACAGTAGGAACAGCACCTCTGAACCCCATGAGAAGCTCCAGCCCCGCTTCCTCAACATCCTCCATGTCTGTGAGCCTGACTGTGCCTGTAGCTGAGACCTCTGAAAGGATTCTTTGGTAGACTGGTGTAACTTCTTCCACTAAGATTCTCAGAGTCTCCTTCCAAATCCTCTTTCTTTCCTCCACCTCCTTCAGGACTAGCGCCTTATTTTCTCTGACCAGTTTCAGCTTCTCCTCTAGCTCCTTATGCAGGTTGGAGTAGTTGGTGTAAATGGTTTCAGCCTCTTTAGGTACATCACCCAAGCTGCCAAGCTGTACATTCACGATCTTCAAATCGTCCGCGACTTCAGTAGGAGCTCTCTCAGTTTCAGCCCGTTCTCCGTCGGGCTTCTGCTGCAACAACTGTCTGCGCTCTTCTTCGGTGTCGCTGATGCTCTTCTTGACCTCTGAGACCTCCCGTTCAAGATTCCGTTTCTGATAGTTGAGGAGAGCCTCACTCACCTTCAAGTCGACATGCTTTCCTATTAAGCGCGTCAAATCTTCCTCAACTTTGCCTATCTCACTGTGAACATCCTTGACCTCTTTTGCCAAGTCCTTGGATTTCCGTTGACCCTCCTCAGCTTTGGAAGAGTAGTCTTTCACCATGTAGCGCAGAGTGTCAAGATGTTCCCTCAACTGGAGTGCGTCTGGGCTCCTGCCTTCACCTATCTTCGAAAGTAATCCTTCGACCTTGGTGAGCCGCTCTTCAACCGCATGGGAGACGCCTGACAAAGTCTTCTGAGACACTTCTCCCTCAGCAATTCCTTTCTCAAGCCTAGCCAAAGTGAAGTAGAATTTTCTGAGCTCCGTTCTACTGGCAGAGAGCTGACTCCAAGCGTCCTCAACACTTTGGGAAGTCTTCTTCAGCCTCTCAACAGTGTTCTGCAACACCTGCTCCCTAGACTGAAGCTTCTCCTTGCTTGCCTCCAGATTTTTTTCGAGGCGAGCGACTTGACTCCAGAAGAGCTCTTTTTCAAGCAGATGTTTCCTCTCTAGTAGGTTCTTCTTCTGGAGAAACCTGTTGTAGACGCCCTGCCAGTACTCGAGGGTCTGACTCGCACTCTCCATCAACTGGAGAGTGGAGGTTTCCTCACCCACCAATCCTTCAAGTCTTCGCTGGGCCTCCATCAGATTCTCCCGGTACCTGCTGAAGCCCACTGACTCTTCGACCATGACCAGCTTTTCTTGTGGTGTGGTAACGCTGAACTCCTCAACCATTCCCTGATGCATGATGATCAGCGGGTTATCCGGGTTGAGTCCTAGCTGATCAAGCAGTCTACCGACCTCCGTCTTGCTGATCTCCTTGAAGTCTCCTTCATACCAGTAGGAACCGTCCTTCTTCAAGTAGCGCGAGAGCATGAATGTGTCAGACCGGCTGAAGGGCACAGGTTTCCTGCCTCCTTCCCGAGGAGAATTATCGAAGACTAGGGAGACCCTGGCCAGATCCTTCCCTCGCCTAATCAAGTCACTGAGTTTCCTTGAGCGCTCGGTGTAGGTTTGCCCCAAAGCTACCGAGATCGCTAGTAGAATAGAGGACTTACCGGCGCCGTTAGGTCCACAGATCACGTTGAGCCCTGACTCCAAAGGGATACGGCTATACTCGTGGCTCATGAAGTTCTCTAGAATCATTTCTTTTACTACGGATTGTTTCACGGCTCCGCCTTTGACACTGTGGGCAGATGCCTTCTCTAAGCCGCTCAAACTTGCTAGCCGTTGGCGGCAAGACTCCTAGGTTAAAGGGTTTGCCAACGCCTTCTGCAAAGCTTTACTATCAACCCAAAGGTAGCCTCCAGAAGCCATGGAGCCCTCGCTAGACCGCCTCCAGAAAACCTTGGACAAAGCTCCCAGCGCCGCATACATCGAGATCAGGCATCACCACAGACAGAGAAGTAAGGGTAGTCAAAGGAGAAGTCGAAGAAGTGAAGACAAACATCTACAGCGGAGTGGGAATACGGGTCCTCATCGACGGAGCGTGGGGCTTCAGCAGCACCAACAACCATACCTCAAAGGAACTACTAAACACTTTGAACGACGCAGCATCTCTTGCAAGAGTCTCATCCACAGGAAAAACCCGCAAAGCAAAGCTAAGCGAAGCAAGGCTTGCAGAAGGACGATTCAAACCGAATGTCAACGACCCCATGTCTAACCACAGCATCGAAGAACAGATCAGATTAGTCAGAGAAGTAGAGAAGCAAACCCGGAGCTTATCGCCGATCAAGTCGGCTTCATGCAGCCTCAGAACACTGCTAGACCACAAGATCATTCTTTCATCCGATGGTGCCAACGCAGAGACCTATGACTCTAAACCCGAGTTCAGAGTCTCAGCAATAGCCTCACAAGGAGGGGAAACGGTGAGTGCCTCCGAAACGGTAGGAGTAACAGGAGGGTGGAAGGATCTCTTCGCCAAGAAGACACCCGAAGAAATGTCAAAGAGAGCGGTTGAAATCGCGTCCAAGCTTCTATCAGCGAAACAGCCCCGTGGAGAAAGAGCAACAGTCATCCTAGATCCAGGGATGGTGGGGTTGCTATGCCACGAAGCCATTGGACATACTGTGGAGGCGGATTTTGTCCAGTCAGGTTCAGTTGTGAAAGATAAGATAGGTCAGCAAGTAGCCAGCGGCCTTGTGACGCTGGTGGATAGTGGATCATCTGAGATCAAGCAGGGTGCAGGAGGAACCATCCTTGTGGACGATCAGGGAGTATTGGCTCAGAGGACTGCGGTGATAGAGGAAGGGGTCTTACGTTCATATCTCCATGACCGGGAGTCTGCAGCTGAGTTCGGAGTGGAGTCAACGGGTAACGCGAGGGCCTTTGAGTATTCTGATGAACCTTTGATCCGGATGAGGAACACCTACATAGAGCCCGGGGACTACGGTCTGAAGGAGATTCTGGAGGATGTTGACCACGGTTATCTGCTGAAGGGGGCTAGGAACGGGCAGGCTGATGCTAACGCTGAATTCATGTTCGGAGCCCAGGAAGCATATCTGATCGAGAAAGGTGAGGTCAAAGAGCTTTTACGGGGAGTGACTCTGAGCGGACAGGGATTCGAGGTCCTCAAATCGGTGGATGCGTTAGGCAAGGAGTTCGATTATGATATTGGGTCTGGCTACTGCGGCAAATGGCAGCTCGCCAAAGTAGACGGTGGAGGACCATATTTGAGATGTAAGGCTATTGTCGGGGGCGTGAGGGGGTAGGGAAGACTTGACAGGGGAACTAGCGGACGCTTGCAGTCGTGCTGTTCGATTAGCCTTGAAAGCGGGGGCTGATGAAGCTGAGGCTTTCACCTCTCTGAGCAGGGAGACTGACATATACATTGAAAGTAATGATGTGAAGATGGGTAAGGCTCATCGGAAAGGAGGCATAGGGATACGTCTATTCAAGAACAAGGCACTGGGATTTGCGTCAGTGAACAGCTTCCAGAAGACTAGAGTTGAGGAAGCAGTTGACAAGGCTATTAAGATAGCGTCAAGCAGTGTCAGTGACCCTCATAATCATCTTCCAGAACCTGGGAAAGCAACAAAGCTACGGGGACTATATGACTGCGAGGCGGAGACCTTCACTGCCAGTGACGCGTTAAACCGCTGCCTCGAAATGCTTCGAGCAGCTAAATCCCTTGACCCCAGAGTTACAGTGGACAGTGGCACCTTCACCAGCGCGGTAGAGGAGCATTGTGTCTTCAACTCTCTGGGAGTAAACCTAGAAGAGAAGGTCAGCGTCTTCGCTTGGACAATTATGGGAATGGCTGTCGACGGAGCAGACGTTTCCAGCTTCGACGTTCAAGTAGGAAGCAGCCATTTCGCCAGTAAGGTGAGCACGGCTGGAGCTGGTGAATCTTTGGCTAGGAATGTGGTAGCTTCGCTGGGAGCTAAGAAGGTTGAGGGTTTCACTGGGCCCATACTGCTTTCCCCTGAGGCTGTTCAAGACCTCTTGGTTAGCGCTTTGATACATTCGTCTAACTCTAACAACGTTCAGAAAGGGGTGAGCCGGTTCGCTGGAAAGGCTGGTCAACAGGTATCTTCCTCTCTGCTCACTTTCTTGGACGACGGCACCTTGGTTGAGGGCTTGGCTGCTGGGAGCTTTGATCGTGAAGGGGTGCCCCATAAGTCTCTTACAGTAATCGAGGAAGGCATATTGAAATCATATCTCTACAACACCTATACTGCCTCCAAGGAGGAGCGTGAAAGCACGGGGCACGCTGCAGGAGACACAAGAGCCTCTCCAACAGTCGGCCCCAGCAACATAATAATTAAGGAAGGAGACAAGAGCACAGCTCAACTATTGGGCGAAATCACCAGGGGGATACTAGTGACTAGGTTCTCAGGAAACGTGAATCCAGTGAGCGGAGACTTCTCAGGAGTAGTCAAGGGAGGCCGGCTAATAACCAGTGGAGAATTAAGGAGCCCAGTTAAAGAGACCCTTATAGCTGGCAACCTGTATCAGGCCCTCAACAAGATTTCTGGAGTCTCAAAGGAGAGAAAGATGATCTTCAACTATCTTCTCCCCTACATGAGGGTTGAAGATGTGTCTGTGACCAGCAGCTAATTCTTCCCTGCTCGATTCACCTTATTTAGGTGTGATCTGAGCAGCTGACAGCATGGATCAGAAGCCTCAGATCCTAGTCATAGGCTACAATGAAAATGCGTGTACACCCAAGGTGTATGACTTGGCGTATAGAGTAGGAAAGAGAGTAGCCGAGAAAGGTGCGCTACTGATCACTGGTGGACTGGGAGGTGTCATGGAGGCCGCTTCTAAGGGTTGCAGCGAAGCAGGAGGACTATGTATCGGAATAATTCCTTTTGATGATAGAGTCAAGGCTAACCCCTACAACAGCGTCGTGATCTGCACTGGTATAGGTTATGCTAGGAATTTCGCTACGGCCTATTCTGCGGATGCGATTGTTGTGGTGGGTGGAGGGGCGGGGACTCTCTCTGAGATGGCTGCTGCTTACTTGAAGGCTACACCCATGATATCTGTTGCTGGCAGTGGTGGGGTAGCCGAGCGGTATGCTGGTAAACCGTTGGATGAAAGAAACCTTGTTGTGGTGCAGGCTGCGAAAGACCCTGAAGAAGCTGTGGATCAGGCAGTAGCTGCAGCCCTGACGCGAAAATAGATGTTCACCGCAAGAATCGCCAACAGACCCATACCCAGTTCTTCAGGGTATGGATTATCTTCTCTGTGGGTCTTCAGGAACCCACTTCCTGTATAAGCCGTCAGCCAAGACCCTGTTCACCAGCCCCCAGAGTTACCAGAGATTCGCGTAGGGAAACCTATTTACCTCTTCCCTGCTCCACAAGGAGCGATCTGCATTGGAGGTTAGGAAGATAGCTGTTCTCGGCGCTGGTTTGATGGGGCATGGCATAGCTCAGGTGGCTGCTCAAGCTGAGTTTCAAGTGAATCTTGCTGATGTGGATCAGAGGTTTCTGGACAATGGTCTCAAGATGATCCGAGGAAGCCTAGGGAAATTCGCTGAGAAGGGCATTTTCTCGAAAGAAGAGGCTGAACAAACCTTTTCAAGAATCCACCCTACCTTGGAGCTCAGCCAAGCCGTAGGCGACGCGGATCTTGTGATAGAAGCAGCTCCTGAGAATGTTGATGTGAAGAAAGAGCTCTGGCGGAGAGTCGATCAAAACGCGCCGAGCAAAGCATTCTTCGCCTCTAACACTTCTTCCATCAGTATCTCTGAGCTAGCATCTGCCACAAAGAGGCCTGAAAAATTCTGTGGGATGCACTTCTTTAATCCTCCACAGTTGATGAGGCTTATTGAGATTGTTCGAGGAGCCCGCACAACGGATGAAACTATGTCGTTTGCTGTGCAGGTGTGTAAATCCTTGGGCAAGGAGCCTGTGGTTGTGAAGAGAGACGTAGCGGGCTTCGTGGTGAATAGGATCCTGATCCCTGCCCTCAACGAGGCTCTCTTTCTGATTGAGGAGGGCATCGCTGATCCAGAGGATATCGATAAAGCTATACAGCTGGGGTTGAATTGGCCTATGGGGCCCATAAGGCTTGCTGATTATGTTGGTCTTGACACAACTTTGGCGGTTGCTGAGGTTTTGCAGAAGGAGCTTGGAGACCCGAAGTTCAGGCCCAGTCCTCTGCTCAGGCAGATGGTTAGAGGAGGTTTGCTGGGTAGGAAGACTGGTAAGGGATTCTATGACTGGTCCCGCTGATCCCTCGTTGCTCTAGGTGAAAAACGGATAAGTGTCCCGTTGGGGGTATGCCTGTGGGAGCCGGGGTACCCAAGCTCGGTTACGGGGTCAGCCTCGAGTTCCACCCTTCAAAGGGTGCACTGGCATTGGGCTAGATAGCTGATGACCCTTCGGGTCGCGTGGGTTCAAATCCCACCCCCGGCGCTCCCGTCGACTCTACCTGTCTGAAGACTGTCTCATTGGGTTATGATCGGTGCTTATAGTCGTGCAAGTTATCGAAGCAATGTCTTGTGTCTACATTGTAGGTAGGACACGCAGCCCATACCTTGAAAGTTATTAGAACTCAGGTTCATCAGAGGGTTGGTGCAACTTCACTCATGAACTTCTTTATGAATCCAGGTATGTCAGCAAACCCGTAGGTAGCGAAGGAAATCTGGTTCAACCCGGTCTTCTCAACGATCTCCTTGATTCTCGATCGGCAGTACTCTGGAGGTCCAGCAATGACAAGGTCCTTCACGATCCTCTCGGTCACGAAATCTGTGTGCTTTGCCTCCCTTTTTTCATGCTCATAGTAGTTATAATGCGCCGCCAAGTCGTCAATATCCTTCAATAACTCCTTTGAGAGCCGCCTCCTGAAAGACTCGTTCTTCGCATACCTAGCTAGACCATTGGCCTTAGTCGCAGCAGAACCCTTCACCACCGCAGTTGCTTTGGCCACATCTTCATGAGGGAAGCAGGTTGCCCGAACCCAAATGTCGAGGTCTTTCAGGCTTCTGCCAGTCCGCCGAGTCCCCTCTTCAAGGTGCTCTAGGGCCCATCCAATTAGGTCGGGATGGGCGCCAACATTCACTATCACGCCATCTCCCACTTCACCTGCAAGTCTAAGGGAAGCTGGGCCTGTAGACGCTATGTAAATCGGCACATGTTTCTTGGACCATGGAAGTCTTATCTTCTTCCCGTCAGAATCTACCTCTCTACCACCTATCAATGCCCTGATGGTCAAAGCAGCCTCTCTTAGCTCTTTCAGGCTTGCAGGAGGTCTGTAAAGGGTGTGCACGGCACTGTCTCCGACACCCATTCCTAGAACAACCCGACCGGGGGCTAATTCGTCAAGAGTTGCTATGACACCGGCAGTGACTGTCGGATCTCTTGTCACAGGGTTGGTCACACCCGTCCCAACACGGATCTTGCTCGTCTTCTGCAATGCCAAGGTGAAACAGACGTACACGTCCCTCCAGATGAGCTGAGAGTCGGTAAGGAGGGCTAGTCCCCTGAACCCCTCCTTCTCAGCCATCGAAACGTATCCAGCCACCTTCTGGGCTGATTCAGCCAGATTGAAACTTATGCCTGGAACCAGTTTCATACCAGAATAATGTGCTATGCTAGATGCCTTTAAACATATTCAGATCAAGTCTAAGGTCTTCCAGCAAATCTTGCATCTGCGACCCTAACCCAATGTACGCATATCATAGACAGCTACGTCAATGCCCATGAATTATGGGCCCTTACGGAAGGAGTGATATAGATGACTGCTGAAGGAGTTGCAGTGGCAGAGCGATAGTTTTTGGTCAACTTCTCCCTCAGCGTAGAAGAAACCGCAATACGTGAAATGGCTCATGCCTTTGCCGAAAAGGAGATTCGCCCCATCGTAGCAAAGAGAGAGTGGATTCATGATGCAGCGCAAAGATTTCCTTGGGATATTGTTGAAAAGGGCTCGAATCAAGGCTTCAGGACCATGACAGTGCCCCGAGAATTCGGCGGACCAGAAGCTTCAATGATCACTGTAGCTCTTGTGCTGGAAGAGCTAGCATGGGGGGATCTCGGTGTTGCAACGATTTTTCACTCGACTATGAATAAGGTTAGGCGAATGGCTCGACTTGCATCTGAGGAACAGAAGAGATGGTTCTTTCCCAGACTCATGCAAGAAAATAGATATCTGCTGGCTGGAGCTGTCAGCGAGCCTGCGCACGGCTCTGATTTCTTTATCGCACCTGAGAAGGTTAGGTTCGACACCACTGCAAAGAGAGATGGGAAAGAATGGGTTTTGAATGGAACCAAACACTTCATCACTAATGGAAGCGTGGCATCACTCTACCTAGTAACGGCAACTGATACTGCATCACCACAGAATAGTCGAGTAATCATCCTGGTTCCGAAGGACACTCATGGAGTCAGGGTTGAAAGGGTTAACGAAAAGATTTCACAAAGATTTTCAGACAACGCTGAAATCTCCTTCATCGACTGCCGGGTTCCGGTTGAGAATGAGCTGGGAACACCCGCCAGCCGCAGATCTGAAGTTGCTCAATTCACCATGGAGACCAGCACTATGGCTGCAGCCATGATGCTAGGAGTTGCCAGAGCTGCCTACGAATCTGCTCTAAGCTTCGCCAAAGAGAAGACGCAGAGCGGCAAGAGGATTATCGAGCATCAAGCGGTAGGCATGATGCTGGCCGAAATGGCGACAAATATCGAATCCATGAGGACAATGGTACTGCGGTCTGCTTGGGAAGCGGATCAACAGTCGCCCAACTTCACGATAGGCGCTATGACGAAGTATCATGTAGCTGAAAGCTCGTTCAAAGTCTGCACGAAGGCACTCGAAACTTTCGGCGGCTCAGGAATCATGTTGGAGCTTCCCATACAAAAGTATCTACGAGATTCGCTCAGCGCCTTCCACTTCGATGGCACTCAGCAGGCTACTCTCCTTAGAATCACGAACGCTCTGATCTAAGAGTTGTTATTGCCTTCAACACCCTTTCAGGCGTCATCGGGATTTCTCTGAGTCGGGCTCCAGTCGCGTTGAACACGGCGTTGGCTATGGCTGGTGCAACGGGGGTTAGAGGAACCTCTGCTAAGGTTTTAGGGCCGTAAGGATCCTCAGTCTCTACAAAGATGACTTCTGTCTTGGGGATATCGAGCTGCGTAGGCACACGATAAGTATACAGACTGGGATTATCTATCCACCCCTGCTCCCTGTTCACTATCAGCTCTTCCAGAAGTGATGCTCCTATCCCCATCACCACCGCTCCCTGCACCTGACTTTCAGCAGTCAACCTGTTCACTATGGGCCCCGAATCATGAACTGCCACGTAACGGGAGACATCTACTACACCGGTTTCCAGATCAACAAAGACTTCAACGAAATGAGCTGCAAACGACGCTCTGTATTCACCTTTCGGTAGGCTGGGATTAATGGAAGCACTGGCGATGATACCGTCAGACATAGTTTCAGCAACCTTGGCAAGAGATATACTGCGCTCAGACTGATCCTTGACAAAGATGACCTTGCCATCCATACTTAACTGATCAGGATTGGCGTCCAAGATCTTCGCAGCCAACCCGAAGAGCTGCCTCTTGGCGTCTTCAGCAGCAGCCTTAACAGCCATACCGGTGAACGTGGTGGTTCTGCTGCCAGATTCACCGATGGAAAAGGGGCAGGAATCTGTGTCTCCCCATACGACCTTGACATCGCTGAGATCCACACCTAATGCTTCTGCAGCAATTATCCCCATAGTGGACTTTGCTCCGGTACCAATGTCAGTCACACCGACAGCAAGGTTCACTGTACCATCCTGATTGACCTTGATGATTGCAGCCCCCTGCCCCATGGAAGAATGATAATTGCACATGGCCATACCCAGACCATGATGTTTCCCATTCACGATAGTGCCCTGTCCAGATGGATGCCACTTCTTCTTCCAGCGGATGGTTTCTGCACCGATCTTGATGCATTTGTCAAGCCCATAGCTGGTGTACTTATCTTCGAAGTGTGTTGTACCTTTGTTTCTCAGTCTGAACTCTACGGGGTCTATCCCCAAATCGTAGGACATCTCGTCCATCATGGATTCGGCGGAAAAGGTGGCTGGCAGAGCTTCTGGAGACCTCATGTTACCTGTGGCCGAGGTGTTGGTGTACACCGCGTAGATCTCGCTTCTTACATTATCGCAGTCATAGTAGCCGAGCGAAGCTTCGTTATACCTTGTTGGGTGCCTACTGTAGGCACCTACGTCGCAATAGACCTTCTGGGAAAACGCAGTTAATTTATTATCTTCGTTGACCCCTGCTTTCAGGTGTTGCTCGGTAGCCCATCTACCGTGTACGTTGATGAAATCCTCTCTCCTACTATACTCAAGCATCACTGGCTTTCCCGTAGCCTTTGCTAACAGGGCTGCTAGCAGATCGTAGTTCATGTTCCTGTTCTTGTTGCCGAATCCGCCTCCCTTGTAGAGGGCTATCACTCTGACCTTGTTCAGCGGCAACCCTAGGTCTTTCGCTAGGCCTTGCCGGCAGGTGGTTATGGCTTGGGTTCCAGCTACCACTGTCAGCTCGTCGCCGCTCCACCAAGCAAGAGAAGCAGCAGGTTCTAAGGGTGTGTTGTGAACTCTATTAGTGCGGTACGATGCTTCAAAGGTTTGCTTGCATCTTCTCAAGGCTTCGCTGAAGTTGCCTTTGTTGAACTCTATCTTTCGGTGCAGGTTGCCTGAATCCCAGATCTTCGGTGCTTCTCCTCGGAGGGCTTCCTCTACTTCGAGAACGGTGGGCAGCTGCGCGTATTCAACTTTGACTAGTTCAGCTGCGTCTTCAGCAATCTTCCTGCTCTTAGCTGCTATGACAGCTATTACATCGCCTACGAACCTCACCTTATCGGTTATCACATAGCGCGTATTCACCATGTCGCCCGGAGACCACTTAACTTTAGCATCTTCGAAGGTTAACACTGCTTCAACGCCTAAGAGTTTCAATGCCTTGCTGGTGTCCACCTTGATCACTTTGGCGTGCGGTACTTCGCTCAGTACCACTTTGCTGTACAACATGTTTGCAAGCCTCCAGTCTGCGGCGTACTTTGCTCGTCCGGTGACGCGCGCTGAGCCATCGATTCGAGGCGTGCTCCTACCTAACAGTCTAGGCGTAGACCTTTCCTGACTCACACTGATTCCATGAGCCTAAAGGAATTCAGGCATATAACTCTGGGTCATCAAGCTTCTATTGCGTTGTTCCGGGATAAGTTCAAACCTAAATCAGGTGAAACTGGAACCGTGCAGCGAATCGACCAAAGAGCTATTTAGGATGCCGTGATAAAATATCCTATCTGGAATGGCGCAGGAACCGTCGGTAGCACTACTATACGAGATAGGTCTCCTAATAGTGGTCTCCTCCATAGCGTCAGAGCTCTTCAAACGCGTAAGGCTCCCCGGGCTTATCGGTGCCATCATAGCCGGACTTTTCATCGGAGGTCCCGGGGGATTCGGGCTGATTACGGATTTGACTGTCGTCAACATTTTGGCGGTCATCGGCTCAGCGTTAATCTTATTCATGGCTGGGTTGGAGTTCGAGGTATCTGCCTTCTGGACAGCTGGAAGAAGAGCCTTTCTTATCACTACTTTTGGTGTAGTTGCGTCAGTCTTGGCTGGGTATGGAGCGGGTAGGTTCTTAGGCTGGTCTGATCAAGCGTCGTTGCTGCTCGGTGTGGTTCTTGCTCCAAGCGGAACAAGCGTGATCACCGTTGGCTTGAGCTCTGCAGGGAAGCTTGGAACTGTGGCTGGATCTACTCTCATGACAGCCTGCGTGATCGATGACGTTGAAAGCGTTCTTCTCCTCTCGATTGCGCTTGGATCTGTTGCTAGAAGCTCCTTCGGAACAGTTGAGCTTATTTGGACAGGAGTGATTGCAGCTCTCTTCATAATCACTTCGATTTACATCGGGGGGAAATTCATGCCTCTGATCATAGTGAAGTATGGGCGGCTGCTTTCAGATGAAGTGCTCTTCGCAACTCTTCTAGGCCTCGGACTCATGTTATCCTTCGTGTCGTCTCAAGTAGGTTTAGCCGCTATCACAGGCGCCTTCATAATGGGCGCCATAATCCCGAGCCAAAAGATCGGTGAAAGAATCGTTCACAGGCTTTTCATTATGAAGGAGATCTTTGCAGCCATATTCTTCACCAGCGTAGGCCTCAGCATAAATCCCTTCACCATACCCGGCGTCCTATCCACCGTTATTCTGGTGCTCGCCCTAGCCGTAGGAGCACGTTTCCTCGGCGGAGCTTTGGGAGGAACACTTGTAGGACTAAAAGGAAGAGTCCTTACAGCCATGGCCATAGCCTTGGCCGCTAGAGGAGAGATGTCCCTACTAATCGCTCGTGAAGGGGTTACAGCAGGAATAGTGGGACCAGAGTTTCTCACCGCCACCGCAGCCGTAGTCATAGGTTCAATGATCCTAGCCATACCTATCTTCACAAGGCTCATCAAGTCAATACAGTAAAGGAGAACTTGGTCTAACAAAGAGCATTCTTCGGGAAGATAAGTATAAACACCCTCTGCACGGTGACACCTCTATGCCCAGCTATCTAGTTCTGAGCAAGCTAGTCGTAACACCGGAAGAAGCAGTCAAACACAGAGAGGGCCACGTAACACACCTTGCATCCCTAAAGAAGCAAGGCAGGCTCGAAGCAGGCTACAGATACACCAACGGAACAGGAGGATTCTATATCCTCAACGCTTCAAGCATGGAGGAAGCCAAGAAACTAGCAGACGGAGATCCTTACCACAGCAGCAAAGCGAGAGAATACATTATCACAGAAGCTGAAAAAAGATTGTAACCTACCCACCAAAGACCAAACAATTCTTCGACATCCCCTTTGACCTGTCTATACACATAACGCGTTATCCTGAATCAGCAATACATATCCGTCTTATAGAAACATTAGAGGGACAGAGTTCAGCAAACATCGCCTCCATATTCACCGCTATTGCACATATATGACCCATATTCGTCTTTGCTTTCCTACCTGCTCTTAGAGAATCAGAGATCTTGTAAACACCAAGAGGAGAGGCCGCCAAATCAAAATGATTGGCAATTCCTCTCCCCACTGGTAAACGGGTTCTGGGTTCCTAGTCTAATGGATCTGGTGTTGGAACATCTGTTTACGATCTATACTATATGCAGGTAGTGGATATTTGCACAAGTGTGTATCAAACAAATGAACAGTTTGTTGTTCAAAGTGAACGGACAATCTAACAGCCTATATACAGAATCTCCAATAGGGTTAGCGTGATCGAAGACAATATTGTGAGCCAGCTGACTACATACGGCCTCAGCGAAGAGGAAGCCAGAGTCTACGTGGACCTAGCCAAGATCGGCTCAAGCAAAGCCAGCACCATCGCCAGCCGCCTGCGCTATGACCGAGTGAAGACCTACCGCATACTAAACAAGTTACGTGACAAGAATATTGTTGAGTCTTCTCTAAGCAAACCCATCCGCTACACTGCGGCTCCTCTTGAAAGGACCATTGAAACCCTTGTTCAAGGTGTGAAAGACACTCTTCGGAACATGGAGGGGGGGAAAGAAGCCTTGTTCGCCGACTGGACGAAGATGCCGACTGTTAGCGGACGAGCAGAGGGGCCTAGATTCAAGATCCATCAGGGTAGAGTAAGGATCTACTCTGAGCTGGTCAGAATGCTCAACGGAGCTAAGAGAGAAGTGCTCTTTGTAACTACTCGCAACGACCTGTTGCGGATGTTCCACGCCGATGTATACGACGCCGTGGTAAAGGTGAATAGTGCAGGTGTAGAGGTGAGAGTCTTGACAGAGATTGACAAGTTAGGGATTGAAGCGGCGACCGAATACAGTAGGATCGCTAGAGTGCGCCACAAGGATATGCCTGGACTCGCCCGGTTCTTCATTGTTGACGACTCGGAGATACTTATCTCCGCTGTGTCTGAAGATTCAATGAGACTTGACGAAGCAAGTGACGTCAGCCTATGGACTGATGCCAGTGATTTCGTGCGAGTAATCAAGGTCTTCTTTGAGGAGACATGGGAGACATCTGTTGACGCGGATGCCCGGATAAGAAGTCTCACAACAGGTATGCCTGTGGAAGAGCTCAGAGTGGTAAGTCAGGGAGAAGACTATACGACAATACTTAGCAGGATGCTCGCATCAGCTAAGACGGAGATCATTCTGATTGTCAATATACCTAGCCCCGGCATCTTCCCTGAAAACCTGTGGCAGCTTCTACCAGGCCTTGCGATGAGGACAGTTAAGGTCAAGATTTTGACCACTGTGACTCCTGATAGTCTTGAGACGGTCAAGCATCTCATGGGGTTCGCAGAGGTGAGGCATGCTAGGAGCCTTTTGGGTTTGCAGATCATGTTGGCGGATAGAAGGGAAGTCTTGTTGTCCTCTTCCTCATCGGTGGAGACTCCTGGTGTAAACATCTGGTCAGATATCAAGGCTCATGTGGGTCTAATGGTTCAGCTAGTAGAACAGCTCTGGACTGGCGGCTCTCCGATCGATCCTTTGGTCAAGAAGCTGGAAGGTGTAGCTGAGCTCAAGAAGGTCATACCGATCCTGCAGGAAGAATTGAGTGCATCGGGGTGGGGGATGGAAGCTCCGGGTCTGATACAAGGTATCAGCAGTGTTCAACACACCTTTGACATTGTTGCTAGAAGCCTAAAGAACCCTGGCGAGATCATAGCTGCGGACTTCAACTTCGAAAGGAAGCCCATTGACCAGCTGCAAATCGTTTCTCTACACACCAAGAATTTTGACGCGAAGCTGTCTAGATTGTTCTTGTTGGCATTGGCTGTGCCCACAGGGGAAGGCGTCGAGTTGTTGAAGAACTATGGGATAGAATTAGTCACGGGTTCAAGTGTTGAGGATGTTGCGAGAAAATTCCTGACAATAGTTCAGCAGTGGCAGCGCCCTTCTTCTGCCGACCTCTTCACCGAAGCTGAACAGTAAGATCTTCCTGTCTCAACCTGTCTTCTAGCAGCAGATAGATGTGAAGAATCAGCTTTGCCTGCAGAATTGTTGGCTTCTGGTTACATTATGACCATATCATGCACAGACATACGCAGAGCGGGCAAATGTTAAGAAAAACCATACTCCAGCCAACAAACATGCCAATAGTAGAGACCCAGCGCCTCAGAAGAGAATTCCAAGCTAAGAAAAAGGTAATCACGGCTCTCGAAGACATAGATCTTCAAGTCGAAGAAAGCGTTGTCTTCGGCCTACTCGGACCCAACGGCGCAGGAAAAACCACCCTGATCAGAATCTTGTCAACGCTTCTTCTTCCTACATCAGGAAAAGCCACAGTCGCAGGCTTCGACGTCGCAAAAGAACCTGAGAAGATCAGGCCTCTGATAAACATGGCCAGCGGAGCCGAAAGAGCAGGCTACGACTTCATAACTGCTAGAGGAAATCTCTGGTTCTTCTCCCAGCTCTACGGAGTAGACTCAAGTGTAGCAAACCGAAGCATAGAAACGTTGTCAGCCGCTCTGCGGCTGGAAAACTACTTGGACAGCAAACTCTACACGTTATCCACAGGCTACCGACAGAGACTGACCATAGCTAGAAGCCTGATCAACGACCCCAGAGTAGTTTTCCTTGACGAGCCTACTATAGGCTTGGATGTCATGACAGCCAAGAGTATAAGGGAGTTCCTAGTCTCACAAGCCAAAGACCAGAAGAGAACCATATTCATAGCGACCCACAACATGGCTGAAACTGAAGCTATCTGCGACAGAGTCGCGATAATAGACAGCGGCAGAATAGTGGCCTGCGACTCACCGGCATCCCTTAAGAAAAATTTCGGGGCACCGGCAACTGTTATGGAAGTGTCACCACCACTCCAATCCCTGCAAGCGATTTCTTCGGTTAGAGGAGTGAAAGGGGCTACGTCGGCTATTGACGCGGATAGAGGGGTGGCGAGACTGAAGCTTATTGTTGACGATGAAGGAGCAGTGAAGGCTGTCGGAGCGATTGTAGAGTCTTCTGGCAGCAAAGTTTTGCAATCATGGATGCAAGAGCCTAGCTTGGAAGAAGTCTTCATCAGCCTGATCGGAAGAGGCTTCGCTGAGAGGGAGAGCGAAGATGCAAACTAGGATGTGGTTTAGGACTATGTATGCTAGGGCATGGGTCAGGGTGAAGAGTGTTTACGATGAGCCACTATGGTTGTTGGTGAACATAGGTTTTCCTCTTTTCACGTCTACTGGAATGGCTCTCCTCTACAGAAGCGCTGGCTTGGCATCCTTCTCCGGGTTCGCCATTCTCGGCGGGATTATGATGGCCTTCTGGGGTAATGTCTTGTGGGGCATGGCGAGCCAATTCTACTGGGATAAGCAGGTCGGCATCTTCGACATTTACCTTGTATCTCCTGCGTCCATCACAGCCATCTTGGTCGGCATGTCGATAGGCGGCATATTTTCAACAGCCCCCTCTGCAGTAATCACAGCTATCCTCGGATGGCTCCTCTTCACTCCACCCATAGCTCCGTCTTGGCTTGCCGTCATACTTGTCTTCACCATTACTCTAATATCTCTCTACGCAGTGGGTATGTTGCTATCCTCGCTCTACTTGGCTTACGGGAGAGAGGGTGAAGCGGTCAATGAGGCTCTAAGTGAACCTGTCACCATGCTTTCTGGCCTATATTTCCCCACACTGGGTAGCACGTCTCCTTTCCCTCTTGCCCTGCAAGCGGTGATCTCGCTCATACCTCTCACGATAGGGATGGATGCTTTGAGGAGAACGGTCTTCTATTCAGAGGACCTTGGAAGCATCGCTTCCAGCCTTGCCGTCCTGACAGCCATGACGCTTGTATTGATCTTCTCAGCCTCAAGAGCCCTTAAGATCCTCGAGGAGAGAGGTAGAAAGGAAGGAACGTTGTCGGTGAGATTGAGGTGAAGACTCTCAGAGCGATAGTGGCCTCGGCGTGGGTAGGCTGGGAGAGAGAAATAGGTTGGACTAATCCTGTTGCCGGCATACTGGTTAGAACTGCACCGATAACGGCCGCGGTGCTTACCGCCGCTATGGTCTACTGGTTCGGCTCCTCGCGAGTCGGCGTCTTCAGTCCAGAGCGACTGGCCTTTGTGATTGTAGGGTCTTCCTTGTATGCTCATGTGGGTGCATATGCTTGGCTTCCTACTTCAGCCATAGCTGAAGGGAAATGGTCGAATGTTTTCACTCATGTGTACATAACGTCAACATCGTCGATACCTTATCTTTTTGGAAGAGGCGTAGCTGCTTTCCTGAGCTCGGTGCCCATGGCAGTCTTCTCTTTGGTTGCAGCCTACTTCTTCGCCCAAGGCCTGTTAGGCTCAGCCCCGGCGATGACGGCTTCTCCTGCGTCGATCCTGATGCTTCTGGGTGCGCTGATCGTTGACTTCCCTGCAGCCATGGGGCTGGGGTTCATTTTGGCGTCCCACGCCATAATTGTGGGCAAGTTTGAGTGGGCTCTGCCAACCTATATCGCTGGAGTCTTGATGATCTTCTCCGAAGCCCTGTTTCCGGCGTCAGTGTTGCCGTGGCCACTGTCTCTTATCGCGGAGGCTTTGCCTTTCACGTATTTCATAAGGGCGTCTAGGGCAGCATTGATCTATGGGTCATGGGATCTTTATGTGTCAGCAATGGTGTATGCGCTGCCGAGTAGCTTGGTGTTGCTCTTCTTGGGGTTAATGGTCTTCAAATGGGGTGAGAAGAAGGGGAGACAGAAGGGTTTGATCGACAGGAAAGTAGGTTGAGGCATTCTTCTTATTCATAGGTTTATGCGGATATGTAATTCTGTGTCGGCTGCATGCCAACTGTTTTGACTTAGCCTTTGATGCTGAGGGTGTTGGGGGCGAACATTGATTCCAAAGGCACTTCTTTGTCGACTAAGCCTTGCTCGAACATGTATTGCAGCAATGCTTTGAGGACATGCCTGTTCTCTTCGATGGAGTATGGGTAAGGATCATCACCCATGAGCCGTTTCTCTTCTTCTAGAGCAGCTAGAGCCCAAGGGTAGCTCTCCTTTCCTTGCACAGGGTCGAGTCTAGCTGTGTAGCATGCCTTCTTAGCTTCTGTGAATGCTTTGTGGAGGCTTACGGCGACCCATGGATTCGCGTCGTAGACGTCTCTGCGGATCACCACTGTGTGCATGATGGGGAATATGCGGGTCTTCCTGTAATACTCTATCTCCACTGTCTTGTAGTCTGGGAAGAGTCGTTTCACTTTGGTTGAGCCTCTTAGATATGAAGGCAGTAGGTGGGCCTCTGTTATGGCGTCGAGTTCCCCGGATTCTAGTAGCTGGTCTAGGGTGGTTGATTCAGGTATCATTTCGAGCTTGACGTTCATTCTCTGGGAGGTTATCTTCTCGGGTCTTTCGGTGAACCATCTGATCTTTTCTAGGGGGATGTCGTATTCGTGTTGGAGTATTCCTCTTATCCATATGGGTGCAGTCATGTGGTATCTTGGTGTGCCGACTTTCTTGCCGATTAGGTCTCTGGGCTCCTTGATGTTTGAGTCGGCGTTCACAAAGATGTAGGACTGTCTGAACAGTCTTGAGGGGAATACGGGTATGGCTATGAAAGGAGGGTTTTGGGCCGCTGCGGTGTAGTAGGATGATAGGCTTAGCTCTGACGCTTGAAACTCGTGGTGCTTCAGCATTCTGACAAAGATGTCGCTGGGATTCTCTATTGCAAGGTAGTTCAGCTCTACTCCCTCGGGTTTTACGGTTCCATCGATCAATGCGCGTGTCCGGTCATAGGTCATGGATGCGATGGTCAGGTTCATCTTAGACATGTTTCGGCGGATACGGTTAGCTAAAATAAAGTTAGCTGCAGGGCTGCTGTTCTCCGCTGCAGGTGTGTAGACTCCCTTCAAATATAAACTCAAATTTCTATGGTGTTGTTCAGTCATGGGACTTGCCATCCAGTGCGCTGGTGTGGGAATGGTCTGGGGGTTGCGCCTGCACGCACACACAATAGACCTCAGGGGGGATTTTAAAAAGAATTGAAATGTGTTGATTTAATGAGATGGTGTCATCAAGGGATTGTCAGTTTCTGTGTGGGGTTGTTAGAGTGATGAAGGATTCTTGTGGTGGCGGTGAATCTTTTTCTGGGGGCTCTATCGGTGTTGAAATATGTTGGGTGTGTGGGTTCTGACGACAGAATTGGGTATATCTGTTTAGACTACTGTCATTCCATAGTATCATACCCGTTTATGTTATCATAACCGATGCGTGGGCTCCTGCGCGCGGTAGGTCTAGGGGGGTTATATAAAGCGGGTAAAGTGTCCATGTCCCGAAGTTTGAACAGAAGCTTTCATTGGCAAGTATGAAATCAGGATAGCAGCAAGGGCGGTTAGGACAAAAGTGCCGTATTAAGCTTAATCGTCAAATTACCAACGTAAGGCAAGCTGCGTGCTGCTTGCATGAGCTTTTAACTTGGTAGTTTTCTCTCGCTGACGATGAGTCTGGTTGAGGCTTTGGCCGAGATTTTGAGTTCCAACCAAGTGGATGTTGACAGTGCGACGCTTACACGTTATTCCTATGATGCTAGTGAGTGTCCCGCTGCGAAGCCGGATTTGGTTGTGCTCCCAGTTACGGTGCAAGATGTTGTCTCAGTGGTTCGGCTAGCCAATAGGTTTAGAGTGCCGATTACGCCGGTGGTTTCAGGGACAAACGGGTGGGGTCTGCATATTCCTTTGCGTCGAGGGATAGTCATGGATCTTTCACGTATGAAAAAAGTCGTGGAGATCAATGAGGAGATGCGTTACATGGTGGTTGAACCCGGAACTACTGTTCAAACAGTTCAAGGGGTATTAGCTCAACGTGGATTATACACGAGTATTCCTAAGTCTTGTCCTGCTCAAGCCTCGATGCTCGCCAATCTCCTCATACAGGGAATGGGTGCTTCTCCTCTTAGGTTTGGCCCTCAGTCGGATATGATAAATGGTTTGGAGGCTGTTCTAGGTGGTGGAGAAGTTGTTCGATGCGGTTCCTGCGGATGCAGCCCATATTGGTTTGCGAGAACACCGTTGCCTGAGCTGGTGGGCCTGTTTTCAGGCTGGTACGGTTCAACCGGAATAGTGACGAAGATTAGCTTTCCAATCTACAAGAAGCCAGCCTACATCGAGGTTGTATGCTTGGGAATAGAGAGACCTTTTGGCAAAGATTTAGGCTCACTGATTTCTTCCCTCGTAGATCTGGACGTAGCCGAGGACATCTCCTGTTACACGCCTGGAGTGAAGTTCGTTGGAGACGATGTGAAACGTAGCAATAGTGAAATCGGTCTCTATCTTTACGCTACAGTGTCTGGTGTCTCGCAGATTCTGATTAAAGCGAAGCGGAGAGCACTAGTAGATCTAGCTGATAAATCATCAGTCGGTGGAAGACCAGTCAGAATCATGAGTTTGTCTAAGGAGGATCGAAGTAAGTATCTGAAGCTGCCGAGTCTCATCGACTTTGATGTTGAACGTTTCGGAGGATCTACCAATCCGTGCTGCCATATCCCGTTCTCCAAGTGGGCAACCACTATGACTCAGGTTCAGCGAGCATGCCATTCCCTCGGGCGAAAACCTGAGTTTAGGTTGGAGGCTTTCAGTGGATCTCACTACGGTTCCATGATGACCTATCTGCGATTCAACAAAGATGACAAGAAAGACGTAGAAACGATCAGGCGACTCGTACGCCGCGTCGTCGAGATCTACGTTGATAATGGAGGTCTAGTGTGGAAGGCTCCACCATGGGCTTGGAAGATCCAGATGAACAAGAGCTCAGCTGGCTTCACTAAGCTCTTGACCAAAGTCAAGAAGACATTGGATCCCAATGGAATTATGAGTCCAAGTAGAATTATTGGTTGAAGGAGTATTGACAAAAACTGATTATAAGAGGAACGTTAAGAGTTATTCTGCTGAGGGTTGGATAACGGCCGACATCGTACAAGAATTTCTAGATCGTGGTGAAGAATTTGAGTGAAAGAATATCACTTGTTATTCCGAAACGAACCAAGGAAACCATAAAGGAACTATAGGATCTCCTAGGCGAAGACCCAGTCGAGTCTCCTAAGAAAGCTGGTCGACAAAGGTCTAGCTGAAGTGAAAAATGGACATAGCCATAGACAATTACATTAGAGGGAAGACTTCCTTGGAGCAGTCATCTAAGATTGCTGGAGTAACCATCTGGAATCTACTTGAGGAGCTAAGAAAGAGAAAGGCAGCTCTGAAATACTCTATCGTCGACGCCGACGAGGAAATTCAGAGAATAATCAATAAGAAAAGGTCAAAGTAAAACAAACGGGGACCTCTGAATGTCTGTTTATCATGCTTCCGAGGGCCTGTCTTGCAGACAAAACAGCCATAACCTCGTAGACGCGGCTAGATACTACTTCAACCTGAAACTGTTTTATCAAACCACTATGGGCAGGATTTCCTGTGCCTAAAGTCAACATAAACGGTTTTGGAATGCATTATGAGCTGGAAGGAAACGGCCCTCCTCTCGTCTTGATACCTGGGACAGGTACTCACTGCCATACATGGAAGATATACCAAGTGCCCTTCTTCAGCAAGCATTTCCAAGTCCTCATCTTTGATCACCGCGGAATAGGCTACTCAGACAAACCTGATGTCAAATACTCTACACGCCTATTCGCTGATGATCTTAACGAGCTGCTCAACCACCTGCGTATTGACAAAGCCCATGTGCTCGGTCACTCCATGGGGGGCAGAGTCGCCCAGTGGCTGGCTTTGGAGCATCCCGAGAAGGTTAAGAGCCTTGTGCTGGCAGCGACTGGCCCCGGAAAATATAGGCCTGAAATGGAATATCCACGTGGGGTTCCCCTTAGCACAGCTTTGAAGCTGGTAGACTGCAGGTTTGAAGATTTCATCAAAGACCATTTCTCAAGTGGCTTCTGGTTTAACCCTGAATTCAAGGAGAAGAATCCTGAGGAGTTCGAGAAGATCCAGCGGGTGTTCCTAGAAGTGATGCCTGAGCCCAAGCCCTATCTGCGCCACGTAGTAGCTAGGCAGGAACATGAGTTGACAGATCGAGTAGACAAGATAAAACAGCCTACGCTTGTGATTGTAGGTGAAAACGACAGGGTTCTGGGGAACGGCACAGACCATGTTGAATCATCCAGATTCATGGCTGGAAAGATCCTTGGCGCCCAGCTGGTAACTATTGGCAAGGTTAGACATGGGCTTTTCTGGGAAGCACACGAGGAGACTAACAGTCGCATATTGGACTTTCTGCGCTCCCACTAAGAGATCTAAAAGACTTATGTGCCATTTGAGAGCAGAAAGAAAAGCTCGGTCATTAGGTCTATGCTGGCCTATTCCAAACTAACCGAGAACCGGGAAGGCTTTTAGCCGATTCCAATTTTCTTTAACCCTGATCTGACTATAGCTACCTCAGAAAAAAGAGTAGGGCTTTCAATTGTTTAACCAGAATGATGTGATTCGAGAAGTGAGAGCAAGTACGCATCATTTTCCGCGGCTCACACCTAACAGACTCTTCCAAACATGCCTTCGATATTATTCTTAAATAACGGGACAGTCACTCATCAGAATGTTGCAGTCCACCGATGAGCCCATCGTAGTCAGGTCAACATGCTCTCTTTGCCAGAACTATTGCGGATTATTGGCCCACAGGATAGGCCAGAAGGTGGTGAAGCTGGAAGGTGACCCCGACAATCCGAGGAATCACGGTCACCTTTGCGCTAAGGGGCTATCCGGTTTCCTGACGCTTTACTCTTCCCAGAGAATTAAGAAACCGCTCAAGCGGACAAATTCGCAGAAAGGTCTTGGTGTTGATCCCAAGTGGACGGAGATCAGCTGGGAGGAAGCTATCGATACCGTAGCGGAGCGACTCGCAAAGGTGCTTAAAGAGAACCCACGCCGAATCGCGATAAATACCTTCGATCATCCTGCTATGTACGGAGGAGTCCAAAGTGCTTGGGCAACCGCCATCTCAGCTTCAAGAATCGGGGCAGGAGGATTTCTCTGCGGAACAGGGGTTCACCCAATAATCTTTCTTAACACTGCCACTTTTGAGCATACTCCTGACACTGAGTACGCGAAGTTCCTCCTTCTCTTGGGTGCGCAGGCTGGCTCGATAATCCACTACGATACGATGAATGCTGCTCGGAACATCGCCGAGAAGCGACCAGGGGGCGTGAAGGTAGTCTCCGTAGATCCCTTGGCCTCTTACGCTGGTTCAAAGGCTGAGGAATGGATACCGATTCGCCCGGGGACTGACGCTGCCTTTGTTCTCTCTATCGCCAATCTCTTGGTCAACGAGTACGGGATCTACGACGCTAGTTTTCTCAAGGAGAAGACAAACGCTCCTTACTTGATTAGACCTAATGGCCGTTACGCAAAGAATCCTGAAACCAGCAAACCATTGGTGTGGGATGCTGTGGAAGGACGGGCAAAGACCTACGATGCTGATGTAACGGATTTTGCCCTTGAAGGAAGTTACATGGTCAACGACGAGGAGTGCAAGCCGAGTTTTCAGCAGGTAAAGGATCACCTGAAGAAGTACACACCAGAGTACGCATCACAAATCACTACGATCCCCCCTGAGGTGATACGCCGAGTGGCCAAAGAAATGGGAGAAGCCGCGTCAATAGGTCAAACCATCACCATAGACGGGGTAGAATTGCCGTACCGTCCTGTATCGGTAGTCTGGTATCGCGGCATAAGCTCGCACAAGAACAGTTTCCTTACAAGCTGCTCCGCCATGATGCTTTGCGTCCTCCTTGGAGCGGTGCAGGTACCCGGAGCTATTCGCGGGCATCCCCCAATGGATGAGTACGTAACCAGTGAAGGTCTGATGGCGCCCAGCAGTCCTCCTACGCACACTATGCGGACAATGCCATATCCAGTGAGACCGGTTAAGAAGCCTTCGAGCATCGACGCCATCGAACTTTTCCCCGTAGCCCACGGCACACACGGAGTATACAACTATGTGGTGTCTAACCCTGAGCGGTTCGGTTACAAGCCAGCTGAGTACCCGTACCCAGAAATCTTATTCATTTTCAGAGCAAACAACGTGGAGAACACAGTTTCACCCCAAATGGTAGCTAATGTATTCGCCAAGATCCCCTTCGTCGTAGCGTTTGCCGTAGAACCTGACGCATCCGTCAACCTTGCGGACATAGTTTTCCCGGACCTGCACCATCTTGAAAGGCTCGCTGAAACCGTGTACAACCGTGTTGATGAACCTGGGTATTGGTATGCAGCCAAACCCGTCGTAGGACCGCCGTTCGATCCGCCGTACGACAAGATTGTCAACAACGCGGAGATTTTCT
This sequence comes from Nitrososphaerota archaeon, assembly GCA_016184315.1. Lineage (GTDB taxonomy): Archaea > Thermoproteota > Nitrososphaeria > Nitrososphaerales > JACQRY01 > JACQRY01. Next base: position 31,699 of record JACPCU010000012.1, read on the forward strand.
TGGCCATAGCGGAAAAGGCTAAGTTCCTTAGCGAGGTCTACAGGACATTAAACAGGATGTGGCGTCTCGAAGGTACGCAATACGAGCTCAACCCCAACGGGAAATACACCTATCAGGAATTGGCCGATAGGTACCTGAAGAAGAATCTAGGTTCAGATAAGGGCCTCGACTGGCTCCTCAGCCCGAACGGAGGATTAATCGTCTTCAGCAACTCTCATCTTGAAGATTACAAGGGAGCGTTCCGAAAAGGAAGGATACACCTCTACTACGAGTTCCTCCTCCCGGCTGGCGAAGAGGTCAAAAGGGTCACAAAAGAGCTTGGTTTGCCTTGGGACACTTCGGACTATCAGCCCATCCCCGACTGGAAACCCTGCTCGTCATACCTGAAACGCAACGACGAGTTCGACCTATTCATCACCAACTATAAAGTACCCATTCTGCCCCACGGCCACAGAACCAACCCATTGTTAAGGAGCCTAGTAGCCTCCCACCGCTTGGATGGGGTCCTGATTAATCCTGCAACAGCGGCAAAGAAAGGCATCAAGGAAGGGGATGAGATATGGATTGAGACTCAGAGAGGATACAAGGCCAAAGCTGTTGCCATGCTCACTGAGCGAGTCCACCCAGATGTGTTAGCTACGCTTCAGCATCGTATCTCCAAAGGCGTCGAACTTCAAGAAACCCTCAAGATGGACGACGATCTAATAGGTTTCGTCAACGCCTCAGTCGACACATGTCAGCTAGCAAAGATCCAAAAGGCATAGATATCCTAACGTTCAAAAGCCCAGACGTGCTTGAGCAAAACAGACATTGCTAAGTGGCGCAATCTAGAAGGACTGCAGATTTAGTTATTTTGGACTAGTTGTTTTCCGGAATGCAGAGCTAGAGTGTCAAATGTATTTGCTTGGATTCTTCTTGAAGATATTCATGCACCCGTCACAGCAGAAGTAGTATGTTTTGCCTTCATGGACCAATTCCACCGCTTCATCTTCTTCAACTTCCATTTCGCAGACAGGATCCTGCATAGTTCTTACCTCCTTCCTCTCCCATATCTAAGCTTTGACAGGAGGCTTCCACCTCTTCATCATCAGAGAGCTTCCAGTCACTGAGACCGAGCTCATAGCCATAGCAAGCCCTGCCAGTGTAGGATAGAGCAAGCCAGATGCAGCCATCGGAATCAGGAGAATGTTGTAGAAGAAAGCCCAAAAGAGGTTCTGCTTAATCTTGCTCATCGTCTTTCTTCCTGTTTGTAGGGCAGCGACTACGTCCCGTAGGTCGTCGCGAACCAACACCACACTGCCAGATTCTATCGCGATGTCAGTCCCACTGCCTATGGCTAGTCCCACATCAGCTTGGCTCAAGGCTGGCGCGTCGTTCACACCGTCACCGACCATGGCTACCACCTTTCCCTGTTCTTGCAGCTCCTTTACCTTGGATGCCTTCTCTCCTGGCAACACGTTGGCCAACACCCGATCCACCTTCAGCATCTTGGCGATTGCTTGAGCTGTTCGCTCGTTGTCTCCAGTGATCATGACTATCTCTATTCCCATCTTCTTCAGTAACTCAATGGCTTTCGACGCTTCCGGCTTAGGAGTGTCCATCAGCCCCACAGCGCCTGCCAGCTTCCCATCGTACGCCACTAGTATCGTGGTGCGGCCGTTAGCCTGCATATTCGATAAGGATTCTTGAGCGGTTGAGATGTCGACATGCTTATCCTCAGTCAAGCGCATGCTCCCGACTAGCAGTTCCTTGCCTCCGTAGACCGCCCTGACGCCTCGACCAGGCAAGGCTTTGAAGCTTTGAGGTTCATCTACGTTTAGGCCGAGCTCTTGGGCCTTGTTTACGACTGCACGAGCCAAAGGATGCTCCGAATTCCTTTCAGCCACAGCTGCAAGCCTAATGACTTCCTGCTCTGCGACACTATTCAGACTGACCACATCGGTCACCTTAGGCTTTCCCTCGGTCAGTGTCCCGGTCTTGTCGAAGACTACTACGCTCACCTTTTTAGTTCGCTCTAGGGCTTCGCCGCTCTTGAATATGACTCCGTACTGAGCGCCCTTACCCATACCCATGGACACGGCGGTGGGCGTGGCGAGGCCTAGGGCGCAGGGGCAGGCTACCACAAGAACAGCTACAGCGGGGATAAGAGCTCTAGCCGCGTGCCCCGGTGCTATTCCGAAGTACCATATGGAAAAAGTGGCGAGTGCGATAGCGATAACCATGAAGGCGAAATATCCGGCGAACTTGTCCACTAGGCGCTGGACTGGGGGCTTTCTCCCCATGGCTTCCTCAACGAGCCCCACCACTTGCGCCAGGAAGGTTTCGCCACCGATCTTCGCAGCCTTGACCTTGAGGGCTCCTTCTCGGTTCACTGTTCCTCCTATGACTCCGTCTCCCGGTTTCTTTTCAACGGGCACGGACTCGCCGCTCACCATCGACTCGTCCACGGCTGAGAATCCTTCGGCTACCACACCGTCAGTAGGAACTTTTTCTCCTGGTCGGATTAGAAGTAGGTCTCCGACCTGAATTGTTTCAACAGGAACCTCTACTTCCTGCCCGTCCCGCAGGAGTCTAGCCCGCTTCGGCTGGAGCTCGAGGAGCTTCTTGATTGCTGCCGAGGTCTTGCCTTTTGTTTTGTTCTCCAAATATTTTCCGAGGAGAACCAAGGTGATTACCACGGCTGCAGCGTCGTAGTAGATATTGTCCCACACTGGCCAGGGAAATGTATTGAACACGCTGTACACATATGCCGCTGTAGTGCCAAGAACCACCAAGGTATCCATGTTAGCCGACTTCATCTTGGCTGTCTTCCACGCGCCGATGTAGAAGCGGCTTCCCACAAGGAATTGAACGACGGTGGCGGAGGCGAATGCTATGACTGCGCTGATCGGAGTGAGGGCTAGTGGTATCCACATGAATATGTGGGCGAGCATCGTCCACAACAGCACTGGGGCGGTAAAGACCGCTCCGATGATCACGAGCTGCTTTAATCGCTGGGCTTCAAGCTCCTCTTCACCGGCGGCCAGCTCCTCGCTGAGCACCTCATATCCAAGCTTGGACACCGTTGTCCGCAAATCCATCAGTGATACTAGAGCAGAATTATACTCGACAAGAACTCCTTGTGTCCCGTAATTGACAAGGGCATCTTTTACTCCTTCAATCCGTTTTAGCTCACGCTCTATGAGAGCGGCGTCAGACGTGTCACTCATTCCACGAATCTTGAACGAGACTTTCTCGTATGCGACCCTGTAACCAACCTCTTCGACAGCTTTCTCGATGGTTTGCAGGCTCACCTTGCCTGGGTCAAAGACGATGGTGGCCCGGGTAGAAGCATAGCTAACGTCAACGTTGGCTATCCCTGCCACATCTGAAAGATACTTCTGTATTGAGACTGCACAGCCAGCGCAGTGCATCCCACCTATCTTTAGGACTAGGCGCTTTTGCTCTTGCTGAACGGCTTGGCCCATCTTCTAACAAATTCTTGAATTGATAGCTTAAATAGGTATGGCTTTACATTTGCAAAGGCGTCCCCCCAGACCCGCCATTGGATCCGACAGCAACATTGCTTTCCGAAGGCGCCCGAAGAAATCTAAGCACTAGTTCCGCAAGGCTTAAAACCGTTATCCCCTCGACACGATGTCCTATGTCATCAGCCTCGACAAAGAGCAGCCTACCCTTAAAACTCATTGCAGCCGCCGGCATAGTCTTCGTAGGAGCATTAGTGGGCGGCTTGCTCGCTCAACAATACTTCCTTCAAGTCATTCCAAAAGCTGAGATCACTCTTTTCGCCACAGAAAAGAATCAAAATGACAAGCCCTATGGCTACAACGGAACCAACTCTGCCTTCACGGTCAGGACAGGCACCTTGGTGCAGGTCACGCTCTTCAACACCGGCGTCGTCATGCACGACTTCGTCATTGATGACTTAGCTGTGCACTTGTTACCTGACGTTGAGCCCTCGCATAGTGGGACGGTGACCTTCTTAGCTTCAAGAGCGGGGACATACACCTATTTCTGTAGCATCCCTGGTCACAAGGAGCTGGGGATGCAGGGACAGCTGACCATCCTCGGTTGACGCATGTCCCCAAAAACTGTCTTTTGTAGCTGGATTCCAGATTGCCAGAGCTCATTTCTCGCGGCCTAAGCGCGATCACTCAGGTTTCGGTAGAAGACCCTTTGTTTCTTATCTCATCTAACTGAATTCTACTCTTTTTGATTGCTGCTACCGGGTCCACGCCTTTTGGACACACAGCTGTGCACCCCTCTACCAGACTACATTCAGGGAGCCCACGCATTCCCGAGAGGACACGAAGTCTCTGCACCATGCCCGTATCTCTAGAGTCGTTGTTATATCTGTACGCCAACGCTATGGCAGCTGGACCGATGAATTTCCTATCCTCACCGTAAACCGGACATGCAGAGTAACACAGCGCGCAGTTTATGCACATGCTGGTCTTCGAATACTTCGCTTGCTCGCCGGGAGTCTGCGGATACTCGCCCTCTTCGAGAGACCGCTCCTTGTCGACCATGAGCCAAGCTGACACCTTCCTCAATTTGTCCACGAAATCGCGAATATCGACGACAAGGTCCTTAATGACGGGGAAGTTTTCGAGCGGCTCTATGATCACCTCTTCGGATCTGAGGTCCTTAACGAAGGTCGAACAGGTCAGTTTCGGGGTTCCATTTACCATGGCTCCACAGCTTCCGCAGACACCCATCCTGCACGACCATCTGAATGCAAGCGAACCGTCCAGCTTGTCATTGATGTGGTTCAAATAGTCGAGAAGCACTTTGTCCTTGTTGAACGGAAGACGATACTCTTGATACCGACGTGTTCCCTCTTCAGGGGAGTATCGCCTTATTCTAAGCAGGAGAGTTCTTTGTTCTTCAGACATTCTCAGTATTCCCTCTTTTCGGGTTTCCACTTGGTGGTTGTAACTGGCGCATATTTCACTACTGGGTTTTCGAGGTGCCTGCGGATCAGGGTGTGGCTCAAGTATGCTGAATCACCTCTCTCTTGGTAGTCGAGCCTATGATGAGAGCCTCTCGACTCCTTGCGGTTTAACGCTGAATAGCAAACCGATTCAGCTACGTCTAGCATGAACGAAAGCTGCAGAGCCCGGATTAGATCCGTGTTGAACACCTTCCCACTATCGTCGAGCTTTACTTTTCCAAATCTTTCCTTCAGCTCTGTTACCTTTGCGCAGGCAGTGGTCAGCCCTTTCTCCTCCCTGAATATCCCTACATGCGTCTCCATTGTCTTCTGGAGCTCTTCCCTTAGGTCAGCCATCCTTTCTCGTCCGTCTTCATTTCTCAAGATTCCGTCAAAGACTCGTTTCTCCTCGGCCAGGGCGAGCTGAGTAACAGAGGTAGTGGGTGAGTCTCCATAATGCTCGGCCAAACTCGCCGCGTTCCTTCCTGCTTGAGCTCCGAAGACAAGGCATTCAGGTAAAGAGTTTGATCCTAGTCTATTTGCGCCATTTATGCTTACGCATGCAGCTTCACCTGCGGCGAAGAGACCCTGAATTTCTGTTTCACTTCTCATGTTGGTGTTGACTCCGCCCATAAAATAGTGAACCCCAGGCCTTACAGGGATAGGGGTCTTCGATGGATCTATCCCTCCGAACTTGAGTGCAAGTTCTTTGATGAACGGAAGCTTTTGATCGATCACTTCACCGCCCAGATGAGTAAGGTCGAGAAGCACATGCGGACCATATCTGCCATCAATCCCTCTACCTGCCCCTATCTCCTTCATTATGGCGCGCGATACCATATCTCTGGGACCAAGTTCCATTTTTTGCGGCAGGTAACTTCTCAGAAACCTCTCACCATCTTTGTTCAAAAGATAGCCACCCTCGCCTCTTGCCGCCTCAGTCATCAGGATTCCTGAGCCTGGGAGGAGAGTCGGATGGTATTGGACGAACTCCATATCCTTCAAAGATACTCCCGCCCTATAAGCCAAGGCCATCCCATCCCCCGTGTTGACGACGCCGTTCGTTGTGAACTCGTATATCCTCCCTGCCCCTCCTGTCGCGATTATCGCAGCGTTGCATGAGATGATCCCCATGTTCCCTGATGTCAGGTCAATAGCTGTGACGCCGACGAGCCTTCCTTGTTCAACTAGGAGAGAGGTTACGAACCATTCGTCAAGTCTGTTGATATTATCATACTTCATGCTTGTTTGAAACAGAGTGTGCAGGAGGTGGAAACCTGTCTTATCTGCTGCAAAGATAGTTCTTTTCACACTCATGCCGCCGAATGATCTTACTGCTAGCTTACCATCTGATTCCCGACTCCAAGGGCACCCCCAATGCTCTGTCTGGACTGCTTCCTTGGCTGCCTCTCTTACAAAGAATTCCACCGCATCCTGATCGGCTAGGAAGTCGCTTCCTTTGACAGTGTCATACGCATGTAGGTCAAGTGTATCTCCTCCTTTGATAGCAGCCGCCATCCCTCCTTCTGCAGATACGGTGTGGCTTCGCATCGGATAGACCTTGGAGATAACAGTCACCTGAAGCTTCCCGCTCTTGGCTGCCTCTATGGCAGCCCTCAGCCCAGCTGCTCCTCCACCTATGATAAGAACATCAGAATGGAATGTTTCTATTAGAAGTCGCCTCCCTTATAGTGATTACTTGAAGGTAGTAGATCGTTTGATTTTCATATAAAAGTGAAATAATGAACCTGTTCTCACCATGATCTTAATAACTGGAATCATTTCCTTCTACACTATTGCATCAAATTGACGTGGTTGATATTTATTTCGCCAACTTTGATTTGACGATGTCGTCACCGGGTCAAGTTGACCATCGCCAGATGAGTAAAAGTTTTGTAAATCTTTTGGTGACTTGGGGCAAGATATTGAATAACGGAACTTTAGAAAGACATAAATATTTTTCAGGTAGACTGGGCTTTCTATGTCTTCATCAACATCATTGGAAGATATGGGAAAAAATCTAGAGAGTCTCAAAGAAGAACTAGCAATACATACGGCATACACTTCGGCTGTCGCCATAGACAGCGCAGGACTTCACGACCTTTCCGAGGCCCTTGGACAGGGAAGGGAAGTTCCCCATGGCCTGGATAGAATCAAGAGAGTCAATAAGATTGTGAACCTGACTACATGGCCAGAGGATCTGAAAAGCAGGTCTCTTGAATTGAAGAACATCCTATCTGACATGATCGCTGCCTTTGACGAAGAGAAGAAAGAAAAGATCAGGGAGTTAGCACCGATGCTACATTCTTCATACCATCGGCTTTGCAACGGGTTCTACGACTGGCTGTTAAAGAGAAACACTGGAAAATCATAAGCGTCGCGCAGACTCCGTGAAGAAATACTGTCAAGCCTTAGTGACACACCCAGTTAGTGAATACTTCGCATCGGGGGGAACCAAGTTATCTATTACATATGCAAATGACTGAGCTAATCAATCTTCGATCAGATAGTCACCCAATACGTCAGTCATAGCGAGGAGCGTCTGAGACGGACTGGAACCCATCGGCATAATCACCAGCTGATCGACACCGATTTCCGCAAATTCGTCGATTCTCTTCCTGCAATACTTTGGCGTGCCCGCCACAGCAAATTCGTCGATCAAACGGTCTAGCAAATCCGGAAAGGCGGACGCGAGCTGTTGTTTCTTCACGGCTTCAGTCGCTTCTGCAACATCTTCTGGATCTATTCCGCTAGCTTCCGCTATGATCTTGAAGTAAGGCTGGGCAAGGAAGGTCGTAAGCCATTTCTTGCATTTTTCTTTCGCTTGACGCGAATCTTCAGAGGCAGAAAGGAGAACAAATGACGTTGTCTTAACATCCTTGACGTCTCTTCCCGCTTTGATCGCGCCCTCTCGGAGCCAGTTCATGGCTTCTTTCACGTAGCTGACGGAGCCTCCAGCCGTAGTTACCAGCCCGTCGCAAAGCTCGCCCGCCATGCGTACCATTGTATGGCCAATACCGCCCAAGTAGATTGGAACCCTTGTTCCTCCGTCAAAACCCAGTTTGAGCTTATCTACATGGATGGTTTTCCCTTTGTACGTTAATTCTTCACCGGAAAGAATCTTACGAACCACGAAAATCAATTCTCTAAGACGCGTTACATTATCTCCGAGAGGTCCGCCGAGAAGAGACACCTGAGGTCGGACAGCAGCGCCCAATCCGAGGATGAACCTATCGCCTGCCAATTCACGGAGTGTAGCAAGGCTCATCGCGTAAGTGGCTGCATGACGCGTGTAAGCATTTGCTGTGCCCGCAGCCACCTTAATCTTCCTAGTCGACATTGAGACAGCAGTCATGCAAACAACAAGCTCCCTAAGACAATAATGATCAGCTAACCATACAGATCTTAATCCCTTCCTCTCCGCTATCTTCGCGCATTCCAACAACTCGACAATGGAGGCGTCACCAGTATAACCAACCCCGAGCTCCATGTTTGAAGCTAGATCCCTAGATCAAATAACTATTGTTACATGGTTGCACCGCTGTCTTTTTTCTTCACAGTCAAAGAGACATGATCGCCACACAGCCGCCACGGCTCGCCTAGAATCTTCGCGCCTAACATCACGTTAAACTCTTAAGCCTTAGCCTACAATAAACCGGTTCAATGGATCTCACAGTCTTACGGCAACGCCTCTCGAATGTGCGAAAGGAAATTCGCCACAGAAAACTGGACGCTGCTATAATCACATCATGGGAGAGCGTCTATTATCTGACCGGAGTTCGACCAATACAATACTTCACCCGGAGTTATGACCCTATGCCACTAGTAGTCCCAGCCGAAGAAGACTTGGAACCAGTCTTTTTCCCTTCTGCAATGTTCGGGATGGCAGCCAAGCTTGAGCACACGCATCTTCAAGACATAAGACCTCTCAACACCCTAGAACTTTGGGTACGCGTTTGCGAACTCCTTTCTGAATGGAAATGTAAGCGTCTGGGGATCGAATCAAGATGTTTGTCGCAGTACCATGTTGAGTCGGTAAAGATGCGTCTGAGCAATCTCAGTCTAGTTGACGTAACAGACATTGTGGAATGCTTAAGAATGGTCAAGACAGCTGATGAGCTGGACAACCTTAGAAAAGCCTCGGATATCACGAACTCAACAGCCAAGGCGGTAGTAGACTATCTCAGGCCCGGCGAAACGGAGATGGATGTAGCTCGACGGATCATCCAGCTTGTCGCCGAGTTTGGCGGGGAGGACGTCAGCTTTCATCCCCAAGTGTTCTCTGGAAGAAGGGGATACTTGTTGAACATATCCTCATCAGAAACAAAAAGGCTTGAGAAAGGCGAAATCGTTCTTCTTGACTACGGAGCTGTCTACAGAGGATACAGGACGGATATTACGAGGGCGTATGTCTTAGGGCCTCCCAGCTCCAAGCATATTGAAGTCAGCAAGAAGGTGGTGAAGATAGTGCAAGACACTGTCAACTACGTGCGGCCGGGTCTCAAAGCTTCAGACATTCATGCATTCGCACTGCAAAAATTCAGGGAAGTCGGATATGGGGATTACTGCAAACATTACACAGGACACGGATTGGGACTAGCCTTGGAGAAACCCATCCTCATCGAGTCCGACAACACGCAGATCAGAGAAAACATGGTTCTGGCTATTGAGCAAGGCATCTACTTCCCAGACTTCGGTATTAGGTACGAAGACAACATAATAGTTGGAAGAGACCAAGTCGAAAACATGAACAGCATTCCGCTGGAACTGGTTCAAATAGGCTAATGTTTCAAACAAGGTTTAGAGATAGCTGACCTATAATCGGCGACAACTAATAAGCCCTTATTCACAATGCAAACTTTATTCCGACCCTGAGTCTGTACGGATAAGCTCAAAAGCAATGACAAACTCGCTGAGTACTTATCAGATCTATCGTAGAGGCGCCACAACCTCTCTTCCTAGCACCTTTATGTACGACGACATGTCAGGGAATTCAAAGGTTGAGAACATGATTTGCGAAAGACCAGTGGTCTTGACGAGATCCTCGAGCTTGGAGACGCAAGAAGACGGTTGACCTGCTACCACCAGATAATCCATGATATTGTCGCTCACTGAGGCAGCATGCTTGGCGCGTAGTTTCCCATGTTCGTAATAGTCGTACTCCTTTGCCATCCTGTCTATGTACTCCATAAGATCCTTGGGCAGATGCTTTCTGAACGAGTCGTCCTTGGCATATCTAGCCAGACCGTTGGCCTTAGTCGCGGCGGCACCCCGAATCATTTCTCTAGCCTTAGCTTCGTCTCGGTCAGGGTAACAGATTACTCTCAGCCAAACGTCAAGATCTTCCATACTTCTCCCTACGCTCCTAACACCTTCTTCAAGCTGTCCCATTGCCCATTCGACAAATTCAGCATGGGCACCGACATTGACAATCACTCCATCGGCAACCTCAGCAGCTAATCTGAGGGATCTAGGACCAGTAGAAGCTATGTAGATGGGGATCTTCCGCTTGCACCACGCAAGCTTGATCTTCTTGTTGCCAACCAACACATCCTCCCCTCCCAACAGTTTCCTAATATTCAGAACTGCGTTCTTGAGTTCTTGAAGGCTGGCGGGAGCCCTGTGAAGAGTGTGTATGGCGCTGTCGCCAACTCCCATTCCAAGCACCACTCTCCCCGGCGAAAGTTCATCTAGACTGGCAATGGTGCTAGCTGTGACGCTGATGTCCCTAGTTATTGGGTTGGTCACTCCGGGCCCCAGACGGACAGTGCGAGTTCTCTCCAACGCTAGAGTAAGGCAAACGTAGACGTCGCGCCATATTAGCTGAGAGTCAGAAAGCCACACAATGCCGTCGAAGCCTTCCTCCTCTGCAAGTTGCGGATACTTGGCTATTGTTAGCGACTGTTCCCGCGTCTGGAAACCAATACCAGCTTTTAGGTTCAAGGTCTCGACTCCTACACAACACCCCTATTTATGCCTAAGCACGATTTTTTATGTTTATACGAAAATATTTTCTATTTTTATTGAATCAAGTTAAGGAATATGTTATTCTTCACCATTTTACATTTGACAATAGGAATTATTAAATATGAGATGCGGTGTTGCTCGTCATCCATGGATCTTAGTAGAATCGGTCTTGGACTGTCCTTACTGGCTCTAGTTTCAGCTGTCGGGTCTATTGCCTATGTCAACCAAACTCTCGGAGGCATCCCCTCCCAGCTTTCCACGATAGAAAACAATCAAAAACAATCAGAACAAAGACTGGCTGCAATAGAAGCTGCTCAGAAACAAACCGAACAGAATATTCGGGGAGTAGCAGCAGCGACAGGCGTACCATTGGGCGAAACCGAAGCTCTTCAGCGACAAATCGACTTCAGAAAACTCATCACGGATGCTGAGCGGGAAGGAAAAGTCGTCTTCTATGCGCTAAGTCAAGACGTCCCACCTGCGCTGGCCAAAGCCTTTCAAAGCAAATACCCCAAGATCACAGTCGACTACTTAGGCGGGCATGGAGCAACCCTCGCAAAGAAATTCAGGGACGAGACTTCCGCGGGTGTTCCTTCTGCAGACGTGATCAACCTCAGCGCCGACATGCCTCCGTTGAAAAAGGACGGTCTCCTTCTGAAGTATTCACCACCTGAAGTGTCCATCTATCCTTCAGAGCTCAAAGATCCGGATGGATACTATGCCTCTCTCAGACAAACCTTGACAGGAGTGGTGGCATACAACACGAAGGTCATTCCTAAAGATCAAGCTCCCAAGACATGGGATGACCTGCTGGATCCAAAGTGGAAGGGCAAGATCGGCATACCTGATGGGAAGCTTGGAGGTGGGAACCTTGTGTGGTTAATGGCACGATACGTGCAACTTGGTGAAAATGAGGCAACATTCAAAGTGTGGCTTCAGAGGTTTGCTGCCAATCAACCACGAATAGTTTCAGGTGGATCAGGGAACATAGAGCCTCTGCTAGTTGTAGGAGAATTTCCAATAGCCATAGCTAATCCCCATAATATAGAGCAGTCAAAGCAGCAAGGGGCACCGGTTGACTGGGTTCCTAGTATTCGGGCTGTTAAGGAGGTCTACTGGATTGGCCTTTCGAAGACAGCATCTCATCCTAACGCAGCAAAGTTATTCCTCAGCTGGGCCCTTGGAGATGAAGGGCAAAGAGTTTTGGCCGGCATAAACCACATTCCTTCAAGACCTGGGATTCCTCCAGAACTTAAGACCTTGGCTGGAGAAGGATATGCCTTCATATCCTCAGAGTACAGGGATTCCCATGACGCCCAGTTCAGAAAACTCTTCGAAGACATAGTACTAGGACAAAAATAATGTCATAGTCCCGAGAAGAAAATCCTCTTCGCGGGGGAGGAGCGAGCTCGCCAAGCCTGGCTATTGACATCAGGGGAGCTGTAGCCCTAATCCTTGTAGCGCTACTGGTTTTCCTAGTCGCGACCCCCATCACCATGTTGATTTACGGAAGCCTGAGGGCAAGCTCTCCACTGGATCCCCGCGGAGACCCACGTATCACGGCAGACAATTACATTAGAGTATTCACCGATCCAACCACTCTGTCCCTGCTGCAGAACACACTGGTGTACGCAGTGGCATCCACTCTAACCTCGCTGTTAGTTGGTACCTCTCTTGCGTGGCTCTTCGCTCGTACGAATGTGGGATTCAAACGATTCTTCGAGATCATCATTATAGTCCCGATCATGATCCCGCCTCTAGTGGCTGCCTTCTCGTGGATCTTTCTGCTGAGCCCAAACGTGGGTATCATAAATCATACGTTAAGATTTGTGCTAGGGCTCAAAGAGGCTCCACTGGACATTTTCTCGATCTGGGGAATGGTCTGGGTGTCAGGTCTGTATGGCGCGTCCTCAACATTTCTCCTAACGTCCGTTGCCTTTAACGCCATGGATCCATCTCTGGAAGAGGCTGCAAAGATCTCGGGCTCTGGAGTTGTATCTGCAGCCGCAAGAGTGACCTTCCCTATGATGGCTCCAGCAATACTGTCGGCAGCCGTCCTGCAATTCGTTCAGAGTGCAGAGGCCTTTGATGTCCCCGCTATCTTAGGCGCACCAAGATTTCTCGTCTACTCCACCGCCATACGATTCGCCCTAGAGGGTAAGACTACGCCTGACTACGGTCAAGCTACGGCCTACGCAATCAACCTTCTCATTATTACTATCGTCGGGATATTCATCTACCAGCGTCTCACATCTTCCTCGAGAAAATTTGCCACGGTCACTGGGAAGGGGTACAGACCGGGGCTCATAGATTTGCATCGCTGGAAGTATGTGGTGATGGTGGTCATTATCTGCTATTTGACCCTGACTGTGGTTCTGCCGCTCGCCCTTGTCCTGTTCGCTTCTCTCCTGCCTTACTATGACGGAGTTAACGTAGAGGCGTTGTCGCGAATCTCTTTGGACCGATATGCAGCACTACTTGTCTATCCAAATTTCGACAGGGCGTTGAGAAACACCCTTTTCTTGGCTTTCTCGGTAGCCACTGTAACAGCGATACTTTCAGCGGTGATAGCGTACATTGCAGTCAAAACCAAGATTAGGGGTCGAGGAGCAATCGAAGGCCTCGCCACTGCACCTGTAGCTTTTCCAGCAGTTGTGTTCGGTTTGGCTTTGGTATGGACGTACCTAACGTTCAAGGTGGGGATCTACGGGACCATCTGGATACTCTTTATAGCATATGTGACAAGGTTCCTTCCATACGGGGTGAGATTTACCTCTTCCAACATGATTCAGCTACACTCTGATCTTGAGGAGGCCGCTCGAACATCAGGTGGATCCTTCGCACAGGTCTTTCTACGGGTAATCTTTCCTCTGACGATCCTTGGCTTCATCGCTGGATGGTTCTATGTCTTCATCCACTCAACGCGGGAGCTAGGTGCTTCTTTATTCCTTATGACTCATGGAAACGAGGTTCTCTCAACGGTTTTATTCGACTTCTGGTCTTTTGGAAGACTAACAGATGTTGCGGCCTTATCGGCGCTGCTAATATTTATCGGAGTCATCCCGTTCATATTCCTTCGTTTCGCGGGGAGAAGATTTGGAAGACTTACCTAACTCTAACAGATATCTTCTCCTAACCCAGATCTTCGTATTGCTCAGGAATGACCATAGTAATATCCCAGGAGCTAGTTTTGTTTGTCGAAAGAACCACATAGGGTTGGCTGAATCAATCTGTTTATTAGCGACTTGAGAAGAAGAGTAGAACCATGTTCAAAGACCAATTAGATTCTGGCAGAATGCTCATCTTCTCAGGAATTTGGGACACTCTATCAGCTAGGATCGTTGAGCACGCTGGGTTTGATGGCATTTGGATTGGTTCAATGACGACGACATCAAGCCTCAACGCAGCCATGGATATAGGACTCCGATCAATGCGAGAACAGGTCGAGCTGGTGCACAAGATACGTGGTGTGACCAAACTACCCATTGTTGTCGATGGGGAACAGGGAGGGGGTGAATCGGTTCAAGCGGCCTACTGGGTCAGGGAGTTTGAAAGAGCCGGGGCGGAAGGGATAATGTTCGAGGACAATCTTGCTACGCTCGGCAGCATCTATATCGAAGGCTCAAAATCTGAGCTCGAGCCCCTGGAAAGAGCTGTAGCAAAGATCAGAGCAGCCGTCGACGCTCGGTCAAACTCAAATTTCCAGATAATAGCACGGTCGAGCGCACAAAGCGTGTCGGGAATGGAGGAGCAGATCAAGAGGCTTAAAGCGTATAAGAAGGCCGGCGCCGACATAATCTGGGCCACTTCCAACAGTGCGGATACTCTAAGAACATACAGGAAGAATATCGAAGGACCTTTGTGGACCACGATTAATCCGGCTCATGCTGAACAGGCGAAGATGAGCATCGGGGAGTTCAGAGGATGCGGTATACAAGTTCTCTGCTTTGAATCGTTCCTGTTTCTCGCATCCGTAAAAGCCAGCATGGAGACTGCAAAGGAACTTAGGAACAAAGGCTCCGTGGTTCCATTGAAGGACAAGATCATGGATCTGAAGCAGTTCCTCGACTTTATGGGTTACACCAAGGTCAACGCCTTCGTTAAGAAATACGAATCAATGGACATTTAGAAGGATATACAAAATTGCAGCTGGGAAGGAAATTCCATGCTACTTGCTCAGCGGTGGCCAAACATTCTTAGTGCTGAGTAAGCATACACCTTTGAAGCACCCTCCACTTCGAGTAAGGGAACAATTTCTTCATCTGTATGCGCAAACGCCATGTCCCCCGGACCGAACATTAGGGCTGGTAGACCCATGCGGTTCAGATACCCAGCGTCCAAGGATCCATGTAAGTAGACGTATTCAGGTTTCTTCATGAGGGCTGATCGTACGGCTTCAGCTACGAGCTTGCAGATGTGGCTTCCCGTGGAAATCCGCGACGGATACATGCATGGCCCCTTCTCGACTTGTACAGAGAAGCCTTTCAGCTCAAAGCATATCCTTTGGATGTTCCTAGTGACGAGGTCGGGATCATCGCCTGGTAACAGTCTTCTATCGATGGTGAGAATGCATCTGCCTGGTATGGTATGCGGTGCCTTGGGTTCAGCATCTATGGCGGTCACAGCCAGCGTGGCTTCGCCTAGGTGCGGTTCGATTCTGCCTTTTACTGATTCCTTGAGTAGATTTAACAGCTGGAAAGCTCCGTCGATGGCGTTTGCCCCAAGCCATGGCGTGCTGCTGTGGCATGACTTTCCTCTAATCGTGATGAAAATGTCTACTCTTCCCTTGTGAGCAGGGCATATTCGATTCGATGTCCCCAATCCAACAATAGCGGCGTCGGCAGTAACTTTGTCTTCTTCTATAACGTATTTGATGCTGTCGTGGCGACCCGTCTCGCCTGCTGTGCTCGCTACGAAGATTAGTTCCCCATTGAGGCGAACCTCAGCGTCAACGATACACTTTATCGCCCCTATCATAGCTGCCATGACTGCCTTCTGTTCTGAGACACCTCTTCCTCGCACGCATTGCCCCTCAAGCCCGTATGGTTTGCCGTCAATGATTCTGCCTGAGAATGGATCCTTCATAGTGGCGGCTGGATAGGTCATCGCATACGCCACGAGCATCAACCTGTTACCTTTCTTCCCACTCGCTAGCCTACAGATCAGGTTGCCGAATCCATCTATTGTTGGGTGAAGTTTCAGTTTTTGAAGCTCCGGCATGATCGAACCGGAGATGAAGCGCGTTATCTGTGGGTCCTTCTCGTAGAGCTCTGTCTGTGGTGTAGGTGTACGAACGAAGTCGACCAATAATTGACGAAGATAATCAGCGTCTACATGTTGATTCACAAGTTTACCTAAAGCATCCACAGTTGAATCTGAAGGGCTACTCAATAACGGCTAGATAAATGGTCCCGCCAGCAGGGGGAGTACCCAAGTTGTTTCTGTGCGAGACGTATCAGAATAAAGGAGACAAGTTCTATGAGAACAAGCACAACTGATAACGCTGCTATGCCTTATAGATTTTCGCAAGAAGGCATGTGTCAACTGAGGCGTTCACAAATCCCAAGAGTTGATCGTCTAGCTCGATAATTTCGTTTAGCTCAGCCCCCTTCTTGATCTTGTGCTGGAGTGTGGCTATGACTTCTGGATGGATCTGTTCGGGGAGGATGGCTGTTACCTTTGTCCTGTACCCTCGCTGAGCTTCGATCCATATTACATCACCATCGTCTATCCCCTTGCTCTTAGCCGTCGCACTATTGATCATCACTCCATCAAGCCTATGTGAATCAACCAGATTTCTCAGGATCGGATTACCTTTATGGCCGTAGGAAAGTATCGGAACCTTGTGGTTTATGATGAACATATCTCAAGGCTGGTATGGAAGTGGCGAATGAGATCAGATCGAAAGGTTCCATCCTCACCGTTTTGGACAGAGTAATGAACGTACAAGAATTCGCTGGTTTCATGGGCTACAAAGATGTACCACCATTGATGAAGAAATACAGATCAATAACATAAGAGTTTCCACCCGGCAAGTCATGCTCGCGACGTGCCGACGGCTTCATCAAGCGACACATCGCGTTTTCCAAAATACTATTAAGCATGGCAGACTCTTTGGTATCTAATTGACGGCAGAGTTATGGAAATCCATTAGTAGCGAGGAAAATATTGTAAGAAGTGCATGTAGTCTTTGCCAAAACTTTTGCGGTCTCCTTGCTCATAAGGTCGACGGGAGAGTTGTCAAGTTAGAAGGCGACCCCGACAACCCTAGAAACAATGGTCATCTTTGCGCCAAGGGCCTGTCAGGCTTTCTCTCCCTGAATTCACCAAGAAGAGTAACTTCACCCATGATACGGACTAGCCCGGCAAAAGGAATTGGAGTGGATCCAAAGTGGAAGAAGATAGGCTGGGATGAAGCCATAGATATGGTTGTGGAGAGGCTAAAGAAGATCAGGTCCAATCCGAAAGGATATCTGCATAAGGTCCTCTTCGTCACCTTCGACCACTGGTCGTCGCAGTTCGGCGCGCTGACCGGATGGCTCAACGCTATGCAAGCTTTCCACGGCGCCTTGGGTGCGCCCTGTTTCTGCGGCAATGCTGTTCACCCACCATCATATCTCAACACCGCGACTTTCGAGATTACACCTGACGCTGAATACGCAAGATATATGTTACTCATCGGGGCCCAAGCAGGCTCTATCATTCACTATGATACGATGAACGTGGCTAGAAACATAGCGCAGAAGCGGCCAAATGAAGTCAAGGTTGTTGTAGTTGACCCTGTCTGTTCACATGCAGCCTCCAGAGCCGAGGAGTGGATACCCATACGGCCAGGAACTGACGCTGCGTTCATACTGTCAATCGTTAACCTGTTAATCAACGAACACGGTGTCTATGACGCTGACTTCCTGAAGCGCAGAACAAATGCGCCCTACTTGATAGGCAAGGACAAGCTTTACACAAGGGATAGAGCAACCAACAAGCCTCTCGTATGGGATACCACTGATAGACGAGCTAAACCATTTGACGACCCCGCGGTCAAAGACTTTGCCCTTGAGGGCGACTACGTAGTAGATGATGAGCCTTGCAGACCAGCCTTTCAGATCGTAAAAGACTACGTGAAAAACTATTCACCGGAAAAGGTTTCGGAAATAACCACCATACCGGCAGAAACGACGAGAAGAATCTCAAAAGAGCTGGCGGAGGCCGCGTGCATAGGGCAGACCATAACCATACAAGGGAAAAAACTGCCGTACAGGCCCGTCTCAGTCGTGTGGTACAGAGGTCTAAGCGCCCATAAGCATTCATTCCTATCTGGCCTAGCAGCCATGATGATCCCGACATTGCTAGGCGCAATTCAAGTGCCTGGTGGCATCAAAGGGCATCCTCACGCAGCCGAGTACGTCACTGAAGACGGGTTGATGGCTGCCAAGATTCCCAGCAGCAGACTCTCAACATCGGGGCCACCTTACCCACCCCGACCTGTCACAAAACCCAAGCGGATGGATTTGTTCGAACTCTTCCCTGTTGCCGTCTACTCCAGACCCCTTGTCATACCGGTGTTGCTGGATCCCAAACGTTTCGGGGTCGATGAAGACGTGAGACCAGACTTGGCGTTCATCTGGAGAGACAATGCTATGGTTAACACCTACTCACCTGAGCTGGTTCTAGAAGCCTTCAAGAAGATACCTTTCATAGTTGCCTTCGCTGTTGAGCCAGATGAAACTACTAATCTGGCCGACTTGGTGTTCCCAGATCTGCATCAATTGGAAAGGCTCGCGGAAAGCATGTATTTCAGGGTCGATGAACCAGGATATTGGTACGCGGCGAAGCCAGTAGTCAGACCCCCCTTCGACCCACCATATGACAAGCTTCTCAGCATTGACCACCTACTTTTCGAGGTCGCTAAAAAGAGCGGTTTCGTTTCTGACTGTTACAGATCACTTAACAAGATGTGGAAGCTCGAGGGAACACCGTATGAACTCGACCCTAATAGAGAGTATCCATATGAAGAGCTCATAGACATCCGTCTAAGGTCTTTGCTAGGCCAAACAAAGGGTTTACACTGGTTGCTTAGGGATGAAGGCGGCTTGCTTGTCTGGCAGGCCAAGCCTGAGGAACTGTACAAAGGCGCTTACAGAGAAGGCAGACTGCATCTTTACTACGAGTTCATGATAACAGCAGGGCGAGAGGTCGACAAGATAACCAGAGAATCAGGGTTGAAATGGGATACGTCAGATTATCAGGCGATACCTGATTGGAAGCCGTGCTCATCCTACCTTAAGAAGAGCGGAGAATACGACCTGTTCGTCACCAACTTCAAGGTCCCCATGCAAGCTCATGGAGTGGGAAGGTTCAACCCGCTTCTAAGGAATCTGGTCGACTATCATGGGTATGACTTCGTTCTAATGAACCCTATAACTGCGGCCAAGAAGAGAATCAGGCATGGAGACAAAATAATCATCGAGTCACTCAAAGGTAGGAAAGTCGAGGCAATAGTAAACCTGTCCGATAGAGTGCATCCTGAGGTAATCGCAACTATGCAGCACAAGCTATCCAAGGGAGCAGACTTCAATACACTTCTAACTCTAGATGAAGAAACAATGGATTTCGTAGGATGCGCAGTCGATTCCTGCGTATTGGCCAGAGTCCAAAAGTCGAATTGATGGGCCAACCAGCAAAGTACAATATTGGAAAACATAACGCTTAGGTCGCGATTCAAAAAGGATTTCTAGAGCATCATGTTTTGACCAGCTCAAGAATGCCAAAACCAACTACTGGAACGTCAGACGAGTCCTCCGCTAAATCGACAAGAAAGCCAGAGTACGTTTCTGACATGCTTGTAGATTTGATGAAGGCCTATGATGTTGAGTATGTGGCGTTAAACCCCGGAGCTACGGTGCGCGCCCTGCATGACTCAATAGTAAACTATGGTGGAAACGAAAGACCTGAAATGATCCTGTGTTGCCATGAGCACATAGCGCTCTGCATGGCCCAGGGTTATGCTAGAGTCACGGGTAAACCCATGGTAACAATGGTTCATAATGTGGCAGGACTCCTGAACGCGATGAACGCTATCTTCCACGGTTACTGCAGCAAGGTCCCCTTGATGATTTTGGGTGGCACTGGTCCAATGGACGTGTCAAAACGCAGACCTTGGATTGACTGGATTCACACGGCGCTAGTCCAAGGGAACGTGGTGAGAGACATTGTCAAGTGGGATGACCAGCCTGAAGGCGCCCTTAGTGCAGCTGAATCCTTTATCAGAGGATACAGAGTTGCCACGACAGAGCCTAATGGGCCTGTCTACCTGTGCTTCGACGTAGAGTTGCAGGAGAGCAGTCTCCCGAGCGACTTCAACATGCCTGACGTTAAGAATTACCCTGGCCACACACCTATTTCCGGCGATATTGAGTCTCTCAGAAAAGTTGCGCAACGTCTTGTGGAATCTGAAAACCCTGTCATTTTGACGGATCTTCTGGGACGCAACCCTAGTTGCGTTGATAGACTCGTCCAATTAGCCGAGATGCTTGCGATCCCCGTTGTGGACTTGGGCTCAAGATTCAACTTTCCGAATACTCATCCACTTGATCTCACTGGCGCAAGAACAGAGGTTTTGAAGAACGCGGATTTGGTCTTGGCTCTAGATGTTGAAGACCTCTACGGTGACCTAACCATGTCCGAAGACGATTTTTCGCACAAGATGAGCTACGTGATCTCTGACAAAACGCGCGTAATCCAAATCGGGCTCCTAGATCTCTGGATACGAAGTTGGTCTGAGAATTATCAAAGGCTTCAGTCTGTGGACATTTCGATTCCTGCAGACACTTCTGCAGCTTTACCGTATCTAGTAGAGTTCTGTAGAGACGCTATCAGACATGGTAAGCGTGAATCAGAGGTCTTTGGCGAACGTAGCCAGAAGTGGAAAGAAAGACACGATGCGTTAAGAACGAAGTGGCAGGATGATGCTAAGAAGACTTGGGATCAGAAACCTATCTCCACAGCTAGGCTTGCTGCTGAAGTATGGGATGTCATAAAAGACGAAGACTGGGTACTTGCGAACGGCACCTTAAGCGGCTGGGCTAGGAAACTTTGGACATGGAGTCAACCGTATCAATATGTTGGAAAGAGCGGTGCAGGCAGCGCTGGTTACGGTTTCAGCTCAGCTTTAGGCGCAGCACTCGCCTACAAACATTCCCGTAAGCTATGCGTTGACCTGCAGCCTGACGGTGATCTCCTTTACTTCTCCAGTGCCCTGTGGACAGCCGCAAGCAGCAAGATTCCTATGATGGTAGTGATGTTCAACAACCGTTCTTACTACAATGACGAGGAACACCAGGAACACCTAGCCGTGGTTAGAAAAAGACCGGTGGAAAACAAGGGTATCGGAATAAGGATTGACAATCCTCCACCGAACTTTGCCAAGCTGGCCCAATCCTTCGGGCTACATGGTGAAGGACCTATTGAAGATCCCAGCGAGGTCAAAGAAGCGTTAATGGATGCCAAGAGGATAGTCAAGGAAAAAAGAAGTCTAGCCTTGGTTGACATAGTCGTGCAGCCGAGGTAGCCTGAATAAATGGGGGGTTGCCACTCCCTTGAAGGAGAGTGGCATAATACTTGATGACTGTATTCTTGTTCTCTAGCCTAGGTATGACTTCATTAGGTTCTGCCACTTGGCGTTGTCTCTGATTACTTCGTCATTGAACGGTAGGGTTCCGAGGCCTTGTGGGAACACCTTTGAGAGCGCTGTGGGGGCGTCCAGTGTGGGGAGTGCGGGGATTCGTTTGGTTTCTGAGAGTGCTTTTTGGCCTGCGGGGCTTAGGAACCATTGTGTGAAGAGTTTGGCGAAGTTGGGGTTGGTGGCTTTCTTGCTTATTCCTATCATCGATCCTGGCTGGACGGTCATGGCTTTCGGTTCTTCCTTGGGCCAAGCGATGGCTACTGGTGTGCCTGGCTTCTGGGCTAATACGCTGTTGATGAGTCCTACTGCTGCGTGGACTTCTCCTGCTATTACCTTGGTGTAGGCTTCGCTGGCGCTTCCTGTTAGAATAGGCTTGTTTGCAGCAAGTCCCTTCATGAACTGGTCCCATCTGGCTTGTCCCAGTGCGGGTAGCAGATCAGCTAAGACTTGCACATTGGAGCCTAGGCGTATGGCGTCCTGCATGGCAATATTGTTCTTCCACTTGGGGTTGGCTAAGTCAAGCCAGCCTGTTGGAGCTTCCTGTTCCTTGAGGATGTTGGTGTTGTACACTATTACTGGGATGTTTATATTGGCGTAGAACTCTTGAGGATTATTTCTGCTCGGGTAGATAGCGTAGTCAGGGTAGAGGGACATGTACTTCATGTCTGGGTAGGGTGCCATGTATTCTAGCAGTTGGCCTCTCATTGGTGCTACTTGCTCGATCAACACGTCTGCTGACGGAGTGCCTGCTTGGTATTCGGAGAGGAATCGGTTGATCAGCGGTGCGAATCCCTCGACGTATCTTGGTTCGGCTGGTGCCCATGGGTAGGCTTCTCTGAACCGGGGCCAGATTATGTTGAGGAAGTCTGGGGCGTCCATTGTGGCGTAGATTATCGGCGCCTTTTCTTTCTTTGCTGCTTCTTCAAGGGCTCTTTCTGCTTGTAGTGCCTGGAGTTCTGCTTGTGATTGCTGGGCTGCTTTCTCTGCTTGGGCTAGGCGTGTCTGGGCTTCCTGAAGGGATTTTTCTAGTCCTCCGATTCTTTGTTCGACTAGGTTTCTGATCGCTGTCTGTTCCTGTTTTACCGAGCCAACGGAGCTTTCAAGGGGTGAAATCTTTGAGTTTACTTGGGTTGCTTGACTGGAGACTTGACCTACTAGATCTCTTTTGGCTTGATCTATTTGTCCTGAGATGCCTCCAATGGTGCTGTTTGAGTAGGCTATGCTTGCAGCGCTGATGAGTATGGCTACGATAGCTACGGATAAAGATACCTTTTCAACCATGAAGCTTTCGGGATTTTTTCTTTTATAAAAATGTTGTTTGAAGGTTTTCTCCACAATAGTTAATGTTTCTCACTAGATAGTGAAAATACTCATGTATAGTGAGTAGTTCTGTGGTTAACGCGGATCTTCCGCTTTACCCCGATGTTGTGCAGGACGGTAAGAGGAGTCTGACCCTGACCTGCGTTTCCTGATCATGATGATGCCTGCTACAACAACTGCTAAGACTATGATTGGACCAAGTATCTGAATGTCCAACGTTTGTGGCAGAGTCTGGCTTTGTCTTGGGCTGACCTCTGCAGGGCTTTCCTGCGGAGTTGGGGGCAGTGATGGTTCCGCTACTCCGATGCTTGGGTCATGGATAAGCACCAGTCCATTGAAATTCGGGTAGATGAAGTCGACATCTAGCTCGTTGGCTTCTTTGTTGACTGCATGCCCGATCCCGATGTTGACTATCCGTTGAACGCCGTCAGGTTCCTGAATGATCGCTTTAGGTATCCACTTCACCTTGACAAGTACTCCTCCAGAGTCGACTATCAATCTTTGTTCGTCGTCACTGACTTTCTCGACTCTGACGCCGTCTTTTACATCAGCCTCAGTCTTCATTCTTAATGCCAAGGACGATGAGTTGGATTTCCAAGGCCATTTCGTCACCATGATATCAAACTTGACTTCCCTTGCGCCTCCGTCCACGCTGTACACTACTGTCTTCTCATCGTTCTTGAAGAATTCAATGCTTGACTGCTCGTACACTTTCAGGATTAGCGATACGTCGTATCGCTCACTGTAGGCACGATACGTCACGATCACCATGTTTCCTTCCGTCTTCTCCTCGGCCTCCCACTTCGCATCGCCGAAGCTTAGTCTCTGGAGAACTTCCTCGTTTTGAATAAGGCCGTCTCCGTTATTGTCGTTGAACTCGGCCAACGAATGTATCTTTGATTGGAACTCCACTGTTTTTTCACCTTGTCTGACTGCATACTGAATCCTTGGAGTCTCAAGGTTAAGCTTCACGCGATTTCTTTCGGAGTCTACTTGGATAGTCTTGTTGCCGCTTCTCTCAACGCGGAGCTTGTCGTCTTTTTCTGTGGTTTTGCGCTCAGACTTTGCTACTTCGGTTTTCTTGGCATGTTCGGCTAAGAGGTCGATTAGTCTGGATGCATCGACTATTAGTTTCTCGGTGACTTTCAAGAGGGCTTGGCCTGCAGTGGTCTGCCCTGAACTGAGAAATTCTTCTGCCCTTGCCTGAATGTTTGACGCGGCGTCTAATACGTTCTGTATGGGGACAACGTTTATCCCGTTAGCTTTCGCCTTCTCCATCTTCTGGAGAACTTCGTCTCTAGCATTCTTTATACGTTGAACTGTTGATTCCAATTCGCGCTGGTCAATTCTCCGTTCTTCTTTCTTCGCCTGTTCCTTGAATTCTTCAAACGCTTTTTCGAGATTTCGTTGGACTTCTACTGCTATGGAGTGGGCTATGGTTGCGTTCCCGTTCTTCAACTCGTCGTAGGCGCGTCTTAAATCGACTGCAGCCTGTTTGAGGGCCTCCTGTATTCTTGAAGTGTTGAGGTTGGTTTGCTTCATCTCTGCCAGGGCTTTCTCAGCGTGAGTGATCTTCTCATGGGCCTGTCTTAGCTCTTTTGCAGCTAGCTCCGCTCTATCAGGAAGCTTCTCAATCAGCTTCAGAATCTTTGTGGCTGCTTCAAAGGTTTCTTTGGCGATGGCGAATGCTCTGTCCTTGTTGCCTGCTTTGAAGGCTTGGACAGATCTTTCTAATCCGTCGATTATCTCTCCGAGTTTCTTCTGGACTTCTCTTGAAGCTTCGTCACCGGCTCGCTGGGAGCTTAATGTCCTCTTGACCTCTTCAATTATTCGCCTGGTCTTTGCGAGTAGCTCCTCAAATCTATGCTCTTCAGATCTTTTCGCTTCCAGTGACGCGGAGGCGGTTCTTAGGAGAGCCTCTGTTTCGCCTAGGAGCCCTGAAACCTTTGCAGACAGATCATGGTATGCCTTATCGTCATGACTGTGGATGGCTTCCTCAAGCTCGTTTATCATCTTGATTGCTTGTTCAAGACGAGCTTGGGCTTTTTCCGTGTCTACTCCATGTTTCTCCGCTTCAGTGATAAGGGCTCTAATCTTCTCCAGTCTTTCACGGACTTGTCTCAGAATATTCTCCGGGTTCAAATCGGTTTGAGTATTTGATGTGAGGAGGTTCTTCGCCTTCCCCACGAGTTCAAATGCGACTACGGCTAGTTCGAGAGCCCTCTCATAGTTCTTTTCGGCAAAGACTTTCTTCGACACTCCCATGGTTTCTTCGGCTTCGTGCAGGATAGGCTTGACTCTTGAAGCGTTCACGCCTTTCTTTTCGGCTTCGTTTACTATTGTGGAGAGTTCGGCCAAGGCTTTGCTGGAGATGCCGATCTGTCTTTCAGTCTTGGTTCTTAGTTCAAGTGTCCTCTTGTAGGCCTCTTGGGCTTGCCTGTTTGCCGCGGAGGCGTTTTCGATGGCTTGTTTCGCCAGGAGTAGGGCAGCTTCATAGTTGCCCTTCTCGTGAGCGGCTCTGGCTTCCTGCAGACCGCTATGTGCGAGTTCGAACAATGCTTCGACTCTCGTCATATTCGCGCCTATTTCTTTCGCCTTGTGTATTGCGTTCTCAGCTTCTCCGAGGGATTTCTCCGCCTTTGAAATCGCTTCGCTGGCAGTTCCTTTTTGATCAGCTGCTGTTTCGTTAGCATAGACTCGAGTGAACGGGATGGCTACGCTGGATAACAACAACAGAATAAGGAGGCAGCTGACTGCAGTCCTCGTCATAATCGGAGTTTGACAGTAGATGCGATATGTAGTCATTATGAAGCTTGGATACAGTTCCCAAATCTGTATGCCTATCTACAATACGCCGCAATATTTGCGGTAAAATAATGATGAAGACGGGGGCTACTGTTAACTGTCAGCATCCTTCCTAGCCGCTCGGTAGCTCTTAGCTCTGAAATCCGTCATCTTAGGTTATTCTTTGATCAGGTCAGCTGTGTTCATGTGTGCCTAGCTTTTCTTCCCCGTGGCCGTTACCGCTTCTCATTGTTGTGTATAGATTGTGGGTGTGGATGACGAATCCTAGCATGGCGTGGATATATTCTCTTGCCGCATGGATATCGTTCACATCATAGTCTTTCTTCGCCATAATGTGTTCAAATCTTTCATGAAGGTCCTCGTGAAGGATGTGTGTAAGGAACTCGATGATTTGCTTTGGATTACCTGTCTCCACGGCCAAGTCAGCCTTGGGTACTACTGGACCTATGTCTAGCCCAGCAGGTTTGAGGCCAGTGAATGGCGCGCCTTCGCCTTCGCGGTGTAGGCGTACAGCAGTTTCGTAGAACCAGTAGTCAGCTAGGTCCGCGGCTTCTTTACCCGTCTTTCTGACGCGGAGGGTTCTCTCAAAAGCTGCCTTCAGCTCGGATTCGGCTTCTTTCGAGGCGTAGGGTAGTATAAGATTGACATTGCTAGTTTCAAGGGCTCTTTTAGCTGCTTTCACTACAGGTCCATCCATCGTATCACAATGGGGTGGCATACTTTGCTCTCGTTCCAGATGCGGTCTACGAATTCTATTAAATGGAGATGGTGATTATCAAGAATGATAAACAGGGCGCTTTTGATTTCTATGAGAAATGCACGGTGGGCGAGTTATGGTAAATGTCAGGCTATGAGACAGGTTCGTAGATTATTCCCAGTTCACTAGCATACTCATATGCTGTAGCTATTTCCTCGACTGTCGGTCTTCTTGCTATGTCTGCATACTTTTCCGGATCAGATAGAACCTGATAGTCTGGGCGATACTGATCCATGATGTTGACCAAGGCGTGAGGACAGTTCTCCGCGATCCAACGCAGCACAGGTTTCGTGCAGCACTTTATATGATTGGGTAACACTAGGTGTCGTATGATCATATCTCCGTTCTCATGAGCTATGCTGTGGTTCCGCGCAGCTGTCTGGAAGTATCTGGGGACCTTGGAGAGTCTGAGAGCGCATTTGTCGTTTCCATACTTGAAGTCAGGAAGCCAAATGTCGATTACGTCTGCAAGGATCTTCATGGCTGGAACGCTTGCGTACATGTCGCTGTTCCAAAGCATCGCGATGTTGTCTTCTAGGTACCTCATCCCGTCTAGAATAGTGTGTAGATTAGGTGTCGGTTCGCCGCCCACGAGATTGATGTTATGGGCACCTTCCTCTTTCAGTGAGCTCATTATGAGAGCTAGTCTTCTTCCGTCAGCAGGCACGCCGTTCAGAGGGTATTGGGATATGTCCCAGTTCTGGCAGAAGGCGCATCTGAACATGCATCCTGCGAAGAAGATTGTTCCTGACCCAGATGTTCCGACCAAGGGTGCTTCTTCACCGAAGTGTCTGAACCATGTTGCGAGCCGTGTGGTAGCATCCATGTGGCATGCTCCTTTACGAAGACCTTTAACCCTGTCAACTTTGCAGTTCCATTCGCAGAAGTTGCAGTGAGTCAGCATCCGGTTCAGGAGAGCAACTTTGAGGTCAAGGAAACTGCGCGTTGAGTGTGTTCTCTCTGTGAGTTTGATTTCTCCATCTGATATTCTTGTGCGTAGGTCTTTGAATATGGGTGAAAGTCTTTCATGTTCAAGCCAGAGGTCTTCCTCGCTGGCAGAAGTCAAGTTTATGTTGCAGGGGATATGTTTGCATATCAAAAATTTTGCTGGCTTTTGGTTGCGCATGACTGCATGATACCAGCTCAGCCTGCTTCGAACAATTTCGTTTTGCCACACTAGTACGCCATTAGGTCGGAGCATGCAACTATGGATACGATGCGAACGTTGGCTAAAACTGTTTGCGCAAATCCATAAAACTAGGAAAGAAACTCAAATCGCTTTTTGGGGTGGCTTTTTGAATCCTGCCAACGAGTCAGTCTTGATTGGTCCAGCAAATACACAAAGCTAATTCTCGGCAAAGCTTTTTACCCCCCGATCAAGGTTCGTGCCCGATTGAGCATTACCAAAGGGTTTCCTAGGCCCCTCATTTCGATTTTTGCCATGACCTTTCTCTACGAAATGTCTGAAGGCATCATGACCTTAACTCTGCCTCTCTTTTCGAAGAGCCTTGGGGCATCAGACGCCTTCGTTGGCCTAATCGTTGCCGCTGGCCCGTTGCTCGGAGCCTTCTCCGCAGTCCCAATGGGCATGCTGTCTGACAGATATGGAAGAAGGGCTCTTCTAGTATACGCACCTATCCTGGGCGTCTTATCTAGCATCCTTATTGCTTTCACTTCTCAAGCACCTCTCCTAGTTCCGCTATACGCCCTCTACGGGCTTAGCCACTCGTCGTTCCGACCCACCGCGGCAGCATTGGTGGGCGAAGCTTCAAGGCCGGAGCGGATGGCAACATACTTCGGCTGGTTCCTTACCATAGGCTCCAGCGGTCTTCTAATAGGCCCACCGGTGGCAGGATACTTGATTCTGAACTTCGGTCACGCCTATGCCGCTGCTTTTTCAGGTATTCTCGTGGGCTCATCGTTTATTCTCGGCATGTTGCACCCGAAGCAGCCAAAGTCATCTCTCCCGAAGAGGAAAGCTCAGATGAAGATTCCGTTTCTGCGAGCTGGCAGAGCTCTGTGGGGTGACTGGCTCTTCGTTTTCACTGCAGATCTGCTGATAGGAGTGGTCTACGCCTTCTTACCTCTTCAGCTCAGCAGGGCAGGATTGAACCCAGTCGAAATCGGCCTTCTCTTCTCAGTCCTCCAAACGGCGAGCGGCCTAGCTAGGCTCCCTATGGGGATTCTGATAGACAGAATCAGGAAGACAGGAGCAGCGCTGATGGGCAGCCTGCTGATAAACGCCGTCTGCATAATTGCTATAGCATTTTCAACTAGCTACGCGTTGCTGTCCGTTCTCATGCTGGGAACCGGTCTATCCAGAGGCGTACTACTCACTGCCGCTAGAACAGACATAGCCTTCAGAGCGCCTCCGGGAGGACTAGGTTCAGCCATGGGGACCTTCAGCGTGATGAGCATGAGTGGAAGAAGCGCAGGCCCACTTATCTTCGGAGCTACAGTGGCGGTCTATGGCATAGGGCAAGCCCTCATCTATGCAGGCGGCGTAGGAGTAGCCGTAGCTGTTGGGGTCAAAGCCGCGCTGAGGGAACGGCGTCGTTGAGGAAACGGATGCGCCACTTCTTTTCTCCTGGGATGCAGTCTAGGGCTCATTTTGGCATGTGCCTTATCTTTGAAGCTTAGAATGTCTCGGAGGTCTTCGATGGACGGTTAGGATCGTAGGTGTGAGTATCGGTTTGTGAGCTCGGCTGTTAGTTTGTCTGTTACGATGATGAGCTCTTGGGTATCTCTTGCTACGAAGTCGGAGTAGCCTCTCGCCACATAGGGAATGAGGGCCAGTTCTCTGGCGTCGTCAGATAGCTTGACAAGCTGCTCGATGTATGGGAATGATAAGTTGATTATGATGGTGTTGCCGGCTGTTCTTTGAACAGGAGGCTCTTTGGGGCTGAGTTGGTGGCATTCTATGTTAAGCCCGTATGCTATTCTCTTAGGCAATTTCTTCTTGACACTCGGCTGAAGGTCGGTGAACTTCACTCTTATTCTCCTGCCTATTGCCTTGCTGGTTCTCTTCACTACTGGAAGCCTGAATTCTCCTGAACGCCTGCTTCTGCTTAACTCAAGATACCCTGCTGCTTGTCTGGTTTCATTTAACCCGGGTTGAGGAGACAATTCCATTTCCTTGACAACATCGAGGAGGATCTTCCCTATGCGCCTAAGGCTCTTCAACAGGCGTTTGCCAGCTGACTCTGGTGACGAGGGAATGGAGTTGAGGAATCTTCCGAGCTCCTTCTCAAACCTCAGATAAGATTCATCTCTGATGAAGTCGCCTCTATCAGTTCTGACTTGAAGGAAATCCGTGTAGATGTGGCCAGTAAGATGGGGTCTCTCACTGAGCCGCACTGTCTTTATCAGAACAGGGTTGTAGTGCGCGACTGCTTCTCTATCCTGAGGGTTATCTGGGTCTACGAGATGGAAGTACATTGTCCCGTTCCTGATCTTCACCTTTCTCGAAAAGACCGTGCCTTTCGGGAGAGGTTTCGCTCTGACCGACTTGCTGTTCACAAAGATCCTGAAAGATTTGTCCAATAGAAGTCTGAAGGCAAGGGACAGGTATTCCTGAAGCTCTTGCTCCGAGTACATCCTCCTCAGCCCAGTGATCTTAACCATTGTTCCCCGCGGCAGCTTTCTAATCGTCTTGAAGTCGGTGATAGGCTCGCATCTTACTGTCATCTCCCTTAGAATTGTCTCTTCGTCAAAGATTATTCGGTAGCTCCTTCCACGCCTGTTCTTGGTCAGTATTTCCGCTCTTGAACCCAAGATGAAGGCGCTCAGATTCCCCAAGCCCTTTTGCCCCACAAGTTTCCGCTTCAGAGTTTTGGAGAACCTCAAAACCCGTTTGCTCGGGTCGCCCTTGGTCACGAATTGCTGCGGATCCTCAACACCGTTCCCATCATCTTGAAAGGCTATGCTGTCTTTTTCCAGGAGTATTCGGACGTTCTTCGCGTCTTCGTCCCACGAATTCGAAACTAGTTCCCGTACAGGGGCGAACCGGTCAGAGTACAACCGAACTGAGAGCTCCCGTATCAGCTCTGGGTGGAATTGAATAGGAAGTGAATAAGGCTGAGGCTTCTCTCTAACTATCTGCACTTTCGCTTAGGTATAACTGGAAACACTGAGAAATAAATGATACGCATGTCTGAAGGGGCCTATGTGCAGGGGGTGGGATTTGAATCCGAGAACCCCTGAGAGTGCAAGTCTCGAAGAATACAAGGTAGGCTGGTGTGGCAAACCTACCAGATTTCCTTAGATCAGATCGGGGTGTGAAAGCTGATATATCGTCTGCTTCCAAGCTTGTATATGAGTCCAGGGTTTAAAGGGATCGAGTACAGCTCTGCGATGATGCGGGTAAAGGGGGTTCTAGAGATCTCCGCCGCTCTGTCTGAGACAATCCTCTACGACATGTTCGAGTGCAAGTTTGCCATGACGATCGAAGGGTCTGACCATCGTACTAAGAAGCAGGTGAGAATGGCTTTCCGCACGGGGAAGGGCGTTCCCGTCCTGAAGCAGTTGGCTGGAGGAGAGATCGACTTAGGGTGGACCAACCCGTGTGCTGGGCTGGCAATGGCGGTCCGAGGCACTGGCCCCTTCAACTCACCTCTCCCCCTCAGGGCCATCGCAGTCTTTCCTTCCTGGGACAGGCTTGTCTTCGCAGTGAACGAGGAGACCGGACTCACGTCACTCGCCGACATCCCAAAGAAGAAGCCTAAGCTACGTATTTCCACCTCCGGTGGGATCATGGATTCAATCGTCACTGTAGCCGTGTCTGAGGTAGCCAAGGCCTACGGGTTCTCCATGGATGACATCATCAAGTGGGGAGGGTCTATCCATGTCGCTCCAAGACCAGGCCACCCAGACAGAATACAGGCCATAAGAAGCGGCGCCGCCAACGCTGTCTTCGACGAAGGTTTCCCTCTATGGGGTAAAGAAGCCGTGGCGAAGGGCATGCGCCTTCTGCACGTCGATGAAGAAGTTCTGCGCCACATGGAGTCCCTAGGCTTCAGGCGGGCCCCAGTTCCCAAGTCTCTGTTCCCAGACCTCCGGGAGGATGTCATGACGGTGGACTACAGCGGCTGGCCCATATCTGTCCACGCTCAGATGCCCGACGAGGTGGCGTACGCTGTTTGTGAAGCAATAGAGTCGCGTAACACCGTTATTCCAGTCGATCAAGAAAAGTCCCTCTCAATGTCGCAGCTGTGCCAGACAACCGACGCGGCTCCCCTTGATTTTCCGCTACACTCCGGGGCTGAGAAGTACTACCGCGAGAAAGGTCACCTGCAGTAAAAGTATTCCCTTGCCCTTCAGTTAACGCCAGCATTAACCTGCACAACGAGCATTTGATAACCAGATGCGTATCACATCCAACGGGTGCCGGTGGTGAGCCCCATACGATCTGTGCGATGCTCCCCCTAATCTTGTTAGCGGATTTCATAGGTTTCGCCTGCTCGCAGACTGTCCAATATTCTCCGAACACCTAAACTCTTCTTGAGAGGGCTCGTCCTTCAAACATGAAAGAGCGTTATTGCCACTCCCGCCACCCCACAGGCCATAACGACCAGAGGAATTGATGCTTTGAACTTGGCTAGAGCTATTAAGCTAACAGCCGCTATAGCAATAGTCCAAACATCTATCAGGGCCGTCTCGCCAAGCGAGACAGCAACGGCCAGTATGGCTCCCACAGCACCAGGCCTCACTCCTTTGAGAAAACCTTGGAGAACTTCGTTCGACTTCATCCTCCTAAAGACAGGGGCAAGAAGAGTAACGATCACGAAGGGCGGGAGAAACACCCCCAAAGTGGCCACCCCAGCCCCCAGAACCCCTCCGACGCTGTAGCCTACGAAGGCAGCGGTCTTAACAACCGGGCCCGGGGTAACCTGCCCCAAAGTCACCCCGTCAAAAAACTGCTTATAGCTCATCCACCCAAATCCTCCAACTACATCAGAAGCAATAAGCGGCACTATGACAAGTCCACTGCCAAACAGAAGCGCCCCAGCCTTCAGAAATACCGTAAAGAGCTGAAGCCAAGTAGGAATAACCCCTAAGGATATGGACGCGAGGGTCGAAGATGGCACAAGGACAAGAACAGACAAAGCTCTCTTCATCTTCTTGGGAGCGTAGAGAAGTAATCCAGCTATTCCGGCAGACAGCAGAACTATGGCTTCGTTGAGATCTGTCAATAATACCGTAAAGAAGACTGCAACGACGATAGCGAGAGATTTTACATTTCTCACAGAAGATCTGCCCAGTCTAACCGCGGTGATTGCGATAATGACAATTACCGCAGGGTTGATTCCATAGAAGATGCCTGAAACACTCGGGATGCTGCCTAATTGGAAATACAGCCAGCTCAAGACTAACATTATGAAGAAGCCGGGGAGCGTAAAAGCAAGTCCACTCACTACTGCACCTTTCCTACCGCCCTTAACATACCCGATATGAATGGCCAACTCCGTGGAATTGGGTCCTGGTAGCATGTTCGTCATGCCAAGAATCTCCGTGAACTCCTCCTTCGAGAGCCACTTCCTCTTTTCAACAGTCTCTTGCTGCATCATAGAAATATGCGCTAAGGGTCCTCCGAAACCAATCCATGCAAGCTTGAAAAAATAGCGGAATAAACCCGCCAAGCCCGGGTCTTTTTCGGAACCCATATTGGCAACAAAGCAAGAAGAATTTATTAATATTGCTACGCGATATCGCTACACAATGCCATGAACATCCTAAGAGAATTCTTCCTAGGTTTCGTGAAGATCCACATACTGTACCACGCTGGAAAAGAAGGCTTTTGCGGAGCCGACATGATGACAGAATTGGATAGGCACGGATACACTATTGGGCCCGGTACACTCTATCCTCTCCTACATACGATGATGAAAGGAGGCTATCTCCGAAGTGAGAAGAAGGTCGAGAGGGGGCGGGCAAGGATCTACTATAGCGCGACGCCTAAGGCTAGGATTGCACTGAGAGAGATTAGGCCGAAGATAAACGAATTGGTGTCGGAGGTTCTGGAGTAGAATAGACCGCCGGATGGATTGGGAATGTCTATTGGCTATGTCCTTCGAAAACACGTGAACCTATTCTTGAGTTTTGGCTGATGGAGAGCAAGAAGGAGCATCGTTTGAATAGCCCTCCCCTTATTGGTGTCTGAAGAGGAAAAGATGTGAATCTAGGATCAAGAACTAAACGAATGGGATCTCTGATCGCATTGGCTTTGGTTTGGGCGATTGTCGTTACCCTCCTGCAAGTCGGCCTCTCTGATTCCTCCCTTGCCGCTTTGTTCTCTACATCGAGCGCCTACGCCATGGGTATCGTCCTTCTCTTCGTCTTCGATGGAGTATTCGGGATTGTGTTCCTCTTTATTCTCGTGAAGAGAAGCGGCATCAGAGACTGGAGACGATTCCTGAGGATAGAAAGGATAGATGTGAAGGGAATCTGGCTCGCGTTCGGTCTTGGAATCGCTTTGCAGGTTGTCAACGTTGCCTTGCTGTGGCAAATTCTCCTTCTCCCCGCAAGGGATTTCCTGGTTTCATTAGGTCCCACGGGTGGGAAGATAGGACTAGGAACCGTAGAAACCGTTCCATTCCTTTCCCCATCGCAAGCATCGTTTGTCACAGCCTTCTTGTTGACATTCTGGTGGATAGAGGTGCCCGAGGAGCTGTTCTTCAGAGGGTACTTCCAGAATGAGTTGCAGCGTGTTGTTGGCAAGAGGCTCGCAATGTTCCTGTCCGCGCTTTTTTGGGATGTTGCGCATCTCTGGAGTTTGGTCAACATTGTGGAGAGATTCTTCTACGGTCTGGTCTACGCCTTCGTCTTCAAAGTCAGACAGAATACTACATCCACAATGTTCGTGCATCCCATTGGAAACCGATCCCTTTTGTTGGCAACTGTCATCCCCGCAATCTGGGGTGTGACACTAGGCCAAACAAATATCCTTATTCTCGGCCTTTCCATCTACGTCGGGCTTCTGTTGTTGGTCATTTCTGTATGGAAGATCCTGAGGCTAGATAGAGATGTCTCCGAAACCGTGTAGGCTTGAGACCTCAACAACACTTGTCACACTGGCAGGTCGGGTGGAACTTGGACGATGATTTGCTG
Organism: Nitrososphaerota archaeon; assembly: GCA_016184315.1. Taxonomy (GTDB): domain Archaea; phylum Thermoproteota; class Nitrososphaeria; order Nitrososphaerales; family JACQRY01; genus JACQRY01. The sequence continues at coordinate 66,268 of JACPCU010000012.1, forward strand.
GCAAAACACGGAATTACAGTGAGCGGGGGGTTTGGGATTATGGCATTAATTTACTGGTAAATTAGAGAGTTGACCGAAGTTCCGAGAGCCTTTTCAGACCTCTCTTCGCATCTTCCTCATCCCAATAGTAAGGAAGCTCTTCTTTAGTCATGAAGTCCATTAGAGCTCTTATGGGTATTCTTAGCCTCCTAGCTACATATCCTAAGGAGCACTCACCTTTGTAGTAACTTTCTAAGCCCTCCAGAATCTTGGTTTCCCTTGATGATGCTGTCTTGGCTAGCCTCATTACTTTCTGTATGGCCATCTTTCTGCCTCCTCCCGAAGCTGTCTAATATACTGTGTATCTAATATGCTTTGGTTGACTAGGGTATCAAGTAGACTGAGAATATCCTGTGTAGTCATGATCTTGGCGTTGTGAGCTTCTCTAACAACGTCTGCTATGTTCATAGTCCGTAAACCGAAAGCCTCTGCCTTGGATGCTGCGTACTTGTCGCTAGTTAAAAGGGCATGGGCTCTAATTTCTCTGCAAAGAACTATGGCTTCAGCTTCTCCTTTGCCGAGCTTTTGCTTCATGAGGTACTTCACTTCTTTCCTATTCTGGACTACTCCTACCTTTAACCATGTCATTGCAGCCTTTGCAATTTCCATGGCGTCTGATAGGTCACGGTAATGTTGTGTTTCTTCGAAGACTCCTTCAGGAATAATCATGTCGTATATGCTAGGAAGTATGTGCAGATGATGTGATAAGGCTAGTTGTATCAGAGGGGCTGCATCGCTCACAATGAGCTTCTTTTTGTGCCTCAATATGTGTCAGCATGCATCTGGCCATGTTCCCATTAATTGTTTGTCAACGAGGCCAAATCAGTAAGGGCAAATGGAACTGGTTGTGATCAGTCTTTACAATTTGCTGGTAAATTAGTGCGGGGGGTGGGAACGTCGCCCTCAGCTCCACTTCTGTCCCTTATAGGGGCAGAGAAATCAAATATGATGTGAAGGCAAAGCCGGACATACACAACTACCAGAAGAGGCTACATGATGCCCTCAACGGCCTAGAGGCTTCTAAACTACCGGATGAAGACAAACAGCTCATAGAAAGATTCACAGATGTACTGAGAGCTCAGGGAATAAGCCTCGGCAGAGTAGCGAAATACATCTATCAGCTCAAGACACTATCCATGAGGCTAGGTGAGATAGGCTGTAAAGGGCTGAAGCATGCCAACACGGAGAGGATAGGTAAGCTGTGCGTCTGGCTGAACGAATGCAACCAATACACTCCACATACAAAGAGAGACTTCATAATAACCTTGAAACGGTTCTTCCAGTGGCTCCGAGCACCACCAGATGAATACGTAGCTTGGAGAAGGAAGAAAAAATACCCAGCAGAGGTGGAGGATCTCTCCACAAACCTAAAGCATAACGAGAAAGTGCTGCCAGCAGACCTCCTGAACGAGAATGATACGCGCCAACTGTTGACACATGCAAACCACCCTATGGTCAGGGCATTCCTCTCTTTATCAGATGAGGTAGGACCCAGAGTCGGAGAAAGCCTCGGGATGAGGATGAAGGACATAATCTTCGACGGTTCAGATGTGCTCTGCAGGCTTCGAGGCAAGACAGGAGAGAGGCAGATCTACATCATCAAGTCCGTCTCCATGATCTCCCAATGGCTCGACATACATCCACTCAGAGAAGATCCTGAAACACCTCTATGGATCAACCTCAGCAACTACAATAGATACGAGCAATGGAGCTACTCAGCATGCGTAAAAACCCTCGACGACCTTGCAAGGAAGGCAGAGCTGAGGAAGAGAATCTACCCACATCTCTTCAGACATTCAGCTGCGAGCAGAGATGCTAAGCTAGGCTTCACAGAGGTGCAACTCTGTTTGAAGTACGGTTGGGTGCTGGGCTCAGATATGCCAAGGATATACATCCACCTTGCAAATACTGCCCTGAAACAGAAGATCATGGAAACCTACGCAGGGACAGAGGTTGAGAAACCTAAGCCCCAGAGCGTTAGGTGTCCTAGATGCTCGGCTCAAAACCAGCCCAGTCAGAATTATTGCTACACATGCGGCGCTCCACTTATCCCTGGCAGCAAAAGCATTGAGATGGAGGAGTTGAGGCATGAAGTTAAAGAGATCAAGAAGGTGCTGCAGTCTCTTTTAAGGGAGAAAGCCTAGCCTCAATCCTTTCAATCCTTTCCAACAGCTCTTGTAGAATATTCGCATCCACCACGATGGTCCTCTTCGATTTCTTTCTGGTGTTTCTCTCAGAGTTACTCAGTGACGTTACCTTTTCTTCCAGAGGCATCAATAACAAGAGGTGTGAAGGGATTTAAGGAACAGGGAAGTCGAGTTCTCAGAGTCAAGGCTACAGTGGGACACTCGAGATTTGCAGAAATCGCAAAAGGAATGCGAATGTGAGACTATGGGTTCGGAGATATTCATATGCGCAGATGGTTGGTCTTATCTCATGGCTCGTTCAGAGAGATACATAGACTGGATATGTATCTTATCCAAAAGCCTCGTGAAATATTCTGTGTAACTGGGCGACCGCCTCTCTTCCATCATCTGTCGTGACGAGGCTTATTTTGTAAAGATCAGCCAGCTTCCGGGCGCCCTCAGTGTAGTGAGATGGTGACACTATGACACCCTTTCTGCTCTCGGTATCATAGACCTTCACGAACATCTGGAGCACGGTTACTTCATCGATGAGCTTGCTTTGAGGTAGGAGTTCGATAAGTACCATTCTTCCCTCTCTCTGTACTACGCAGAATACTTCGTGCTCCACGTTAGACCTACCTCTAACTCTTGCTGAAAGTTCATAGCTTAGACCAATTTCCCCAAGAAACACTCTAAGCGCATCAACCACTGATTCCTCAAACGGCATATTCCAGACACCTCCTCGATGTTCTCGGTGCAGCACTATTGACTCCCTCAACTTCCCTTGAGGTGTGAACAGTTTATCCCGCTTATTACCGTCTGGGACTGCACGAGTAAGATGTGAAACTATGGTATCTTAAAGTTTACTATGCTTTCTCATCGGAAAATGCGAACTATGGCTATTCATAGCAGACTACAGTATGGCGAAGTCAAATGACCCTTGGAATGCCATAAGGATACTGGGCTCTGCTCACACGCTGGAGATACTTGAATCCCTCTATGAAGCACCTAGGAGGTTCGCTGATTTAAAGGAGGACTGTCCAAACGAATCAACTCGAACTGAGAGGTTGAGGATGCTGGAGGAAGCAGGATACGTAGCAACCGAGACTCTGAAGGTGCGGAGAAGAAACTTCGTACACTATAAGCTGACAGGAGAGGGAAGAGAGGCAGTGGAACACCTACGCGCCGTAAAGCAGCTCTTCAAATAGTTGCTGTGCATAGACTCGGAAGCCTCGTCTTCTCCAGCCACCTTTCTCCCGCAAGGCTCCCAATTCCTCAGCACGCTCCTTCATTTTAGCCACGTCGTTCAGGAACTCCGCTATCCAAAGCCATTAGGGAGAAGATGGTGTTTAGAGCCTTTAGAGTAAAGCGCTTCTCTTCTGGGCTCATCCTCGATCTCCGAACCAAACGCACGTAGTGCATAAGGTCCTTCTGGAGGAGAGCCGTGCAGTCGACATTGTCCCAAGTTGATCTGAACCCCAGCTGTGAAATGGTGAAGTTCCGCTTGAAACGCATCTTTACTATTTCAAGAGCATCGGCTACGAGATTTCTCTCCTTAACAGAGAGATCAAGGAAACTCCGAGACTTCCTCCTGACCATGACAGCCACGACACGGCCACATCGGAGGGATCTGTTAAAGATTGATAGAGCCCGAACAGGTATTTGGGCAACCACCCTTCGAACCTGACCTTCCCTCGCTTGGTGTTTTATCAACGCTGAATGAAAGATACGCTAATCGAGTGAAGAAAAGGGCCTGCTGTATCAAGACCCCGCTCCGTCTCTGCCTGGTTTCGGCTTCCTATGGGGAGCTGCGTACCCATGCACTCGAACGCTGCGCCTTATCATGCTTCACTGTCGTTCAAATTAGAAGAAGGAGATTCATTAGACTAGGCCTGCTTGCGAAGCGCTTAAATGGTATTGTCAAAGAAAGTCTGTCCGATGCCGAGAGACCTTCAGAGCAGTAAAAGTGCGGTTGCAAAAACGCTTACCGCGTCGGGGGGGGGGGACGATTTGGTTAATTCATGCACATTCGATAGGGAGGACTTCCTTTCACGGCTCACGAAAGCCCTTGAGGAAGAGGGGTTCACATACAGGTCTCCCTCGGAGATCAGGGGAAGGTCTGGGGTGACACATGTCTTTGACATACAGGTAGAGAAAGGAGCCTCAAGAGGATCCGTCGTCATAGACCTAGCTTCGTCGCCATCGGCGGTGGATGAAGCGTCGGTGTTGAGATGCTTTGCCAAATCCTACGACGTGAATCCCAGCAAGATGATACTGATAGCCCATCCGAAGCTAACGGATGCCGCAAAAAACCTGGCCCAACTCTACAAGATCATAGCCATCGAAGCTGTAGATGAAGCGGAGGCATCACGAATCCTCTTGGCATCCCTGAAGAGGATCGTGGAGGAGAACCCGCTTCCCACCGCCCAATAAAGGCGGAATTTGAAGGATTCAGACCCCTCAAACTCTCCGTCAACATCTGCGATGCGTCGCGAATATATCTGTCGAAGAATGGGCAGCGAACCCCGACAAACCCGATTAGAGGGTTGCTAAGTGTTGAATACATGCTTAAGACTTCTTCACCATGGATGCGCGGCAAGGCCCCTTGTTCTGCTACGGTATCTTCCTTGGTGTTGGAGATGGGCTAATATTCTACCCATGTCAGGTTCCATTGGTTCTTTATGATGTTCCCCCTCACGTAGAGCACCACGGGGGTTATGCCTCTCTCCTTCTGGCTTGTCAGAGCCTTTTCTTGGTTCCTCTCCAGCCTGGCCCGCATACCATTCTTCACCTGGATTCCGTAGCATCTGCCCAGGCGCCTATACTTCCCCCTCTTGACATAATCGACGGCCATGATGTCGAAGGGCGAGTTCTCCAGCTCCAGGTAGTCTTCTACTGAGACGAGTTTCTTGACCTTCTTTGTAGGTATAGCCAGCCTCAGCCCTAATAGTAAGGCTCCGTTCCAGCAGAGTATTCTGAAGCCCCTGCTCTTCAGGAATTTTAGGGCTACATACTCACCTACCATCCCCTTTAGATTTGAGAGGTCTGTAAGAGAGTAGCTGAAGCGCTGTGATTCATTATCCACCTTGCGCATGATGCGCCTACCTCACGAAGACAGATACTTTACCGCATCTCGAGCATATGCGATAGGAATATGCTAAAATACTATCGGCAAGTAGGAAGGTCGGTAGGATTTGGAAGAGGCTGCCAAAACCAGTTCTAGCGCGATGAAGCCCCATCTCGCACCCAATCGGGGGGGGAAGGGCTGACATTTATCGGAGACTTCCTTTCGGAAACATGCAATACCCTGTTGGTGAAGGGCTTCGCAGGGACTGGCAAGACAACCCTCGCCCTTGGGATGTTAAGGGAGTTTAAAGGAAAGCGGCGGGGCGTCTACCTCTCAACGAGGGTGTCGTATCAAAGTCTCAAGCAACAGTATCCTTGGGTAGGAGAGGTGCTAAGACCCAAGGATGTCAGAGTCGTAAGAGGCAGGGCGGCGAAAAACTTCAGCTTCAAAGACGTAAGACTCGGCGATATTAAAGTCCTGATGCAGATGGCCTTGGATGCTCTCTCGGAGGATGAACGCCCTATACTCATCTTCGACAGCTGGGATGCTTTAGCCAAAGAAGTAGACCAGACTGAAAGGATCAAGGCCGAGAAGGCCCTTATTGCAGCAATAGACGGAAGGAAGGCGAATGCTATTTTCATCAGCGAGGAGCCCGAAAGAAAGAGCTTAGACTATCTTGCAGATGGCGTGGTGACCCTCCACTATAGGATACAGGATCAAATCGTGCTTAGAGAGATGATTGTAGAGAAGCTTCGCGGGAAGCTGGTGGATAAGCCAGTCAGGCTCTTCACCCTGAGACAAGGGATGTTCGAGGAGCTCCCGGAATTCCAGTACTCAATAGCCCCCAATCCGAAAAGGTTCGACCCTCTGCCCGACAAAGAGGAATACTATTCGACGGGCTCACAAAGGCTTGACAAATTTACTGGTGGGGGCCTTCGTAGAGGCTCCGTTATCTTGGCGGAACTAGCTCCAGATACCAACAGGGTAATACTCTCAGCGGTCCTGGGAATCATGGTGCTGAACTTCATAAACAAAGGCAGCCTGGCGCTGATAGCAATAAGGCACGATAATGATGAAGCCTCGGTGACGAGGCACCTGCAGCCATACTCGGACCAAGAATCACTGAAGAACCTGAAGATCACGAGATCCGCTGGGATTGAAGAAATCTCGAACAACTATGCCAAAATGAAGGCCGAGAAAGACAAGGGCGTCTTTGTCGAGTTCGACGCCTCCTTCCTTGAACTTCGTGACAACACGAAGAATCTTTTCGAACTCGCTAGGAGTGTAAGGGAGAACAAGGATCTGCTCTTCATCGTTTCCAACGGCATGGGACCTGACTTCAACACAGTTAGAACACTTGCTGATGCCCATGTCAAGATCTGGCAGAGAGAGCACTACGTGCTAGCCAAGGAGGTTATGACCCCCAGCATGACCCTAGCGCACAGCTTCTCCATCAAGGATGGGAGGCCCTCCCTGGAACTCGTCGAGGTGGTCTAGTGGTGCCGACGGAAACAGACGTGTCGGGGGGGGGGGAACATGGTAGAGGAGCTCGTTGAGAAGGTGATGAGGGATGTCTTCGGTTCATCCACCGCGGATGCGGTCATCTACCATCTTGGGGTTAAGGGTGTTAGCATAAAGGATGCGGCTCAGAGGCCTGATAAGTTCATGGCTGCGCTATACGAGATCTTCGGTGCGGGTGCCGAGGTACTTGAGAAGCGGTTTGTCGAAGATATTGGCGAATCCCTGGGCGTCAGCTCCCGCGGCTCAAGGCTGCAGGAGATAGTTGAAAAGGTAAGGAGCCTGGACAGAAAGCGTGCAAGAAAGCCGCGGCGTAAAATATATGACAAGGCGAGGGGAGAACGTGGCACAGGTTAACCGAGAAAGATTAGAATTCATACGCCACATCTCGCCTGGGCAACATGTAGGAGTCTTCTGGGAAGACGAAGATGACAAAACCTCTATCTTGGTCTCCGTCGTGAAGGACAGGCTCCGCAGAGGAGAGTTCACCTTCATCTTAACCAGTGACCCAAAGAAGGTCTCTTCACAGCTCATGGCTAAGGGAATGATGAGTCAAAGCCATGAGAATTATTTGAGAATTTCAGATGCTAGACAGATATTCCATAGTGGTGGAATGTTCAACCCTGAGAGGGTGTTGGACTTAGCCAGGGAGGTGGTCGATGAAACCGTGAATAGAGGTTACAGGTGTTTGACGTGGATCGGTGACTATGCCCACCTGCTCTACGATCAGCGTATCCAATCGTTGGTCGAGCTCGAAGAGGGGGTTGGGAAGAAGGCGCCCTATGACAGGATGACGGCCTTCTGCTTCCTTTACACGAAGGGGATCGGCTGCGGTGAGCTGATTCGCATCATCAAGTCTCATGGCCATGGTATCTTCCCTGGGATAACCATGACAATGACCTAGAACCGCTTGGAAGTTGCCCATAGATGACCGCAACCAGCTGGAGCCGTCTTTTAAGGTCTCAGATAGCTACGTGAACGGATGCTTGAAGCCACTCGTACCCTTGTTCTTTTCTTAATCCTCTTCAGCACTTTCGTTTGGGAGGGGGCACCTCAGGCCTCAGCTGCAACCTTGATCACTGTTGCCACGCGTCTTGTCTACATCGGGGATGAATGTGGCAATCTCCAGAACAATATTGACGGACCCTTTTACCTTGGGGATGGCTTCAGGAATGCTGGAACTGCGGCTGAAGCTTTTCTTCTTCAGTTTGCTAATCAGCCGACCATAGGAGAAAGCGCGGTGGAAGGAAGAACATGGGTCAAGAGAGTAACAGAAGAATGGAGTCCAGAGGAAGCCGGAAGGTTCCTCAGGGAGAAAACAGGTCTGAGGGCACAGCAACATGACTACGGTAAAGCGGGCTCAGAATTTCAGAAGTTCGTCAGATCTTTGCAAACAAAACCAGAACTAGCAAGCAGGGCGGCAAACAATCTGGAGTTTCCCTTGCCACACCTATCGGGGTTCCTCTCCACCTGAGGAGTTGTTTCAAGGGGTGAGCATTGAACAAGACGTGTAGTGCCAGTTCTATTAACTTCTCCAAACCTAGTTCTGCCTGGTAGATTCCAGGTTGGTGTGCAGTTACTAGCCGAGCCATCTATCCAAGCCTTTTCTTAGATTACTAGTGGCTCCATCCAAGGTCAAAAAAGAAAATATGGTGTTCAAAGCATACAAAGTGACCCCTTTATCCTTTGGACTCATCTCCGATCCTTCAACCAAACGCATATAGTGCGTCGGATCCTTCTGAAGGAGAGTTGTTGTGTCGACGTTGTCCCATGTGGATAGGAAACCGAGCTGTGAGAGAGTGAAGTTTCGCTTTAGATGGAGTTTAACTATGGCAAGAGCATCGGCTACAAGGCTTCTCTCCTCAACAGACAGATCGAGGAAACCTCGAACCCTGCGCCTCACCATGACAGGCACATGGTTGTAGCGGGCTCTGTTAAAGATTGACAGACCCAAAACAGACACTTACGCACCCCCACTCCCCCCACCCCTCCCCTCAAATGCTGTATCATCTGTGCACCACACTCCGATGTGCATGCGCCGCCCCTCAATGCGCTTGTTCACGCAGAGTGATAGCGATGCTGTTGTAGGGTGAACGGAGAAGTGGTTCGCTGTTGAAGATCTAGCTTCTTCTTCGCACCGGCTCTGTAGGTTTGGATCTAGATCGTTCCTGATGTGAATGTTTCCTTTGGCGCCCAGAGAGTCGGTCGATGTGGACATTCTACGAAGGCTTAGTATCTCAAGCTGTAAACTTCGTGTTGACGAGCCGCTCTACATCATCGCTCTTCATCCTCTTGAACAGGGCTTTACTCATAGCCTCAGATCTATCTACAAGCTCAGAATCACACAGAGTACAGATGAGCGAATACACCTTCAGCCCATAGCGCCTAGCCTTCACCCTGACCCAGCCCATCATGGCAAGAGAAAGCTCAGTATCAAGCAGCACAATACACATCCTAAACTTGCCCGAGCGAAGCTGCTCAAAATGATCCAAGAAGACCATACTACGCTTCACAGAAGAATAATGTAGAAACCGGTGCCACCTACGCCTAAACCTGTCCACAACAACCCTGTCAGAACCCTCAACCGCAGCAAAGAGCAGCAGCATCAACCCAACATACGCCAAGACCTTAAGAAGAGCAGAGCACAGAGAACCTGTACCATGCACGATACAGCATTAAAATCGAGCAAAAAACACACTAGCACAAGAGCAGTGGAATGTCCGCATCTGTAGTGTGAAGGGTACAGATTTGAAGGATGGTTAGAAGTTGTTTGGCGAGCATCCTGAAGGGCTTCGGGATTGCCTTCACCATGGCACTGGCTGCCACCGTGGCTGTCGGTTCTCGGTGGAGTCTCTGATGAGAAGGGCTTCTCCCCCACATGCAATGTTGAGTCAGTTAGGCTTCATCATGCTTCTGTCTGGTATGATAGGGTTTGTTGCTAAGGGCGGTAGAAGAGTTGCCACCTTCATAACGCTGCTCGGTGTTTCTGTTGCTACTGTTGAATATGCTGAGAGTGTCAGGATGTTTCCGGTCATATTTGGGTTCAGGTTCTAATTCCGTTTTCGTTCGTACTGTCTGATCTGAGATCGCATATGTCTTGACTCTGTTGGCCTTTGTTGGGCATTCTAGTGTGCTTGGTGGTTTTATTGGAAGCACTTTGAGAAGTAGAAAGGGCTCCGTCAGCTCTTCGTCGGACCCAAAGGCCGTTGGAATTCGCTCAGATAGGAAGCACCGTTCTTGGCTCTACCGCTTTCCCCGTCTTTAATCAATAAAGTCATGGAGGCGGAGATGATGAAGCTGACGCGAAACACTGTTCATGCAGTCCTTTCGGTGGGCCTTGCGGTCCTGGCTGTCATAGGATTATGGTCTGCAGTTCGCCGCTATCGAAGAAGATACCCAGCCCACATGGGAGGGTGCCATCGAAGATAAGATGAGGGGGCCGTTGGAGGCTACCATCACGCTGATCCCTCCTTGGCTTTCTTGACGGTGCCATCGAAGATAAGATGAGGGGGCCGTTGGAGGAGCCTAAGGAGAGGGCTGTCAAGACTACAAGCGGCTTCTAACATGGGCACCTACATTCAGGTTCGACGCGATGCCAAAGAGTCTGGAGGTCGTAGATGTCATGGAAAGGGAAAGGGTGCTACCTGATTGGTACCTATATGATGTCACAATCAACTTAGAATCTAGGCATCTAAGATATGCCGATAGGAGTGGGCAGGTTCTGCTCTAGGTCGTCACACCTCACAGAGTGGTGGTGACGGTTGAGGTCGACAAGGTTGGTGTCGGATAGGAAGCGATCATCGATGATAAATGGGGTGAGGTAAAGCAACAACCCTCGGGTCAGGACTATCTGGATAATGTGCCGAAGCGCCGTCAGAGAGCAAAGATATAAGGCTCTGATCAGCATGTTCGTCTGTGTCTGGGGAAAAAGAGATCAAGGCTGTTGTAAGAGAACGCTACTCAGCTGTAGCCATCGATGCTGAACACGGGTGTTGTAGTGGGACTCCCGAGCTGG
>JACPCU010000006.1 GCA_016184315.1 Nitrososphaerota archaeon
CCTTCTTGTCTAAGCTTGTTTGCAACTGAGCCTTTCGTGGAATTATACGCGATACGCATCTTTTCAGATATCTCTTTGTTGGTTGTTCTATCTGCATCTGTGTAAGCCTTCGCTATCAGATAGAGAACAAACTTGTCTCGGGTATTCAGTTTGTTGCTGTCACAGGCGAGAATGAAGTCACCTTCTTCTGAGAAGGAGAAGAGCTGTTTCGCCTTAGCTAGGTTGTCTTCCAATATCTTCTTCCTGCTCACTATGAGACCATGTTTAGGGAGTTCGCGTTCACCACTAGACTGATGGCTGAGATTGTTTTCCAGAATGGATACACGTCTCTCCAAGTCTCCGAGGCGTCGCAGAAAATCTTCCATCAAGGATTCATCACTCAAGTTGAAATAAAAAGCTCGCGAAGTCCTCAACTAAAACAGTGTTGGGAATCAGAAACTGCACCTAATTCATATACGTGAACCGATATTCAGAGACCAACATAAGAGGAGGAGAATGACGGTCAATGAGGTAGCTGTAGTCGGGTTCGCTCAAACCAAGCATCGAGCGCGAATAAGGAACCAGTCTTCCTCAGACCTCGTTTACCAAGTCACCAGAGAAGCCTTAGACAGCTGCAGCTTAACAGCAAAAGACATCGGCACCCTCATCGAGTCATCGTCAGACTACTGGGAGGGAACATGCTGCTCAGACGTAGTAACCATGGAGGCGGCAGGAGGATACCTGAAGGAGGAAAGCAAGGTTGAAGACGACGGAGCCCTAGCATTCATCTACGGATACTTGAGGATACGTTCAGGCCTGTTCGACACTGCGCTCATAGTCAGTCAAACCCACTGCTCACAGTCACCGCCTTTACCAACACTCAGCAATCTCTCATGCGATCCCTTCTATCAGAGGCCCATAGGTCTGGAAGAACAGGCGGCTGCTGCTCTCCAAATGACCGCGTACATGAAGAAATATGGAGCGACTGAGGAAGATGTAGCGCAAGTAGCCGTCAAGAACCTCGGCAACGCCGTCAACAATCCCTACGCTCATAGAAAAGTGAAGACAGACATAGACAGGGTGATCAAGTCCAAGGTGACAGCGTACCCGCTGAGAGAATTAACCTCGTCGCCGACATCCGACGGTGCCTGCGCAGTCATACTAGCATCAGGAAAGAAAGCCAAGCAGATCACGGACACCCCCGTATGGATCAAAGGAATAGGCCACAGTGTAGACGACTACTTCCTGGGAGACAGAAACCTAATGGAGAACATCGGTTTAAGATCAGCTGCCAAGCAAGCCTACAAAAGGGCTAGCATAGATAATCCACTGAAGCAGCTTGATGTTGCTGAGATCTGCGAACCCTATGCTCACCAAGAACTTCTATGGACAGAGCACCTAGGCTTATGCGGGAAGGGTCAAGGAGCAAAACTGCTCAGGGAAGGCGTCACAACTATGAATGGGAGTTTGCCCGTCAATCCCTCTGGCGGAGTTCTGTCTACAAACCCGTATGTTGCAAGAGGACTCATCAGAATAGCAGAAGCTTCAGCCCAACTCATGGGTAAAGCTGGGAAGAGACAGGTTGGAGATGCTGAAACAGGGTTGTGCCACTCGGTGAGTGGATTAGGAGGGCAGCTGCACTGCGTCGTAGTTCTGGGAAAATAGATGAGCAGGTGAAGATGAGTGGAGAAGACTGTGGCGGTTGTAGGAACGGGGCAGACGAATCACGGCAAACGATTCGACGTCTCATGGCCTGAGCTTGTTCACGAAGCAGTGGAAAGAGCATTAGACGAAACCAATCTCACTATGCAAGATGTCGATGCAATTGTCTGCGGCTCAATGCCTGGAATGCTGGAGGGAACAAGTGATCCTCATTTCTGGCTGACCGATGGCATCGGTGCCTACGGTAAGCCGGTGATGCGCATAGCTACATGCGGGTCCACAGGTATGTCCGTTGCTTTGACAGCGTTCTACCATGTTGCGTCAGGTTTGTTCGACACTGTGCTGGCAGTTGGAACAGAAAAGCAGTATGAGGGATCCAGTCAAGGAGTCATAAGCCAGATGGGTGATCCGCATCTGATCAGGCCTTTCTTCCCGGGGGCTGTGGCAGGCTTCGCGACTCAGTGCGTTAACTATGTCTCGAAATACGGGTTGAAGATGGAGAATGTCGCTGAGGCTGCGGCCATGATCTCAGTGAAGTGTCACAGCGACGCGTTGGACAACCCTTACGCCCACATAAAAGCCAAGTTGACAGTTGACGACGTTTTGAAATCCAGGGTAATTTGCTATCCTATGCGTCTCTGGGACTGTTCACCTACGTCTGACGGAGCCTGCGCAGTCGTATTTGCATCAACAAAAGTAGCCAAAGAAATAGCTGAGGAACCTGCATGGGTCAAAGGAGTCGGATACGCAGGAGACGAACAGTTCTATGGTGACAAAGACATGGTCGACTGGACTGCCTGCAAGACTGCTGTCAAAAGAGCCTACGACATGGCGGGAGTAATGAACCCGTTAAAGGACTTGGATGTCGCGGAATTATACAACCCGTTCACTTATCAAGAGTTGTTGTGGTATGAGCTGTTCGGCTTCTGCGAAAAAGGCAGAGGAATAGACGTGGCTAGAAACGGGGTGACTACGCGGCGAGGAGATCTTCCGTGTGACCCGTCAGGAGGAAACCTTTGCACTCATCCCATAGGGGCCACAGGGTTGATCAGAGTAGCTGAGGCTGCCAACCAAGTCATGGGCAGAGCAGGGAACCATCAAATACCTGACGCGGAGACTGCTTTGGCTCACGCGATGGGTGGACTGATGCAGTTCAACGGCGTCATGATCCTAGGGAGATGAAAAGCATGGCAAACCCCGAGTCAGTCCTCAAGAAGACCATAGAACTCCCCTACACGTGGGCTATGGGTGAACCCACAGCCAAGTTCCTTGAAGGGTTGAGGAACAAGAAGATCTTCGGAACCAAATGTCTGAAGTGTAAACGTGTTCTTGTGCCCGCCAGAAAATTCTGTCCAAGATGCTTCGTCAACACAAAGGAGTGGATACAAGTATCAGACCAAGGTACTCTAAGAACCTACACCATCGTGTACTACTCTTACCCGGGGCAGGTGAAGCCTCCGCCCTACGCGATAGGCGTCGTCGACCTGGAAGGAGCAGACACAGGTTTCAGCCACTACGTAGGAGGCGTCGACTTATCTGACCCTGCTAAGGCAGCTGGGAAGATCAGGGTAGGAAGCAAGTATCGAGCAGTCTGGAGCAGAAAGAGGGAGGGAAACATCTTTGACATCGAATACTTCACGCTGCTCTAAACAGATCGGTGCCATGATCTCCCAGAACATTCATATCATACGTATAGGGCGGATCTAGAACTCTTCAAATCGAAGTTGTGGGAACCTAGCTATGAAGATTATTTCGATTACAGGGAGCAGTAATTCCGGCAAAACCACTACAACAGTCTATTTGATCAAGAAGCTGAGCGAAGACGGCTTCAAAGTTGGCGCAGTAAAACACATTCACCATGAGTTCACCATGGATACGCAGGGAAAGGACACGTGGCGGATGACTCGGAGCGGCGCCAAGATGGTGTCAAGCATATCTCCAGCTGAAGTAGCGACCCTGCGGAAACCCGTAGGAGCAAAGAAGGATCTGGCCGCAGTTCTCAAGTTGTATCGGGATGAAAAGATAGATGTAGTTGTGGCGGAGGGGTTTGCTACAATCTTGTCGAAGAGGAGAAACATCTTGAAGATAGTTACAGCCAAGACAATAGAAGAGTTCGAAGACCGGGTGAAGACTACTGCTCCACCTATACTGGCAGCAACAGGGGTCTTCGCCAACAATCCTACTCGAGAGAAAAGCAGCGTGCCGATAATCAACTTTGAGAAGAACAGTGAGCAGCTGTACGCCATAGTGAAGAAGCACTTGACGCGGCCGAGCTAAGCACCCATTCGGCCAGCTTCTAAGGTGATTACATGCGTAAGGCCGGCCTCATTCTTGCAGGCGGCAAAAGCTCCCGAATGGGGTTGAACAAGGCCCTCATAGAGCTTGGCGGAAAAGCAGTCGTCACACGGATCACCGAATCTCTTCTCCAAGTCACCAGCGAAATTATCGTCACAGTAGCCAAAGACGCGCCTCTGCACGAATATAGAAGACGCTTGCCTCAAGACGTTCTGATTATGCGCGACAAAATGGATAGCAGCACCCCTCTTGTGGGGATTATCTCCGGCCTAGAAGAGCTCCAGCCATGCTACTGCATCACCCTTTCATGCGACCTCCCATTTGTCTCACCCAAGGTTCTTCAAAGACTGTTTCAAGAGGCTGAGGGCTACGACGCAACCATCCCTCAATGGCCTAACGGGCGCATCGAGCCTCTACACGCAGTCTACAGATCAGAGAAAGCAGAGGCTGCCGCAAGGGAAGCTTACGCGGATAAGGAATGGGCCAACCGGGACATGGTTAAGAGACTGAAAATGGTGCGCATGGTTCCAACCGAGAGCCTAAGAACCTTGGATCCTGACCTCTTAACTTTCTTCAACATGAACAGCCCAGCAGACATGAAGCAGGCAGAAATGATCGCCCAGAGACTAGACGCTAGACGCAGTTAATCGGTGGAACACAAAGCTCAAATCGTCAGCATCTAACCTGCCTCGGAGAGATGCGCGCGGGGGTCGCCCAGCCTGGCCAACGGCGCGAGGCTCAGGACCTCGTCCCTCAGGGGTTCGTGGGTTCAAATCCCACCCCCCGCACCAATTATTCTTAGGATTGGAAGGGCATAAAGGTTAGACAAGCGAATCCCCATACACCTATAACGCAAGTTTATGAGGTGTCATTCGGTTTGTTTGTGGTTAACCATCTAGTTTAGGCCATGTATATCTATTCTTGGCTAGGGCTTCAGCAACCTGAGGCACGCTGTAGGCGAAGTCTGTGGATACACTAATCAGTCCCGCATATGTCACATAAGACCACCCTTATGATCTTGGAGAAATAAGCCCCCGAAAGATAATGAGCCTACTTTCCGCGCATTCATCCTCTACCCTTCTCAAATGACATCTTAGTCAGGTATGCTTTGCGGTGACCTAGGAACACGAAGATAAAGCCGAATAGCAGAAGGATCATCATGAGATACGAGACGGGTATAGCGAAGTCATAGTTCGCCCGTTCGGGTCTGAGAGCGTATCCTGGACGGGCAACAATTCCGCACATAAACCAGATGGCCATCAGAAGGAG
>JACPCU010000002.1 GCA_016184315.1 Nitrososphaerota archaeon
AACGGCTGTTGGGGTTGCCGCGCTGGCTTCACCGATTTTTCTCTTGGAGATTGAGGCTACTGCGGCCCTAGACTGAACCTATCCAGACAGTGCTTTCGTTGCTAATGATTTGAGGATGATATGGAATGTTAATAGTAGCTACTTTCGCTACTGCTAACCATGAAGTTGCGCTTTAGTACGCTGCCATTCGCTAACTTCCAAGAGAACCTCAATCGCGCCAAGGCACTATCGAACCTAGACAGATATCTCATAGACATGTTACAAGGCGGTGAAAAGACAGCGGGTAGGTTCAATCAGCTTCCTAATAAAATTTGGAAAATATTGGGAATAGATAAGATAATGAACGAAGAAATGACGAACATGCAGAGAAGAGTGGAGGAAAGACTCGCACCGAAATTTGCTGCCCTAAACAAGGAGAAGATAGAGAAGGATTTGCAGAAACTGCTAATGCCCGACATGAAGCGATGGGTTAAGGTTTTCAAAGACCTTGGTTTGGTTGTGGGTCAAACACTCCCAGAACAAGCACTTGTTTTGGGAGTTAGCGCATTTGAGGTGTATATGCGTGAACTTACTTCGGTCATAGTGGCAAACAATCCTTTAGTCGCTGAGAGATTCAATGAAGAGATCAAGGCAGGATTTACCCTCGGAATACTTGCAGAATATAGAGATGACGCAAAGCGCACAAAGGGAGAGGTGGTGGCAGATACTATCAAACTCGACCCCAATCGCCTGAAGTTGGTCTTGAAACGAATGATAGGGTGGGAACAACTATTTCCCGATCAAGAAAGTGAGCGTTTCTTTGTACGAATTATCGAATCGAGAAATCTTGTGATCCATCGAGCAGGTTTGGTAGACCCGAAATTCAAGAGAGTAACCAGATATAAAGGGTCAATCGATCATCCCTTAAAGATCAGTCGTAAATACACTATTCGAGTTCTAAATTTTCTTGGTATTCTGGGGTCAGAAATACATAAGCAATGTCTTCTCAGCAAAGGCGCATGATAAAGGGTCAATCAAGTAATTCTCAAGTCAATTATTTGCTCATAATGTGTTCCCTCGATATTTTTTGTATGGTATCATAATTCGCATAGGCACGCTATACCTTACATCGCCAGTTCCAAACGCCACGCCTTCATTCAGTCCAATATTTCTATTCCCCGCAACGATTCTAACTTCAAACTCTGTAGACCCTACAACGGTCAAGTGTTGCATAATTCTCAAATTTAGCCGTCATTTTTCACTCTCAAAACTTTACAGAAGAGTCTGCGAAAACCGTAAAATACTACGGGCCATATTTGACGTCCGTGGATTGGTATGATTGTGAATAATGTGGATCTGGACAAGGTCGCTAGGACTGTGGATGAGGGGAAGAAAGACAAGTCATCTCTGAAGAGGGCTGTCAAGCTGCAGGGCGAATGGAACCTTGATCCTTCCAAGCACTATCAGTTCAGGACTGAGATCCAGTATGAGAAGGGCAGGGAAGTGTTGGAGATCGATTCTCCTTCCTATTTGGGTGGAGGAGGGAATAGGCCTGGGCCTATGGCTTACTGTGTCGCTGGGATGACTTCTTGCCTCATCTCCACGTTTGCGACTGTTGCTGCGATGCAAGGAGTCAGGCTGAGCAAGCTTGCCGTCAGTTCTGAGTGCGATATCAGTTTTGCGAAGACCCTTGATGTGGCTGACAAGCCGATAACAGAGGGAATTACCATTGAAATTGAGGCGAAGAGCGAGAACGCGGACAAGAAGAGGCTCCAAGAATTGGTGAGAATGGCTGAGGAACGGTGCCCCGCCATATACAGCATGACTCATAAGATCGATGTGAAAACAAGACTAAAGTAACCGAAATCTGAGCAGTCTTAGTTCTCATATTCGGATACAATTACGGAAGTCAGGAGACCAGGGGGTCTGCGCGGCCCAACAAGTTAGCATGCCATGACCGAGCCCTCCTATGTTGCTCCTGTAAGCCTAGGAATAGTCATATAACCCCCTCGAAATTTCACCAGTCTGATAGGAAATTGGCTAAACGAGAGGTCATAAGAACGGATAAGGCTCCTAAGCCTGTGGGCCCCTATTCACAGGCCATCAGAGCAGGGGGATTCGTGTTCTGCGCAGGCCAAGTACCTGTTGACCCAGCTACTGGGCAGACCGTGGGAAACACCATTGAAACCCAAACAGAAAGAGCCTTGGAGAACCTGAAAGGCATCTTGAAGGCATCAGGAAGCAGCCTAGACAAAGTGGTCAGGTGTACCGTCTACCTCAAGAACATGAGCGACTTCGCAGCAATGAACAAGGTCTACGCGAATTACTTCCCCAAAGATCCGCCTGCTCGATCCACGATTCAAGCTGGCGCCCTCGCCAGAGACTTGATGATAGAGATAGATGCCATCGCGCTAGCCTGAACGTTTCTCTCCGACAAGCTGCTGGCTCTTCGCCAATCTCAGAGACACGAACTGCGCAAGGCTTCCCGTCAACGCGAACGTGAAGGCTCCTAGGAAAAGAAGCGAGTAGCCTCCATAGGAAAGGAGAGTCGCCGACACGATGCTTCCTACCGTGTGTCCCAGATCTATGGCCAGTGTCAGAATCGCTAGGCCCAGTGTCCTTACATTCTTCTTCAATACTTTCCCTGCGTAGCTGTAGGCTGGGGGAACAGCAGCTCCAATTCCGTAACCGTATAGAGGCATAGCCGCCCAAACGCCGAAGGGCGTTGCGCTCAACGCTACCACTGCACAGCTTGCTCCGCTCAACCCGCATCCCAAACTGATCACTTTTTTCTCTCCGCTTCTACCGGCGAGCCAGCCTGCAATGGGCCTAGCTGAGATGTTGACTAGGAATGCTAGGCTGAAGAGTAGGCTCATCTCCCAAGTCGCCATTCCTAGGACGCCTACCGCGAACAGTGGAAGGAAAGCCGTCATAGCCTCCAGCACATAGCTCACTGTCACTCTGGAATACATGTTGAGTGTGAAGTCGGGGCTGAAGATCTCTTTGACTTGGGTGGCTGTGCTCTTGTCTTGCCGTGTCTCGGGCTGCTTTCCGCCTGCTCTTCCCATGATCGTCAACAGGGTGACTGATGCTGAAACAAGTAGTAACGCTGCTGCGATGGTGAAGAGTGGTTCGAAGCTCAGTGTGGCGAGGATTATTCCTCCCAGAGCTGGTCCAAGGGTCTGCCCTGCTGGCGGCGCGGTGTAGATGTAGCCTATTGCCTGTTCCTGTCTTATCTTGACTGTCTTTACGTCCACTATGAGGGATATGATCGCTGGTTGAAAGATCGAGAAGCCTAGTCCTCGAAGCCCGTTGGCCATCAATAGGATTAGCGGCTCTTTTGAGACTGGTAGGGCGAATGTTCCGAGGGTTGTTATGACAAGTCCGAGGAGAAGGGAGAACCTTCTGCCGTAAAGGTAGGTGATGCCTGTGAGGGGGATTCTTGTCAGCAGTGACACTGCGTAGAAGGATGCGTAGATGTACCCTACTTCGAGTGGAGTGGCGCCGCCTGAGACCGCGTATAGGCCGACGAATGGGTACACCATTGACATAGAGAAGTAGAACAGAAAGTAGATGGAGAGTGGGGCAACGATCTTTGCTAGGTCGCTGCTTGCCTGCGTCTTCACAAATGCTCCTTACATGCCTCTGTGACATGTCAGTTAAGGGTTTTCCGAGCGTAAACCTGTGTTTACATGCCTAGGCGACAGCGAAGGATAGACTCTTTATACAGACTGTTCGAATGCAAGAGAAGCAAGAAGGGAGACTGACAGATTGAAGCACCGTATTTTCGGCTCAACAGGTGTAAAGGTTTCAGAAGTCGGCTTCGGCGCGTGGGCCATCGGAGGCGTAGGGTGGGGCCCAGTCAATGACGATGAGTCAGTTAGAGCCTTGAAGAGAGCCTTGGATCTAGGGGTGAACTTCTTTGATACGGCTGACGTGTACGGAAGGGGGCACAGCGAGAAGATTGTTGGAAGAGCATTGAAGGAGCACCGCAAAGAAGTGTTTATCGCGACGAAGGTTGGAAACGACTTCTACGCTGGCGGCTCCGAAGGAAAATGGCCGAAGAACTTCAGTGAAAGCTACATTAAGACTGCCATAGACAGGAGCCTCCAACGCCTGCAGACGGACTACGTTGACCTCTACCAGCTCCACAACCCGCCTGAAGACATTCTGAGAAAAGGAGAAGTCTTCAACTTCCTAGAGGATCTTAAGCGCGCAGGCAAAATCAGGTTCTACGGGGTTTCAGTGACGACTCCATCCGAAGGGGTTCTAGCCCTAAACCAAAGGGGCGTCAGCTCAATCCAAGTGGTCTACAATATGCTGGAGCAGGAAGCTGCCGAGGTCCTTCTCCCGGCGGCGAAGAAGAGGAATGTGGCGATAATAGCTAGGGTGCCGCTTGCATCAGGCTTCCTGTCCGGCAAATACACCGCGAGCTCAGCCTTCCCCGAAGGGGACAGGAGGAAAACTTGGCCTGCGGAGAGAATAGCGGAATACATAGCCAAGGTCGAGAAACTGCGGTTCGTCACCAACAGCAACAGATCTATGGCTCAAGCAGCCTTGAAGTTTGTGCTCGCGAGCGACGCTGTTTCCACTGTGATCCCAGGATGCAAGAATGATAGGCAGGTTGAGGAGAATGTGGCCGCGTCACAAGCCGATTCACTCAGCCGGGAAGAACTTACGAAGGTTCAAGAACTCTGCGCAAAGGGCTTCAACTGACCTTAATCTGGTTCCTTACTTCGACGGCAGCCAGCACCATGCTTCTGAGCTTCTCGTAGCAGCTTCTCCTAGGCACGACCTCCGCGTCCCACGTAGGCGCGAAGCCGCAGTCGCCGTTCAGCCAAAGCTTCTCAGGGGCAACGTGGCGAAGAACCCTGTCAATCCTCTTCTTGACGACTCGCACAGGCTCCACGTCAGGGGTCTTGACGTCAAGCACTCCCGCTCCGATCTCTTTGCCGCTAGGATAGTCTTTGAATACTGCTACGTCATCTTCATGTCTAGCGGAAGCCAACTCTAAGACCAGCTGATCCACCTTCAACTCTAGAAGCCAAGGATAGATACGTGCCAAAGGCCCGTCAGCCCTATGGGTTCCCTTAATGTTGCCCCAGCAGGCGTGAAGCCCCGTCTTCACACCTACTCCTGCAGAGGAGAGAACCTTGTTGATCAACTCCACTGACTTCTCGACTTCTGCAGCAGCGATCTCCTGAGGGATGTCGTCGTCAGCGTAAGTGGTCAATTCAGGTGAGTCTAGCTGAATGAAGTCAGCTCCAGCGGCCGCGATGGCCTTTACTTCAGCTACGCTCAGATTGATCAAATCATCAATGAAACTGTCCTCAGTAGGGTAAGCAGAACTCGGCTTCCAGAGACGCTTCAAAATCAGGCTCGGAGAAGCAACAGTAATCTTCACCTTCTTCCTAGTATGCTCCCTCAGAAACCTGCAGTCCCGGGCTGAAAGAGGCTCTCCAACCCACTCCACCCTGTCAACGATCACAGGCCTCTCAGCCATCGACTTATGCCTCCAATCCACTTGCTCGAACATGGTTTTCGGGCGAGCAGCGTCAGGCGCCCGTTGACCGAACCCTGTGCAGGTCTCAGCTAGATACGTGTAGAAGTTGGTTCGACCCTGCTCTCCGTCTGTGACCATGTCTATGCCGGAGTCCTCCATCTCTTTGACGGTGAGGAGCTTTGCCATCTCCCGGGTCTCTTCCAGCTCCGGGGTTGAAATCAGGCCTTTACGGTGCTCTTGAGTGGCGTTTAGGAGCCAGCGTGGTCTAGTGTAGCTTCCGACGACTGTGGTGGTAAGCACGTCCTTTACCGAGGTTTGGCTCATCTAAATCCCTTTTCCATTTGCTGGGCCACGGTGCATGGAGACCAAGGAAACTGGTTTTGCTTTGTATTCTTTGCGTAATCTTTGTTCGTTTTCTGAATAAAACCATGTTTTCTATGAGGAACAATTTTATACCTCAATTTGAAGAACGGTGGAAGACTGTTTTGACCGAGCTCGAACAGGTCTTACCCACTTCGAAAGCAGTGCATCCATCCCTCAGCATGTTGAAGCAGACCCACAGGAGGAGCCTAGAGGATCCTGAGGGCTTCTGGAGCAGCGTTGCCAACGAGCTGTACTGGGCGGAGAAGACCGGCCCCATCTTCAAACCTATGGATGCTCCACCATATGGAAAATGGTTCCCGAACTGGAAGACCAACATCTCCTACAACGCATTGGACCGTCACGTTAAGACTTGGAGGAGGAACAAGGTCGCCTACTACTGGGAGACCGAGAGCGGAGAAAAAAAGACCTTAACCTACAACGACCTTTTCAACGAAGTCAACAGGTTCGCTTCAGCCCTAAGGAAAACAGGCATCAAGAAAGGCGACCGCGTAACCATGTATCTCCCCATGGTACCCGAGCTCCCCATTACTCTGCTGGGCACCTTGAGGATAGGAGCCATGCACTCAGTCATATTTTCAGGCTTCACCGCCCAAGCCATACAGGACAGGCTGAAAGACTCCGAGTCCAGAATAGTAATTACATCAGACATCGCCTACCGTCGAGGCAAAGTCTTGGAGCTCAAGCCTACAGTCGATGAAGCAGTCAAGAACAGCCCCTCCGTAGAGAAGGTGATCGTCCTTAAGAGAAGCAACGCTCAAGTCAACATGACTCAGGGAAGAGATGTCTGGTACCACGACTTCCTTTCCACAGGCGACAAATATGTTGAACCTGAATGGGTCGAAGGCACGCACCCCAGCTACATACTCTACACGTCAGGGACCACAGGTAAACCCAAGGGCACAACCCATAGCACAGGGGGATACATGACGTGGGTCTACTACACTCAGAAAGTCGTCTTCGACGTAAAGGACGAAGACCTATTCTGGTGCACCGCGGACATCGGCTGGGTCACGGGACACTCCTATATCGCCTATGGGCCTCTTCTAACCGGCATAACCAGCCTCATGTATGAGGGCACGCCGGACTACCCTGCGCCGGACAAATGGTGGGAAATCGTAGAAAGATACGGCGTCAATATCCTGTATACCACTCCGACGGCCATAAGGATGCACATGAAGTTCGGAGAACAGTGGGCTCAGAAGCATGACTTGTCCAGCCTCAAGCTCCTAGGCACAGTAGGCGAACCCATCAACCCCGAAGCCTGGAAATGGTACTTCAAGAACATCGGGCGCGAAACAACCCCCATCGTGGACACATGGTGGCAGACCGAGACCGGGGGAATCTTGATCACACCCCAACCGGGCATTGCCCTTGTGCCTTTGAAGCCTGGTTCAGCTACCCTCCCGCTGCCGGGAGTGGAACCTGATGTGCTTGATGAAGAAGGTAAGTCTACGAAACCGGGTGAGAAAGGTTACCTTGTGATCAGGAGGCCTTGGCCGGGCCAGCTCATGACCCTCTGGAGGGATCATGAGAGGTTCAACAGCGTCTACTTCACCAGGTTCCCAGGGCTTTACTATGCTGGAGACTTCTCCATGAGGGACGAGGACGGCTATTTCTGGCTCTTAGGGAGGGCGGACGAGGTTTTGAAGGTGGCTGGTCACAGGATCGGAACCATTGAGTTGGAGGACGCCTTGATTTCCCATGGGGCTGTTGCAGAGTCAGCTGTGATAGGTAAGCCTGATCCGTTGAAGATGCAGGTGCCTATCGCATTCGTTATTCTCAGGCCGGGGTATAAGCCTACTCAGCAGTTAAGAGACGAGTTAGCTAACCATGTCAGGAAGACCATTGGCCCCATAGCTGTGCCTGAAATGATCTACTTTGTGGAGAAGCTTCCCAAGACTAGGAGTGGCAAGATCATGCGTAGAGTCATCGGTGCAGTAGTGCAGGAGAAGCCCATAGGCGACGTGACGACACTGGAGGATGCCACAAGCGTAGAGGAAGCCACCAAGGCATATGCTGATCTCAAAGCTCAGATGGACGCGATGAGCTCCTAGAAAAGATTCCTGCAATGCTTGCTGGATCCAAATAGCTTTTCAGCGGGAGAATCTGACAGCTCAGCGATGGCTATCCTCTCCGACCGCGACATTGTGAAGAGGGTCTCCTCAGGAGAACTTTTGATCGAGCCGTTTGAAGAGAAGAATCTGACTCCAAACGGCTACGATCTGTCCATCGGGGAACTGTACTCGTCGGGAGTGGTCTACAAAGTGGGGGATCTGATTGTTGCTCCGCAGACATGGTTCGCTGCGGCGACGAAAGAAAGGGTGAAGATGAGTAGAGATCTATGCGGCCAGCTGTGGATGAGGAGCACTTGGATCAGGAGGGGGCTCATTGCTTCTTTTGGTTTGGTGGACGCCGGCTTTGAGGGCTCACTGACTTTCCCGGCGTTCAACGCCTCCCAGCAGCCCGTCAAGATAGGTGTCGGAGAAAGGTTTGTTCAACTTGTCTTTCAGAAGCTTTCAAGCCAAGTTTCGAATGCCTATGATGAGAGGAGCGGTAAATATCAGGGGCAGAGGGGCGTTACACTAAGCTGACAGATTTCCTCTAATCTTCTCAGCTATTTCATTCATTTCATTTTCGCTGACTTTGGGTCTGATGGGCATCACCGCGTGGATGGGTCCTCCGCCGTCGCCAGCGAACCTTGGGACGATGTGTAGGTGGAGGTGGGAGATTTCTTGGCCGCTGTGGGGGCCGTTGTTGACGCCTATTGTAGTTGAATCGGTCTTGAGGCCTTTGTGGACCGCTTTGGTAAGTTTGAAGAGAACTGCAAAGATTGCTTGGGCGTCTTCTTCGCTGAGGTCGTCGATGTTTGCTACGTGTTTTTTGGGTATGATTAGGATGTGGCCTTTGGCTAGGGGGTATTTGTCTAGGAACGCGAAGACCTTGGCATCCTCATAGATTCTGTGAGACGGTATGGTGCTGCTGGCGATTCTGCAGAAGATGCATGAGTCAACCATGGCTTATGCTTCCTATTTCATGATGGGCTAACGTTTCTGAGAAGAATCTCCTCGTTGTTCGGTGTCTGGATGAAGGCTGGTACGTTCTTCTGTCTTGTCGCCCGGTAGGATACGAAGAGCCACTGACCTGTTTCAAGCTCGTTGGTCTTCTCCAGTATGTCGTAGCTGAGCGAGAAGGAGTCTGCTATCACCATGCGATCGTAGAACCGTGGCAGAGTACTCACAAAGTAGCTGTGCAGCTGCTGCAAAGCATTCACGTTCAAGTGTGCTAGTCTCTGGCTGCTCAGCCAGCAGTGGGCCCGGTACTTTCTTCCCTGGCGGAGGAGGGCTTCCACCATTTTGTTCGAATAGTCTGAGTAGTCGGATCTGACGGTGCGGTCAGGGATGAATTCTTGAGCCTCATCTAGTACGATGAGCAGTTTTCTCCTTGCGCCAGAGGTCTTCTTGAGGAAGAGTAGTCTGTCTATGAAGCGTGAGACAGCGAATCTTGCGGTGTCAGGGTTGGGGGTGTATATGATGTTGAGCCTAGGTGATTTGGGGCTGAGTAGGAATGATGCTAGTTTCTCCGGTGTCATGGGAGTTGTTTCCTCGTTTCCCGGGCTCTGTTCTGGGGTTGAGTTGACGTAGTTTACTAGAGAAGTCATGTCGAGGCGTAGGGCTGACATTCCGTGTATGGACTGCGTTAATTCGTTGATTATGCTGGCCAACTGCTCCTTGTCTTCGCTGCTCAGGGTTCTTACGTCGGTCTCCGAGTCGTATCCTTTTTCGCTGAAAAAGTGTTGCAGCAATCCTTGAAGAGCGATTTTTGCCTGTATGCTTCCGGAGCCCTTGGATTCCGCGGTGTTCTGGAGCAGCTGAACCACGTAGCTGAGGGTGATCTTTGCAGCATCATCCGACGCTACCGTGGCAACTTTTTCGACTCTGTGCTCGTCGAAGAGTCTCTGAGTCCACTTCAGGAGTTCCTTTTCAGACAGATGGGTCTCAAGGGTCTCAGGCAGGGTCTGCGAGTTAAGGAGGTTGACGGGGTCGCTGTGGAAATCCTCCGTGGAGAAGAACCGGCCTTCAGCTGACAGCACGTCAAGGAGATGTACCGCGTATTCTCCTGCTACGTCGAAGACTGCGACCTTTAGGTCCGGGATCTTCTGCATGGCTTGCCGGATCAGGAATGATGTTAGATTCGACTTGCCTGCCCCTGTGAAGCCGAATACCCCTGTGTGATACCTGACCAGGCTCTCTATGTCAACTGTAAGCGGAATGTTGAAGCCCAGCATGGAGCCGATTTCGACTCCTCTTTCAACGCACAGAAACTTGCTGACAGTCTCCTTTGAAAGAAGATGAGCTTTGGCTCCGGTTAGGGGAACAAGTCTTGCTCGGGTGAACCTCGGCTCCTTACCGCTGTCTGCCTCCATGCGGTGAAACATAGGAACGGCAGCGACATCTATCCACGTTTCGTCGCTGCGACCCCAGCTGCCGTCAATAGTATTCAGATACTCCTTACGTATCACCGTGGGCATGGCCACATCCATGCCTAGCATCTGGAAGTGGGTAGGCCTGAGTGCTGCGACTTCATAGATCAGGTATGATGTTCCATTATGTGTAGGTCTCTCTATGGCTACGAATGACGGTTCGTGGAGTCTATCTAGTACTTCGAAGTCGAATTTGACTTCAAGCACCGCGACAGAGCTTGAAAGTGTGACGTCGCCTTCATGCATTCTCGTTGTCCTAGTTACAACTCTGTGATCTCGGAGCCTCGCCTCAAACTTACCGCCCATGTCGTCGAAGACACTATTCGATTCTTTGGTCATGATTGGAAAACCTCTCTGTGAGCAGCTCGGCTCCTAGCTGCCTCGCTCTCTGCTCTGAAGTCTCGGTACCGGCGGGAGAGGGAGAAGATCCTCTCCTTCCTCGCCAATGTGCCTAACTCCAGGTCAGCGACTCCCCGCAGCATGGCTCTCATGGCTTTGACTTCCGCCTTCACAGCTTTGTCGGCAAGATAAAGGAGCTGGCTGTGTCCCAGAGCCTCCAAGACCTCTGGGTTATCTCCCATAGAGAGAATATGGAGGATGACGTTGTCAAGGGGGTTAGTAGGTGCTCCTTCGAAGCAGGGGTTGATCTTCGTCTTTATGCCCATTTGCAGCACGTCCACTTGGTCTGAATAAGTCTGGTCTATGGTGGTGTTGTAGAACCTGTCGTAGGCGAAGACGGGGGATCGGGTGGCGGGGTCGGTTGTGAATGATCGGAGCTGGAAGTAGGCTTTGACGAAGACTCTTTCCCTCGAAACAAGTTTCCTAGCGGCCTTCAGCACGGTGTCAGGGTCGCTGTTTTCAACAAGAGTTGTGAAGCACGCGTCATAGCTGATTGTCCGCCAAGGCGTCTTGACCAAGTCACTGTTAGCAGCAGCCATTATGGTGAGGAAAGCTCTGTCATTCTTCAAATTGGGAAGTGGTTTGCTCAGCTTCAATAAGCCGCTGTGGGTCGATAAGGGAAGGACTGATCTTGTGAACTCAGATGCACCGGTATCCTTCGTTATCCCCACCACCAGCACCTTCCTCAGCTTTGCTTGATGCATCAACTCGTAGATCAAAAACGCGTTTACCGCGCCGAGATCAAGCACTGTCAACCATTTGTCGTCACCGAGCTGAAGCGGATGTTCCACGCTTTGAAATACTCTCTTTGAGGCTTCTTTTGCCACAGCTGAGACTCTGACCCAATAGTCCTTCGCACTGTTCTTCAGGAAGATCGATGCTGCGCTGGTTTTTTCGATAAGCTCGCCGCCATACTTCTTGCTTAAGACATTCAATCGTGAAATGATCTTTTCTACGTGATTGTCGCCGATTCCTAGTTCCTTTGCCAGCTCGGCTTTCGCTATCTCTCCGTCATGGTTTAGTATCGTTTGGATGGCTGCGTAGACCAAGTAAGGCGGTCTCTTGGGCACATAGAGGTCACCGGGGCCAAGTACAGTTGCTAAGCTCAGGTCAAGCATGGACAGCTGCCCCTTTGGAGTCGCGAAACTGGTGAGCGAAGTCTCCCCAGTTGAAAGCAGGAGCCTCAAGTCTCTGGACGCTGGGCCAAACGTAGCGTAGAGAGGTCTGTCAAGGAAGACAACCTTCACATCCTTGTTCTCTACCGAGTCAAGACCGATCGAGAGCTCTGCTAAAGTCATCAGCGCGTAGGGTATGCGTTCCAGAGACCGCTCGAAGTCAAAGTCAGTTTCAGCCGTTCTCAGGGTTCTAGAAACCTCCGAGAGGTCTTCAAGCCACAGCGGCACCGCTGCTGAGACCGAACGCCTAGAGTCTCGTTCAGCTTCCTTCAGTTCAAGCCGTACCCCATCTTTCCCAACCAAGAGGGGGCATCGGAAGGCCGTTGCGCACACATAGAAGAGAAGCATCTCAAGCCTCTCATCGTAGTCCATGGAGCCGTCAATCCCGACCGCGCTATGCACGCCTTCGGGGAAGAATCTGAGTGCTTCTGCAACAGCACTCTTAGCATCCAAGCCTCTTACCAGCGACGCGAACTCCGAATGTCCTTTCAGATCTGAAACCCTGCTGGTAAACCTCTGGACGAGCGAAGACGTTTGACGCCCAAGCCTCTCCGCGACACTACTGGACACCTCTATCACCTTCAAATAGACACTTGTCTTCTACGGCAAACAGCTCTTAGCCAGCAGACGGGTCCTATTGAAGAATATTTCTCAATCTTCGAGGAATAAACAACCTTACACGTCTCAGACACAGTGCGAGTTAGAGCCACTTTATTTTACGAAAGACTATGATGGCTAGTGTAGAGATTATGATCTGGAATATTATGACCGCAGGGTATGCCCAAGGTATCTCAAGCTCAGGCATGGATCGGAAATTCATTCCGAAATGACCGGCGATAACGTTCGGTATCATTAACACAACTGTGAGGGCGGTGAGCTTCTTCACAACCTCGTTAAGCCTCTCGATCCGCTTGTTGAGCTCAGTGGTGACCATGATCTCATGGTCCCGGGCTATGTCCTTCAGCATGTTGAACCTGTTCCGGCATCTATCTAGAAGACCACGGCCCTCAGCAATCAAAACACTGTAGTCAAAAGAGATGTATCTCGTCTCTACTTCTTTCAGCGGGCTTTCCTCCAGCCTTAATACCAAATCGTCGAAGTCTTCCAGCCTGTCGTATAATCGACTGAACTCTAAAGCCAGCTCACGATACTTCTTAGCATCATAGCTTTGTTCAATCTCCTTTATCCCGTTGATCAATACTTCCAGCCTTTTCTTGTAGCTTACAACTGCCTTGTTGAGAATAAGGTAGGCCAGCACTGTGCTCCTCCCGTAAGGCTTGTTGCACACCTTCTCAAACGGGTTGAAGGCTTCGGCTCGAGGAGGGCTCTTAGAGTAGAGAAAGGCCTTCTCCTCAGTCATGAAGAGCAGGTTATTGGGATCATCATTCTCGTAGTCCTTGATGTTCAGGATCAAGTATTTCTCAGCAGATTGAAGGAAGCCTGTGTTCAGCTGCATGATCGACTGAAAATCGATGGCATATCCGGCTTCTCCGACAGCCTTGGAGAAGGCGACTACGTCATCAAAGATCTGCACTCCGGGTCTCAGACTGGCCGTCTGCATGTTCTGATCCTCCCTCCGCTCCCGTAAGCCCGCTGCAAGCCGTCTTATACGCCTAATGGTTCGCCTACCCGCACAAAACTAGGGGCTTGATGCTCCGAATCTCTCGTCATACTCGGAGACGAGCACTGGTTCAACGACCCCAGCAGCGATAGCCTCGTTCCCATCGTCAAGGATGATGGGGAGAGCAGTTGCGTGATATGGCGGCTCAAACCCTTCTAGGCTAGCATCGTCTGAAACATCAACGATCTTGCTCCACTCTCCATTGGTGAGGGAGAAGCGTCTGACTCTGGTTATGTTTCTCTGGCCGAAGCCTCCTCCTCTGCCTCCAGCCGCGTGGGTTATGGCAGCTAGTTCAAGGATATAGACGCTGTTTTCGCCTTGCTTTGTGTTCAAACGTATGTCGCTTGTGCTGACTAGTAGCGCCAGCTTGTAGACTGCCTTACTTCTGATCAGCTCCATTAGTTCTTGGAATGCGTTGTTCATGTTGGGTGACCGTTCAGGCGATTGAGTCTTTTGTTTAAATCTCTTTGGAGCATGAAGAAACACTATTTGCGACTCAAATGGAGTGTCTGCACAAGACTTATAGCCCATAATCCACTTGTCTGCCTACGTGTCTAAGGAATCTGATTGGAGTTTCGAAGAGCTGGTGAACCCTGCTCACACAGCTCTAGTAGTCGTGGACATGCAGAACGATTTCTGCAGCGAAAAGGGCTACGCAGGCAGGAAAGGCTCTGTGGCATCGGTGACGGAGATGGCTCCTAGATTAGTCAACACGCTCCTCAAGGCAAGAGATCTAGGCATCCTAGTTATCTTCACCAAGGCGATTCACTCTGCTTGGGATGCTTCGCCCGCTTGGTCGAGGCTCAGGGGCGACAAGCTTTACGGCCAGGCTCAAGAAAACGCTTGGGGCTCAGACTGGTTCGAGGAGTATGAGGAGCTCAGACCCTTGGAAGGCGAGTATGTTGTCCCCAAGAGACGCTACAGCGCCTTCAAGAACACCGATCTAGACGTCGTTTTGAAGGCCAAGGGGATACGGACACTGGTCTTCACGGGCACAGCTACCCACGGCTGCGTAGAGTCAAGTGTAAGAGACGCTTTTGAGACAGACTACAACTGCGTAGTTCTCAGAGACTGCACTGCAACAGGGGACAAACAGATCCATGATCACAGTCTCAAAGTCATGTCGATGAACTTCGGAACCGTAGTGGATTCAGGTAAAGTGCTGGACGCGTGGATGAATTCTCCTCAGGCTCGTCTCCGCGGCGCCCAGAAGCCGCTGAACATGTAGCATGTTTGGAGACGGGCGTCTTTGCCCGCCAAGATAGAGTTCGGGGTAAATCTACCCCAGTTCCACCCCACGACGCCTACTAGTCTAGTTTCTTTAGGAGAGTTCGCTGAGAAGGCTGAGGACTTGGGCTTTGACTCCATCTGGACTCTTGACCGAGTGTTCAGCACCTTTCCCTTCCTTGAACCGCTGACCTCTCTGATCTATGCCTCTGCCAAAACGGGGCGAGTGAAGATGGGCACAGCCATCCTCATGACACCCCTACGGACTCCAAGTATTCTGGCTAAGACTGCTGCGACTGTGGACTTTCTCTCCGGGGGGAGAATGATCCTCGGCATTGCTCTGGGTGGACACCCGGGCGAATACGCTGCCAGCGGTGTCCCGATAGGAGAGAGAGTTGCGAGGTTAATGGAGGGCCTGAGGATAATGAGGCTTCTCTGGCGCGAAGATGATGCCAGTTTTCAGGGCCGCTTCTGGAGCCTCAGCCATGCGACTATTTCGCCGAAGCCTCTGCAGAAAGGGGGGATACCTGTTTGGATAGGTGGCAGCCAGATCGGTGCGACTGTGAATGACGCTGCTGTGAAGCGAGCGGCTCAGCACGGCGACGGGTGGCTGGGGGCAGGTTCCACATCTCTGAAGGCTTTTGCTGATGCCTACCGAAGGTTTGTTCAGTATGCTAAGGGGTTCGGGAGGGATCCTGAGGGTCTGGCTGCAGCTAAGAGGGTGTATCTGCACGTCGATTCTGACCGGGAGAAAGCGAGAACTATTCTGGTGGAAACCTTGTCAGCCTTCTACGGGAAGAGATTCGATGTGGAGGGGCTGTGCGTCTATGGTGGCGATAAGGAATGTGCAGAGCACTTGGCTAGGTTTGTGGATGCTGGTGCACGGACATTGATTCTGCATCCGGTGTCGGATCAGTTGCAGCAAGCAGAGATTTTAGCTAAGGATGTGATACCGGCGCTGCGTTAAGCAAGCTTAGCTGCTTCCTTCAAGAGTCGCGTGAGCTCTTCTTCCTTTATGTCTGTCATGGTTCTTACCTTTATGTGCCGTATACCTTTGCCTGTTCCTTCAAGCAGTTTTGAGTTGAGCAGTGCGCCTTTTGTGAACGCGAGGTTGACATGGTCTTTGTAGGTGACTAGGGCTGCGACGCTCCTACCGTTGACTGCGTAGAAGGGGTATCCCCACTTGACTTTCTCATCCGCATCAGGCAAAGCTTTCTTGATGAGCACCTGCAAACCTTGGGTCAACGCTCTTATCTTAGGGTCAAGCTTACTGATCAGAGAATCTACGTCGTCCACAGTGACTGCGTCTTCTCATAGAGTATTATAGCTATGGGCGGAAGACCCTGTCATGCTAACATTCCCACGCCAGCTAAAGGAAGCGATGAAAGAAGAGTATAGGCTCCTTGCAGAGGTCAAAGACCCCGCTAAATGGAGAGGAGTAATCAGGGTAGACGCAAAGTATCTGGACGGGTTGAAGCGGGAAGCCAAGTCGGGTGGACATGCATGGATAGCAGACTCTAAGAAAGACGTAGGCGGCGAAGACTCTGCACCCGGACCCCTTGCCTACTTCATTTCAGGGATCTGCTTCTGCCAGCTGGCCCACTACGCTGAACGCTCTTCACACATGGATCTGAAGATTGAGTCGATTGAGCTCACCGTTAGAGCACATTACAATAGGAGACCGGGAGGGTATTTCGACAAAATCATATACGAGACAAGGATAGTCAGTGACGAGCCTGAAGAAAGAATCAAAGATCTAGTGGTTAACGCGGAACACGACTGCTATGTAACCAATACCTTGTCAAAAGCAGCTGAGATAACCGGGAACATCACTCTCAACGGCAAACCCTTCATGATAACTCATCCACGCGCCGACTAACCCAATATGAGTCTTCCAACATAGAGATGAATAATTGGTTTGACTAAGCGCCTCATTCTGCTTGGCACCGGCGTGCCTACGCCGAATCTTCAGCGGGGAAGCGCGTCATCAGCCCTCGTAAAGGGAGATGACATTACTCTTGTGGACTGCGGACACGGAGCGGTACATAGCTTGCTGAAGGCAGGCGAAGACCCTATCAAAGTAAGCAGAATATTCTTCACCCACCACCACTTTGACCACAACGTAGAGTTCCCTTACCTTCTGCTGACAGGCTGGGTAATGGGCAGAAGTAAACCCATACACGTCTACGGGCCTAGGGGAACCCGAGCATTCGTCGAATCAGTCTTCAAGACCTTCGAGATCGACATAAGCTGCCGTCTCGACACCGGTGTTCAAACAAGAGGCGGCTTGGACATCAGGGCCCAGGACATTGATGAAGACTTCACTTTCAGCGGCGAATGGAGAGTGAAATGCAGGCGCGTTGACCATCTCAAACAGCTCGGCAACTACACGTTGGGCTACCGCTTCGATTCAGAGGATAAATCAATCGTGTTCTCAGGAGACACAAGGCCATGCGAAGCTGTTGCCGAGCTCGCCATGGGCGCTGATGTCCTGGTGCATGAATGCTTCTTCTCCCCCGAGTTCGAGGAGACCGGTGTCGTGCAAGGCAGGAAAAAGAGTCATCCCAAACTCCCCTTTATCCATTCAAACCCTGAAGATGTCGGTATCATAGCGAAGAAGGCTGGTGTCAAGAAGCTCATATTGAACCATCTTTGGAGCGAAAGGAATCTTGATGATCTTGAGAAGCGTGTCCGAAGCAGGTTTGCAGGCGAGATCTTGATAGGACACGATGGACTGACGGTTAGTCTTCAATGACGCGGTCTGTTGGCTGTGGAACAGACACAAGGATAACAGCGATTCATCTTATTGTATTGAGCGGGGCAGAGCGATCAATAGTTGAAAGCCTTGATAATGCTAGTGCTTTCCTTAGTGTCTACTCCCATCGCCGTTCCTACCGATAACCCTGCGATCCGCAGCTATCAACAGGCGTTAGGCGCAGAGTGGGTCAGCGACTCGGTGGCTGACGCCGCAGTTGTGGTAGAGCAAGACTTGCGTCAACTAGCCTCTGGAGGCGCTGATTTGGCCAAGATGCTCGACAAGCTAGAGCAGAACTTGGATCGGTTCACCAAGAAGGTGGAAGAAGGCTTGAACCGGATCCAGCTCTCGGAGCAGACTGCTATGGAAAAATGCAAGACAGTCTCTGACAGGAAAGAGATATCGGACAAGGTCTGCAACATGGTTTCTGATCTCAGCGCGCTATCAGATCAGAACGTCTCATCGCTGCTCAACGAAACATCGAGTCAAATAGATCAAATTAAAGTGTACATTAACCAGACCAGAGCTGAGCTTAAACAAAACAAATGATAGTGGATGTGAATACCTAGTCGCATCATCTAGGTATCCGCCGCGCTGAACCTTAGCGGCAGATAATGTCTAATAATGCTCACATCCTAGCAACGATTAATTCAGATCAGTGAAAAGCTGTTTGCAGCGGGGAATAAGTCTACGAAGACAGCTGAACACATTTGACGTGACGAGTCTCGTCGTAGGCTCAATCATAGGCGCAGACATCTATGTGGCCGCAGCACTAGGCGCAAGGCTCGTCGGCCCCGCCTCACTATTCATCTGGGTTGCAGCGGGGATAATGGCAGTCACCATCGCGCTGTCCTTCTCTCACTGCGCTGCTGTGCTGCCGCGGGTGGGCGGCCCGTATTCTTATGCTAGAGATGTCGCCGGGCCGTTCCCCGGCTTCGCAGTAGGCTGGTCTCTTCTTCTCGCAGAATGGTTCTCCCTAGCAGTGTTCCCCGTGGCTTTCGCTCAATACTTCCAGGCCTTCATGCCCAACTTGGATTCACAGTCCCAGGTCCTTGTCAAAGGAGCTTTCATACTGATTGTGCTGTTGACCAACGTGCTTGGGGTTAAGCTGGCTGGACGGTTCAACGATTTCTTGGCCGTATCTAAGCTGACGCCTCTGCTGCTTATTATGGGGGGAGGGCTGTTAATGCTCAGTCTGAGGCCTGACGTAGCAATGTCAAGTTTTCAGCCCCTGTTCACAGGTGACTCAGGTGGTTTCGGTCAAGCATTGGTTCTGATCTTCTGGGCGTACGCAGGCTTCGAGTTATCCACTTTACCGGCTGACGAAATCGAGAATCCAAGTCGCACGATTCCAAGAGCGATTCTGCTGGGAATGTTCATAGTTACCGCGTTTTATTTTGTGACAAACTTCGTGATAATAGCAACCGTTGATCAGAACACACTGGCTTCTTCGGCTGCCCCACTGACGGTGGCTGGCGCAAGGATCTTCAGTCTTTTCCCTGGCTTAGCTTTTGCTGGGAGCCTCGTCGTGGGCGTGGGTGCGCTTATCTCCATCATGGGTGCCGACGAGTCTGGAACCATAGGGACGTCTCGACTGGCTTTCGCCATGTCTGTTGACGGTTTACTCCCAGGTGCATTCTGCAAACTGCACCGTTCTTATCGCACACCTTACATCGGTCTGATGCTGATATGTTCAACAGCCTTTGTCGCAAGCGTCCTTGGAACCCTAACTGAGCTGATCAATGCTTCTGTCTTCCTTCTGTCATTTGCATATCTTTCAACTTGCGTTTCATCACTCGTTTTGACACGGAGGTATTCAGAGAAATCGAAGAGCCTCAGAGGGAGACGCCTCATACCTGTCATGGGCATCGCTTTCTCTGCCGTGCTCATGTCCCAAGTGAATCTTCAGCAAATCTTAGTTGCAGTAATGCTGCTGGCTGCAGGAGTCCCTATCTACGTTTTCTTCAGCCCCAAGAAGGAGCTACACGAACTGAAGGACACTTTCATGTCTAGAGAAATGGTCCTCAGGAGAACCTATGATCAGGGCGAAAAATTCCTCGCGTACCTCGTTCGACGCACAAAATGGTTCATTTACCGACGCAGACGCATCAGCAAAGCTTGGTCAGTGAAAGATCAGCGTGAAAACAAGGGATAACCTTACCTGTCGATAGTGCTCCGCAAGGAGGAAAGCTAATCATCAAAGTTAAAGACATGACCTGCACCTATTATAGATCATGAAGTTCATCAGACCGAAGGGATGGGCGGAACCCGCCATCTACTCTCAGGGCATAAGTGCAGGCAACCTGATCTTCCTAGCTGGCCAGACCAGCACCGACGAAAAGGGTAGACCCGTGGGCGTGGGAGACATGAAGGCACAGGCAGAACAGGTCTTCAAGAGAATCAAGAAGCTTCTTGAGGAAGCAGGAGCAGGAATGGAGGACGTGGTCAAACTAACCACTTACGTGACAGACGTTCAGCGCTACGAAGCTGTCAGAGACGTCCGGGCCAGATACTTCAAGGGTCACAAGCCTACCAGCACCATGGTTGAAGTGAAAGGACTCGCCAACCCAGAGTACCTTCTAGAGATAGAGGTAGTTGCGGTAAAAAAGTAACCGTCGCAAAACCATAGGCCAGGACCACTGTTCATTGCCTTGAGGATTCTCTATGCCGGATATCCCCGGTTCTGTTGCGCTAACCCGGAGTAGACATCGTAGCCACAATTATCTTTGCCGGTTATCCCGAATCAACTTAACAGAAACCCGAAATGGTAGACATAAATAATAGGACAATCGCCGTATGAATGCTGCAAGTCTACTTCTTACTGAATCGGATGTAAAGAATCTGACTCTGTTTGAATGCGATGTTGTGGTAGTAGCAATCAAGAATGAATCATTTCAACGAAGTGGAGTGTGCTCACCGAGTATTGAGCACTGGTCAGAGGTAAGTAAGTTGGGCAAAACTCTTGGGTGGTGATCACCTCTTGGTGCAGTGCACCGATGGTAAGGTGCGGCTGTGCAGGATAAGGGGAAAGATGAAGAGAAGGATGTGGATACGGGACAGCGACACTGTTCTAGTTGCTCCTTGGGATTTCGACAATAAAAAGGCGGATATAGTCTGGCGGTACATAAGAGCCCACGTCGAATGGCTCGAAATGAACAATTACGTGCCCGTAAGTCTAGGCCGCTGAGAGCGCATCAATCTGACGCATCAGCCCTAGTATGTCTATGACTGAAGGCGGCCGTGTCTTTGAAGAATGTTTGTAGGAGCCATAGCTGTGTAAGTTGCTGCTATGGGACAGAGATGCTTCTATTGAAGGATGATGTACAGCGCATAGTGAATCTAGGTTTCAAAGAAGACTTCTTCGCAGTCAACGTCAGAGGCTTCAATGTCCTCAGGAACAGCAACGGCAGATGCGTCTTTCACGATGGAGCGCAATGCACAATCTACCCGAACAGACCATTAGGATGCAGACTGTATCCAGTCATCTTCGACGAGAACCTGAACCGTCCCGTGAAGGACGGGTTATGCCCATTCAGAGCTGAGTTCCCTCTCCAATTCAAAGCCAAAGAGGAGTCAGCAAGACTGTACCTCAAACTGCTGGACGAAAGACAAACCAACGACGAAAAGAAGAATGAATCAAGAACTTGCCTCAGATGCAACACTCTGAATTCTGCCGATTCAAAGTTCTGCAACAAGTGCGGATTGCCAATAGACAATGCAACTGTCATGCAGATGGATACAGCAAGAGCAAGGATGGATGAATTGCTGAACAAGCTGACTGAGAATCCGGAGAAACTTGAGAAGTTGCTTTGATTGAAGGTTGACTCTACGACTATGCATTGTATCGCTTGTAGATTCGACTCCTATGGTCGACGACGATAAAAGTAACAGTCTTGCTCCGTTCGTCAATTGTGTAAATCATTCGGTAATCGCTTACTCTCCATTTGAAACAGACTTGCTTTGAAAACACAAGCTACGAGCCCCTCCGCTGCTCAAGTAATACATCAGCTATGGCTTTCAGCATGCGCTCTCTGATTTACTTATCTAACTTTGATAAAAGTTTCAGGAAGATTGGAGTGAACCCAGAAGCATAGCTCATTTCAATCTCTTTCTGAGACCTTTGACAGTTAACTTGACCGCCTTGCCTTCATGTGCTTCCTTCAACCCTTGTTCAAGATTCTTCTTGAACCTAGGATTGGATAGCATCTCTAACGTGTCAACGAAATCGTCCAAGCCCTTCTTTGTTTGGAGAATCGTCTGCAATGCTTGTTTGGCCATTCGCGGGTCTTCAAGCAATTTGTAGTCCATCTTGGACATCTTTGTTATCTCGTCCTTCAGCATAACGTCAATACCTATTTAGTTTCTTCTGCTTATGTTTCTATGCGATGCCTTCTTGCGTATGCTTCTCTTAATCGCTTGAACCACTCAGGCATCTTGTAGAGCGCCTAGGTTTTTGTTCTGAGGAGGGGCCTCTCTCTGTTTATGTCTTCCTCCACCCTCTTTAGCCTCATCCATAGTATCATAGTCAGAACCAGTGTAGCGGAGGAGATGGATGGACCGGGAGTGATTTGGATCGTTATTGCTCTGGAAAGTGGTTACGAAATAAGGGTTCGTATCTCGAATGGGTCGCCCTAACGCCAAGTCAGGGTCTTTCCACATTCTCCCTTTAGGCTACAACTTGTAGAGTAGTTGTGGAGAAAGCAACGTTAGAACGCGTATATCATGAGATCAAACTATTGAGGAAGGATGTGGATCATCTGAAGCAGATACTTGTCCCTGAAGTGGAACCTGAGCCAGATGAAATCCGGGCAGTGAGGATAGGCAGGAGAGAGTTCAGAGCCAAGCAGTACGTTGAGTGGAGCAAAGTCAAAAAGCAGATCTGAGCTTCGATTTGCCCTACAAGGTTATTCTAACTAACCGAGCGTCTAAGAGCTATGGGAAGCTACCACAAGAAACAAAACACCGCGTTTCCGAAGTTTTGGATGCTCTAAGTCAAACTCCAGTCCCCTTCAAAGGCTTCGATGTCAGCAAGCTAAAGGGTCTTAGAGCCACATATCGGATCAGAATAGGCGACTGGAGAATCATTTACGAGTACTATTCAAACGCTAAGATGGTCATCGTGCACGACATTTTGAGAAGAGAGAAAGCGTATTGATAGGTCGGCCGACGTATTTTCAGAATATTTATAGGATAAGATGGACCGGGAGGGATGCAGTTCCAAAATTGCATGCTTAGATGCTCACTGACTAGGTGCCTACGCGATTTGTTACTTTCTAGAGTATCTGAATGAACTCTTCTTTGGATAAGCCTGTCTGGTCAATAATATCAAGAAGAGTCCCCGGCTTGATCTCTTTATACCTTGGAACAACAGTTCTCCGCTTCCCATCTACACTTGCTAAGACTATGTGACTGCCGCTTTGGCGAAGCACCAAGAAGCCTCTCTTTCTGAGGACCTTCAGCACATCTCTCCATGAAACCACAGGAAGTCTTCGATTAGACAGCTATCTTGACCACTTCTTTCTTGCCAGTTACCTTCTCCAATTCATTTAGAATCTTTAATTCGTCTGGAAAGGCTTCGAGATAAAGCTCAATAGCCTCTTTAATGTTCTTCAAAGCCTCTTCGCGTGTTTCACCTTGACTGATGGCTCCGGGGAGCTCAACGCATCTAACCGAATAACCGCCAACATCCTCCTGTCTCAGAATTACTGTAAACTTGTGTCCTCTTACCTTGGCCTTAGCCATCTCAATTCAGCTAATCATTGATGAATATTATAACTGTTTATTGGGTTGACCATTCGTCGCTTGAGCTATGCCTGTCTCTACACGCTGTCCTACATGGGTTTCTGGAACGTAATGAAGGAACCTAGTCCAAGAAAAAAGTCGAAGTTTACGACATTTGAAAAATAAAGAGAATATAGGTAACATGAGTTAGGTTATCTGAGGTTCATTGAGAAAAGGGTATTATTATGTAAGAATTAGAATGGACCGGGAGGGATTCAAAGCGTTAATGCTCCCAAAAGTGGATTCAAAATCGAGAGTTGCATTAAAGGCGTATCCTGCTGATGTCAAGGAAGAAACTCACCTGTTTGTGACCGTTGTTTGAAGGCTACGTCGAATCGATTAAAGACTCCCTCCCTTCCAAGCAGTTGTGGAACGCCTTCTATCTCCGCGAATGCAACGGGAACTGGAAACGCATTCCCGCCTATACGAACCATCACTTCTTGATGCCTTACGATTATCTTGCACTCCGCTTTTCTGGATATGCCTCCAAGCTTGAATTCCTTGCCTGCCTCCCAATTGTACCCGGCAGCTTCGCATGCAGATCTAGGCAAAAGGATGTAGTCTGCTCCGCTATCAACGAGCAACGCAACACGAATCCATCCTCCAGCTGAAGTTTTGAGTTCCAGCTCAATATATGGTCTGTAGACTGTCCGGTTAAGTTCTCGGATGCGTTCTGCTCGAAAGCCAAACGGAACTATGTTCAAGCTTCTAGGGCTTCCTCTTTTGGTATGAATGCAAGGAGGGGTGTTTTGCCCTTAAGCCTCTCTTTGCCCTTCTCAAATACTTCTTTGAAAGTCCCACCGTGGGCAATGATCTGACCATTGTGAATTGCTACAAACTTACCCCTGAAGGCTCTTTGTTTGTCGGTTGCTTCTAGGAACCATTTAAAGTCAGTTTAATTCTACAGCTTTTCCTATTTCCGACTCGGATCTTATCACGAAGATCGAGGGGTACTGTGCTGCCCAGCCATGTGACAATGGAGTTGGTTGCAGGTGACTATCGTAGGAGGAATCCAACTTTGTGAACAACCTAATCTGGCTTTTTTGTGGATTAAGGTAACATACACTTCTGTTTGTCTTAGGGGACTTTAAAGTAGCCCAATGCTTTGACTCTTCGTAGCTCAAAGATGGGATTTCTTTACCGACCCTGGCCCTAATCATGTCTAACCAAGCGAGTGTAGTAGGTGAGGAATCAAGCAACCTATCCGTTTTTTGCATCAATCCCTTGGCCCTCTTGTAACTAGAGAACATGTATCATGCCTAGTTGACTAATAAATCCTACTCTGGGCAGAACAAGACTCCTCAGACGGAAAATAGGATTTACTCTTAAAATCCCCGCTCCATGGACACTAAGTGTCACCGATGTCCAACACTTCCCCGCGAAAAGTATGTATCTAGGCGGAACTGAAAGATTCTTGCTTCTAAATTTGGATTAGAATTGGTGATGTAAGGATCCTCTATCAGGTTATGTGGAAAGATTCAATGATCAGAGTTGCGGTAATCGAGTTTCGTGGAAGAGCTTACAAATAGCTCGAACAACGTAGAAAACAATGTAATCATTCAACTAGGTGCGTTAAGGATCAGAGACTTCGATTTCTCTACGCTTGCCGTTCAGGCATATCTTGAAAGAGTCGAGGACGTCCCGGCCGAGGAGTGCTCTTACCCCGCCTTCCTTCGGCTAGTCGAGAGTGCCTACTCTCACGTCAAAGGCCTTTCCAAATTCCTTCACCCTGGCAACATAAAGCGGAAGAAGGATGACTCCTGCACCGGTTGCAATAGACTTGTACTCAGCAAATCTAAGGCCGAGTTTCTCCGCCGTGTTGGGTGGTATTATGGTCTTGGATGCAGCGAAGTCAATGTGTGCGTTCAACTCGGCTTCTCGTTCTCCAGAGACAGAGATCCTCACGATAGGCATATCATCCACATATTTGAGGAGCATGGCGAATACCTAGAAGAGAATCCCAGCCGCAGAAAACTTACCTATCCTTCTAACGTAGAATATCTTCCCTAGGAACTTTTTTTCAGCAGCCTTGGATGCTTCATCTATGCTAGTGCCTATGGCTGCCACCCCTTCATCGTACAATGCAACGATCTTGCCCTCACACTTGCTCTCAAGGGTCTCCTTGTTCCTCTGGTAGACTTCCTCGCACTTCCTTACGAACTCCTCCTTGGCTACGGTAACCGTCGTCATGCTCTCTGCCAGATTCCACTAGGTCTCACGGGCTTAAATAGATTCTATATATGATTGTATGCAAGCAAAATACCGGGCTATGCATCACATGCTGAATCCTCACTTCAACTCAAAGAGACTATATGGAGTTATTCTGTAAGCATGTTCACCCAAAGACTGCGACACCAAAAACCCCACAGTAGGTGCTCTCTCCCACCTCTCCCTATCCACCCCTCTATACCAACGACAGCGGAGCGAGGAAGATGGATGGACCGGGAGGGATTTGAACCCTCGACCTCTGCCATGCCAAAGCAGCATCCTACCAGGCTAGACGACCGGCCCACTAAACCAGCCCACTAATCACCGCCCAAATATACCTTACACTACTTGCGTCCTCCACTGGATCAACCAGAAACAACACAAATGATAAGAGGTCTCTGTCTCTCTAGGTCTCCCTCCACCCTCTCACCACCCCAAACAACGCAACTACCTAGGCTGAGTCACAGTGTCAACAAGAGCCAACCGCCCCTCCCTCTCAACCACATCAACAGCCCTCCCCAACGCCCCAGCCACATCCCCAGGATCCTCAACAGGCCCCTCACCATACAGACCGAAGCTCTCAGCCAACCTAGCAAAATCAGTAGCAGGATCATCAAGCCTAATCCCAATGACACGATTCTCCACAGACCTACCACGCACCTCAGCCACATACTCCTGATGCCTCTCATCATTATAGTAAGACCTATTGTTCAACATCACCACCAGCATCGGAATCCGATGATGAGCAGCAGTCCACAGCGACGAAGGAGTGTAAAGCAGATCACCATCCGCCTGAAGCGCCACACACAGCCGCCTAGACCCCTTATGGGCAAGAGCAACACCCAATGCACCACCAAACCCCGTCCCCGTCCCATGACCCTTACCCCCATACCGGTAATACTCACCCCAATCCCAGAGCCTCCGAGCCCAACGATCCAAGGTTCCAAAGGTCAACACCCAGTCCCGACTCCTAACAGCCTTCCA
Organism: Nitrososphaerota archaeon; assembly: GCA_016184315.1. GTDB lineage: Archaea > Thermoproteota > Nitrososphaeria > Nitrososphaerales > JACQRY01 > JACQRY01. The sequence goes on from JACPCU010000002.1 coordinate 26,497, forward strand.
AACCTCAGCAGCAAGAAAAGAAAGAGCAATAGGCTTCTCACCGCGACGCGCCTCAGCCTCCTCCCGCCACTTCTTCCTCAACTCATCATGCTTCCCAGAGAGCACCGCCTTCCTCTCATCCAACCGTCTTCTAACACCACTACTCTTCGAAAGCTCCTTACGACACAGAGCAGACAGAGCAGGAACAGCAACCCTAGTGCTCCCAGCCAACTTAACGTCAACAGGAACAAGCTTCTGATAGCTCTGAGCCCAGCTCCCAGGACTATAGAACCCCATACCCGCATCAACCACCTTCGCATCCGCGGAGAGAAGCTCCTCAACCTCACGGCTGAAATGACTCTTCTCCAACCACAACGCACCATACAAATCATGAGAATCAAGGCAAAGCACCGCATCAGCCCCACGAAGAAGCTCAACCCGATACCCAGTCAAATCCAACGGATGCGTATTAGGAAAATTGAACCTCCCACCCAAGTCAACCACAGGAGCAGAAAGGGTTTCAGCCAGCTCCACAAGCCTATCCACATCACCCTGACTCTTCGCGTAAAAATCAGCCAGAATCACAGGGCTCTCCGCTCCACCCAAGATCTTGGCCGCATCACCCAGAGCATCAGGGTTAGGCAGAGGAGGGGGCGTAAGAGGATAATCATCAACCCTAGGCGGAATGAACCCCTTAGGCAGAGATGCTTCCTGAAGATCAATGTCGAAGCACAAGTATGTTGGTCCCTCAGGCTCAGCCAAGGAGATACGGCACGCCCGGATAAGGGACTCCAATGCGCCTTCCACACCCTCAGGCTGATCATCCCACTTCACATACTCTCTCACCAAGTTTCCCTGAACAAGAGCAGTATGCACCCAATCTATACTCGGCCTTCTACGAGAAGAATCCAAGGGACCCGTGCCCCCCATAATAAGCACCGGAACTCTCTCAAGCCAAGCATCATAGATAGCTCTAGTAGCATGCTGCAGACCCACAATGTTATGCACAATTGCGACGCCCAGTTTCCCAGTAGCTCGAGCGTAGCCGCACGCCATAGCCACAGCTGTCTCTTCATGAGTACACAGCACGATCTCAGGTTCTGAGTTTCCAGCAAAGTTGACAATAGAGTCGTGTATAGCTCTGAAGGTAGCGCCGGGATTAATAGCCACATACTCGACGCCCATCTCACGCAGGAGACTGACGATAACATCAGAAACATACTCTGGCTTCTTGAAACGGGCCACCGGAACAGGGGTACTGCTTTTCTTGGAAGGCATCGGTCTGGGACCGACAAAGGCAAGATGATAAGGTTAGCTTCAATCACTTCTGTTCAGAATTCGATGCGCGTTTGCCTCACCCGCTTTATATCACCCCCCTAAACAAATCTTACGCGAGGGCTCAGCGATCCAAGTCCCGATGATTGAACACCACCATCTAATCTTGCTACGACGCCAACCTTAGCATCCGCAAATCCAACCCCCTTCAAACATGAACCAGCATGGAAGTCTTCATAGTAAAGCCAACTCAGAGTTCATGTTGTAAGGATGGTCTAGAACTCCACAACAAGGCTTCTATGGACACGCAATGACTACGAATCAACCTCGTAGAATCCTTCGCAATACCCCCAACCTCTTCACCCTGTTCCCTGGAACAACAGTAACGTAAACTCTCTACAGCCATTGCTCAGATAAACATAATTCTTACTGATTCCCCGACTACTATGTCAATGATCCAAAGAGTCACCATAGTGCTAGCCCACTGGTGCCCCCACTGCGATCCCCCCGGCTTGGAAGCAACCCAAAGAATAGGGAGAGATCTCGGCGTACCTGTGAGAGTTTTGAACATCGACATCAAAGAGCAGGAGAAAGAGGCAGACGAAGTCGTCTTGAGGAACGGAGACTGGGCCGAAGACTACACCATCCCACAGATATTCCTAGAGCATTCAAATGGACACGTTCAACACATCTTTACAGGCTACTCTGAAGGAGTTCGTGTGACGAAAGCTAAGCTAGAGAACATGTTCAGCAGCACTTGGTATAGAGACTTGCTAAAGCATCAGAATCTTCTAGGTACAAGACGCTCCTAGGTCCCTGTCTTCCTGCAGTCAGGACAGGCCTTAAAACTTTCTTTGACGCTCTGCACAAACACCCTTCCACAATTAGTGCATATGAACGGCCCCTGAGGCTCCTCTCCCAGATGAACCTTTGGCGGAGTCCAGTAAACCTGCCTAAAGATGAACGGCGCCAAAGAAGTTTCGTCGGTTGCAGCCGGTTCCTCCATGTCGACGGCATTTTCCCAAGGATGGCGAGTCGCGACCCGTATCTCCCAATCTCTTATCTTGACTCCGGGTACATTCTCTCTGAGAACCTTCTTGAACCATTCTAGGTCCAAGTTCACCTTAGGACTAAAGTAGACCACTCGCGAAACATAGTTTCCCGGACAAACATATGCTCCTAGAAGCCTGTCTTCCTGATCCACGATCTCTCTGAAGTAAACTGATTCATCGCAATGCCTGTAACACTTAGCGTTAACGATGATGCACTCCTTGACCAGTCTACTGAGGTCTTTCTTGACGTCTCTCATGGGCTTGCAGCGAGCCTCTCGACACTGCCGTCGCGCCGAGCCACATAGAAGATGTCTCCTGCACCTATGAAGATCCCTGATGCTGTAACCCCTGGGATATTCTTGATCTGAACCGTACTTTGCTCAGGCTTCTTAATAGGACCGAAGTCGGTGTCAAAGATGAAGTTACCATTCTCAGTCACATAGGGATACCCCTTGTTAAGGACTCTAAGAGACGGTTTTCCACCTATCTCACGGAGCTCTTTTTCAACGCCGGTTCGCGCAAACGACACAAACTCCACTGGAACAGGCTTACTCAAGACGTCAACATACTTCTCCTCATCTGCAAGAATGATCCGTTTCCTAGCTGCGTGCAAAAGGACTTCCTCGCGAAGCAGGGCTCCTCCACCTCCCTTAATCATGTTAAACCTAGCGTCGATCTGATCCGCTCCATCGACAGCAAGACTGATGTTGGGAACAAGGCTCGGCGAAGCCAGCTCCAAACCAACTCTCTCAGCCACCAGCTGAATCTGAGATGAAGACGCTATAACCATGACAGACTCCCTTAACCCACTACTGTAGGCGCCAAGCTTCTCGACAAAGCGAGCCACAGTAGCACCGCTCCCCAAGCCGATAACCTCCCCGCCAGAAACATGCTTCACCGCCAGCTCAGCTATCTTAGCCAAAGCATCTTCTAGGCTCGATTCAACACACCAACTGAACACTTACTTGGACTCCGCACATCGCCTTGCGTCAGCTCTAGCTTTCAACATCCATCTGTTCAAGTCTAGCAAGCGCCTCGAGAACCTCGTCTCTAACTGCCTTAACCTTGTCATCAACTTCAGCCCCAGGCTTTTGCTTCTTTTCCTCTGCCTTCTTCTCCACGGGCTTCTCCTCAGGAGCCTTAGGAGCAACAAGTTGAACCGCAATCGGAATCGATGTCTTGACAGCCTTCAGCCTGCTCTTCGCGTCAGCCAACCTACTCTCAATCTGCCCCATCTTCCTATCGAATAGTCCAACCAGCTCCTCGCGTAGCTGCTCCAATTCACCCACTTCAATAAACAGATCAGCGTTCTCAAGCCTCTCCTCCACACCTCGAAACTGAGATCGATACTTGCCGACGAGCTGCTCACGTTCCTCCTTGGTAAGCCTCCCCTCTGCTTCAGCCTCAAAGACTCTTGCAATAGCCCCCGTCAACATCTCCTTCTCCACCAGCAACGCCTTCATCTCCCTCTTACGTTTCTCCAGTTCCACCTTCTCAATACTCTTACTAGTGGACCGGGTCGGGATCAGTTCAAGGTTAGGTGTTTTTGTACGTGAATCGGCTGGTCTGTTCTTAGAATACAAGTAGGTTCCGACAGCTCCCGCTGCAACACCGACACTAGCGCCCACGATGAGTGTAAGAGGGTCCACCGACATATCTCTCACAGAGATTACTCTGACTATCAGCCAATATGTAGTTAAACTTTCAGGGTTAAAGGAGAAGGCTAAGCCGTCATCCACTTGTAATGCCTTAATCTAGGAGAAGCCCCGAAGCCGCATTGAGAACACCGCTTATTGCGGAGATGATAGGAATGCCTCCCACATCTACGGCACGTTATGTGAACCTTCTTGCGTCCTCTTCCACCGAAACTGGTCGTTCCCTTAGTCATCCTTCTTCCACTCTATCTAGCCTGGAGGAGGAGAGATAATGACTACGTTGTCTCCTCTCACCACGATGGTGCCGAGGCCATTGGTCTTACCCTCCTCGACGATCTCCTCGGAGTTCTCCAAGAGGAGGTTCATGTGCTGGTCGAAGCCTTGCAGCACTCCCCTGAGGGCCTTTCCTCCTTTTAGCTTGATCAATACCACTTTTCCTAAGCTCTCATCCAACACCTTGACAGCCATATCTGCAGACATCGAAGATCCCTTCTCAGCGTCTCTTGGCGGCACTATGAATGCCCCTCTTATTTATGCTTACATTAGCAAGTTGCCTCCTGAAGGACGTCTAATACGTTCACCATTACTAACAGATCAAATAGCCTTATCTAGCGTCAGCACATTGAACCATGTGTTTGAAAGAGCATAACCTACAGAAGAGAGAAGTACGCGTAATCCTAGATGCTCTTGCACAGACTTGGCCGCCTCAAGCTATCCCCCAGAAAGTCAAGCAGATCCGCGTAGTCGAAGTAGAAACGAAAGGCGAGATCCTAATTTTGGATGGAGTCATAGCTGTAAGAACAGGAAAGCCTTCCCGCATAGTTCCCCTCCTAAGGGAAAACACCCTCTCCTTGTTCCCCAGCATTACCGTGGATCCTGGCGCGATCAAGTTCATCTGCAATGGAGCTGACGTGATGAGACCAGGCGTAGTGGACATGACAAGCTTCAGTCAAGACAGCATCGTTGGTGTAAAGGAACGGAATTACGGCAAGTTCATCGCTGTAGGCATAGCTGTGGCCGATAGCGACTCCCTCAGGACTGCTTCAACAGGCCCAGTTGTGAAGAATATCCACTATGTTGGAGACAAGTTCTGGGAAGTATTCAAGGAGCATGGTGCAAATAAGTGAGCTCTGCTCAATTTTCCCTTAGCTGGTAAGTTAATAAGCCACATCTATTCGTAGGATGAGAGGCCTTTTGACCCAAGAAGCTGTTGCGCGCCAGAAGAACGGGGACACTGAAGGGCAGATCTATCTTAAGGCCCTGCCCCTCAGAGGCGTGGAGGATGTAGAGAAGATAAAGGAAGATGTATCCAAGAATACCATTGTCATAATAAGAGTTACACCCTTGGCTCAACGGAACGTAGAGGATCTTAGAAAGGCCGTAGAAGAGTTGTACAAACACGTCGAGAAGAACGGAGGAGACATTGCCCGCCTAGGTGAGGAGAGAATAGTCATCACCCCTCCAGCAGTGAAAATCTGGAGAGGACTTTACTAACCTCTTATTCTAACATGAAAAACACCGTCTGCAAAACATCACTAACGCAGCCTAATAGCTTCCATCACATCAGGGCCACTTGTAGGCAGCCTGAACATTCTCGAAACAGCGTTCGTAACATTCTCAACCTTCCTCCTCTCGCCATGATTGACGATCACATGCTTCAGCTTAGGCCTAAGCCTAGCCACGAACCGAATAAGCTGATTATAGTCACTGTGACCGCTGAAGCCCTCGATCTTCTCCACCGCGCATCTCATATCCACAATCCTAATCTTACCTCCGTCATGAGGGAGACTGACCTGCCTGGCGCCGTCGAGAACCCTCCTACCTAGGGTTCCAGGAATCTGATAGGAAACGAAGACGATCTTGCCCTTCTCAGAAGAAGCCACATTCTCCAAGTACTCCATGACCGGCCCCCCCTCAAGCATACCTGAAGTAGCCATTATGATGGCAGGCCCCTCTCTCAAAGCTTCATCCCTGTTGCTCGCATGTTCAATATTGGTGAAATACTCGGACATGAACGGATTCTCCTCAGTATCCAAGATCTGAGACTTAAGGCCCCTTGCAAGATACTCCGGATAGGACATGTGGATCGCAGTAGCCTCGGAGATCATGCCTTCGAGAAATATGGGGCACTCCATGAGCGCGCCGTTCTTCATGTACTGGTTAAGGACCAGCATGATCTCTTGGGACCTTCCCACCGCTGGCGACGGTATCAGAACCTTGCCTCCCTCGGTTAGCGTCTTGTTGACTGTGTTCACAAGGTTCATTTCGACTTCCTCTCTGCTGGGCATGATGTCCTCCTTTGCGCCGTAGGTGCTCTCCATGATCAAGGTTTCAGCCCTAGGGAAGTTTGACGTAGCAGGGTCTAGAAGCATGGTGGGCCCATACTTGAAGTCTCCTGTGTAGATGATGTTGTGGGCACCATCACCGATGTGCAAATGACATATTGCTGAGCCTAAGATATGGCCAGCGTTATTCAAAACCAGTTTAACGTCGGGTGAAACGTCAGTGACAAGGCCGTAGGGCAGAGTTATAGTGTGCTTAACCGCTTCACGCACATCTTTCATGTCGTAAAGTACGTTGCTTCCCTCGATCGAAGCGATTTTTACGAAGTCCTGTTGGAGAAGAGTCATCAGGGGCAGCGTAGGCTCCGCGGAGTATACAGGCCCGTCATATCCATACTTGTATAACACAGGGATGAAGGCGTGATGATCCATATGTGCATGGCTTACAATAACCGCGTCCAGTTCATCGAACTCAATATTCGCCCAGTCAAGCCTAGGGTAAGCGTCCCAAGGATGCTTCTGACCTGGATGAATACCGCAGTCCAGAAGGATCTTGCTTTCAGGGGTAGTTACTAGCACAGATGAGCGTCCTACTTCGTTGAAGGCACCTAGAGTGTGAATCGTGATCTCAGGGTCAGATGACAGCTTTATCCTGAAGATTCTGTCTCCAGCTTCCCGGAGGAAGCGCTCCCTGTCATCAGCCCCAGTCTTGAAGATGTGATAAATCGTTTGGATAGTGTTTGAAGGCATAGGAGGGCCTTTGCGGATCTTGATCCGCCAGCCGGTCTCCTCCACTAGGTTGACTGTGCTGCTGTCTCTATCAGGACCTATAAGATTAGGCTTCTTCAGCTCAACTAAGGCTTCTCCTAGTGCATCGTCGAAGAACATCTGCTGGAGCCCAGCTTCAGCAGGAACTGCATTGCCAATGATCTCCCTTGCTTCTTCCTCGCTTCTCCTAATCGACTTATCAGTCCTTACCACCACCCTCTTCTTCACAAGGTTAACGATGTCTGAAATGATGAAGTTATGCTCATAGAGGAACCTAGGCTTCTTCGTGTATAACGCTATACGGGGGCCTTCATACTCTACTCTTGTGATCTCTGCTTCAGCAGGGAGATTCTGCAGAATAGTTGCCATTACGTTGGCGGGCTGTCCGTGATTCTTCTCCGTCAAATTCAAGCTCTACCGAAAAAAGTAGTCAATACCTTAGATTTTTCTTCCAAAGTCAGCTCTCTGAACCCGTCTCTCGTAATCACAGCTACGTCGATGCTGTCGCCGGTACCAGTGTTTCGCTTTATGGCTGCCGCCACCGCCCTCATAGCTATCTTCACGCCTTGATCAACCGGGATTCCTTCCTTGTACTCAGTTTCGAGAATGCCGTAGGCCACGGGGGAGCCGCTGCCTGTTGAGAAGTACTTTTCTTCGGTGAGAGAGCCGAAAAGGTCGATGTTGTACACGGTTGCTCCAGACTCGTCGTAGCCAGCTACAATCACATCAGCGATGTACGGGAACAGTCTAGCTGAGAAGAATACGTTGGCTGCAAGTCTTGCTGCAGATTTAATCGGGATTCTTGTTCCGTGTTCAAGCTTGTAGATATTCGAGTAATACCTCAGGGTGTCAACAACGTTCTGGGCGTCTGCTACTCCTCCGGCTATGGTCATTGCAATATGGTCGTCTATCTTCTGGATCTTCTTCACATTCTTGTGGGCTATGAAGAAGGTTCCTGCGACGGCTCTTGTATCTGTGGCGAGGACAGCTCCGTCTGAGCATAGGAGTCCCACGGTTGTTGTCCCATGGACTATACTGGGTTCAGGTGTTCGAAAACCAGACAATTCTTCTCAACTTCAGGCTTTTCTGCCGGCATGTAGCTCGGCGAGTAGACCTGATGCGGAATACGTGCCGTTGGCTCCTTTAAGAATCTTTCTGCGGGAACCTGTGATAGACGCGCTGATTGATGCATAAATCTGGTCTAAGTGACCTTGCTTCCCAGCGCCATATCTCTATCAGGTTTGAGGATACAGACTGTGTCGCCGTCAACGGCTGCGAGAAGCATAACTTCCGAGTCCAAGCCGAACATCTTCTTCGGCTGGAGGTTGGTCACTACGACCACCTGCTTCGAGACGAGGTCTTCAGGTTTATAGTGGCCCCCAAGCCCAGCTACAGATTGTTTCACCGTCCCTCCTATGTCGATCTTCAGTTTCACCAGCTTCTTGGCTCCAGGAACCTGTTCTGCTTGGATTATTTTGCCTACGCGGAAATCTATCTTGGCAAACTCTTCGAAAGGATGTTTGACTGACATCAGGATCAGCTTTGTTTCCTTATTTCCTCTAGTCTCCTAATAATGTCTTTCTTAGATATTTTGTTGAAAAGCGGCTTGAAGTTCCTTACCTGTATTGGAAACCTCAGCTCTGCCAAGCCGTCAGACCATCGCATATTCTCTATGGTTGTTCCATCAACAAAACCCCAAGCTTCAGCAGCGGTTTTTGGGATGATTGGGTAGAGCTCTACGGCAAGGGTCTTAACGACTCGGAGTGATGTGTAGAGGGATTCGGCAGCTGCGTTTGGATCAGTCTTGTAGGATTTCCACGGCTCTGTCAGGTTCAAGTATCTGTTTCCCTCTTCTGCCTGCTCCAATGTCAGTCTAACTGCTCTCTGAAGTCTCAGGGACTCATAGTTAGATGCGATCTCCAAGTGCCTGTTCTCCATGGCGTGCAAGATCTCTTGAGCTTGGGGACCTATCTGTGGCTCCTTCTCTATTGCTCCTCCCAGAAAGCGTTGGGTTGCGGACAGAGTTCTGTGGACGAAGTTACCGATCTTGTCGTTGAGCTCCACGTTGACCTTCTCTTCAAGGAGATCGTAGGAGAAGTTCACGTCCCCTGTCTCAGGTCGCAGCGAGAGAAGAGTATATCTCCAATAGTCTACGAACGGTAGAATCTTCAACGCTTCGTCTATCCAGATTCCTATTCCT
>JACPCU010000003.1 GCA_016184315.1 Nitrososphaerota archaeon
TTGCGGGAATTCTGGTACTGCGACCGTGCCTGTTACTCGGAGAGTTTTAGGCGTGTCCGTTTGTAGGTAGGATGCTGATATCGATATGTGGGTGCTGTTCTGTCTCTGATTGAACTGTATGGGTGCATTGTCAAGGATGACGGCGAAGGTGCCGTTCAACAAGTTGCTGGGGAATGATACTTCTACTGAGCCTGTTGTTGGATTTGCTGTTCCTCCTTTCACGGAGAATAGGATGGACTTGCCTGATTGATCGAATCTAAAATCTGAGAGGGTGCTGTTCGAAACGACTGAGACTGTGAAGGATGCTCCCTCCACGTTGACCTGAAAGGCCTCAGTCTTTGGTTGCGTTGAAAGCCACCATTGTTCTAGTGTGTTAGGGTTGATGCTACTGGTTTGCTGCTGCATCCCTTGTTGAGTTAGCGTGCCTGAGCCTGAGACCTTGAGCTGCTGGTTAGCCGAGACCGAAACCGCGTCCTCACTTTCCATGGGCGTAACCTCCAAGGTTCCTTCCAGTACAGTTACTGTGGTGCTGTTATCCTTAGCTACTTCCACCGTAAACTCCGTTCCTTTCACCGCAACCGAAAGCCTTCCCGTATGAACTATGCTACACCCGTAGCTCTTGCATTCCAGTTTCATGAACAGCTTGCCGTGGCTCACACTGATCAACCATGGCGTTTCAATCTGGATCTTCGAGTTCCCAGCCATCGTTACAGTCGTAGGCTTACCCTCAGAACTTGTAACCTCGATTTGAACATGGGCACCTTCACCCGTCGTGATAATATCTCCAACATTAACCGAAAAGTCCCGCACTGCAGTCAAGGTCTCGTTGCCCGTGGGCCCAGTTCTTTGTACTTGCACTAGTCCAGATAGTCCAGTCATTTTCACGTTCCCAGTCAATACGTCGGTGTGGATCCCCTTCTCTGAGACGTGCACATGGTTGCAGTCGAATCTAGTCGCGCCGGCCCACTCGTTATACGACCAGTCAAACCCGGATTCGTGTGCAAGCCATGCAAGACGAGCCATCAAACCGTCTGTGGTTCTATCTTTTCCTTTAGCTATGACCACCATGTCGACTGCGCGGCCTTCAAGATGCTTCGAAGTTGAGCTGTGTTTTCCCTGGAAGTCGTAGGACGCTGTGATCCAAAACTTCGATCCGTCCTGCCACTCGTTGTAGAGAAGAATGGATATCTTCCTGAGGGGGTCAATAAGGGATGTTTGCATCATGTGGTGCTTCTGTTTGAAGCCTCCACTGTCCGCGAACGATATGAAGCTTGGAGGGATCTTTTTTTCCTCAGCGGAACTTGTTTTGGGATCAGGGATGCTGGCATTGGTTTGCGGCAGGATTTCGCTTCTTACACCTTCACAGTTCAAGCAGACCAGTTTCTGCTGGGCTTCTCTTGTCCCCATTGGAGCGGTGATTGCCTCTGAGACCCTGGTTTCAGATCCTCCGTCGGGGACATAGGGTTTTGTTCCCCCACCGTCAATCGCGAGGCCGCAGGTAACGAGGCCTTCCTCCAAGTCCAGCGATATAGTGCCTTTGTAGGCTATCTTGCTTTTGATGGTGTTTAGACCGGGCAGTGAAGGACCATCCACGTCTGTCTCTGTGTATTCGACTGAAGCGCCTTTCAACGGGAACTTGAGCTTTGCTTCCGATAGAACCTTCGTGTTATGGTAGTAGGGAATATCACCGTCTTTGACGGTTATTTTCTCAGTGGCGACTAGGCAGCAATCATCACTCAAGAGTTCCAGCGTATTGCTCAGGAACGGGATCTGGATCAGAGGAAGATACTTGACGTTAGGATCCGTTTTCCACACCACCTGCACCGAGCAAAGGATCGCTGACTCTCCGAGAGAATCCAAGAGGAGGCCCAACGCTATCTGCTTCTCTAATGATGCCTCCCCCAGCCTGATTAATCCCAGCGAACGAACTGACGCTTCCGCGGTAAGTTTCCCTGAGGTTGGGCTGCACAGCGTTACCGTCCATCCAGGGCTCACATTCTCCAGTGAGAACGACCAATCAACATCGTAGTTTGTCCTAGAGTAGGCTATCTGTCCAAGATAGTCGCCAACCCTCACGTCAGCAAGGGTTCTTATCTTCTCTTCTAGGCTGGAGAACTCCTCGTTGAGCTCCATTGTGAAGGGAATATTGATACGGATCTTCTGAGTCATCTTAACAGTCGCCACTTCGGTGCCTCCGACTTTCAGCGAACCAGAACCTGTGAGATCTACTTCGCCCGTGATCTTGCCACTGTACTTTATTGGACGACCGTGAGTTCCGCTTACCTCAGCACCAGAAGCTGCGGGTATCACCTGGACTGTTTGTAAACCTGAAAAAGCAATAAGGGCAATAAGTAAGATGGCAGCAACTCTATTCAAGCTCATACCTTCCGATTGCCTCCGCGCTCTGCACCGACTCTTTATTCCTTTCGAAGACGGGTGAAAAGCCTATGAGCCTGCGATAGATTACGTAAGCGTTCAACAACCCCGAATCATCAGATTCAGTCATGGAGAAAACTTCTCTTGAACCTCCTACGGCATGTCGAGGTGACGCGGCTAGGGTTTCCTGACAGATCGAATATGCCGCAGAACTTTCATATCGGATTTACACGTTAACTCGGATCAATTCTGTCGCACAAACCCTAGTTCTTTAATCTGGGCTTCATTGAAGCTGCTTGGATAATCGTCAATAGCAAGGCAAGGGTGGTGGAGGAAGTGAGACTAGTTGTGAAGCAAGCAGGGTTAAAAGGAATGGGCGTGTTCGCATCAGAACGTATCGCAAAAGGCACTGTTCTGGCCAGATGCATCTCAAAGCCGCGGAACGACTACTGCAAGTAGGACGGAATAGGTATGTGTGTCCTAGAAGAAACTCCACGATGTGGTTTGTTAACCACTCATGTGAGCCAAACTGCGAGGTCACAGGCGACCTCCGACTCAGAGCAATCAGGGACCTTGAAGCAGATGAAGAGGCCACGTTCGACTACTCCGAGAACGTGACCTACGAAGGATTCTTCATGAAATGCAAATGTGGAAGCCTGCAGTGCAGGGGCTTTGTCTTAGGCAGGGACATTAGGCGATCCGGCGTTTGAGAGCGGAGCGTATTGTTCTGTGTACGCCCAATGGTTGCTTCAGCCTTTCGGCTTATCCTATCTCCGGTTAAAAAAACAGAAAGGGTATCTAAGGAGACCTATTCTTGCTCTTGTGACTCTTGTTTGTTGTTCTGCTGAGCGGTAGCGCACTGAGCAGCATGCTGGCTTACATCACGGGCGTCTTGGGCTGATCGAAGGGCTGCTTGAGCGGCAAGATTGGCTTGAACAGAGATTTCTCCGCTTCTGCTGAGAGAGATTTCGGATGCCTGTTGGGCAGCGTCAGCTGACCTTGAGGCTATGCTTGCTGCTAGCTGGGCTAATTCAGCTGCAGGTGAAGCGTTAACGTTGATCTCTGCTTGAATCTGTGCTTGTTGTGCTGCTTGTTGTGCTTGCTGTGCTGCTTGCTGCGCGCTCTGAGCTATGGATTGGGCTGACTGATTGGCTCTGGCGGCGTTTTGGCTTTGGTTTGCTCCTTGTCTTTGGCTTGATGGCAGTTGTGCCATGGCTGTGCGTTGGTCATAGTGTTATTTGGGGATGGGTGTGTCGTAGCCACGACAACACCAAGATTCTATTCAATATTATCATCTAATTGCATTTATTTGCAGGACTCAGCGATCAGATAGGCCCGATAAGGGACGCTATCCTCTTGGACGTTCCTGTTGAGATGTCTGGTTCCGCCGTTACCACTAGGGTGTCTTCTCTAAGAAAGAAGACGAACATCTTTAGCTTCTCTCCGAAAATAATGACTCGCTCTGTTCGACCGATCTTCTTATCCCATTTCCTAGTTATGCCCGCCCTCAAGGCGACTGAAAGAGCAAAATCCTCGAATTCTTCCGGCGAGAGGATGAGCTTCACACCCTTGCGCGCTTTTCGTTCCTTAGTTTCTCCTGCACCGTTGATTACCGCTGCAGCTCTGAGCCTCTTATCCAAAGATAGGACTTTGGTTAGATCTACTGCCGGAGCCAATTCGCTATCAATCTGCGTAGACAGTTGCTGATATAATAGGATTCAATTCTGGTCTTCCAGTTCCTAGCTTGATCCTTATGGGTTATCTTGGGAGGAGTGAGCCTAGTCCGCTCCTTCGCGTACTCCCTCTTGGCATACAGGGCAGTCGCACCGCGGGCTATGTCTAGCAGCCATGTCCTTCATCGCATCACCTTGCGCCGCCTTAGCGATCCACGTTTTAAGTTTTCTGCTTTTGACGCGGAAAACTTTGCTTATTGACGAATAACACGAATCGCCGTTGAAACCATATTAGACACCAGAGAGGAGAGTCGGGGCCATGAATATCTGGGATGGCGTCATAACCCAGCGTGACAAAGAAGTCTACGCAACAGCAGGCTACGGAAAACCCATAGGACTAACCAACCTCGGAAAAAGACCCGCAATACTCGTAATAGACGTTACAACAAGCTTCATCGGAGACAAACCCGAACCCATACTGGAATCCATAAAACACTACCCCAACAGCTGCGGCGAAGCAGGCTGGCAAGCAACCCACAAGATCAAAGACCTACTGCAAGTAGCACGAGAAAAACGCTTACCCATCATGTACTCACTGAGCGAGGCCCCAGAAAGATCCAACAAGGAAACAGCATGGTCCTTCAAGAAGACACGGTTCAGCCCAGCCGAAGGAAACACCATCCCCGACATAATCAAACCCCAACCTGAAGACATCATCATCCGCAAAAGGAAACCCAGCGTCTTCTTCGGAACACCACTCATGAGCCTACTCAACTTCAACGACGTGGACACCGTAGTAGTAACAGGATGCACCACCAGCGGATGCGTCAGAGCATCCGTGATAGACGCCTTCTCATACGCTTTCAAAGTGGTGATCGTAGAGGAATGTGTGTTCGACAGAGGTGAAATCTCCCACAAAGTCAACATGTTCGACATGCACCAGAAATACGCCGACGTAGCACCCCTAGGAGACGTACTGGAATACCTATCAGGGCTACCGGCAAGGAACCCCTAGCTGAAAGACAAATTAGTATCCACAGCTCCAAACCGAAGGACATGAGCAAACCCGTAGTAGACACTGAGCATACCAAACGAATCCCCAAACCCATACGCAACTACCTCCTCGAAGAATTCAACGGTAAATTCTCCGAATCCCACAAACTGATGGCCCAATACAACATGCCTATGCTGGAAGGCTTCGCCAAGTTCAGACGATCAATACAGCCACCAAAAGGAGACCATCAGGGAGCACTACCGAAACACATCAAAGAACTCATCTCAGTAGTAATAGAAGTCACCCTCGGAAAAGGAGGAGGACACGAAGGACCAGGAGTCAGCCACATGCGCCACGCCGTCAGAGTCGGGGCAACACCCGAAATGGCTCACGAAGCCATGGCACTCGTCTTCTTCCTCGCAGGAATGACATCATACGTCAGCTACGGCATTAACGTAGTCAGAGCAGCAGAAGACGAATACGCCAAACTTCAAGCAGCAAGAAACAAGCAAGCCACCAAGAAATCAAAGTAAACAAGAACCTATCTATGCTTGACCTGCAGCCGCTCCCGCCCCAAAACTTTGATAATCTCCGCAACAGCCTCATCTAGCGTCTTCACAACAACGTGACTATGATACTCCAGCCAAGGAAACACATGACTTTCCCCAGTTGCAACAACAATCTTCTTTCCCCGCTCCCAAGCATACAGTATCTCCATAGCGACTCTCGGCGAAGGCTTCTGAAAATTCACCAGCAAAGCGTCGCAAGAATCAATCTCCATCTTGTCATCCTCCACAAGAACCTTCACCGATTCCTCCTTGTTTCCACAAACTCTCAACGCAGGATTAACCGATAATACGCCTTCTTTCTCCAGCTTCTTGGATACTTCGTTCCGCCAATCCGAGGAAGTGGGTCCTGAGAGATACACCTTTCCAGCCAAGACTTCTTACTCTCATCCTGTACATTGATGGACCCACTTTAATTCCTTGCCATCCTTCGGCTTCTCACGGATTAACGGTCTCCACCTAATACCTTCAATACTTCACAGTAGATGCGCACAAAAAAAGAAGAATGGGGGGTTCTGTCTCTGGACAGTTAGGCGAAGTAGGATTTCATCAGTGCTTCCCACTTCTTTGGGTCTTTGAAGAAGTCTTGGTTGCGTGGTAGGAGGGTCATTCCAGCTGGCACTACTTTTCCGAGGGAGTTCGGGTGGTCTAGGGTTAGAAGTGCTGGTGGTCTACCTGTTTCAGCAACGGCTCTTTGACCTGTTGGGCTCATCAACCACGTGACGAGAAGCTTTGCGAAGTTAGGGTTCGGCGCCTTCTTGCTGATTCCTATCATGGTTGCAGCGCCTGGGTCAATTGCGATGACGTCCTCCTTGGGGTATGCTACTGCTACTGGTGTACCTGTTTTTTGCCTGATTATGTCGTTTATGAGGGCTATTCCTATGGGGAATTCTCCTGCCACCACTTTGGTGTACGCCTCGGTGTTGCTACCGACGAGGAGCGGATTGTTCGCTGCAAGTCCTTTCATGAAGGTATCCCACTTGGCTTGTCCGAACGCCAGCTGTAGATCCGAAAGCAAGGTGGTCGTAGTTTCTAGGCGTCTCGTATCTTGGAGCGCGATTTTGCCCTTCCACTTGCTGTTTGACAGTTCGAGCCAGCTCTTGGGTGCTTCGTCAGCTTTCAGGAGGTTGGTGTTGTATACTATTACTGCTGGAAGTAGGAATGGAGAGAACATGATTGGTTCCTTCTGGTTGGGGAATGAGATGGCTGGTGCGTGGAGGCTGATATACTTCATGTCGGGGAAGGGCTGCAGGTAGGATTGCAGGTCTCCGATCATCGGTGCCTCTGATTGCAGCAACAAGTCAGCTGATGGAGTGTTGGCGTTATACTCCGAGACGAAGCGGCCTCTTAGGGGCGCGAATCCCTCGATGTATCGAGGTTCAGCCGGTGCCCATGGATAGCTCTCCCTGAATCTTGGCCAGACGATGCCGCTGAAGTCAGGTGCATCCATGACTCCGTAGACGAGCGGAGCTTTCTCTTTCTTCGCGGCTTCCTCTAATGCTCTTTCTGCTTGCAGTGCTTGTAGTTCTTGCTGTGATTGTTTGGCTTGTTGCTCGGCTTGGGCTAGTCGTTGCTGGGCTTCCTGCAGTGATTTCTCCAGTCCTCCTATTCTCTGGTCTACTAGGCTTCGAATGGCTGTCTGCTCTTGTTTCACCGAGTTTACGGAGCTCTCTAGGGGCGAGATCTTTGATGTGACCTGCCCGACTTGACTCGTGATTTGGCCACTAAGATCCTTCTTGGCTGAGTCTATTTGGCTTGATACTCCTCCTATGACGCTGCTTGTGTATGCGATACTTCCTGCGCTTATGAGGATGGCTATTATGGCTACTGACAGAGATGCCTTGTCGATCATGCGGCGCCTAAGCGAAATATTTGATATATATTCTTTTCAGTCATGACATAAATAAGAAACAGCCTTTCATTAGTAAAATAACCATAATCAAACTGGAATCTTCAAAATTTTCTATGGCAACATGATCCATTCGATCGCGCGAGTATTCACGAATGTATCCT
Source organism: Nitrososphaerota archaeon (assembly GCA_016184315.1). Taxonomy (GTDB): domain Archaea; phylum Thermoproteota; class Nitrososphaeria; order Nitrososphaerales; family JACQRY01; genus JACQRY01. The sequence goes on from JACPCU010000003.1 coordinate 7,623, forward strand.
AGGCTTTCGTCAGATTCTACTTCGGAAATGCTCCAAAGCAGTGCATTCTACATAATGATCAACTTGCAGAAGGAAACAGTTACGAGCTTGAACTCGCTGCTTACAATGCTTAAATAATTTCATTTTGGACGCAACGTTCCGTAGCTAAGGTGAAGTGTTTGGAAACCAAATTCCATAACCCTAAAACCCTGTTCTCAGCACCAGGCTTCTCGCACGCAGTCAGTGTAAAAGACGCCCGAACATGGATCTACGTATCCGGCCAAGTCTCAGCGGACAAGGACGGCAAGATCGTAGCCCCCGGCGACATCGAAAACCAGATCAGACAGACAATGAAGAACATCAGATTGGCGCTGAAAGACGCGGGAGCAGACTTCAAGGACGTCGTCAAAGTCAACATCTATGTAACAGACATACGGTTCATAGAACCTGTGCGAAAGGTCCGCGCGGAGTTCTTGGATCAGAAGAATCCTCCCGCCATAACATCAGTCGCCATCGCAGGACTAGCCCGCCACGGCGCCCTGATCGAAATAGAAGTAATCGCTGCACAATAAGGCAATCGTCTACCACAAAGGAACCTCTCGGCCGAGACCAGCCTCCACTGCGCGCCGATACACCGTATGAGCAGCTGCTGCATCCTGAACTGCCAAGCCACAAGACTTGAAGACTGTGATCTCATCTTTGCTGACACGACCCTGCTTGGCTCCAACCAGTATCTCGCCGAGCTCGCCATAGATCTTGTCTGGGGAGAAGACTCCCTCAGAAATAGGTATCAAAAGGTCTCCAGATTCCTTCAACGCCGCTTCCCTTGAGTCGACAATTATTTTGCCTCTCAAGATAACGCTGCTGTCCACTTCTCTCGCAGTTGGCGTGTGAGCACCAATCAAGTTAACATGGGTTCCATCTGCAAGCAGTTTTCCGTCGAAGACCGGTGTCTTAGAAGTCGTCGCAGTTACAACCATATCACAGCCGCTAACCGCTAGACTAGGTTCAGCTACAGCCCTAGCTTCCACACCATACTCTTTCTTAACCTTGCCAGCGAGCTTAGCCGAACGCTCAAAGCTTCTAGAATAAACCTTGATCTCCTCAACTCTCCTAACATGGCTCAAAGCAGCTATCTGCATCTCTGCCTGCATACCCGCACCGAATACCCCCACCACCTTGGAATCACGTCTAGACAAGAGCCTAGCCGCCAATCCTCCCACTGCCCCCGTCCTTAGAGCAGTCAAATAGGTACCTCCCATCATGCTCAAAGGCTTGCCCGTCTCCACATCATTCAGAACCACAGTAGCAATGGTGGTAGGCAACCCATACTTCACAGGATTATTCCCATAGACAGTCACTATCTTGGTGGCCAGCGCTCCCATGCTTCTCAGATAAGACGGCATTACTCCGACCCAGCCGCTCCAAGGCTTCACAGTCATAGTCTGACGGACCGGCATAATTGTTGAGCCCTTGCCGAGTTCTCTGAAAGCTTCCTCAACAGCCTTCAGAGCATCCTTCACTGTAAGCGCCCTCCTGACATCCTCCTCGCTCAGAATCAGCACCAAGGCTTCTACCTGCTCCGCAGACTAGTCCCCGACGATACCTGCTATCGCTTTAAGCAGAGCATCATTCTGTTCAGGAAGCCTCATCCCGATCCTCAAACAGTTCTTCAACATAGGCGCATTTGAGAAATTTCTGGTGACGAACCCTTTGGCTAGGAGTTTCCTGTAGGCAGTGTTTCCATCAGGATGCTTGAATCTTACAAGCAGGAAGTTTGCTTCAGAGGGATAAACCGTCAGTCCACCAAGCTTCTTCAGGACGCGGAAACACCTTTCCTTCTCATCGACCATGACGCGAGTATTCCTGCGAACAGTGTTAAGATCTCTCAGGGCAGTTTCTGCCAACATGAGGGAAATGACGCTCAGACTGTTCGGAGGACGAATCTTGTTGATATTATCCGTAGTCTCACGGTGAGCAACTATGTATCCGACTCTTGCACCGGCGAGCCCGAAGGCCTTCGACATCGTTCTAATCACGATAAGATTCTCATATCTGTCCGTCAGATCGACGAAAGTCTTACCGCAAAACTCATAGTACGCCTCATCAACAGCCACCGCGCAACCAGTTTCCTCCAGAAGCCGAATCAAAGTGTCCTCGGAAACGGTGTTACCTGTCGGGTTGTTCGGGCTGCAAAGCAAGATCAACCTAGTCTTCTCTGAAACAGTGTCAAGAAGGCGGTCACAGTCATCGACAAACCCCTTTTTTCTCGGCACCGGAACAATCCTGCTTCCCATGACTTGACCGATGATACTATAGAGCGAATAGGTAGGCGCGGAAACCAAAAGCTCCGATCCCTTGTCCAACAGCAGTTTCCCAACCAAGTCTAATGCCTCGTCACTACCATTGGTGGGAACAATGTGATCCTTAGGCTTCCCAACATAGCTTGACAAGAGTCTGACAAGCCTTGAATACGAAGTATCAGGATAATCGTTGACAGCAGAAGTCTCTATATTCTCGGAGACACTGCTCAACCATTTAGACGGTATGAACGGCGACGTGCTCGTATCAAACCTGACCACCTTCTCCAGCTTCAGACCTTGTTCAGCCGCTATCATCTCTGAAGAGGGCTCCCACTGATAAGGTTCGATGGTCTTGATCACGTCTCTGATCCTCATGCCGCAAGCACTCTGCTAACATCGTCAGTATTTATCCTCTCAAACTGAGTTCTGTTCCCTCTTCGGGACTTCGACTGCTGAATCACCCCCACGTTCAAAACCTCGGCATGTTCACCCTACTAGTTTCATACGGCCCCCCTGAAACAGATCTATGCCGGTGCGCTCAACTCGGCAAGTCCTGATAACCGAACAGAATCACGAATTTGGCTAAGCGTTAATAAGGTTCAGCAACAGGCAGACTCATCCATGAAGTATAAGATCGACGAAATGACCTATGTTGAAGTAAAAGAAGCCATGGCCAAGGGAATAGACACAGTCGTTCTCCCAGTAGGAGCCATAGAGCAACACGGCCCCCACGGAGTCTTCGGAGTAGACTCGTTTTGCGCTTTAGAAGCCGGCGACAGGGTTGCCAAGAAACTGGGTGCTCTCCTCGCCCCCCTGATGCCCTACGGATGCTCAGGAGGACACATGGCCTTCCCAGGCACCATAACTGTCTCAGGAGAAGCCCTTGAAAAATTCACCAAAGACGTATGCAAAAGCCTAATCCACCATGGCTTCAAGAAGATAGTCATAGTCAACGGAAACGAACCCAACTATTACCCCATCATGACCGTGATCAGAGAGCTAAGAGACGAAACGGGCACAGCGATAGTGCTGTCAAACTGGTATGCCGCCCTACAGGAAGTCTGGAAGGAACTCCCGGGAATAAAAGGCACCGAGAAAGAAAAGTGGCCTTGGCCCTACTTCATGGCCCACGGCGGCCTACTGGAAATCGCTGCCACCATGGCCCACGACGACAAAATAGTCAGACTAGACCTCGCAGTCACCTATCCATCTGACAGAAGAGAAGCCGTCGCGAGCCCGGTAGTTACTTTACCAGCCAAGATCACTGAGACCACAAAGCTGGGAAGCTACGGTGACCCGAGGTCTGCGAGCAAAGAGCTCGGAGAGAAATGGCTGGATGTCGCCGCTGACCGCATAGCTTCCCGCGTCAAACAGATATGGAAGACTCTGGAAACTCCTCCCCAATAAGACAACAAACCGTCCAGGAAGGATCTTTTTTCATCCATCATGCTCACTCCTAGGATTGGAAGTCGCGGTGATCACGTAGATTCTAGGTCGAAGATTTGTTTTTCAGATTGAAGATATGTGTCTTCCATGATTCAGGATTTCTTACATGCACCTTATACGCCTGGATTCTCCCGCCCTGCAGCCTTACCCCTAGAACTAGGACTTTCCTCAGTATCCCCTCAACCTTGAAGTAGCTTATTTCATCAATTCCTATGTCAACTAGAGGAGTTTCCCTCTTCCTGATGAGCCCAGACTTGTGAACTAGCAGAAGCCTTCTCGTAGTCAGGTAGAATTCGCCCGACCCGCTTACAGGCTGCTCCATCGATCCTTTACTGCTCAGGAGAACTGTCTCATCTGGGCCAAAAACCGTGGACATTGAACCCACTGTTTGAAAGGCAAGCTGACGTAGATATATCTGGAAGCTAAATTCCGTTGTCTTCTAGCTTCTCTGCGCGTTCTCTAATTTTCGCACTCAACTTCCTTACCACTTTTACTGCTACGACATTCATCTATCCCAATCATGGTTTCGTATCGAATCTCTCTGCCGAGGGTTATATGCAAGATAATTGGGACACGCCTGACAAATTGTGGTACGCCATAAACGGAAACAGTCGCCGATTTGTTAGTTCACCTCGCATTCTAAGATTGCGCCGCCACTAACTGGTTTCTGACGATTCTTCGTATGAATTGTATCTCCACCTTTCAATGCGAACTCAAATGCTGTTCATTCGCCCGAATAGTTATTCGAGCTCCGTAATGGACACGAAGTTTATATTTACCACTAGTTAGTGGTAACTGCATGGCGTCGAACAGATCTAAATTACTGACAGCCATCATAGGAGTCATCTTCATAATTTCTATAGCCACCGTCTACCTGACCCTCCCAGCGGACAAGTCCTTCAGAGAACTTAAGGTGGCAACACTGAGAGGCGCCTGCGGAATCTCCTTCACAGAAGTCATTGACGCCTTGGAAATGGACAAGAAAGTCGGAGGAGACGTAACCATGGTGCCTCTGGACGGTGTACCAATAGAAGTTGAAGCCCTGCTTCGAGGTGAGGTAGATCTAGCGATTGTGCCCGTAGAGTTTTTGCCTGAATACGTCGGAAAAGGGAACGATCTGAGAATGCTTCTGTTGGACATGACCCAATATCAGGCCCTGGTCTCCAAGCCCAGCATCAGCTCGATAAGAAGCCTTGACGGAAAGACGATAGGAGTAGCTAAACCTACCTCCACCTTCTTGACGCTCAGAGCGTATCTGCTTGAAGGCGGATTCAAAATCACCGAGGAGAAGCCCAGCGCAGGCCAAGTCGCAGTAGTCAACATCCCCATACCTGCTATGCAGGGCGCATTGGAGAAAGGAGAGGTTGACGCCATCGCCACCATAGGCACCTCAACAATACTCTCCACAGAGAAAGCCGGAACAGTCCTATCCACCTTCAGCGACTGGTCCAAGTCCCTTGGTCTAAACGGACCGCCTCCACTCATCATGTTCGTAACCACCGCCTCAAAACTGAAAGAGAAGGGCAGTGACATAGATGCACTGCTCAGATCTAGGGGAGACGCGTTGCAGGAATGGCTGAAGACCGGTGGATCTGTGGTGGATAAGCTCTATGTGGAGAAATGCGGATTGAAGAAGGATTTGGCCAGCAAGTATCATGAGTGGATAGTGAAGTATGTTTGGAAAGGCGAGCCTCTGGGCGACGACGTAAAGAAGGGCGTCCGAGATCATATTGCTCTGCTCGCCAAACATAAAGTGATAGACACGGGTGGCCTAAGCGTAGAAGAGGTTGTCGGACGGCTTCTTGCCCGATGACATTCTCCGGGAGATAGGGGAAGAGCTTCTCCTTCTGGTTTCACGCCCAGACCTTCCCTTATCTATTCTCACCACACTCATCCACGCGCTCATAGGTCTCTCGATTGCAGTGGCAGTGCTCATGCCCGTCGTGCTGGTAGCCTTCGTCAGGAGATGGGAACAGAGTATCGGAACCGCTTCACTAATCTTCAACACAGTGCCTGCCCTCGCATGGATACTGCTTCTGATAACCTCCTTCGGGGTCTTCTCACCTCTGCCCATAATACTTACCGTCTCACTCACCGTGCTACCCATTCTTCTACCGACTGCGAACAGCTCGGTCAGGGTCTTCATCACTCGGCTGATGGAGCTTGCAAAACTCGTCAACGCTCCCACCTGGCGGAGCTTCAGGTTGATCGTGCTCCCCGCCTACGGCCCACTGATAGTGTCATACGTCAGGGCGGGACTTGGGTTTGCAGTCAAGATGGCGATGGTTGCAGAAGCTTTCTCAGCGTCTAACGGCTTCGGCTCAAGGATGATGCTGGCCTACAGTTTGGGCAATATTCCTCAGCTAGCTGCAATGAGCGTGTTCGCAGTGGTGCTTGCGGTTGCCGCTGATTACGCTGGGCGATGGTTGTTGGGATGGCGGAAAGACTGGAGCTAATTGACGTCCGTAAGAGTTTCAACGGAAAAGCCGTGCTAGACGGAGTTACGCTAGCCGTCCCTGTTGGGAAAAGCGTAATGATCATAGGTCCAAACGCATGTGGAAAGACTACTCTGCTCAAGATCATGGCGGGGCTATTGAAGCCAGATTCAGGACAGGTGTCTGTAAACGGCGTTGTGTCACTGGTTTTCCAAGAGGATCTGATGGTGCCTTGGATGAGTCTGGAGGGTAACATTGGACTCTTCTTGAAGCTTATGGGCAGGGAAAAGAATGACGTGGCCAAGATGGTTGGCGACGTTGCCTCCATGCTCGGTATCTCTGAATATGTTAGCCTAAAGCCTCGTGAAGTAAGCGGAGGAACATTGAGGAAAGCAGCCATCGCTAGAGCCCTTACTCTGAAGCCCGACATACTGCTTCTGGACGAACCTTTGATCGAGTTGGACAGCGACTCACGTCAGAGTGTTATTGGACTGCTGGAGAATCTACGCCGCAACGAAAAGATGTCCATGTTCATCACGACCCACTACCCTGAGGAATTGGAGTCCATGGTTGACACCGTTTACTATTTGACAGAGAAACCTACGCGTGTAAAACAGTCTAAAGCAATTACACCCCATGTCTGACTGGACTACAGCACGCCTCACATTCATGGAATCATCCAAACTTATTAGCCGCCGAAACTAAACATCTAATTGTGGATCCTAGGGTCAAAGAGCTTCTAGACTCATTTCCACCAGCAAAAAGAAAGTTGGCCCTAAAAGTCAGGGAAATAGTCCTCAAAACGGATCCTTCCATAAGGGAAGCAATCAAGTGGGGGAACATTACATTCGTTGCCTATGGCAATCTTGCTTGGATACTCAACTACGATACCACTGATTACATTAACTTCGGCTTCTTCAAGGGCACCGAGCTCTCAGATCCGAAGAAACTACTGGAAGGAACGGGCAAAGGCCTTCGACATGTAAAGATCAGGAGCGAAAAACAGATCGATGCAGAACAACTCGCCGCATGGGTGAAAGAGGCCATCCAACTGAACGTAGAGGAAAAGAGGTCTTCCATCCCAAAGAAATAGCGGTTTGGACACTTCGAAGCTTTGTCCAGAGTGGCATTGTTAACTCTTCGGTTGACGCATCCTTGGAATCTCCAAGTAATCAACCGACAACTTAACAGAGCCCTATGGACGTAGTCTTATTAACTCGAGGCGGGTAACCTGCTACCACGGGTAGAGCGGTTTGCCAAAAAAGGGCAAGAAGAAGACAAGGAAGAAAGCTGAGAAGAAGGAGACTGCACCAGCCAAGCCAGCAGAGGAGAAGAAGGCTTAGACGCAGCCTCCTCACCGTATTTTTGAAGGCTTCAGAATCAATACTGTCCCTCACGGGCAGCCTTTGAACTGCTGCCACCTTGAACTTTGGATAAGTGTCACCCATTGCTGAACAGAGTCTAAATCTTCAAGAGGGTAGATCAAGGTTTAGTATCTTGGGATTGACGATGCGGAGGCGGGGTTCTCCGTTTGGCTGGTTCTTGTCGATGTTGGATCCAATCTGGAACCCTGATCCTGAGTTTCCGATCCAACCGATCATATGGTTTGATGTCTAGGATGGGGCTTCCGTCGAACGCGTCTAAGCCCCGGACAGTTAGAACGTTACCTTCTCTTTGAACAAGATCGACAACCGCTAGCCCAATGGGATTAGGCCGCCCGTAGCCACGTGTAGCAAAGATCCCGACTAGTGGACCTTCTAGGTCTCGTTTTGCATGCATCTTCAAACCATGCTTCTCTCCGTGTCTAAGCTCATGGAACCAGAAGATGACGAATAGGTGAGAGTATCCATCTATCCCTCCAAGCGCATCCTCGTACTTCTTGTCGATGACCAGCTTAGACACAATTTCATGTCTCCGGATACGAGGACCTTCTCTTTTCCATTCAGTCTTAACAACTCCGATAGGAATGACCTGAAAAGGCATTAAACGAAAATAGTTCGCTTCTTACCCTAAAACGCTTTCCTAACAATATGACTGGAATTTGCCCCAGAAGATCGGCATCTTACTCTAGCATGCGGGATAGGAGCCTCGCGCACTCGGAAGATGTGGCTCAGAACGCTTGTGAGAGTACTGGCAGCCGCTCTGGTATTAACGTAGTTAGCTCCAAAACAGTTAGTATTATCATATTAATGACAGTTAACTCTTAATACATCCCCCACCCTCTTATCAGTGATGAAGTCAAGGAGGGCGATCGTCCTCACCTCCGTAATTCTCCTGCTAATCTCCTTTGCATTCATCCTCTTCGTGCCACATAACAGAACCGTCTCCGTAACTGTTGGACGCCCTCTCTACCCTAAGGTGAACATCGACGCCAAGCTGTCAGACTCGATTCAACTCAAAGTGAAGAACCAAGACCCCTCCATGTACCAAGCCATCCGTTTACCCGATCTGGGGGTGGATGTTCTGATCCCGCCTGAAACCTCCAAAGAGACTGAGATCAGAGCCTCTTCACTCGGAAACTTCCAGATCGAATTCTATGCAGGCTTGGGTGAAGACTCTCTGCACAGATATATGACTGGTGAACTGGTTGTGGCTCCGCATTACTCGTATTTTGGAGGAATCCTCCTAACTGTTCTCACAGTTTTAGCTGTTCCATTCATCGCTTCACGGAGGCTGTCTGCGAACCCCGGCATCGGCGTCAGCATCCTCCCAGCAGCAAAACACAGATTCAACCTGCTCAGGCTATCAATCTTTGATAAGATCCTTAGACGCAGAGGTATCCAGTACGCACTGATCTTACCATGCATATTACTCTTCGAATTGGTGATCATAACCGGTTTCTTCGGCACTTCCTTTGGCCCCGCGAACTTCTCAACGGTCTTCGTCTGGACTCTGTGGTGGTTTGCACTAATAGGATTCATGGTACCGTTCGGCGCAAGGACATGGTGCGCCATGTGCCCCCTCCCGGCGTTCGGCGAATGGCTTCAGAGAGGTACTCTCGTCAGGAAGAAGGCGAAGGGATTCATCGGACTCGGAAGGCGTTGGCCTGTGAGGGCGAGGACGACTTTGCTGAGCACTGCTTTGTTCGTCTCCATTGCGCTTTTCAGCGAGGTTATCACTTCGAATCCTTTTGTTACGGCAGTGATGATGTTGTCTCTGACGGTGGCCGCCATAGTTTTCTTCGTGCTGTTTGAGCGGAGAACTTTCTGTCGCTACATATGTCCGATTGGGGGATTCATAGGCGTATATTCGCAGTTCGCCCCCGTTGAGCTGCGAGTCAAGGATACGCAGGTGTGCCTGCAACACTTGGATAAGGAGTGCGTAAAAGGAAACAGTAAGGGCTACGGGTGCCCTTGGCTTACCTATCCAGGTGGACTACAGTCCAATCAGACCTGTGGACTATGTTTTGAATGCATCAAGACATGCTCCCTCAACAACGTTGTATTGAACCTCCGTGCTTTCGGTCACGACCTCTTGAGCAGGGTGAAGAAAAGATGGGATGAGGCTTTCACAGCTGCCGTTATGCTTAGTCTAGCTATTCTTTACGCTGTGGTGTGGTTTGGGCCTTGGGAGTTCATCAGGCTGTGGGCTCTGTTCAAGGAAGGATACTCGTTTATGCTATATGCTGCCCTATACATTGGTGCGTCGATGGCTCTGATGCCGGCCATATACTTCGGTGTGACTGCAGCTTCTAGACGAGTGTCCGGCCTAAGGAATAGTCGCTCTGAGTTCTTCAGCAGCCTCTCGCCTTCTCTGATACCCATTGGAGTGATGACTTGGATAAGCTTCATTTTGGGAATCATGTCGCTCCACTTGAGCTACGTCGTCCCTGTACTGTCAGATCCCTTCGGGTGGGGGTGGAACCTGTTTGGGACCAAGACCATCCCATGGTCCAGGCTGTTTCCTGAGCCGCTTCCTTTTGCTCAGGTCTCACTGGTTCTGGTAGGTTTGGTGTACTCTGGGTTCACTGCCCTTGGCACGTCCTATGACATGACGCGAAAGAAAGAAGACGCCGTCAAGACTAGTCTGCCGCTAATAGTCTTCTTGGGGTTGGTCTCAATATTCCTAGTATGGATCTTCACAAAGTGATCGGTTAATGGTGGAGAAAGTAGAGCTCGTCGCCGCTGTCCTGTTGGCTTTTCTACTATTAGGCACTCCTGTGGCCATATACGCCTATCAAGAGGCCTTCACGGCGCAACTCAGGGAGGCAATCAAACAAGGCGGAGCCATGGAATACGTGGTCGACAGGGATAACTGGAATGTTTCGAAGATAGAGGTGTACAAGGGTCAAGTGGTCAGGCTGGTCACATATGGCTCCCATAACAACGGCTTGACAATAGAAGAATACAAGCCCAAGATGAACATATACGGCGCATACACGATCGATTTCCTTGCAGATAAGGCAGGGACCTTCAAGATCGAGGAGGCAATACTCGAAAGAGAGTGCCACTGCTGGCTCACTACGCCCTACGAGGAAGTCGGCATATTAATCGTAAAAGAAGAACAGTGACCGAGACTGGAGACTAGGGCATCTTCTTGACCCGCATACGTCTCCTGACCGCAAGCACAGAGAATGCTACAAGCACGACAAACAATACTACTATGCCTTCTGTTGGAACACTGGGTAGGCTCGTCTCCGGAAGCCTAATGCTTCTAACCGCAGATAGGAAGTCACCCAAATAGTCTGATGCACCTCCCCCTGGAATGTAGGTGATGACTAGCTTAGGCACAAGATTGCTTGTGGCGTTTCCCTGCCTCGTTGAATACAGCCCCACCCAGTTGTTTGCGCGATGCTCATCTTCACTTGCCAAGACGACTGTCAGCTTTCTGTCCGAGGAATGCACTGTTTCATTTGCCATATGGGTAATCTTCCACTCATACCATCGCGATTCCTCGACTACTTGTTGAATATCCTCTGGTCGATCGTCGAACTTCGGTGCGTTCTTGAAATCTAGCTTAGCCGAGTCCCAGCTGTTGACAGGTGTAGAGTGTGCTCCGACGATATGGGGCTGCGTTACGAAGACCGCGTAGGTCTGTAGTTTCGCGGAGGTGACAACTGATCCTCGAGGCAGCGCGGAGAGGTCAAACCTGATGTATACCCAGCTGGGCCCTACATGCCAGTATCGCGCGTCTACACTTAGGTCTTTGTTGTTAGCAACGAAGAGGTATTGTGGACCTTGAGGATGTACCCCAGCGACGCCTGAGTCTGCGTAGGCGTCAGCTTCAGGGTTTAGCGTAGCTGTCTGTTCCTCGGCGGCTTGGACTGGAATTTGACTCAAGGCGAGAATTATCAGTATCCCCACAAGCAGGTGTGCGGCGCGTCGTTCATCGAAGCAAAACATCCTGATGTCTCCAGTGTTTTCTGGGAGTCTGCATCGCCTATAGGTGTGATTTAGGTGGGCTCGATCAGGAGTGTCTTCTGCTTGTCGTCGAACGTAACCTTCATCCCCTCTAGGAAGTTGGTGCCCACTATGAAGTCCACGCCTCCTTGCTCAGGGAGTTCGAAAGCCATTGCCCTCAATTTTTTTCTGGAGATTGTGCCCAGAGAAACTTCTTCTAGGGTTATCAAAGGCGCATCTATTATGAACCCGTTGGTGACTGCAGGACTACCTTCTGCTTCAACAGGCATCCAAGGCTGATATAGGGCAGGATATCCAAGTTCTTGAGCGTCTGACCTTCTGATGAGGCAGAGGGTTGCTCCCGTGGCTAGGACTGCTCGCAGCTCTTTGAAGCCCTGTGGACCTTTTACTTTGACGAAGAATGTAGGTGGATCAGAAAGTGAGAGTTTCATTCAGATGTCACCGCTTTCCTCCATGGACGATGAGTTCAAACATGCTTGCCTCTGGACGCAATTCCAGACTCACGGCTGATGGCTCCACAGAATAAACCTTTGCTAAGCCCAGCAAAGAAGTCCCAGACCCTTGTCTAGTTAAGTCAGGGCATGAAGACTAGCTGAATGACCTTTTCGTTTCTCCCCTCTTTGAGGCTTACCAGTGTCTTTTCTTGAAAGATGTAATCAGGAGGGAAGGCATCATGGTTGAAGCCGAGGACATAGTCACCCAGCGGAACCGTGAAGACCACTATTCCGAGGGCGTCGGTTTTGGTGAACCCTGCTACAGGGTTCTCTGGTGCAGCTGGATTCCAGAGAGCCGCCTCGATATCCCGCGCAGGTGCACCTCCTTGTAGTAATACTCTAACTTGCAGCGTGGCCTTTTTCTCCGATTGACCCGTACTGAGTAGTTGAATAGACCTTACAGTTGTGCTTTGAGTCTGAACCGATGCTGAAAACGGGTTGGGGTACGTGTACTCTTGAGGCGATATTTTGGGGTCGAAGGCTATCATGTATTCCCCGGCTGGAAGCTGAATAGAAACCAGTCCGTCGCGATTTGTCGCGACGCTATGGTCTGGAGATGAATTCTGTGTCTTGCCTACTCTTATTACTTGTAGGGCTACGCCGGAGATCGGCGTGCCGTCAATCCTCACGACTTTAACACTTAAAGTCCCGTAGTCGCGTGTTGCGAAGAAATAGCTTACCGCAGCTATTACTGCTATTGCCACCGCAATCGTGATGATCTGTTTTACTCGGCTACGGCGCATAGCCAAAGAGTGCACCTATGTTTCGTCGAAGCGTAGGGTTCTACGGCTGAAGTCCATGGTGACCTTCATGTTCTTCAGGAAGTTTGTGCCTACCACAAAGTCGATGCCTCCTTCTTCCGGAAGCTCGAAGGCAAGAGTCCTTACATTCTTCTTCGTGATCTTGCCCAGTGAGACTTCACTTAGTGTTACAATAGGCGCGTCGACTATGTATCCATTCGTGACGGCGGGGCCGCCTTCACCCATGAAGGGCATCCACTTCTCATAAAGGGCTTGATAACCTAATTCCAGTGCGTCAGATCTTCGAATCAGGCAGATAGTTGCGCCTGAGTCTAGGATTGCTCTAAGTTCTCTTTCACCGTTGCTTCCTTCAACTCTGACGAATAGGCTTGGAGGGTTGGTCAGATTCATCTTTATCAAAACATCGCCACGTATCCTTCTTCCGGGACATGTATTGCTCTGAAGAGGCAGATTCCTTTCTTCCCGTAGATGGTGTCTGCTACCTGTTTTCTGATTGCGTGGTAGTGGAGCACCTTTCCTCTTACGGGCTGGCCTGTCCTGTCCCGTCTAGTGATCTTGACTGCGACCCAGAGGCCGTTGTATTTCTCGATGATTTCGTCTACTGTTAGATCCGGTTGGCCTTCGGACAATTCTGTATTGTCACCAGAAGATGCTGATGAATAAACTTTTGACATTTTTTCAACAACCAAATTCTTGGGAAAAGAAAGCGAGAGGGGTGGAGGCTCCCCACCTCCACCGTCTCTTTGGCCTCCTTAAGCCAGTATGGCCCTTTTCACGAGCGTCTTTGTTATCTGCACCTTGTATTTGTTGAATGGCAAAGGTGCTGTGCCTGCAACCGCAGCTGATGCGGCCTGGTCTGCGGTGCTTTCGTTAAGGCTCTTTCCTTTCAGCGCGTCTTCGGCTGGTTTCGATCTTATTGGAGCCGGTGCGACTGCTCCTAGAGCCACCCTCGCATCGGTGACGGTTCCTGTGGCCGGGGTTATCAGGACTGCTACATCTACTATCGGGAAGTCGAAGGTTTCTCTCAGTGTGTATTTGATGAAGTTCTGCTTTGAGCCTGCGGGTGGAGAAGGAACCTGTATCTCTGTGATGATCTCCCCTTCTTTCAGGACGGTTCCAGGCCACATGTCGGTGAAGAACTCGTCGATCGAGATCGTTCTTTCACTGGTCTTCAGCTTGGCGTTCAACGCCATGAGTGCTGGGGCTGTGTCCGACGGGTGTGCTTGGTAGCAGCCTGATCTTCCTCCGAAGATGCTTTGGAACCTGTTGTCTCCTGCGATGGCGTAGCAGACGAGTCCTCCTTTTCTGAGGCAGTTAAAGTAGTCACGTGGGTTGCGGTAGTAGTTGCACCTTGAGTGCTGGGTGAGGTTACCTCCGAGCGTCCCCATCTGTCGTATCTGGTTTGAACCTACTCGTCCTGCAGCGTCAGCCAGAATCTTCCATTTGCCCTTTACCACTGCGGAATCAGCTACATCTGCGAGTCTAGCTAGCGCGCCTATCTTCAGGCCTTCACCGTCTTCCTTGATTCCATCTAGGCCTGCAACACTCTTGATGTTGATTAGAGCTTCCGGCTGCTTAGTGTAGTGAATGTAGTCTTTTAGCTCTCCGACGAGATCCGTGCCTCCAGCTATGAGCCTACCTTTTTCACCGAATCTCTTTAGTAGAGTAACTGCTTCATCTACCGTCTTTGCGTCAAAGTGTTGGAAATTCTTCACGAATCATTCACCTCCTATGCTTTGCCCAGCGCCTTCAGTACCTTCCATGGCGGTAACCCTTCTTCCTTAATCCATACGCCGGTGGCGTTGTAGAACGCGGCGTGTAGTGCAGGACTCTGGTTTGTTACGCATGGTTCTCCTACTCCTTTTGCGCCGAAGGGTCCTATCGGGTCTATGGACTCGATGATGAGCGGGGTGTTGACTTCAGGTAAGTCCAGCATTGTCAGATGCTTGTTTTCGTGGAAGAACGGGTTGAGGGTTTGACCTGTGGATGAGTCGAAGTCTTGCTGCAAACATAGTCCTTGGGCGAGCCTTTGGATGGTGCCTCCTTCAAGCTGGTTTTCCGTACCCTTCCAGAAGACTGCTCTACCCACGTCCGCCGTATTCAGAACGTTCTTCACATAGATCTTGCCAATGTCGGTGTCCACCTCGATTTCGACGAAGCTAGCGCATTCCGTCTTCATGTCCCATCCTGGTGGTCTTGCT
>JACPCU010000013.1 GCA_016184315.1 Nitrososphaerota archaeon
GCGAGCCGACCTAACCTACTATCGGACAAGCGTGGCCGCTAGAGAACTACTTGATGCATTGCTTCCCCGTAGGGTGAGTGAAATTCCTGAAGTTGACTTCCCCATCCTTTTAGGAGCACTCGAAACCCCCGACTTGAAAACCATACAGGAAATAACGGGACTGGGCGGAAGGGAAGCAGTCAAGCTTCTCGTAAAGTTTCAGGAGTCAAAGACAGGCTTCAAAGTCAGAGAAGTGTTCCGTACCGTAGATGCTAGAGTCCTGATGAAAGAAACGCTCGCAATCTTGGTACAATACGGGGTGACGCCTGTGTGCAGAAGCGCTTTGACATCACTGACACCTTCTCTGAACAAGGAGGATACTGAGAGGAGGCTTGATCGGCTAAGCGAACTCCTTCAGTTCTTCCATCAATTGGAAGAAGAACGGATACACGATGTCTTGAAGGCTTTAGCCGAAGCCAGATTCGCCGAAGCCGAACCCCAAAGACCGCCAATGATTATAGTCCCAAACCCAGAGCAGAAGGATCTACTCCTCAAGAAGTTCGGCGCACACATCAGAGTTGAGGTCGCAGATTCGCAGACCAAGATTCGAGAACTCATAGCGAAAGAACCCCACACACTCTCCACACATCGACTCAAAGATGAAAGAGCGGTCACAGTGATCGGTGAAACCTTTGAACCCGCTGAGATCTGTCCCCATGTGATCATCGAATACTATGCGAGGAGGCGGCCTGTTCTGCAGACCTTCATAAGGATCTCAGAACTTCTCGCCAACCTACCTAACCTACCTAACATATTTGAAGAAGCAGAGTCAGCTCGAAAGGTGTTGAACCTTCTTGACGAACTGCGCGAGGCACCAGATGTCATTGAAGACATCGTTCTGGAAACTGAGGAGAAGGTGAATGAGAAGGTCAAGAAGCTGAGGGCCAGAGGTGGAGGAACGGAGGAACTGAAGATCTTCATCGAAGACCTAATCGCTGAGGCGGCTGACCGCTTGAACCTAGAGGAAGATGAAGTCAAACTTCTGAGAGAAGCCGCCTATGAGAACCCAACCCTCCCCTTCACCTTCTCACCATCCAAAATAAGGGCTCTAAGCAGCGGCCACAAGAAGAGAAGGGCTGAAGAAAGATACGTGAAACTGAAGGATGCAGTCTCCAAGCTTGAAAAAGAAAGGGTCAGAATAGACAATGCTGTCAGTAGACTCTTCGAGCTCGACGTGTTCCTAAGTATTTTTCGCTTTGCAAGAGACTATGATCTGAACATCCCCCAGCTCAACGATGGCAGAGGGATCGGTTTCGAACAGGGCAGAAACCTGTTTCTCATCCAAGACCAGTTGAAGGGTGCACGTAATGTAGAACAAGTCTCGTATTCAGTCGGAGTCACAAAGATTGAGCTCTTCGGTGCTGAAACCCAGCCAACAGTGATGCTGACCGGGGCTAACAGTGGGGGAAAGACCACTTTGCTCGAAACGCTGGCCCTGATACATGTCCTTACGCTGCTAGCTCTTCCCGTTCCGGCAAAGAAGGCTGATGTGCCGCTCATACCTCTCTATCTGTTCAGAAGACGGACTGTTAGGAAGGTTGGAAGTTTGGAGTACGCCATCAGAATCCTGAGGCCCGTTATGGCCAAGCGTCAGCCCAAGCTGTTGCTGATGGATGAGTTTGAGGCGCTGACCGAGCCAGGGGCGCTCGGAAGGATCATAGCTTCGGTTCTTAACAATCTACCGAAAGGATCGCTGACCCTGTTCATAACGCATCTTTCCCGAGAAATACTGCCGCATCTAAAGACTTCTGTCAGAGTGGATGGAATCGAAGCAAAAGGGATAGATGATCAAGGAAACCTGATCGTGAATAGGCAACCGATCTTCAACCACATGGGAACAAGCACACCTGAACTCATCATCAGCAAACTTTCAAAGAAGGCGAAGAGCAAGAGGCTTCAGAAGGTCTATCAAGACATGATCAGACTGCTTGAGGCAGGGACGCCTTCTGCCGCATGAGTCAAATAATGTTTCAATCCTTGTTTTAATGGCTTAGTCTTTCGGACAGCCTATTTTCGAAGACTTTCAACCCTCATCTTATGAGCCTAGCTTCCGCAACCAAGTTAGAATCTAGATGTCTTTCTGAAACACAGGATCCCCCTTGCAGTGCAAGTTCTTCTACGATAGGAATAGTCAGTTCAGCAGCCTCGCGCGCGTGTGGCTGCCAAGCTGTAGCATCGACGTTCTTTCTGGCATGTGCCATGAAAAGCCTGATGGTGCTCTTTTCAGGTTTGAAGATTGTTCTCTGATGGTCAGCTGTAGGGGTTATGAAAGAAATGTGCAGGTGTGGGAAGGTTTCCGCTTAGCCGAAGAGGGATGATAGTCCTGAGAGGGCTTCTTCCTGTGCTTTGGCTTCTTCTTCCTTCTTCTCTTCTTTTGCTGGTGCCTTAGCTGCTTCGCCTGCTGCGGGTGCGGCTGCTGGGGCTGCTACTTGTGCAGCTACAGCTGTCTTCAGGGCTTCGTCGATGTTGACTTCTCCTAGAGCAGTCACTAAAGCTTTGATTCTTGTGTCATCGGACTTCACTCCCGTTGCTTCTACTACTTTCTTTACGTTGTCCTCGCTGACTTCTTTTCCGAGGCGGTGTAGCAACAGGGCTGCGTAGACGTATTCCATCTTTCAGTCGCCTTTTTGCAGGTTTTTCGAGGCTATTTAAGATTTTATTTGTCTTCGGTTCGCATAGGTCGGAAGAGCGGCAGAGGATGGGAGGACCAGGTTCCGCTATTTCCCTAATAAGAGGTCTATGAACGGGGTGTATACAAACAGCGTTGCTAACACCAGTCCTATGACGAACATGGCGGTAGGTGTTTTGAGGTTAACGTCTTTTCGCCTTAACGCTAAGTGGAGGGCTACCCAGCTGAGTAACCATCCTACCACCATGATGGTTTCCTTACCACTGTAGGGTCCTATTCCCTGAGCATTCGGTATCCAGACTTTTCCGACTTCTAGCATCGAAGTGCTGAATGATGAAGATGCTTCTGTTCCTACATTAATAGCTCCTAAAATCAAGATCCCAATCATAGCTGAGAGCAGCGCTGCCACAGCCGGCCCATTGGGTTTACGAATAGTTTCGACCATACTCTTCACACGCTCCTGAGTTTTGTGATTGCTGCTCCGAGCAGATATGCTATCATCAAGGCTCCCCAGGCTATCGCTATTGCAATCCCAAGCCATGACCTTAGACCTCGGTCTTGAGTGAGTTGCTCCTTATACGCCCAGATGATGTATGTCGTTGCTACTGCTATTGGAAACGGGAATAAGGCTATGAATTCCTTGAACTCAAAGAAGATTTCGTGTACAGCAGGATTGTTTTGGACGAAGAAGGCTCTTGGCCCGCCTGGTGCTCTGTATGCAATGTATATCATGTTCCCAATGATCACCGTTAATCCAGCTATTATCGCCGAGATTAAAGAGAGAACCTTCAGATCTGTAAATGCCTTTATCTTCCCGACGAATAACCTCCAGACCAAGTAACCTGAAATAGTTCCGACGATTACTCCCAGTGTGGCCAGTGTGCCGTGGGCTGCTGATATAGTTGCTAATGAACTCTCAGCTAAAAAAACGGAAAAGGGTGCGGTTAAGCCTATCACTATCAGCAGGAAGATTGTTGCCAAGCCCCAGACTACTAGCGTCGATGGCGCCGGAGGATCTATCGAACCGTTCCGATCCTCATCTGGGCCGGTTTCCTTTGACATGTTCGGACTTTGTTGCCTCATTCTTTTAAGCATCTAATCTCACCAACATTTCGGAGAATAAGCTTCGGCAATTGTCGTCTCCTCGATTCTTATCGAGATGATTAGGCAGAAGCATTCTAGAGTTCTGTGTTGGCACCTAACAAGTAAATAACTAGTGAGTTGTCTTTTCTTGGAGGAGAGCGCAACTGGTGAACCCTCCGCTGCTGCAAGTATCGCCATCCGTGGACTACTCTACCCTAGTTGCTCTCGCCCTCGCCGTTGCCGTAGGTGTGCTGGTTTACGGTTTCGGTCGCAGATGGGTCACCATCCCGCAGGGATTCAACTACCTTGACTATCTTACCGGTGGCAGCATTCCGGAAGGTTCGGTGATACTACTTGACGGCGATGCGGCCTCAGGGCGAAGCGACATAGCTCAAGCGATGCTGCATAAGTCACTAGGCGAAAAAGTGAAGGCTCTTGCCGTCCTATACGATCTGCATGCAGACGAGTATGTTGGGAGAGCAGAGCGATACGGCTACAGCTTCTCCAAAGCTAAGGAAAGCGGTGATCTACGGATAGTCGATTGTTTAAGCCCATTGATGAGAGCACCTGACAATGAGCTTCTAAAAGACCCGTACAACATTACTTACGTCAACATAGCTGTAAACGATGAACTGGACAAGCTTGGAAACCAAAGGTATCTGCTGATTCTGGACTCTGCGCTTCCGCTCCTCAACCATCTCAACTCCAGCACAGTGGTTGACTTCATTCAGACCATTAGCCTGAGAGTTAGAAGAGACCGGGGCATCTTTCTCTTATGCTCAAGCTCCCAGTCCATAAGACCTGAAATAGCAAATCGCATAGCTTCTATGGTTGACGGCTTGATCGAAACTAAACTGCGCCGCTCGTTCGGAATAAGTCGAAAAACTCTGACCGTGAAATGGATACGGGAAAGGAGGGTTCAGGCTCCAACCGTGAGATTCGATAATATGTCCGGACGAGGAGTGGTCTTCAGACTATCTCCGAGATAGTCTACACTCTATTTTCGTTTACAAAATGGTTACCAAAAATACTGCTGATTACACTTAGTTTGCTCCAGTAACTCAAGGCTGATGCTGAGTCAACTCGAGAGAGTCAACACCGGAGTGCCCGGGCTGGACGAACTTATTCAAGGAGGCATACCGAAGGGAAGAATCATTGTAGCGATGGGGGAGCCCGGCGCAGGCAAGACTGTACTCTCTATTCAGTTTCTTGTTTCAGGCATTCTTCGCGGCGAAAAATGTCTCTACGTGTGCATGGATGAAGAGAGGAAAGACCTTTACAGAGAGATGCTTCAATTCGGATGGAACCTCCAAGAATTCGAAGACAAAGGCCTCTTGAGTCTCATCGACGCCACTCCTCTACGCTTCATGCCTGAGCGCACTAAACTCGGCGTCGCGTTTGTCGACCGGAAAGACTTCACTCTCTCAAGTGTAATAGACGCGATTCAACGTGTTGCGAAGGAATCGCAGGTCAGCCGAATCGCGGTGGACTCTATGACCACGCTTATTCTGCAGTACGCTGATCTAATGCAGAGGCGTTGGGCCATAATGGAGCTGATCAGCACCTTGGCGAATACAGGGGCGACGTGTATTCTGACAAGGGAGATGAGGACGCTGGGCTACAAGAGAGGGTTAGAGGTAGAGGAGTTCATCTCCCACGGAGTGATAACGCTGCAGTCTTTGAAGATAGGTTCGAATCTCGTCCGAGTGCTGCAGGTGCAGAAGATGAGGGAGACCATGTGTGACACTCAGCCGCGGCCATATTTCATCAGCAAATCAGGCGTCGAAGTACGTCCGAAGGCTACCGTATTCGAGTAAAGAGCTTCAATACTTGGTTGTGTACATGTTGTAATCATTGACAGCGGTGGGATACTGGTTCGGGCAGCTGAAAGTTGGAATACATGATTCTCATTCTCCACTCCGGACTTTCTATCATGACGCTTAATAATTGGACCAACAGATAGTTAGGCGTGCAACATCCTATCTTCTGGATGACCTGCCTTGATGCCTGAGCAAGTGTTTGTGTGTGGGCTGTGCGTGCTTATCAACGAGTTGGAGAAGCACGGTGAGCTTGAAGAGAGCGATCTCCAAATTGTTGGCATGCATTTGGTTCTGTCGCATGGCTTCGAACCTTAACTATAGATATAGCTACTCTACGAACTAGAACCCATGCGTTCAAGGCGCCCAGACTAGATTCTTGATCATGGATTTGCTATCCGTATTGACAATGTATAGAAATTGGTTACTGTAGCTTTCCACTATGACACTTGACTAAATAATTGAACCAATGCATAGTTAAGCGTGCATCGCCATATGTTACTAATGGAGAGTACCCTGCTTTGATGCCTGAGGAACAGTATGTATGTGGGTTATGCGAGCTCATCAACGAATTGGAGAGGGAAGGCGGGCTCGAGGAAAGCGACTTCCAAGTTGTCGGGATGCATCTGATTAGGTCCCACGGTTTCAAACCTTAGCAAGAAGACCTTAAGATCTAAACAGACTAACTTCAGCTGGAACGGCTGGTTTAGAATGTCCTGTTTCTCAGAACGGATAAATGGGGTTACTGGAAAGAACAACTGGGCCGAAATTGATCAACAAAACTCAGATTCATGCCCATAAGATTCTTCTAGCACATTTCTGCACTATGCTTTTACGTGACAGAAACGGTGTGTTTGACCATGTTTGGTTATACCGGGAGTTGATCGACCCATAAATGAAATAATTGAACAAACTTTGCAGTGCGGTAGCTGCGGTAGGGGGGCCTACGTTAGAGGTTCAATCAGATACTGTGTAACGTGCAATAAGGAAACACCGGTATGCACCTGCCCTAGACTCCCTTGGCTCCGTTGACTTCCACTAGACGGAGCACCACGTTCAAAGCAAGTGTCACAGTAGGGTGACAATGTATGTTTTTGTGCTTTGTTGAGGGGGGTGGTGTAACTCTGTGGTGTTGACGGAGGGGTGGTGGCTAGTAACGCTTTTACCGCTACTGTTAACACTCATCTTTCCTGTTGTCTTCTAGCAGAGAGGCAAGCACACAAAAAACTACATGGGGAGCTATTATAGCATCAATCGGATTTCTCTTTACTGCGCTTTCTTTTCGGTTTATGGTAGCCCCAATAGGCTTTGAGCTCACCATGGTGACTTATTTTTTTGGGTGTATAGTAGGGTTCTTTGGGATAATGTATAGGGAAAATAGGGTTAACCGTGATTTTGAACAACCTGAAAAATTAGAGAGACCGATAAAGAAATCACGCGCTGGGTTTCAGGGTTCTCTCATGCTCAGAGAATTTCAATTCTTGCCTCTGGAAGCATGGGCAGTTTATATCAATGCCTACACTCTAGAGTCGTTTATCACCGCGATCCTTGTCTTCGCTTCAGTATTCGGGTGGGTTGCATGGATTCTCACGAAGGATGAGAGCCGCAGATGGGATGCTCTTATAGAGCAAGAGAGACCGCTTAGCGGTGTCTACTAGTTTCTATTTTCGGTAGCAAGAGCTTTCTTGAGTAGTTCTAGCCACTTGTTTTGTCCCTCCATGCCTATTCCAGCTACTTGAGCTGGTGTTTTGCCCTCTAATGTTGTGTGTGGTCTTACGAAGTTGTAGTAGATCATCTGACCGTTTCTTAATGGTGTGTTATCCTTTTTCCAGCCTCTCTGAACCTTATTTCGTTCCCTTACCGTGTTGTTTATTCTCTCAGCTAATTGGTTGCCGTGTTTCTTTGTGGCAGCTCCGCTTAACACTCTGTTATGGCTTGGTCTAAGCTCTTCTCTCACATCTAGAAACGCTGTTTCTATGCCCATAGGGTAGCATCCCGCCTTATCAGACGTTATGGTCTTGGGGATTGATTTCGCTATTTCCCTAGCCGTTTTGAACACGTTTCTAGCGTCCAGCTCGTTTCTTGTCTTGCTGATCTCTGACGCTAATTGGAATCTACTCTCCTTGTCCAATATGTTCCACAGATACTTGTATTGCCCCTCTGAGCCTTGAAGCTTTATGCCGTTCCTAGCCTTGACATACATCTCGTCAACATGCCAATCGCCTGAAAGTTTAGGGGTTAATGTTCTCACATAGGCATCCATTGCCGCGACGTATTTGTCTATCCACTTGTAGATCGTAGAGAAATTGATTTCTATTTCATACATCTGTTTGAGGTGATCGCTTATCTTTCTGAGCGATATTCCCTTAAAGTAGAGGTCTAGGGTTACTGTTATCAGCTCGGGATCGTATTTCAGCCTCTTGAATAACGAGTCCTCAACGAATTTGCGTCTGCAATCCTTGCACTTGAACACTTGCTTACCGCTCTTATACCCGCAGCGCATGACGCGGATGCTTTCACAGAACTTGCATGCTACAGCATCCTCAGCCACGACACTAGGCTTCTTAGCTTGAACAAACTGTTTGAGAGCAATTTGAAACTGAACCGCATAGCAGTGCTTGCATATTACGCCTCTGAACTGAAAATCTGGGCAAGAGCAGACCCACTTATCGCGGAGAAGCTCCACGCGATACGATAATTCGCTATTCGACTGTGAAGGAACAGTAAAGCTTCCATCCTTACTCTCCGTGATGCTGTTATTCTCCAAGATGGATATTGCCCTAGTCATACGGGTTCCAGACGGGTTATTTTGACTCATATCTTCCACCATATCTACCTATACATAGCATTATATATAAATCTATCTACCTATTAGTTTAGGGATAAAGCGGGGTTCTTTACCCGTCTATTATAAGGCTTATAATAGGTAGATTAATATAATACCATAATCGGAATACAATACCATGAGTCTTCAAACAACCGTCAGCATGGCGAAGCCCGACTCAAGATCGGTTAGAGCCACAGTTCCAGAGGGAATAGCGGTTTTTCTTGAGATTAAGGCTGGAGACAAGTTAGAGTGGAAAATGGAAATAGTGAACGGCGAGAGAGTAGCCGTGGTTCGCAAGGTGAAATAATGGCATACTTGAGGTCTAACATAGTCATTCGGAATACGTCTTCAAATATGGAGATACCTATCCCCGTGCAATCCTCAGAAATGGTGGGAGCATTACTGAAGCCATATGTCGAGGCGCTGGAACAAGAAAGACGACAGAATGTTGAGCAAAGAGAGACGATAGGCGAGCTTAGACAGCGATTGGAGCAAGCGGAATGGGAGAGAGAAGATTACAGGAAACAAGCTCATGAAGACCACGCCTACATAGACAGGCTCTTGAGGGTCATAGAGCAGTTGACGGATAACGGTCAGAGGTTCATAGGAAATGTCGAGTAATGACTCCCTCGTGAAATGCTTGAGATGCCAAAGAACCTTCATTCGAGCCGAATATGACAGCCACACGTGTGTCCCCCACTACCTCGGAACCCGAGACATCCAGATAATACAGTGGTGGGAATCCAAGACTCCCAGCGGAGAACCCTACATAATGGCGATCGGTGCAGACGGCTACGACTACAGGCTCATACAAGTCAAGAGGAGAGTCGGCTTCGTGGAGCTAGGCGACGACCACCACCACGGAAACACCCCCAAATAACACCACAAGAATCAACAAAGCATGTTTTTGTGCATAAATGTTTATATATGCTCTAGAAAGTGCATGTCTGGCAGAACGGAGCAAAGCGCGGATGAGTGATTTACTTTGGCGCCCCCGAAACCATAGCGGAGAAGGCGCCCCGAAGCATTACCCTGAAGAAGCTTAGAATAGAATCCTCCCCACTGGACATCTACCTCAACCTCAGAAGAAACTATGGAACCGCCTTCCTACTTGAATCAGCAGTAGGGCCAAGAAAACTAGCTGAATACTCCTTCATAGGCTTCAACCCCACCACAACCGTGACAGTAAGAAACCACGAAGCAGTCATCAAAAGCAACGACCAGAAATCAATCATAATGAACGTAGAAGACCCCTTCAAGATCATCAGGCTACTCATACCGAAAGCCAAGAAACCCGACAATATGCCTCGGTTCGCAGGAGGAGCAGTAGGCTACATCTCCTACGATGCAATCAAATACTTCGAAAAGATCAACCCCACCCACCGCACCTCACCATACCCAGACATAGCCTTCGGCATATACGAAGACGGCGTAATCTTCGACCACAAATCAAACACAGCCTACTACTTCACCCTAGGAAAAGACAGGCTCAGCGAACTAGAGGAAACAGTCAAAGGCTCAGACACCAACGGAGAACTACAAGCCTCAGAACCCAAACCCAACATGCCCAGAACAAGCTTCGAAGAAGTAGTAACAAAAGCCAAAGAATACATCACAGAAGGAGACATCTTCCAAGTAGTACTCTCCAGAAGAATAGACCTCAAAATCAAAGGCGACCTAGCACCCTTCTACCGCGCCCTCAGATCCATCAACCCCTCGCCCTACATGTACTTCCTAAGCCACGGCGAAAGAGAAATCATAGGCTCCAGCCCAGAAATGCTCGTCAGAGTAGAAAGCGGCACAGTAGAAACCTTCCCCATAGCAGGCACAAGACCCGTAGTAGAAAACGAAACCGAATGCACCAGACTCGCCGAAGAACTCCTAAATGACCCTAAAGAGAGAGCGGAACACCTGATGCTAGTAGACTTGGCCAGAAACGACATTGGAAGAGTAGGCCGATTCGGAACCGTCCGCGTAAGCGACTTCATGACGGTTCAACGCTTCAGCCACGTACAGCATATAGTCTCAAGGGTAACCGCGCATTTACGCGAGCAATACGACGCTTTTGACGCTATGAAAGCAGTGTTCCCAGCAGGCACAGTCTCAGGAGCACCGAAGATAAGAGCCATGGAGATCATAGACGAATTAGAGCCTTCTGCAAGAGGCCCCTATGCTGGCGCCGTAGGATACTTCTCCTCAACGGGAGACGCCGATTTCGCGATAACCATTAGGACTTTGCTCGCATCAGAGGAGGGGGTCAGTATTCAGGCAGGGGCAGGCATCGTAGCCGACTCCGTCCCTGAAAGAGAATACGAGGAAACTGAGAGGAAAGCCGCAGCCCTAATTAGGGCATTAGAAGTAGCTGAGAGGAAGCAGAAATGAAGGTCTTGGTAATCGACAACTACGACTCCTTCGTCTACAACCTAGTCCAATACGTAGGCGAACAAGGAGCAGCGCCAACCGTCTACAGAAACGACGCCCTAACCCTACAAGCAGCCCAAATGATGAAGCCCGACCGAATAATAATCTCACCAGGCCCAGGAACCCCGGAAGACCCAAGATACTTCGGCGTTTGCCTAGAAATAATACGGGAAATGGGCCCCAAAACCCCCATCCTAGGAGTCTGCTTAGGCCATCAGGGAATCGCCTACGCCTACGGTGGAAGAGTCGTCAAGGCGAAGAATCTGATGCACGGAAAAACCAGCATCATCAAACATGACTGCAAAGCCATCTTCAAAGGCATAGCTAACCCCGTTGAAGCCACCCGTTACCATTCACTAGCTGCTGATAAGGCCACTTTGCCAAAGCAGCTACGGATCACGGCTTCCACCCTAGACGACGGCGAAATAATGGGGATACGTCACGTTGAATACCCTGTGGAGGGAGTCCAGTTCCACCCCGAGTCCATAGCAACAAGAGAAGGCATGAGGATGATCAGAAACTTCTTGAATGGAGACTGAACACTGATTGATCAAAGAAGCAATCCAAAAACTCCTCAACGGCGAATCCCTGTCACCCACAGAAGCAGCCGGAGCCATGGAAGAAATCATGGATGGCACCGCCACCCCCGCGCAGATAGGAGGCTTCCTAGTCGCACTAAGAGCCAAAGGAGAGACCGTTGAAGAGTTAGCAGCCTTCGCCAAAGTCATGAGAGGCCTCAGCGAAAGAATACATCCACAAGTCCAAGGACGCCTAGTAGACACCTGCGGAACAGGAGGAGACCAAGTCAAAACCTTCAACGTCAGTACAGTCGCCGCCCTCGTAGTAGCAGGAGCAGGGATTCCAGTAGCTAAACACGGCGGAAGATCAGTCACAGGGATCTGTGGCAGTGCTGATCTTCTTCAAGCCCTAGGTGTCAACGTAGAAGCAACTCCGAAAACCGTGGAGACATCGATACAGGACGCAGGCATAGGATTCATGTTCGCACCCGTCTTTCACCCCGCCATGAAGAACGCCGCAGGCCCAAGGAAAGAGATAGGCGTGAGAACAGTCTTCAACATGCTCGGCCCCCTGACTAACCCAGCTAACGCTCCCTGCCAGCTGATCGGCGTCTACGATCAATCAGTAGGGGAACGTATGGCTCACACCCTCAGGCTTCTTGGCTCCGAAAGAGTCATGGTCGTCCACGGCCTGGATGGAGTAGACGAAATATCTGTTACAGACAAAACCACTGTAACCGAGCTTACAGAAGGAGCGGTCAAAACGTATCAAGTAGATTCATCTGACTTTGGGGTCTCTAAAGCCAAGATCGCAGATCTGATGGGCTCAACACCACAGGAGAACGCAGCCACCACACTTAGACTCCTACATAGCGCTAAGGCAAACAGCGACCCGAAGACAAACATGCTTCTAGCCAATGCTGCAGCCGCCCTAGTAGTAGCTGGTAAAGTAGGTTCCTTCAAAGAAGGCGTCGAGGTTGCTAGATCCTCGATTCAAAGCGGCGCCGCTTACAAGAAGCTCAAGGAACTCGTTAAACATTCAGGAGGAGACCTATCCAAAATTGAAGGCTTTGAATCAAAACACCAGTAGCTTCTTACGTAGCATAGTAGAAGAAACTAAGCAAGCGGTCGCAGAAGGCTTCTACGACAACACTGACGCCGTGGAGCATACGCCAATAAGCCTGCGCCAAGCGTTACTCAACTGCAAGAAGACGCCGATTATTGCTGAAGTAAAATACGCGTCACCCTCGCTAGGTCAGATACGAAGCACAGGAAAAGTAAGGGAACTCGCCCAGCAGATGGCTAGGGGAGGAGCATCAGCCCTCTCAATCCTCACCCAGCAGAAACACTTCAACGGCTCCATGGCTAACCTCCTTGAAGCTAGGATGAGTGTAAAGATACCTTTACTCATGAAGGACTTCCTTGTAGATCCGGTTCAGATCAAGGCTGCTAGGAGAACGGGTGCCGACGCCGTGTTGCTCATCCACGAGATCTATGATGAAGAAATGGTGGAATACCTGCTGGATGAAATGATCAAGGATGCTCATAAACTAGGCTTAGAAGTCCTCTTGGAAACCAATACTCTGGAATGCTTCTCGCAAAGCATGAAGACAGACGCAGACCTCATCGGCATAAACAACCGAGACCTAAAGACACTGAAAATGGACCTAAACACCACCACACACATCCTAAACAACTTCAACGGTGTAAGCAAACCCGTTATCAGCGAAAGCGGCTTCCAGACACCAAACCAAGTCAAGCAATTCAAACAGTTAGGCGTCAAAGGCTTCCTGATAGGCTCCAGCATAATGGCCTCAGGAAACATCGAAGCCCAGGTCAGGGGCTTGGTGGAGGCGTAGGGCAATGGCAGTAAAAGTGAAGGTTTGTGGGCTCACCAGACTAGAAGATGTGCAAGCAACGGTGGACGCAGGAGCTGATGCAGTAGGCTTCATCCACGGCTTCCCCAAGTCGCCAAGAAACCTTTCAGAGGAACAACTAGGCTACCTTCTACGTAACTCTCCTACCACAGTCCAGAGAATAGTGGTGACCACTGTGCAGCCAATCAAATCACTCCAGACTCTAGCAGAGAAATTCCAGCCCGAAGCTTTTCAGCTATACGGCGATCTTTCCGCACTAAAGGGAATCACGAGTTTGCCGAGGCTCATAGGCGTCTACCACGTCATAGACAACATGAAGCCGGATCTCAGAGGGCTGGAAAACGCGGAAAGCGTTCTATTAGATTCTAAACCGGGTAAAACACCCGGTGGCACTGGAACAATCCATAACTGGTCCGTGAGCAGAAACGTAAGAGACGAAATTCATCCCAAGCCTCTGATACTCTCAGGGGGACTCAACCTAAACAACATCTGTGAAGCAGTTAAGATCGTAAAACCTTATGGAGTAGACGCCAGCTCAGGCTTGGAATCAGCACCAGGCGTAAAAGACCACCGAAAGATAAAGGAGTTTGTAAGAGAGGCGAAGAAAGTTGACACAGAAAGCTGAACGCTACTCACACACAGGGAAATTCGAGAAGTTCGGGGGAAGATACGTATCAGAAACTCTGATCCCCGCACTTGAAGAATTAGAAGCAGCCTTCAAGAAATATGTCGACGACAAGGAATTCCAACGCGAATTAAGCTATTACTTGGAGAACTACGCAGGCAGACCGACTCCACTCTACTATGCCAATAACTTAACCTCCAAGCTCGGTGGCGCCAAGATATACTTGAAAAGAGAAGATCTTCTCCACGGCGGCGCCCACAAGATCAACAACACCTTAGCCCAAGGATTACTGGCGAAGAGAATGGGGAAGAAACGGATCATCGCCGAGACAGGAGCAGGACAACACGGCGTCGCAACAGCCATGGCGTGCGCAGTTCTAGGTTTGAAGGCCGAGATCTACATGGGCTCAGAAGACGTGGAGCGGCAGAGGCTCAACGTATACAGGATGAGACTTATGGGCGCCAAAGTTCACTCGGTTGAGTCAGGCTCAAAGACTTTGAAAGACTCTATCAACGAAGCCTTGAGGGACTGGGTTACCAACGTTAAGGACACCTACTATATGATCGGCTCGGCAGTGGGTCCGCATCCATATCCTACTATTGTGAGAGAGTTTCAGAGCATTATCGGGACGGAGATGAAGCAGCAGTTCAGGCAGCTAGAGGGGAGGCTTCCAGATGCTGTAGTTGCATGCGTAGGAGGAGGGAGCAACGCGATTGGAGGCTTCTATCCCTTCGCGGAGGATGAATCTGTGAATCTTTACGGCGTTGAGGCTGGGGGCTTGGGGCTTGAAACTGGGAAGCACGGCGCGTCGCTCACAGCAGGTTCTGAAGGCGTGTTCCACGGCATGTTGACCTATGTGCTTCAGGATGAAGACGGGCAGGTCGTCAATACACACAGTGTTTCTGCAGGATTAGACTATCCGGGAGTCGGCCCTGAGCATGCTTTCCTCAAAGATTCGGGCAGAGTCAAGTATGCGGCTGTAACCGACAAAGAGGCTGTTGACGCATATCTTGAGTTAAGCAGGCTTGAAGGAATCATACCCGCGTTGGAGCCCTCGCACGCCTTGGCCTACATATCCAAGCTTGCCAGAGAAATGAAGAGGGATCAGACTATAGGAGTAGTGCTTTCGGGGCGAGGAGACAAAGACGTTGAAGTGGTGGCAGACTTCACAGGTGAAAAGATCTGAGCGATCTCGTTAAGGTGTTCAATTCTCTTAGAAGTAGAGGCGAAGGAGCACTTGTAGGATTCACCACTGCAGGTGACCCCGATCCTAAGGGCTCGATGAAAATAGCTCAAGCGTTGATCGACGGAGGAGTCGATGTCTTAGAGTTAGGCATACCTTTCTCAGATCCTATCGCTGATGGCCCAAGCATACAACAATCCTCTTCACGAGCTCTCAGCAGCGGAACTACTCCTCAGACTGTTCTAGACATGGCTAGGCAACTGAAGCCCCAGAGAAACATACCGATAGTTCTCCTAACCTACTACAACATCATCTATCATACGGGACTCGAACAGTTCTTTGCTAAAGCCAAGGAGAGGAGAGTAGACGGGATTGTAGTGCCCGATCTCCCCATCGACGAAGCTGATGAATATAGGGCTGCAGCAAACAAAGCTAAGGTAGGCACGATCTTCCTAGCTACTCCTGCGACACCTGATCCACGGCTGAAGAGGATAGTGGAATGCTCATCGGGGTTCATCTACTTGGTCTCAGTTTATGGTGTGACTGGTGCTAGAAGCGAGATCCAGAACATAACCTTGGAGACCTTGCAGCGGGTGAAGAGGTTGACGGATCTCCCAGTGGCGGTGGGCTTTGGGGTCTCTAAGCCTGAGCATGTGGAAAAACTTGTGTCCAGCGGAGCCGACGGCGTTATTGTAGGCAGCCTCTTCGCTGATATTATCGGGCGCCACCTTGGCAACTTAGAGGAAACATGTAACATCATCAAGCAGACTGCTTCGGCTCTGAAACAGGCAACCAAGAGAGCAGCTATTGCTCATATATGACAAGAACCGTGTAAGATGCTGGATGTGCAATGCCTGAAAACACAGTGAAGAGTCTAGGCGACCTTCTCAGCGGAACCTTTGAGCCTCTATTCAAGAAGGGGTCCGACGGCATACCCTTGTTCAACATGTATGTCGATGGTTCTTGGAGCGATTCCTCGGACGGTGCTACTGTTGATGTGGATACGCCGATAGATAGAAGCGTCATTGCCCGTGTGCCTCAGGCTTCTGAGAGAGATGTTGAGCGGGCTGTAGCCTCAGCCTACGATAGTTGGCAGAAGATTCGTGACATCCCGGGCATAGAGCGAGTGGAGATATTTCAGCAGGCTGCGAGGCTCATTCGGGAACACGAGGATAATTTTGTGAATACTCTGATGCTGGAGGCAGGGAAACCCCGCGGAGACGCCGCGGGAGAAGTTCACGCAGTGATCGACAGGCTTAAGCTCGTCATGGAAGAGGCGAGGAAGATCTTCGGCGAGTATCTGCCTGGGGATTGGTCTGAGGATACTCTCGGTAAGTTCGCGTTGGTGATAAGGGAGCCTGTAGGTGTTGTTGCGGCTATTTCTCCTTTCAACTACCCTTTGTTCATAGGAGCGACGAAGATCATCCCCGCTCTTTTGGCGGGTAACGCTGTTGTAGCTAAGCCGTCTGTTGAGAACCCTCTCTCTATGCTTCTCTTCGCGAGGATCTTGGAGAGAGCTGGGATTCCTGCTGGATCTCTTAACGTGCTTACGGGTAGTGGGGGGAAGGTGGGCGAAGCACTGGTTTCAAGCGACAAGGTGGCTCTGGTTACTTTCACGGGTAGCACCGAGATCGGGAGGAGAGTTGTGCAGGCTGCGGGGGTCAAGAGGCTTCATCTCGAATTGGGAGGCAAAGGCATGGCGCTGGTGCTTGATGATGCTGACTTGGAGCTGGCTGCTAAGAAATGCGTGGAAGGCTCGTTGAAGAATGCTGGGCAAAGGTGCGATGCTATTAGCGCTATTCTGGTGGTGGAAAATGTCGCCGACAGGTTTGTTCAACTCTTGGTGGATGAGGTAGACAGATGGAAGGCTGGCGATCCTCGCGACGAGTCGGTGAAGGTTGGACCAGTGATCAACATGGCTGCTGCTGAGAGGATACATGGGTTGGTGGAGGATGCTGTTGAGAAGGGAGCAATGCTCCTTCGTGGAGGGAGGCATAGGGGGTGTGTATATGAGCCTACGGTGTTGGACAGAGTGCTGTTGACTGCGAGAATAGCTTGGGAGGAGACCTTCGGGCCCGTGGCTACAGTGATCAGGGTCAGAGATGAGGATGAAGCCATCACCGTAGGAAAAGAGTCGCGCTACGGCTTAGATTCATGCGTCTTCACCAACAGTTTCTACAGGATGTGGAAGATGGCTAAACGTCTCCAAGTAGGCGAAGTCACGATCAACGATCTTCCTAAGCACGGCGTGGGATACTTCCCCTTCGGAGGCTCCAAAGAATCAGGTGTAGGAAGAGAAGGGATCGGTTACAGCATTGACGAAATGACTAATCTCAAGACCATCGTGTTCAACATAGAGCCCGCGAAACTCGGGAAGACCCATCGTATACATCAGACCTAGGATCGTGGGTTCGAATCCCACCGGCTCCCCCTGGTCCCATTAGCACTACCGGCAAGAATATTGCTCCAATGAAGCAAAGATAATTTAGGGACAAAAACCATCACTTCTATGTATGATCGTGGGTCCAAACTAGAGGCGAAAAGACTGATTTCGTGCGCATCACCCATAGCATACCCTTACCTTGCTTGAAACAAGACTCTAGAACTTCATAAATACTGCAGACTTTAAGATTGGACGACTTTAAATGGCCGATTTTGCCGCATTTCCGTTCACCAGCCGGTACGTTAGTGTTAACGGCTTCAAGATACATTACATAGAGGAAGGAAGAGGCAGACCCATACTGCTAATCCACGGCAACCCTACTTGGTCATATGAGTGGAGAAACATCATTCCCCCACTCTCCAAGCAAGGCAGATGCATCGCCTTCGACCTGATAGGCTTCGGCAGATCAGAAAAACCAGACATTGAATACACCTACCAGCAGCACGCAGCCGTAGTCGACGGCTTCATCAAGGAAATGAACCTGAAAGACATGGTGATGGTTCTCCATGACTGGGGCGCGTCCTTCGGCCTCTGGCACACCATAAACCACCGCGAAAACATCAAAGGAATAGCCATGTTCGAACCCCAGATAACCACCTCCACATGGGATGACTACCAAGGCGAAAGGAGAAAGAAATTCGAAATGTTCCGTGACCGGACAATTAACTACGAGCTAGCACAAGTAAAGAACCTGTTTGTGGAACAAATAATCAACAGTGTAATGAAGAAAGAAAGGATGACCGGGGTCATAGAAATGTATAGAGAACCCTTTCCGACGGCCGAGTCAAGAAAGGCAATAAGAAGATTCCCTGAAATGCTGCCAATAGGAGAAGACTCAGAAACATACAAAGAATTCAAGCAAATAGAAGAAGGTCTGTCCGCTCTCAGCATCCCCCTGCTGCTTCTAACTGTAACGCCAGGAGCCATCATGAATGAGAGCAGGCTAGCCAGAGTTAAGAAAATGACCAGGAACCTCGAAGTGAAACATCTGGGTCCAGGGCTGCACCACTTCCAAGAGGACTACCCCCAGGAAATCGCCGCAGCAATCATACAGTGGATGAAGACCAACAATCTCAACTAGTAGCACAAAACCAACCGCCCGTAAGAAATACTGGTTTTGTCGCGTCAGTTCGGCATAAGAAAGAGCTAGGCATACTGCAAAAACCACCTGACCTTGAACTAATGTAAGCATACTAAAGATTCCGTTCAAACTTTCGGGGCGCGTTCGATTTACCCGCTTTATATAACCCCCCTAAATCAGTCCTACGCGAGGGCTCAGAGATCCAGCAAGCCCCCGATAATTGAACAAGCCACTCATAATCTCTAGATGATTCTACGGGTTACGCAAAAGTATTCTGACGGACGGCCTATGTTGAAAGGGGGGTTCTAAGGTTTCGCAGGAAGAACACATCCATTCGTACCATGATCGAAATACGCCTCTAAAACTTCATGAACACTCTCGTTTTCAAGGTGTTAAGAAAGAACTGCTGAACCAATATTAACCAGCGTTTTAAGAGATGTCCAGTAGATGAAGGAGAAGGACGCTCTAAGACAAAAGTTCTCTTCAGAGCCAGACAAATACTACAAGGTAGCACTCTTCGAGAGAGAAGGCTTCACCAGACGCCAGTGTGCTTCATGCGGCAAATTCTTCTGGACACTTGACCCTAATAGAAAGGTTTGTGCTGAGCAGCCCTGCCAATACTACGAATTCCTCGGCAATCCCCCCACACCAATTAGACTAGACTACATTGAAACCTGGAAGAGAGTAGAAGAATTCTTCGTGAAGAACGGCCACACCAGTGTTAGGCGCTACCCCGTGGTTTGCAGGTGGAGACCTGACCTGTTCTTCACCGTGGCCTCCATCATAGACTTCCAGAGGATAGAAGGCGGGAAAGTTGTGTTTGAAGTGCCTGCTAACCCTCTTATTGTGCCCCAGATGTGCCTCCGATTCAACGACATACAGAACGTCGGGGTTTCAGGCAGACATTACACTTCTTTCTGCATGATAGGACAAGCGGCCATCGCCAACTCAGAGGGTTACTGGAAAGACCGCTGCATAGACCTAGATTACGACATGCTGACCCAGGTGTTGAAGATCCCGAAGGAGGAGATAGTCTTCCTTGAAGACGTATGGGTGGGCTACGGAGCCTTCGGCTACTCATTAGAGTATCACGCTAGAGGCTTGGAGCTGGGCAACGCCGTCTTCACCGCCTTCGAAGGCACCATTGATGACCACAAGGAGATGCCTGAGAAGGTCATCGACATGGGCGCAGGCCTAGAAAGATTCACTTGGATCACACAAGGCACCCCTACAAGCTACGACTGCGTCTTCGGACCAGTGATCCCAAGAATGCTGAAGGAGCTGGGAGTAGAATACGACGAGGACTTCTTCATGCAGTACGCTAAGATCGCAGGCACAGTCAATGTCGATGAAACCCCAGACATCAGAGCAGCGAAGACCAAGGTAGCCCAAAGCCTAGGCGTGTCTCTGGAAGAGCTGGAGAAGAAGGTCAAACCCCTAGAAGCGATCTACGCTGTTGCTGATCACGCACGCACCCTTGCCTTCGCTATTGCAGACGGCGGTCTCCCCAGCAACGTGGGCGGAGGATACAATCTCCGCGTAATATACAGGAGGGCAATAGACTTCCTTAACGAGTTCAAATGGAAGCTAAAGCTCGAAGATGTTGCAAAGTGGCACGTCGACTATCTGCGCCCAATATACCCTGAGCTGGACGAACATAAGAACGACATCGAGATCATCCTAGGCGTAGAGGAGAAGAGGTATCAGAGCACCAGAGAAAGGATCGGGAAGCTAGCTACCACTCTCCAGAAATCTACGACGCCGCTGGGCGAAGAAGACCTGATCAGACTCTACGACTCAGAGGGAGTCACACCGGAAATGCTTGTAAAACACGGTTTACAAATTGCTATCCCGCAAGACTTCTACGCCAAGGTAACCGCGAGACACGTGGTCCCAAAGAAGATGGTTGAGACCTACAAGTTCGATGTAGATGGACTAGCTCCAACAAGGCTACTCTTCTACGAGGATCAAAACCTATTCGACTTCCAAGCCAAGATCCTCAAGGTCTTCGAAGGAAGATTCATCATTCTCGACGGGACATCTTTCTACGCCCGGTCAGGAGGACAGGAACCCGACATAGGCAAGATAGAAGACTTCGAAGTAGTCAACGTAGAGAAGTACGGGCATGTGGTCGTACACGAACTGAAGAATCCGCCACCGTTCACCGAGGGACAGACCGTAAACTGCAGCGTCGACAGGCACAGAAGAGGCATCCTGATGAGGCACCACACCGCCACACACGTGTTGAACGGGGCTGCAAGAAAGCTCCTCGGCCCATGGGTATGGCAGCACTCCGCCTACAAAGACATCGACAAAGCAAGACTCGACGTCACCCACTACGCGCATCTAACCAGAGAAGACATCCAGAAGCTGGAAGAAATGGCCAACGAAATCGTAATCAAAAACGTCCCTGTAATCAAAGAAATCTTGCCCAGAGGCGAAGCTGAAAACAAATACGGCTTCACCATCTACCAGGGAGGCGTAGTCCCAGGAAAAGAAGTCAGAATACAGAA
Organism: Nitrososphaerota archaeon; assembly: GCA_016184315.1. GTDB lineage: Archaea > Thermoproteota > Nitrososphaeria > Nitrososphaerales > JACQRY01 > JACQRY01. The sequence goes on from JACPCU010000013.1 coordinate 21,057, forward strand.
CATCTCGGGATGGGACGTAGAGGCATGCGGCGGAACCCATTGCACAAGAACAGGAGATATAGGCTTCATCAAGATCCTGAAAGCTGAGCGCGTCCAAGACGGCATAGAGCGCCTCGAATTCGTAGCAGGGGAAGTGGCGTTAAAACAAATTCAGTCCCAAGCCCAAACCGTTTCCGAGCTGAGTCAACGCCTAGGCGCACCGCAGGACAAGATTGTTGAATCGGTGAACAACAGTCTAACCCATCTAGAGAACCTTAAGAAACAGCAGAGGACCTTGATGAAGAGGGTTTCATCAGCACTCGCCAAAGAGATCGCGTCGTCAGCAACCAGCATTGACGGCGTGAAGATCCATGTAAGCCCAGATGTTGATCTGGACGACGAATATCAGATTGCTTTAGGAGAGCAAGCGGTCAACGTCAACCCGGAAATGGTGTATGCAGCGTTTCTGCCGAGAAACGGCCGTGTCAGAGTATTGATTTTCAGTGGCAAAGACGCACAAAAGAGAGGAGTGCATGCCGGCAACGCTACAAAAGAGATCGCTAAGCTTGTAGGCGGATCAGGCGGAGGAGACGCAGCCTTTGGTCAAGGAGGAGGAACAATAGTGGACAAGATTGATGAAGCCAAGAAATCTCTTCTCACATATGTGAAGAATACTCTTGACCGCCAAAAATAGGATTATGGTGAATCAAGGATCTTGCCTATAGAGTGGCACAAGATAGAGGAAAAGTGGAGAAAGAAGTGGGAGGAAGCCCACATCTTTGAAGCTAACCCAGATACCTCCAAACCCAAATACTTCCTGACAGTAGCCTACCCTTACCCCAACTCACCGCAGCACATCGGCCACGGACGAACCTACACACTGGCAGACGTGCACGCCCGCTACATGAGGATGAAGGGATACAATGTTCTCTTCCCCATGGCCTTCCACTACACTGGCACCCCGATACTCGCCATGGCCAAGAGGCTGGCAAACAAAGACCATGAACTCCTAGATACCTTCACCCGCATCTACAAAGTCCCTGAAAACATGCTGGCCTCACTATCGAAACCCCTTGACATCGCCAGATACTTCCACGAAGAGATCAAAGCAGGAATGAAAGAGATAGGTTACTCAATGGATTGGAGAAGAGAATTCACCACCGTCGATCCCACTTACAGCAAGTTCATCGAATGGCAGTTCAAGAAACTCCACGACAAAGGCTTGATCACACAGGGCAGCCACCCAGTGGGCTGGTGCCCCAACGACGGCAACCCTGTTGGTCAGCATGATACGCTTGGAGACATCGAGCCGGAGATAGGCGAGTATACCGTGATTAAGTTCCCGTTCGAAGACGCGTATCTACCGGCTGCGACCCTGCGATGTGAAACCATCTTCGGTGTCACTAACATGTGGCTGAACCCTGAAGCGGATTACGTAAAGATAGAGGTTGACGGCGAGTATCTTATCGTGAGCAAGGAAAGCGCCAAGAAGATGGAGTATTTGGGGATAAACGCAAATGAAAGGAGCAGGTTCAAGGGTTCTCAGCTCATAGGTAAGTCAGCGAAGAACCCTGTCACAGGTTCATCCCTGCTGATCCTGCCCGCTACCTTCGTCGACCCGAAGAATGCTACAGGAGTGGTGATGTCAGTCCCAGCTCACGCGCCATACGACATGCAGGCTTTAATCGACTTGGCTGCGGACACAGAGACTCTCCGAGAATTCAATCTACAACAGGAATCAGTGAAGAGAATAGACGCGATAACAATAGTAGATTCCGAAGGCTACTCTGAAAACCCTGCCATGGAGCTGATCCATAGGCTGAAAGTCACTTCTCAGGACGACCCGAAGCTCGAAGAAGCAACATCAGAGCTTTATTCACATGAATTCCACAAAGGGCAGATGAGACAGTCATGCGGCAAATACTCTGGGCTGCCTGTTGCGGATGCCCGTGATAGAGTTAAAGATGCATTGCTAGCTGGGAAGAAGGCTTTCCCGCTACCTGAAATAACGAATAGACCCGTGGTGTGCAGGTGCGGCGCAGAATGCGTCGTCAAAATCTTCGAAAACCAGTGGTTCATCAACTACGGCGACAAGGAGTGGAAGCGCCTCGCGGAAGAATGCTTGAAGGATATGAGCCTTCTCCCTGAGGACATTCGCAGCGAGTTTGAGTACACCATCGGTTGGCTGAAGGAGAAGGCGTGTGCAAGAAAATCGGGGCTGGGCACTCCTGTGCCGTGGGAGAAGACTTGGATCATTGAGAGCCTCTCCGACTCCACCATATACATGGCCTACTATGTCCTCGCCAAGTCCATCAACAAGCATAAGATGTTTGTATCGCAGCTCACTGAAGCCTTCTTCGACTACGTGTTGCTCGGAAAAGGTGACCCTACGCAGGTTGCAACCTCTTCACGAACAGATCTAGACATACTAGAGGAGATTAGACAGGAATTCGCGTACTTCTACCCGTTGGACAGCAGGCACTCAGGCAGAGACCTTGTGCCCAACCATCTCACATTCTTCATCTTTAACCACTCAGCGATCTTCCCCAAGGAAAACTGGCCACGGCAGATAGTTGTCAACGGAAGCGTCCTGATGGATGGGAAGAAAATGTCCAAGTCCTTCGGAAATATCGTGCCCCTTAGAAGCGCCATCGAGACCTATGCCGCTGATCCCCTCAGGCTCACTATAATGGCGACAGCTGAGCTCCTGCAAGACGCGGATGTAAGCCTCGAAATGGTGAGAACATTCAGAGAGAGGCTTGAAAAATTCTATGCTATGGCCATGCAGATCAAGGAGGAAGGAGCAGAAGAAGATGGCGCCTCAAGCGTGATCGATCGTTGGCTCCTAAGTCGACTGCAAAGCCATATAGCTTCCACTGGCGAAGCCATGGAGAAGCTGAGGGTAAGAGAGGCGATACATCACTGCGTGTATCTCTTCGACCAAGACATCCAGTGGTACGTGCGGAGAATAAGCGGGAACCAGGGTCAAGCTGCGAAAAGGAAGGTCAACAGCGTTCTCAGCAGAGCAGTGGAGGCTAGAGTAAGACTACTTGCTCCGTTCACGCCCCACTTATGCGAAGAGATATGGTCTCTTCTAGGTAAAGACGGGTTTGCGTCAAACGCGTCTTGGCCTCAGCCTGATACATCGAAGATTGACCCTGTGGCGGAGGAGGCAGAAGAGCTAGTCAAGAGCCTTTTGGAGGATACTCAGAGCATCATTAGGGTCATGAAGGTCAATCCTAAGCGCATCGTCTTCTACACTGCTGCTAAGTGGAAGTGGAAGGCGTATCTTGAGGCTCTGAAGTTGGCTGAGGAAGGGCAGGTTAATACCGGCGCATTGATGCGCCGGTTGATGGATGACCCAGAGATGAAGGCGCGTGCAAAAGAGGTATCTTCACTCGCCCAGAAACTTCCTTCAGACCTGACAGCTCTGCCATCGGACAGGAGAGGGGTGAGATTCAGGGTGGGTCAGCTTGATGAGCATTCTATTCTGAGGGATGCTAAGGACTTCTTTGGCAATGAGCTTGAGGCAGAGATTCAGGTTTACGCTGAGCATGATCCAGAAAGGTATGATCCTTTGAAGAGGGGTGTTAACGCTAAGCCTTATCGGCCGGCTGTCTACGTAGAGTAAGATCTGTTGGATCTATCTGAAGCTGGGGATCACTTTCTCGGCGAAGAGTCTCATCTTCATGTGAATGTTTTCGTCGCTCATGCCTGAGAACCTGAATCTCAGGATCAGGTGATCGGTGTTGAATTCCTTGGCGTAGAACTCTGTTCTTTTGACGCATTCGCCGGGGTCTCCGCGGATGAAGGTGTTGGCTGGGAGCTTGGTTGGGTCGGAGTCGTGTAGTTCTTTGACTGAGGGGGCTTTGAGGTAGGATTTTGTGAAGTATTCTGTTACTAGTTGGTCGTCTCTTCTGCTTTCTTCTTCGGTTGGGTTGATGGTGGTCTCCCGCATGAGGGGTCTCTCTTTGGGTTTTTCGCTGGTCTTGAGGGCTGCGTCGTAGATGTTGTAGAAGCGTTTCAGTCCGGAGATGGGTATGCTGGGTCCGGGGAGGAAGGCGTCTCCTACGGCTGCTGCTAGTCTTGTTCCTGAGTCTGTTCTGCCGCCGATCCAGATTGGTGGTCCTCCGCTTTGGGTTGGGGTGAAGGCTAGTTTGGCTCCTTCAAGGGTGTAGAAGTTGCCGTTGTGGGAGACGGTTTCGCCGCGCCAGAGTTTCCGTATGATTTCTAGTTGTTCTTTGAATCTGCTTGCTCTGCCTTTGGGTTCCATGCCGTATGCGGTGTAGTCGTCTCTGAACCGTGTGCCTCCGAGGCCTGCTCCTAGGATTAGTCTTCCGCCTGAGATCATGTCGAGGAGGGCTGTTTCTTCTGCGAGTCTTACGGGGTGGTACATGGGTGGGATCATGACGCTGGTGCCTAGGGTTAGTTTTTTGGTTGATGCGGCTATCCATGTTAGTGGGATGAGGGGTGAGGGGTATGATCCTTTGGAGCCGTGGGCTTCTCCCATCCATATGGAGTCGTAGCCTAGGCGGGCGGCTTCTGTGGCGTCGTTGAGTAGGGTTTCAAAGGTGGATTCGAAGGGCATGAGGTGGATTCCGAATTTCATGGTTTCTGTGTTTGTGGGGGTGGCTGTTAAGGTCTTCGGATCGGGTTGGGGGCGGGTGAGAGGGGGGAGAGACAGACAGAGAGAGACCTAGGTGTCGTCATGGAGGGCGTGTTTGTGGGGGAGTGATGGGGGATGTGGTTAGGGTGATGTGTTTCTTTGGAAGGATGGGGGTATGTTTGAGTTTGCGTGGGGGCGGGGTAGCGTATAAAAGGAGGCTTGATTCGGTCATTGTTGATTCAGACTTTGAGCAAGGAGCCTTGGAGGAGCGACAAATGGTTCGTGAGTCCTTACAACTTTCTGGATGAGGTTCGTGAGAACCTTAAGCTGCCGTCGAGGGTCAACATTCTTGACACGACTCTGAGGGACGGGGAGCAGCAGTCCAACATCGTTCTCCGCAGGGATGAGAAGATCAGGGTTGCTCAGGCTTTGGATGAGGCGGGGGTGAACATGATTGAGGCGGGTATGCCTGCTGTGGCGGATTTTGAGGCTGCCACGATCAGGGATATTGCTAAGCTGGGGCTGCAGGCCGATGTCTATGCTTTTTCGAGGTGCATGAAGGCTGACGTTGAGTTGGCGAGGAAGTGTGACGTGGAGGGGATAGTCATGGAGATTCCTTCGAGCCATCACTTGATCGAGTATGCGTATGGGTGGCCTGTTGAGAAGGCTATTGAGCTTTCTGTGGAGGCGACTTTGTATGCTGCTGCCCACGGGTTGAAGGTTACGTTCTTCACCATAGATTCTACTAGGGCGCCGGAGTCCTACTGGAAGATCATTGACGCTGTGTACAGTGATGGGCATATGGATGAGTTGGCTGTTGTTGACACCTTCGGTGTGTGTCATCCTCACGCGGTGAAGTATTTTGTTGATAAGGTTCGGGAGAAGGTCCGTAAGCCCCTGCACTTCCATGGTCACAACGACTTTGGGTTGGGTGTGGCTAACGCTATGGCTGCTGTGGAGGCAGGTGTGCAGACTATTCATACGACGGTGAACGGGATCGGTGAGAGGGTCGGCAACACTTCCCTGGAGGAGGCGGTGATGGCTATGAAGCTGCTCTACGGTGTTGACAGTGACGTTAAGCCTGAGAAGCTTTACGCGCTTTCTAATCTTGTTCAGGATCTTACAGGTGTGAAGATGCCTCCTAACAAGCCGGTTGTAGGGAGCAATGTGTTCACTACGGAGTCGGGGATAGTGGGAGGTTGGTGGTCGAGGCTTGAACCCCTCAATATGCCTACCGAAATGTTCCCCTTCACCCCTGAAGCAGTAGGCCATGGCAAGGTGAATGTGGTCATCGGGAAGAAGAGCGGTAGAGACACGATCCTCTACAAGGCCAAGAAGCTGGGCTTGGATATTCCGCTTGAAAAGGTGGACGAGGTGCTCTACAAGGTTAAGCTCTTCGCAGTCGAAAAGAAGAGAATCTTGACGGACGAAGAGTTCGCCGAAATCGTGGAGAAACTAGGAAAATCCTAAGCATCTGTCTGACGCTCCTTTCCAGAGTCTCGTAGCCTCTTCTCCAAAATGTCAAGTAGACTCCTAGCTGTTTCGATGTCTCTCTTGTTGGCGGGCAGAGAGATGTGGATTTCGCCTAGTTTGATCTCTATGACGCGTTGAATCGGGGCTTCTTTGATTGCGCTGGGCTCGTTTTTTGTTATGGGTCTGCGGAGCGTTCTTAGAGGCTTCGTGTCGGCGAGGTAACTCTTGATAATCATCTCCGCTTTCTCGGCGGCTTCCTCCTTAGAACAGCCAACAATGGATGCAAGTTCATCTGTAAATTCGCTGGGCAGCTCTGTTCCGAATCGCTGGTAGACCTCCCTCCAGAGGGGTATGTTGTTGACTGCGCTCTCTAACGCTTGGGCTTCCTCTTCTCTAGTGGAGGGTTCGCTGATTTTTCTGCCAATGTCGCTGACCTTTACCTCTCCTCTGCCCTCTATGAGACCGTAGGCTCTTAGGTCTGCAAGCTTGAGAAGAAAGGTGCCGCTTCGCGTGGAGGCATGACCCAACGTTTTTGCCACAGAGTCGAGGTCAGTGGTAGCTTGGGTACCATACTTGTCATGGAGCGTCTTTACCGCATCAATGAGAGTAGGGTAAAGGCGCGTACGCGGCACCGAAAATCTGCCTATTCTCAACCTGTTTTTCCGAGCAGGGTTGGTAACCCTTCGACTTATATCCATCGGTCGCCCACAGTAATATTACTGAATAACGATAGGTTTTAATACTGTATAACAGCAATTATTTGCGTTAGAACAGTATGATGGTCTTGCATGATCACGAAGTAAAGAAGAGGACAAACGAATCACCATTAACACGCGAACAGTTAACGAACCTAATCATCGGCGCCAACAGGGAGCTGAAAGGCAGATGCATCCGCTCCGCACTAGACCTCATTATCCTCTCCGCTGCGCGGATACGCCCCATATGCGGCTACGACATAATCGGCCAAGTCTACCAGGAATTCAAGCTCCTGCTGAGCCCCGGGACAGTCTACCCTGTCCTAGACGAGTTGGAGAGAAAGAGGTTCCTCAAATCGCATGAAGATGGCAGAAGACGGACATACACTCTAACCAGAGAAGGAACGATCATTGCGTCCGAATTGATGTCCCAATATAGTCTAGTTGAATCACAGTTAGTCGCACTGTGCAGCCGACAAGAATGAACCGGTGAATCCTATTGCGGACATAGCGTTTCCTCATGCAAGACTTTTTCTGCAAGACTTACTGGAGCCCAGTGACGGGCCCCGGTAGCATAGCGCGGTCTACTGCGTCCGCCTCGTATAGCTGAGAAAGCGGAAGATCGCGGGTTCAAATCCCGCTCGGGGCTCCTGTAACTAAAAACATCTAGATGAATCTAGGCTTGGGAACAATTCCCTTAGCTTATAATATATATTTCTGGGTTTGCAAACGGATCGATGCCAATGGAACACAAAGAATACGTCTATCCTAAGGAAATAATGGAGGCGCCCAGCGATAAAGAGGTCAAACGGGTCGCGAAGAAACTAGTGGAATTGGAATACGGGCGATACGCCATAGGCCCAGTGAAGAAAGGAGAAAAGGTTCTGATAGTTATACCCGTCCACCAAGACAAGAAGCTGCTTGACGCTATTGTTGACGCCATAAAGGAGAAGGGTGCTGGCGAGATAGACGTAGTTTCAGAGGCAAAGGTTCAAGGCTTCAAGACGAACCCCAATTTTAGTGCTGATCGTGCTTGGGATGAATTCGCGTTCTTTCCAGCATGGTTCGGCTACCGTAAGTTCTTGGAAGACTCAGACGCCTCGAAGGATATGATCGAGAAGAACTGGAGTGCTCATCACGCTTTGAAGGAATACCTTGAGAAACTACCAAAGAAGTATGACAAGCTTCTAGCCGGGCCCGGAGGATGGTCACACTACAAAGCCATAGTGGCAGGACCGTACAAGAGTCTCTGGCCCTTCACCAGCTATGAGTATGCTAGGCTATTCGCGGAGTTCCCGGGAGAAGTCTGGAACCTCGTCGAGGATAAGATCAAGAACCTGATGCCTGAGGTGGAAGAAGTCAGGATACGGGACGAAGAGGGCACTGACATCACCTTTACCATGAGTGAAGAAGAAGCGAAGCTTTGGAGAGAAGAAAGCCAACCTAGTAACCACCTCTTCATGTATCCCAGACCACCATCATTCCCAGAGGCAAACGGCGTCATAGCAGGCACATCCAACCACTTCGGCTTCTTCCCCTATGCCAAAGTCTATGTCAGACACGGTTTGGTTGAGAAGATTGAGGGTGGAGGGAAGTTCGGCGGGATGTGGAATGATTACTGGGATCGTTACAGGAGTCAGCAGTGGCCCGAGTTCCCCTCGCCAGGCTACTACTACATTCATGAGTGTGCATTGGCAACGAATCCCAGAGGCTTCAGACACATCAGAGAACTCTTCAACACACCTATCTTCATGACCAACGACTCTGAGCGCAACAGGGCAGGCACAATCCACTGGGGCTTCGGCCTGCAAGCCCTCGATCTCATCGAAAGGCAGAGACCGTTCAAAGACAAGTTCGACAACGTGATGAAGTTCTGCAAGCAGAAGGACTTGCCATACTGCCACTCCGCTCACATACACAACTACTTCATAACATACGAAGTAAGACTCAGAGACACCAATCAGTGGATAAAACTCGTAGACAAAGGCTGGATAACCCTATTCGACGACCCCTACGTCAGAAAAGTAGCCTCCAAATACGGAGACCCAGAGAAGATCTTCAAGTACGACTGGGTGCCCGCAATCCCCGGAATAACCTACGACGGCAACTACCTCAAAGACTACGCCAAGGACCCCTTGGAGTGGATAAGGAAAGAGATCGACGAAATAATCCCCAAGCAACTCGGCATCAAAAAGAAAGGCAATCTGAGAGCAGAAACAGGCAGATCAGTAGTGCCCCACGAGCACGAACACGACCACAGGCCCTGAATTCACTCTTCACCAGAAAAGCATGAAGCCGAAGTGTAACAGAACTTAGAGTGGGTTTCTGATCAACTCTTAGTTCTCGAGGGCTTCTTTTCCACGCATCAATCTCTATTTCTCATCTGGGTTGACCAACAAGCTTAGCAATTATTTTCTCGATATTTCTTTTCAGTGACTCGGGTCTCTTCAGATAACAGAGATACGTCAAAATATCTTTTTGACGTGAAGGCAATAGTTTTTCAAAGGCTGCCTTTGCGTCACTGTTTCTCTGGAGAGCTAAGGCGAACTCCATAGGCATCGGCGTGACCCGCGGCTCCATATCCAACTCCAACTTGACATCGATCCGATCGCCAACACCAACTCCTGCTTTCCTCCGCATATCGCCGTTAATGTAGAGCCGATGTTGCCCGCCTCCAACGGGAACAAGTGTGGCTCTGAAAGCGAGTCCTTTGATAGTTGCAAGCACGGGTATGTAGCCGCGCCTGCCAAATACCTCACTGATTCTCTTAGGAACATCGATACAAGGATTGATTCCGAACTTGTGTATTTTGGCGGAGAATTCCTGTGCCATCTGCTTCTCCCCGTCTATGATGGTGACTTGGATGACAAAGCTTCAGAAAAGTCTACCCCGAGATTCAATGGGTTCGTGGGCTTACCGCATGCCATTTGAGCAAACTCAGGATGGCCCGGAATGTCATCTTCAAGGGTTTACCGCCTGCTCTCACACTCATCTTCTGGTTCTTAAGAAAGATGGGTGACCAACTAACAAAACTCTCAATAATCATTGAAATACAGGGCTAGAATATGAATTATTATAACATCCATTCCATTTCACTTAAATACTACTCACTGGGCGACGAGAAACATGGCAGATAAGGTTACTCTATCCGTCGCTGTATTAGCCATACTCATCAGCGCAGGAAGCTTGGCCTACTCATCATCCGCCCTAAGCCCAATCTCAGGCCAAATCGATCAAGCAAGAAAAGATCTGGCCAGTCAAATCACAACGCAAACTAGCCAAGTCAACTCTAAGATCTCCCCATTAGAAAGCTCTGTTAACTCGGTGAAACAAGAGCAGACCGCCATCCGAAGCCTAGTAGACCAGAGAATTGGAGGACTCGAGAAATCACTTCAAGACGCCCAGACACGCCTAGCACAAGCCGAGAAGGTTGCACAGCAATCACAACAGGAACTTGCAGCCCTCAAGGCTGAGCAAGCCCTCGAGGAAGCCGCGAAGAAAGAAAAAGCACCCCTAGTCTACGGCAACATGGATGCTCCAGCTTTCCTCGGCATCATCTGGCCTAGATTCAGAGAATCTTACCCATGGGCACCCGCAGAGCCCAGATACGTAGAAGGATTTGCTCCACTCAGAGCAAGATTCGCATCAGAATACCAAGCCGGAGCACCCAGTGCAGACTTGGTAATGCAGGCAGCAACAGCTATGATGGGCGAAATAGTGCAATACGCACAGCCGTTCCCCAACATGAAGTATCTATCTCTCTATCCTGACGCCGCTATACTGCCAGATCGACAACAAGCCTTGATATTCGCCTCCTCGCTCCTGCCCGAAGTAATTGCCTACAACACGAACTTGGTGAAGGACACAGATGCTCCGAAAGGATGGCTTGAACTCGCAGATCCCAAATGGAAGGGTAAGCTGGTAACCCAAAACCCCAAGGTCCTAGACTATGGCGCAAGAGTCATGGCAGACCTTCAACTTGTAATGCCCAGAGACCAGTGGGACCGCTGGATGAAGGGACTGGCCGCCAACGAACTATTCGGAACAGCTAGCTCCAGCGAAGCTTACACCAAGGTAGTGGCAGGAGAGTTCCCCATAGGCATACTCAAACTCAACGACCTCATCACCCAGAGACCGGGAACACCAGTAAAGACCGCTTGGCCGACCCAGGAACCGATCGGAATAACAGCGGCAGGGTCAAACGCAATAGCCATAAGCAAGAAGGCAGCCAATCCAAACTTCGCCAAACTATTAGTTCAGTGGCTCTTCAGCCCCCAAGGTCAGCGAGCCATAGCTGAAAGCGGAAGGCCACCAGCACTAGCAACACTGGATCACCAAGTCTCCTTAGCAAAGGTTCTACCTCCAGGCATGAAGGTCTTTGCCATCAACTCTGAATTCCTCAAGAACCCGAAGAGCTGGGAACCAATCATAAAATCCTACTTCGGCTAACACATCCCCCTCTTCTTTATTTCACCGCTCCTTAGCGGCAGCTCCGGAACCGGCACCGAATCTGCAGACTCGCCTTGGTAGGCATAATCTAAGGATCTAGTTTATTTTCCAACACGAAAAGAGGTACCCAGTTATCATGGCAACAACCCTGAATTGGGATAAGTCAACTGACATAGTGGTCGTGGGATTCGGTTACGCTGGAGCCGTTGCCGCACTGGAGGCTGACAAACTCGGCGCGAAAGTTATCCTGCTTGAGAAGAAATCTCACCCAGGAGGTCTATCAATCTTCGCAGGAGGAGGTTTCCGTTTCGCAGATGACGCTGAACTGGCGTTCAAGTACTTCAAACGGACGTGCTTGAACACAACTCCTGATCCGGTGCTAAGAAGCATGGCTGTAGGCTTCACTCAGGTTCTACCGTTTCTCAAAGGACTTGCAGCTCAAGCCGGTCTAGACTACATCGAGAAGCATAACACGGGTGGAACCTACCGATTCGAAGGAGGAGAGACCTTCGGACACTTTAAGCCAAAAGAAAACCCTGCTTTCGAAAGATACTCTTGGCTGCGCACCCACGGCGCAGGCTGGACTATCTTCAAGATTCTCGAAGAACAGGTAAGAAAGAGCGACATAGAGATCATGATGTCAACTCCATTCAGAAGACTCCTAACAGGAGAAGGCGGCGAAGTCGTTGGCTGCGTCGCACAGCAAGACGGCAGAGAAGTCACAATAAAGGCCAGGAAGGCTGTCATACTTACCTGCGGCGGATTCGAACACAATCAGGAAATGAAACTGCAGTTCTTTCAAGCCCAGCCAGTCTACGCAGCTTGCCCATCCGGCAACGAGGGGGATGGAATAAGAGCCGCCCAGAAAGTCGGAGCCAAGCTTTGGCACATGTGGCACATACACGGATCCTACGGCTTCAAGCACCCTGAATTGCCCGTCGCACTTCGCCATAGATTCTCAGGAGGCCGAGACTCCAAAGGGGTGAGGATATTCCCATGGATAATCGTCAATAGATTAGGCAAGAGATACATGAACGAGCAGCCTATCGCTCCACAGGACAGTCCGTGGAGAGCCATGAGTTACTATGATACCGATCTGCAGGACTACCCGAATATACCGTCGTATATGCTTCTTGACGAAGATGGCGTAACAACTGGCCCTATTTTCGTCTCATACTACACGGACTATGATGACGCAGCGAGCAGATATGAGTGGAGCAGCAACAACTTGGAGGAGGTAAGGAAAGGCTGGATCAAAAAGGGATCGAGCATCGAAACGTTGGCGACAACCATCAACATAGATCCTGAGATACTCAAGGAGACAGTTAGTAGATGGAACCGCATATGTGAAGATAGGGTAGACCATGACTTCCACAGACCAGAAGGAAGCATGGCGCCAATATCGAAGCCTCCGTTCTACGCAGTCGAAGTATTGCCCATAATCTCAAACACGCAGGGAGGACTCGCTCATGACCCTGCTCACAGGGTTCTGGATTCGCTTGATAACCCCATCAAAAGGCTGTACGCCGCAGGGGAAATAACCAGCATCTTCGGCCACCTCTACCTCCAATCCGGAAACGCCTCAGAGTGCCTAGTAGGCGGAAAGATCGTGGGGGAAAACGCAGCTCAGGAAGAACCTTGGGATGGCTAATGTTGAGAGAGTATAGGAAAACTGTTTGGATTCCTATAGAAGATGTCCGATAGTAGCCTTCGAGCTAGCAATCAGAGTACTCCATGCTTTCACAAATGACACCATGTCTTGCTCCTTCAAAGATATCTGCCAGCATTATGTCAAATAGACAGAAAAAGCTCACTTATCCAGAAATAACATTACAAAACAAAAGAAATTACCGCCAATACCACATCAAAGGACGAAGAGCATAGGAAACGCTTTTAGCGTCAAACCAATTGCAGGACAGCTATGAGCTACAGGGATCTCAGAGACTTTCTGAACACTCTCGACAAGGCAGGTGAACTCAGAATCATCGAGAATACCGACTGGAATCTGGAGTTAGGCGCCATCGCCGAAATAGTGGCTAGAAAACATGGCCCCGCGCTGCTCTTCGACAACATCAAAGACTACCCGCAGGGCTACCGAGTCGCAACCCTACTCCTGAACACAGTTAGACGTTCATGCCTGTCCCTAGGAATGCCACCAGACCTGCATCCGCTCGAAGCGATAAAACAGTGGCGAACAAAGATCACAGAAACAAAACCGGTTCCCCCGAAAGAAGTGTCATCAGGCCCAATACAGGAAAACCATTACACCGGTGACAGAGTGGACCTAAACATGCTGCCTGCCCCAAAATGGCATGAACATGACGGAGGCAGATATTTGGGAACAGGGAGCTGCGTGGTAACCCGCGACCCCGAAACAGGATACGTGAACGTCGGTGTATATCGAATGCAGATCCACAGCCAGAATACTCTGGGTATAGATCTAGCACCCGGCCGCCATGGCAGAATAATAATGGAGCAGTATCACAGCAAAGGAAAGCCATGCCCAATCGCGGCAGTCTTCGGCTCCGAGCCATCGCTGTTCATTTCTTCGTTCTACAGTTCTCCATGGCAGACTAGTGAATACGATCTAGCCGGAGTAATACGCGGCTCGCCAATAGAAGTGATCCGAGGAAAATACACTGATTTGCCTATCCCCGCTTGGGGCGAGATAGCCATCGAAGGAGACATAGTTGAACCGGGCGTCGAGTCGAAGCTTGAAGGACCATTCGGCGAATACACCGGTTACTACACTGGACAATCGCCTTTGGTCGTCAAGGTGAAGTCCCTGATGTTCAGGAATGAGCCGATCATACTCGGTGTTCCTCCACTTAACCCCACTTACGGGGCTCAATCCATGGCGCTGCCCATAAAGACGGTGCCGGAGGTCTGGCAGAGTCTTCAGGCTAGTGGTATTCCGGGCGTAGCAGGAGTTTGGGAGATGCCAGTATCTTCCCGAATGATGATGGTTGTTTCGATCAAACAGATGTATCCGGGGCATTCCCGTCAGGCAGGGATGGCTGTTGCGGCTTCCAGGGCCGCTGGCTTCGCGGGTAGATTCATCATAGTGGTGGACGATGACGTGGATCCCACTGACATGAATCAGGTCATGTGGGCGGTGGCGACGAGATGTGACCCTGAGTCTGCGATTGACACTATCAAGAACTGTTGGAGCGGAGGCATAGATCCGCTAGTTTCTCCTGAGAGACGCGAGCGGAAAGACTTCAGGACTTCTCGAGCCATTCTTGATGCCTGCAGGCCTTATTATTGGAAGGACAAGTTCCCCAAAGTGAACAGGATTTCCGAAGATCTCGCTGAGAGGACTATGGAGAAGTGGCGGGAAGTATTCGTTGACATGGGTCTCATGGAAGTAAGCTAGTCGTTACCTGCAGCCGTCCTCGCTGTGTTCACATGTGTTCGTCTGCACTCTAATGAGTTCAGAAGTGTGAATATTACGTCAAAAAAATACACAAAATTTATAAATCTTTTATAATCTATAAGACATTGGTGATAGAGAAAAATGATGGGTCTATTCAAACAGAAGACAAAGGAAGCTGAAACTTTAGCATGTCCACGCTGCGGAACCAAGATGGAGAAGCGTTACTACACAAAAACAAGCTTCAGCTACGTTTGTCCAAACGCCAGCTGCGGCTACGTCGCGTAAACAACTGAAATCAAGACTCCCATGCGAGGGAGACTAGTCCTCACGTAAGACGCTGTGCCCCAAAACTAAATCAATATCTGATCAAGTTTGGGGCCGAGCGCTCCCTTTTATACCGCTTTTCGTACAACCAGCCTATGACAGAAATCTTTGCCCGTTTCAATCCGAAATGGGCTGCACCAGAAGAAGGGTTCTGCCTCAGCTCATTCATACTTGCCACAAAAGGAGATTCTATTCTGTTAGGCAAGATTTCAGATCCAGATCTTTGGGGCAGCAAGTGGGCTCTACCAACATGGAACCCTGTTAGATGGAAAGACAAGCTTCTGCTTCCAGCGGCGCATATGCTTAGGAGGGAGCACCCTGATCAAGCAGCAGAGAGACTCATCAGAGAAATGCTGAACACATCAAACTTCACCTTGAAGCTCAAAGGCATCCAAAACCATGTCAACCAAGCGGGCCACTGGGATCTATGCTTTGTCTACGACGCCAATATCAAAGATGAAATCAAAACGCCTCCGTGGTTCTCAGAGTTACGATACATCAAGTTCAACGAGCTAAAGCCTGATGAGATCGGCCGAGACCACGCGGACATAATTGAGGAAGCAGGCATACCAATAAAACGCTAGACAACAGCCATAAGAGCAGTCATAACAACTACCTCTCCCTTACGCCTTCCACATACTCTTCCACCCATTTACGAGCTACATCATCTGAAACCGTTACCGGTGGATGCTTAAAGCAGTAAGATGAGATGCTCTCCAAGGGGCCTGCGACCCCCCGATCCAAAGCAATCTTCGTAGCCCGAATCACGTCCACGGCGACACCAGCACTATTAGGTGAGTCCTCCACAGTCAGCTTAACCTCGACTTCTATAGGGACTCCGCCGAACTTGCTTCCCTTCAGATAGATGTAGCAGATCTTCCTATCGCCCAAGAAAGGAACGTAGTCTGATGGTCCTATTCTTGTGGGCACGCTGTAGGGAATGAGGCTGGTGACCGCTTCGGTCTTGCTTATTCTCTTGGAGCTAAGCCTCTTCTCAGAAGTCATGTTGAGGAAATCAGTGTTTCCACCAAGGTTGAGCTGATACGTTTTGTCCACCTTAACGCCTCTCTGCTGGAATAGGCTGACAAGGGTGCGGTGCAGAATGGTGGCGCCGACTTGGCTCTTGATGTCGTCTCCAGCAACGGGGAGCTTTGCATCTTTGAATTTCGTCGCCCACGCCTTATCGGAAGCTATGAACTCAGGTATGCAGTTCACGAGGGCGCATCCTGCCTTCAAGCATGCTTCAGCATAGTGGCGGGTTCCCAGCTTGCTGCCTACAGGTAGATAATTCATGAGTATGTCCGCGCCAACATCTCTGAGAACTTTTGCTACATCCACTGGCTTCACCTTTGACTCTTCGTAGGCGTTGAACGGCTCCTTCATGTGTGGCGCCACACCGTCGAGAATAGGCCCAGGCATCACTTCGACTCCCACTCGGTCAACATCAGAGAATTTTATGCAATCATTCGGCTCTGTGAAAACTGCCTCAGAAAGATCCCTGCCGAGTTTCTTCTGGTTCACATCAAAAGCGGCTACAAACTTGATGTCGCCTACGTGATACCCACCCATGACTGGGTGCATAAGCCCCAAGACATCGGAGGAGTCCCCTGTCTGCCTATAGTACTGCCAGCCCTGAACCAGTGCAGCGGAACAGCTCCCCACGCCTGCAATGGCGACGCGGATCTCCTTCAAACCAGTCTGGTCAACCCCAGCTGATCATTTAGATTAAGTTAGCGGTTCGTGTTAAACCATTTTCTTGTCCTTCCGACCAGAGAGATTCGCGGCAGTCCTGTTGGATACACGTACTGATAGTCCCCAAAACATCCAAGGCAGATACTAAAGCTATTGCGCTAAGCTTATTCATGGGTAAGTTTAGTAACAATAGTAATACTTTTAAATCATAGAGGGTAATTCGTTGCCCATGGCGAAGTACTCCAAACCTGTCTGGCAGATGGTTAGGGAGGCAATTGGCGATTTGGGTGATCTTACATTTAGGACTGCTACTGAATACATAGATGCCCACTATCCAGACGATAGGGTGAACAGAGGCACTATTCAAGCTCAACTGGTTGCATGCTCAGTGAATCATCCTTCGGCACATCACTTTAACGACCCAAATCGCTTTCTCTATTATCTTGGCAACGGTCGATACCGGCAATACAATCCGGGGGTGGATGGCGAGATTCAAACACCAGGCTGGAAGATACTCTCTGCCGAGCCAACGGAGACCAGTAAGGAGGCAGAATTGGAGATTCCTTATGCACGAGTTGAGAATGGAAACAGAATTGCTTTGCCCTCTTCTATAATCCAGAAACTTGACCTCAAACCAAAGGACATAATTGCATTCATGGAGGAGGACAGTAAGATAATTATACGGAAGGCTCGGCTAAAGATAGAGGTGACTTAGCTTGCCAAACGGAATCCCAGACGAGATAAACGTAAATGATTTCTGGAGCTTCTGCTGTGCGCTTGCAGATGGGCGCTCATTGACAACGACTTCTCAGGCCAGAACCTTCTCTCTAAGTCAAGCTATCGATGGCAATCTAACAGTCACACCAGATTCAACCCAAAAACCTCGCCCAATCAAATACAAAGAAGTCAAAGCGGTCATTGGAAGCTTCCGTGTGTCACGATCTTTCCGACCTGCAGATTACCTAGAAGATACCCGAAATGCTTCATACATCCTCACCTTGCTCGAACGTTACATTAAGAGGGGTCGAACCTAGTAGCAGGAGTAACGCTGATCCCTAGACGGTTGTTAACCCTCAGGTTTAACAACCTTCAAAGGTTCTTATGTTCTTGATACAAGATAACCTACGTAGTTATGATACCTTCGATTTAGGCTCTAACCTGAGAATTCAAGCTCAGAGTTATGGCTCAGGTCTTACTCTGCCTTTTCCCGAAGATGTATCAGTCGAGTACGAAGATGGATTCTTAGAGCACATAAGCATCCTGCTGTTAATTCTATACGATCAGTGAACAAGTGAATAGGAGTTGCTACGACTGTGTTGAAGACAACTCTTTGAAATGATTTAAACAGAAAAAGCTAACTATTTGGATAAGGATTTGCTGAGCTGCTTGTTTAAACCAAGATCACCCCTATTCTGCCACCGGTAGAACATATTTGGGAGACGACACCGAAGTTCAAGTCCTCAATAGGTTCATGTCCATAATTGAAGAAGCCAAGACAGGCTTTGACCCAGAGGTCTTGGCCACATGGTACGCCGTAATCGAATCTGAAGCCAAGAACAACTGCCCAAGCGACCTCTCCTCCACAATCGTAGTGGAGCAAGACCCTGTTCTACCCATGAAATTCAGATTCAAAGCATCAAAGAGAGTGGTTCCATTCGTATTAGACGCGATAGAGAACCATCTCAACGAAATGCCCTTCGCCACCCGACTCTACTTCCAAAAAGTAGAGGAAATGATAACAGAAGAATTCACAGACAGTAGGCCACCGCAGGATACAACGCCTATTGACGGCCGGTAGGCGAAGGCCTTTCTCCAACCGTCAGCCGAATATCCAATATCTTACCCTCCCTCAACACTTGAAAAGTCACAGTCTGCCCCACAGAAGCATTCTCCTCGAGATACAGGAGGATATCATCAAGCTTCCTAACCTTGACGTTCTCGATTCCCACAACCACATCTCCACCTAGCTGAACTTGAACACCGTCAATATTCTGAGACCTGTTACCTGCCTTCAGGCCCGCCTTGGCGGCAGGTCCATCAGGGGTAACGTTTTCTATCATGAAGCCCCGGGCTTCCTTCAGACCCATGGCTTCCGCGATCTCCGGGGTGACATCTATACCGGAGACACCTACGAAGGGATGCTTGAATGTTCCAGTGGAGATCAAGCTTGGGACCACGCGCTTCACCATGTTCGACGGGATCGTGAAACCTATGCCGGAGAATGCGCCAGTCCCAGACGCAATGGCCGTATTCACTCCAACAACACGACCACTCAGATCCAGCAGCGGTCCACCAGAATTACCCGGGTTGACCGCCGCGTCGATCTGAATAACCCCTACTATCAGGAATCCACCCACAGCTCTGAGCTGACGCCCAAGCTGACTTACGATGCCGGAAGTCATAGATCCGCCCAATCCGAAGGGATTGCCAATAGCCAAGATCGGTTGCCCAATCTCAAGTCTTGAAGAGTCACCAATGGCTAAAGGAAGATGGTTACCCTGAGGCAGATCCACCTTAATGACTGCGAGATCACTGTACGGATCGGCGCCAACCAGCCTACCCTTGACAATATCACCATCGTTGAATGCCACATCGAAACTTGTCGCTCCTTCAACCACATGGTTGTTGGTCACAACATGACCCTGAGCGTCGTAGACAAAGCCTGAGCCCTGACCCAACGAACCTTGAGCCGACTTGGATGTTATAGCTACTACAGATCCCTCTACGAGCCTGAAGACTTCTTGAGGAGTAAGCTCTCCAGTAAGATTCGTCCTAGGAGAAGATTTGGAGCCGATTGTCGTATCGGATGAACTGGTGATTACTGAAGAACTAGGGGATATCCGGAGAGGCGACGACTCCTGAAGGTATAGTAACCCGGCTAAGGCAATGACAAGAACTGTGGCGACGACCGCCCACGCCTTGACTACCGTATTAGCCATCCTCCCGCGTCCTCCAACGCTCATTCATTCAAAACCGTTCAAAATAACTTTTCGTTCGCAAGCAACAAGAGAACATGGTTAAAACACCACGCATAGGTTGCCTGCAAGGTATTAAGTAACCTTAGCAACTCAAACATGTTCGAGAGAATTGGCTCATAGGGGATGCGTCCTTTGATGTTCAAAGACAGGGTTGACGCAGGCCGAAGACTAGCCTCCAAGCTCACTCACTACTCTGCATCCAAACCAGTGGTCCTCGCAATACCCCGAGGAGGACTCGTAGTCGCCTTCGAAGTAGCCAAGGCTCTACGTGCCCCGATGAGCCTAGTGTTTCCCCGGAAGATCAGAGCGCCATCGAATCCGGAGCTTGCTATAGGTGCAGTCGCAGAGGATGGAACAATGATCCTTGACGACAGCTTGGTCAAGGATCTAGGCGTTGATGAAGAATACTTGAAGGAGGAGACATCTGCGCAGATAGAGGAGATCAAACGGAGGAAAAAACGCTACAGGGCCCCCGTTATCCCAGTAGAGGGCAGGGTGGTAATCGTGGTCGACGACGGGATCGCGACGGGCGCCACCGTAAGAGCAGCAGTAGGCTTCCTGAAGAATAACAAGCCTGATTCCGTGGTCGTAGCAGTCCCCGTGGCGCCCCCCAATACAATAAGTGTCCTTAGGGCCGAGGCAGATGAAGTCATATGCCTTCATTCCACTGACTATTTCTTTGCAATTGGACAGTTTTACGAAGAGTTCGAGCAGCTAAGCGACGAAGAAGTCGACAGAATCCTAGAGGAATCTAAGATTCTCCCGGCAACCTAGGCTGATCCTCGTCTTCAACGAGTCAACTCAAGAATTTGTTTAGTAACCTCACCGATGCCATCGTAAAGCATAGCTTGCTCCCTGATTCTCAAGACACTCCTCAGGCAGGCAGGTTCATTCAAGAGACGGCCGATGACCTCCCCTAGATCTGAAGAGCCGATACGCAACTGGTCCAAAACCACAGCCACCCCAAGCCTTGCAGCCTTCTCCGCGTTCTGAATCTGCTCACTATGATGCGGAATGGGAATAATTACCATCGGTTTACCACATCGGATGGCTTGCGAGAGAGTACTGTGACCCCCTCTTGCGACAACCAGAGACGCAAGCTGAAAGAGCTCATCTCTAACAGGGCACCACTCGTAAAACCATTTGTCGCCGTATTTCTTAGGCTGGGTGCTTCCATTAGGGACTCCAGCTGAAACCACAAAGGTATACTCAGAAGAATCGATCTCGCTGTCAAGAATCCGCCTCAACAGATGCACCTTCGTGGCTTCAGGCCCGCTGATCTGAGCAAAGACCAACGGCTTATCATCAAGCCTCAATGTTCTTTG
The DNA here is from genome assembly GCA_016184315.1 of Nitrososphaerota archaeon. Taxonomy (GTDB): domain Archaea; phylum Thermoproteota; class Nitrososphaeria; order Nitrososphaerales; family JACQRY01; genus JACQRY01. Next base: position 41,954 of record JACPCU010000013.1, read on the forward strand.
AACATCTGCCAATCTTTCTTCACTGCTGCGCAGATCCTCCACCATAAAGCCCACATACCGCATCTTCCTAACCGCGTTCCCCACCCCCCACAGATTTCTTTCCGAAATGGTGTAGGGCGGAGGAAGATCCGGGATCAGGATGCGCCTACTGAGCGACCATAGAGAAGCCACGACTTCTCCGCCAAGGTCCTCAAGGAAGCGCCTAGAACAGATCGAATCGTCCTGAGGAAGCAGAAGCCTGATCTGGTTGAGCACCACCAGGCTAGGAACACCACGAAGATGCGACGCCACCACCGCGGAGAGCCTTGAATCACTTAGAACAATATCCGCGCCAAACCGCCTCAAGCTCTCCATCTCAAAAGAAACCTGCTTGAAGAACGATGAAACCATACCAGGCAAATCAGCCGCGATATGCCTGACTCCTGCAAAGCCCCCCACAGGGTCCCACCTCACATCCATGTTAGGAGCATTCAGGCAGCGGAACCCCTCTGAAGCCACATAAGCTGCAGCCTCCCCCCACGTCGAAAAAACAACATCGCATCCAGACTTCTCTACGCTTCTAGCAACCCTAACCATCCTGCTTACGTGGCCAAGACCTGAACCATACGCCGCCACGTAGACTCTGGGCCGCAAATCTCCGGGCCCCGCCTAGATCTTCTTCCTTAACACTTGGCCGCCAGGCGACTCTTCCTCAAAAATCTCTGCCTGAAACCTGTAGATCGTGGTTCCGTGGTTCAACCATTCGTCAGGAGGGGCCCCCGCCTTCACACATGTGTTGCTGAGGAAGTCTTCTGGGTTCCAGCTCATCTCCACAGCTACTTGCGGAAGAAGCAACCCGCTCCCCTGCTTCCATTCAACTATCAGACCATCTGTTCCAACACGGATATGAGACGGATACTCTTTGGGTTTCCCCGCCTTCAGGAGTATAGGGGGGGTCAAAACGCTGACTTCAAACAGTATACGCGGCAGCTCTTGCTTGCTGACAGGGGGAAACCGGGGGTCTCTGAGGGCTGAGCTGAGCGATGCTTCCACAAGTGCTTGAACAAGAGGCTTGACTGGCAGCGGGTATCCTATGCACCCACGCAACAGGGCTTCTTCGCCAGTAATCTTGTTCAGGGTGACAAAAACCCCTCTCTTCTCCTGCAGCACAGGCGAGACTGGTTCCGGAGTAACAACATGCCCCCTGCTCAAGTAATCAGTTACGGTTTTGCGTGCCAACCTGACTAATGTTTCTCCTTCTATATCACTTATCGACATGGGGGGTCACGTTGCTTCCGCTTTTTCGTTTCGATTTGCTCTTCCGGCTTTTTTAAGTCTAACCTTCAATCTTCTCGTCAGCAAAATGATTCGACGCCAGTGGCTACCTTTCCAATAGGTCTTTCCACATGAGGTGCAGCGGTAGAACTTGTTGTGGCGCTGCAGGACGCTGGAAGGAATGATGCCGATTAACTCTTTCTTGCTGCATGTTTCGATTTCTCCGTTGCACTTGGCGCATCTGGATTCTTCAGGGTCCAGGTCAACTTCTTTGAGTCCCAGTGCTGTGAATAAGTACGCTAGACGTTTTTCGTCACTGTCTTCTAAGATGAAAATCGATGATGTTCCTCTTTTAGACGCATAATAGTGAAGGGCTCGGTCTGAGGTTAGCAGTACTCTCTTCTCTTTGACGCTAAGGTCGTGGAGATACTGGTCGTCAGCATCACGTGAATAGATCACGTCAAACCCTAGAATCCTGAGTTTTCTAGCCAGACTCCCCAGCATACCATCGACGACGAATTTAACACTCTGGCTTGCCTTGAAGCCTGAGACAACACCCACTCCTATGTTGGGCGCTGGTGAAATGGCTCCCAGCTTTTTCTTATGGCTGGACTTCTGTTTCCGACTCTTTTCCACGTCTAGCTTCAGTCAAACAGTTTTCGCAGAGATACTTGTCATCGATTTCGGTGAGCAAATCGGACCATTGGTTGCAGGAGTCACAGTAGCCTGACACCGTGGAGGGTCGTCTCTCGGCTTGCCAAGTTCCTATACGTCTCTTCTCTGAAAGTATCTCCATCAACTCTGGAGTAACGGAGATTATGTCAGACATGGATATGATTCCGACAAGCCTTCCCTTGCGGGTGACCCCAAGCCTCTTTATGCCAAGTTTCCTTAAGCTCCTAGCAGCGTCTGAGACATCCTTGTCAGCCTCAATTGTATGGATGGGCTGGGACATAATGTCTCTTGCTTTCACGCTGCTGGGCTTCAAGTCTTTGACGACGATTTTTTGAACGAAGTCGCCGTCAGTCACTATGCCTACTGGCTTCTCTCTTTCTATTATGACTACACTGCCCACCTTTGACTCTACCATTTTCTTGGCGACTTCTGCGATGCTGTCACTAGGAGATGCTGAGATCACGGGGCCGTTCATGACCTCTCTGACGAGTATCTTCGTCCTCACCGCTTCCAATGCTTTCCCGTCATGGACGCTAGGCTGTCTGCTCTTAACGCTTTTGCTTCCCAGTCCCTTTTTGGACTATTTTGCCCCCGCCCGGAGGCATAGCTCTGAGAAACTCGTCTACAGAAACCCTCTTCAACATCTCTGCTTCTCTGCTGGTTACACGAGCTATTAGCTGAGACTTGACATGCTTCGCCGTGTCTGTCGCCTTCACCCTGTCAGGCACCAAAACCATGTAGGCTACGCTCCACTGTTCCACCGCACTAGGCGCTCCGCCAAAGATCACCGGTTGATCATCCAGAAAAGTCACGCCAATGGCAACAGTAAGTGCAATCCCCTTTAGGAAATGCTTCTCTCCCACAATGGGGAAGCTTCCTTTAGGCAGATATTGACCGCTGGGCGCAGCTAATTTGACTTGGTCGGAGTTGACCCAATATGCGTCAGCTGAAAAGAATCCTGATGACCATGCTCTGCTGAAGCTTGCAGTAGCTTGAGCTACTTCCTGTATGCTCTGGGGACTCGCATTTGAGCCCTCCTTCAAGACGAAGAATGGTGAGCCGACTATATCAGTATGGAACACCGTGTCATGGGTGTCCAAGTGTTTCCTTATCACCGCTGAGTTGGACGCTGCGTCGCGGCCACCAATGGCCAATAGGCCCTCGGAGGTTTTGAACCAGCGGTAACGTTCAAACCATTGTCTTCTACGACTAGGCGCTTCCAGCTGCTCTGACGCCGCTTCGGTTCTAACGTTGATCTTGGCTTCCAACTGCTCTATTTCCCGAAGAAGGACTTTTTGAGCAGCCTCGACAGCAGCTGCTTTTTCCTCAAGGCTCTTTGCTTCATCAAACGCCATGGAGGCCAATCGCTGCGGCGACAAGCCTGATTCAAACTCCAAGTGAAGCTCGCTGGTTGCCAACTTGTTCTTCCCTCCACCAAGTTCACGGAACTCAACGCTCGCGCCTAAGACCTCGATAACTAGATCCTTGAGAGACGCTCCTATTCTTGCAAATGAGATTTCCATCAGTTTTCCCGCAAAACTGCGCAGAGCAACTGCCCTTCGAAGCAATTCTTCACGGCTCTTCCCCTGGGCTTCACTAGAATGTTTAAGCTCCTCCATCCTTTTTTCCAATTGCTCACTGCCTCTATGCCCTCTTAGACCAAGTATCTCCTGAGAGAACGCCTGATCTATAGCTTCAAGAAAAGATGCAGCGGTTCTGGAATTAGCCTCTCCGACATCCAACAGAGGAAAGGGAGCGAAACCAGCTACTCCACCATCGTCCAGTATCAGTATTGGAGCCGATGAGGGAGATGCCACCAGGTCTAGGACTTGGCGAATAGAAGCGTATAGTTTTGCCAGATCACTTTCTGATAGCTGCTGGCCGACGGCTTCCAGAGGTATGGACGCGCGCAAGACTATCTCGTGAACATATTTTCTGGGCAAGGAGAGGCTTCGGCCGAGCCACCTCGCCACCTGAAGATCTGATGCCCTCAGGGAATCTAGATCATCCCGTGATAATTCTTCGACAAAGAGGCTTCTCGAAGGAGGCAATATGTAACCTGATCCAACAACGAGTTCCCGATGTCTAACCCTCAGAGCGCGCAGCAGAGTTATGATCCTCTTATTTTCGTCTGTGAGGATAATGTTTCCTTCCCCGAAGAATTCGCCTACGATGATTCTGTTCTGGTCGCCTGAGAGGATTAATTTGACGATTCTCTCCCCTTTAGGCTGTTCTAAAGCCTCTACTTTGAGCCGCGTAACTTCTTTCCTAAGGCTTCTCACAAGGTTCGACTGCCCTTCCTGCTCAAGCTCGAAACGAGTCAACCAAATGCCTCTGCCGGCTGACAGCACCAGTTTTTCAGTGGGATTCACCGGATGCCAGAGGCGCAGAAGGACAGTTTCATCATCGACGAAATAAACGTTATTAACGTAATAGCCACGGACTTTGGCCCCTAGGTCTATGACTATGCGCTTCAGCTCTATATCCGCAAGCTCCATCGCCGTCGCCTCCTTGGTGGTGACCCCAGTACTTTGAAACCTCTAGACATAGTTTTCTGGATTAGGGTCCTATTAGGGTTCACAGCCGGTATCCTATCTGGCGTGTTAGGCTTCTTGGGGCCAAGCCCCGAAGCATACAGAGGCATCCTTGTCGCCGTCGCCCTATACTCAATCTCCTATTATTTGGTAAGATACGGGATAAAGGTCAACATCCCACCGGATCAGGTGAAGAAACTGTTCACCACAGGGCTAAGCAGCTTCATCATGATGTTTCTTTTCACTTGGATCCTCTACAACACTTTGTCGGGACCCATTATTCCCTAGCTCTCCGCTGTCGAAGAGCCCCAGCGCCATCGTCCAGACTTCAAAGTAGCCTTTGTCAAACTCGTCGCTCCACACCGAAGCCTGCCTATTCCGCATAGTCTCCCTCAGAGAGTTTCTTCTACCTGGATCGCCTAAAGCTCCACCCATCGCACTCTTGGCTGTCAATGCGTTCAACAAGCCTTTGAGAGCATACCTAATTCCTTGGGTGCGGGGATCCTCTGACCATCGTGATGACTCCCCTATCAGCGTCTTTGCCTCAGAGGATTTACTTGAAACCAGTAAGCTCAAAACTTCTTGCAGCGTATTCTTCGTCTTTGCTTCCTGAATCTGCTCAGCGGCAACGGTCTCGACAGCCCTATTTTCCTTCATGAATCCCCTCCCCATATCACCGTGATCGACATCTAAAAATCTGACTGAACCTTTGTCTCATGGCAAAAAGTCCTGTCAACAATCTATGATACCCCCTGTTCCAATGTTCAGGCAGACCTGCTGGAACGGCGGGCGCATAACCGTGGCTATTCTCCTCCCCTGGATCCTCTGAAGCCGTAGATGCAGATGAGGACCGTAACGGGTCGCGCTTCCACCAACCTCCACCTCCACTCCACCCTGCTCGACCAATGCCCTAACACCGTTGGTAACTACAACAGCAAGGTTACGTTCTACGGCTAGGTCTGATAGTTCATGGAGATGCTTTGCCAGAAGCAGCTGACGTTGAAGCAGAGGCAGCTCAGCAGAAGACTGATAGATGAAGTTTTCAGTAAGGGTGTCAATTATCACTAACCCCAGGGGGAGCCGCCTTGAAACCTCCTGTATCATACGGGGCAACGACACCTGCCTCTCCAAGCTTCTCGCCGAATACGCGTATACTTTCTTCAACACTCCTTCGCCTTCCATTCCCGCGCTTTGGGCCATCTCCACCAGACGCTCAGGTCTGAACGTTGCCGCCGTGTCAACATAGATCGCAGCCAACTGCTCGCCTTTTCCAGATCTAAGCTTCTGCACATTGACGCATAACTGGAGGCAGAGCTGGGTCTTCCCCACACCACTAGCACCATAAACATCGGTCACCCTGCCCGTACAGATGCCCCCTGACAATGCTGAGTCGAGGAGCCTGCACCCTGTGGATATCTTGCCCCTCAGTTTCCTTCGCCCCGTCAGGCTGCTCCCCCTATGGGTAGATGGCAAGGAAGAACATGCATTCTCCGCTATCTGCTTTGACTTCACCGGCGGAAAACCGGCTGATGAGATCGTCCCGACGCTTGCAAATGCTACGTCTGTGACGTTTACTGCCCCAATAGTTCTTAGCCTCCTCTCATCGTCCTTACCAAGAAACTCAGCTTCACTGAGACTCAACCTTCTGTCACCTGTCTTTGCTCCCATGCTTCCATGCGTCGTAGGCGGAGGCAGATGCCATATTAAGCCTCGGCCACTCAACCTACTGAGACTTGAGCTATCTGTTCACAAAACGTGAGCCCACACATCAAGAAGTGGTTACAGAAGTCTCGAAGAGCGTTGCTGAGGGCCATCTGACACTTCTTCTCAGCCGATGCTCAGTGGACTACTCCGGACGCTCTTCGTCGAAACTCGGCTTCGGAGACAGGCTCATAGTCATCAAACCCGATCGATCCATAATGGTTCACCGAAAATCTGGGCTGGACGCAGTGAACTGGCAGCCCCCAGGCTCGGTGATAACCGTCAGCCAAGAAGGCGACAAAACGATGATCAAAGCGTACAGACCTAAACAGCGCGAAACTCTTCAACTATTAATTGAGAAGATCTATGTGTTGTCTTCAATGAGACTGGTTGACGATGCAAGATTCGACATGCTTATGGATGAAAAAGAGCTCTACCAAGTCATCTTACGTCACCCTGAGATGATTGAAGAAGGTCTCAGGATCACATCGTCCCAGAAAGAGATCGGCGAGGGCATAGCTGACTTCTCAGCTGTGGATGTTAAAGGCAACTACGTGCTGGTTGAAGTGAAGAAGGATCCTGTGGGGCCTGACGCTGTCAGGCAGCTCTACAAGTACGTCTCCGATCTCAGGAAGACTTCCCCAACTGTAAGAGGAATACTGGTTTCACCTTCAATCAAGAAGGCTGCGAGAAGTCTTCTCACGGCGCTCAACCTTGAGTTCAATGCCCTAGACCTAAGGGAGTGCGCCGCCATACTCGAAGCGGACAAAGAAATCTTTTCTGAGAAGCTTGACAAACACTTCTCCGCAGAGGCCTGAACATTTCACATCGACAACAGACCATGCTGTTTGAAGTGTCGGAGAGACGGTCGGTAGCCCTTAAATCATTGGGAACAATCCTATACTCCTTAGACTGGGTAACATGGACCTTTGATAATTGAAGAAACGGTGCGCCTTGATGCCCCTAGAGAAAGAATATGGTCTTCGTTGAAGGATCCGTCTGCACTCAAAATGCTCATTCCGGGGATAATCAGCTTAGAGCCAATCGGAAAAGGCAGGTACACTGCTTCAGCCAAAATCAAGCTTGGCTTCCTAAGCGCCTCCTTCAAGAAAATCCTGATCGAGCAGAGGACAGATGATATTGGCTACGAGGCGACGTTCAACATGCAAGGAGAAGAAGTGTCAAAGCTTGGCTCTTTCAAGCAGACTCTTCATCTGACCCTGTTGGAGGAAGGATCTTCAAGCACATCATTGAAGATTCGCGCAGAGATAACATTGACGGGGAAGTTCGCTGGTCTAGGCCGCAGGGTAGTTGAATGGAAGGCCAAAGAGTTGACGGCAGAGGCTGCCAAGAACCTTTCAAAAGTAATCGGCTAGGCAAGATGAAAAACGGTTCTAATGAAGTTAGAGTCTCCGATTGTTCCGCCGCTGAGGCTGTGATGCTGTTGTCTTAGCTATTCTTTCTGACGCTTTCTGTATGGCGCTGACGATCTGCCAGTACCCTGTGCATCTGCACAGGTTCCCGGCCATGTATTCTTTGATCTCGTCTAGCGTTGGAGTGGGATTCTCATCTAGCAGTGTCTTTGCCATGACGATCATTCCTGGGGTGCAGAAGCCGCATTGGAAGCCGCCTTCCTCCACGAAGGACTGTTGAACCGGGTGGAGCCTATCGCCCACTGCAAGTCCCTCCGCGGTTATGATGATAGACCCGTTGGTTCTGATGGCGAGTTCTATGCAGCTGCTGACTGGTTTGCCGTCCTTGATCACTGTGCAGGTGCCGCATTCACCTATTCCACAGACTTCTTTCACGCTGTTGCAGCCGAAGCCTTGTCTCAGCAGACGTAGCAAGGTCCAGTTCGACTTGACAGGGACAAGTCGTTTGACTCCGTTTACCGTAATTTTCACTTCCTGCAAGCCACTGGTCTTCACGATGAGACCTCCTTCCAAGCAGCCTTAAGAGCCCTAAGCATCAGAACTCTTGAAACTTCCAGCTTAAACCAAGGAGACCCGTAGATATCGTCCAATGCTTTAACGCTGTCTGTGCAGGAATCTGCAGCCTCCGCCAATAGCTGGTCGCTCAACGGCTTCCCTTGGAGAATCGACTCTGATTTCCCACATCTGTAGATTACGGGGCCAACCGCTCCGATTGTGAGTCTGGCCGTCTTGCATACTCCTTTGGCGTCGAGCTGAAGAAAGCAGGCAACTGTTGCTGTGGGCTTGTCTTCCTCTGATCTTGAAGTGAATTTCAGGAACTTGCAGCTGCCTTTAGGGGGCATGGGCGGAACAATTATCTCTGTTATCACCTCGCTTGGTTTCAGCTGGGTTTCATAGATTCCAGTGATGAATTTCTCCGCCTGAATACGCCGAGAGCCTTTCAGTCCGGAGACAATGATCTCTGCGTCCAGAGCTGACAGCACTGTCGGGGGATTACACTGAGGTTCGGCGTAAGCTAGGTTTCCACCGATTGTCCCGACGTTCCTTATCCTGACATTTCCGATTGTCTCGAATGCTTCTTTTAACGCAGGGTATCTCTTGGCCACGATAGGGCTCTGCTCAATCATTCGATGAGTCGTCAAGCTCCCGATCCGGAGCCCCCTTGTTTTGTCAAGCCGTACATAGCGGAGGGGTTTGAGTCCTCTAAGATCCACCAGATATTCAGGGTTGAAGACACGCTCATTCATCATGATCACTAGGGCTGTGCCTCCCGCGATGGCTCTTCCGTCGTCGCCATGTTTCTTCAAGAAGCTAGATGCTTCAGTTATCGTCTTAGGCGTGACCAGTGTGAATGGCTTCATGCCTTGTTCCTCCTCATCTCCGCCAGCAATTTCTCGGGAGTTACTGGCAGGTCCCTTATTCTCACACTTGCAGCGTCATAGATGGCGTTGGCGATGGCTCCCGGTACTCCTGAAGGAACACCGTCGCCCAGTCCCTTCGCGCCAAAGGGTCCGAGAGGATCATGGGTCTCCACGAAGCCAGTCTTGATTGCAGGCACATCCCTGAAGCTTGGGATCTTGTAGTCGCCAAGATTAGGGTTAACCAAAGCTCCATCAGCGATCACAAGTCTCTCCATCAGAGTAAGGCCTACTCCTTGCGAAATCCCTCCGAAGACATTGCCTCTTGCCCCTATTGGGTTGATCACTGTTCCACAGTCGACGGCTGCAGCATAGTTCTCAACTTTGACCCGACCCGTAGAAGGATCTATGGAAACCTCTGCAATATGGCACGCAAAGGACCATGTCGGACAATCTAATCCGCCTCCCTTGAACTCGAAGCCGCCTTCTTCTCCAAACGCGACCTTGGGAGCTAATTCATCATGGTACCTGCCTTTGCCGCTGATGGCTTTACCTAGCCGTGTAATCGAGTGCAAAGCTACTTCAGCAATCCTGACACGTTTATCCTCGTTTTTCACAGAAACGTATCCGCCTCCCAGATCAAACTCGTACACCGGCTTACCCAGCATGTGGGACGCAGCCTCCAAGAGCTCGCGCCGCGCATCTTCAGCAGCAGCCTTCACGGCATTACCGTGAACAAAGGTAGTCCTATCAGCTAATGCCCCCAAGTCGTAAGGTGTGATCTCTGTGTCCCGGCCCACGATTCTTACATCTTCTATCGCTACACCGAGGACAGTGGCGACTATCTGAGCCATAACAGTGTCGGCCCCCGTTCCCAGATCTACTGCAGAGGTGATCAGCGTTATGACGCCGTCATCATTGATCTTGATGAATGCGTCTGCAGAATTGTATCCATACTTTCTATTCCCTCCGCCCGTGTTAAGCGTCAGGGCGAGGCCGATGCCCTTCAACAAGCCGTTTTCCTGTCGCTTCTTGCCGTGTTTTTCGCCCCAACCAGATTCAACGGTGGCTTTGCTGACGCATTCGGCAACACCATTGCTGAAGATATGGGCTCCAGCGTTTGTTACCATGTTTGGTTTAGAGACGTTTCGAAGACGTATCTGAATCGGATCGAGCCCAAGGATTTCAGCAGCCTCGTCCATATGGGATTCGATGGCGAAGCTGCTTTGAGGCATGCCGAAGCCTCTGAACGCTGTGCCCGGCTGATTGTTAGTGTATACTAGGCTGGTCTCATAGATGATGTTGGGAACATTGTATAGGACTCCGAGGATGCGATAGCCATGTCCTACTATTCCTGGTCCTTTGTCGTTGTAAGCTCCATTGTCGCCGATGATCTGGGCGTGGCACCCCATGAGTCGTCCGTCTTTTCGGAAAGCTGATTTCAGTTTGAGCGTCAAAGGGTAGCGGGGTCTTGCGCTGAGGAACTCCTCTTCTCTGGTGTTGACGAGCCTTACAGGTCGATTCGCCTTCTTTGCGAGCATGGCCGCTATGGGCTCAAGCATGCTCATGACGAGCCTATTGCCGAAGGCGCCGCCCATCGGTGGATACTTCACGCGCACTTTTGAGCTGGGTATTCCTATGCTCTTCGCAATCTCTGTCTTCATGATGTGGGGTGTCTGAGTTGCACTAGTCACAGTCAGATTGCCTTGAGCATCCCATTCTGCGACGCATCCCCTTGTTTCGAAGGCTACGTGGGCCTGCCTGTGAGTTGAATACGTGCCCTCATGGATTAAGTCAGCTTCACTAAACGCCTTATCAACGTTGCCTACTTCAAGCCGCTTGAAGAACGCTACGTTACCCTTGGCGTGAATCTTCGGAGCTGTGGGCTTCAATGCCTCCTCAGGGTCGAAGACCGCGGCAAGTTCTTCATACTCTACATCTATTAGCTCTAACGCGTCAAGGGCGGTCTCAGGATCGTCTGCAGCCACCGCTGCAACCTCGTCTCCAACAAATCTTACGACATCTCTGCACAGCGGCAGCTTGTCTGCCATACTGTCCATGTAGCCAAACGGGATTCCAGGCGTCTCCTTCCCAGTCAATACAGCCCAAACGCCTTGGAGCCTCTCAGCCTTCGAAGTGTAGATAGATTTGATCTTTGCATGGGGAAAGGGGCTTCGAAGAACCTTGGCGTGGAGCATTCCCGGAACCTCGACATCAGACACGTATGTCAGTCGCCCAGTGACCTTGGAAAAACCTTCGATTCTTGGTACTTCCCTGCCGATCAACAGCTTCGATGGAGCAACACCGCCGTGGTATATTTGCCTTTGGAACTTTTCCAGTTCTTCTCACCCAAAGCCACAGATCTAATAATTACTGCGAGGAAATGTTTAAGATGTACGATCCGACACATATTACGAAAACCGTATGTCAAGTTCACCTAGCGGTATGGCTGTTATCAACAAGGGTCTTGACAATATCTACGTAAAAGAAAGCAAGATCTGTTTCATCGACGGCGAGAACAGCAAGCTGTACTACAGAGGCTACTCAATCGAAGAATTAGCCGAGAACTCCAACTTCGAGGAAGTCGCCTACTTGCTGATACATGGTCAACTGCCAACCAAAGACCAGCTGGACACCTTCAACTCCTTCTTGGCCAAGAATAGAGGCATAGACGAGATAATGAGCCTGATGCGTCTGATCCCTAAGACCAGCCACCCCATGGACATGATCCGCACAACAATCTCCGCCCTAGGGATGCATGACCCTGACGCGTCAGATAACTCAAGAGACGCAAGCGTAAGAAAAGCCCTTAGAATGCTCGCGAAGGCACCTACCATCGTAGCAACCTTCGCCAGGCTCCGTAAAGGACAGGATGCTGTAAAACCAGATCAAGATCTTGGTCACGCAGCCAACTTCCTCTACATGCTCTCCGGGAAGAAACCCACTGAAAGAGAAGCAAAAATCATGGACATCATGCTCATCCTTCACGCGGAACATGAGATGAACGCATCATCATTCGCATGCTCCGTGACAGTATCAACCCTGTCAGATATGTACTCTGCTATAACATCAGGAATAGGCACCCTGAAGGGCCCACTTCACGGCGGAGCAAACGAAGCTGCCCTGAAGATGTTCATGCGAGTCGGCGGCCCAAACAAAGCCGAGGAGTTCGTCACCGAGACCATGAAGAAGAAAGAAAAGATCATGGGCTTCGGACACAGGATATACAAAAGCCTAGACCCAAGATACAAGGTCACCAAGCCTATAGCCGAAGAACTAGCAAAGCAGAGAGGCAAGACAGCCCTATACGAGACAGCAGTAAGAGTGGAGGACGCAGCCATAAAGGCTCTAGCAGCTGCCAAACTCTTCCCCAACGTAGACTACTACTCAGGAATAGTGTTCAGCAATCTCGGCATCGACACCGACATCTTCACAAACTTATTCGCTATGTCTAGGATCTCAGGCTGGGCTGCCCATACACTGGAGTATTTGGACGACAACAGGCTGATCAGGCCTAAAGCATACTACACGGGCACCCTCGACCTGAAATATGTGCCCATAGAGAGAAGGGGGTAAATCGCAGTGCAGATAAGTCAAGTAATCACCAAGAAGCCCGTCACGTTGCCAGTCACCTCGAAGCTGATCGACGCAGCCAAACTGATGGCTGGCAAAAAGATAGGTCTAGTAGTCCTCACCGACCTGAAAGACAAGCGCAGAATCCTAGGAGTGATCTCTGAAAGAGACATCATCCGCGCCCTAGCTAAAGGCCTAAGCCTCAAGCAGCCCGTAAAGACAGTGTCCACTAAGAAGATAATCACAGTTTCACAAGAAGACGACATCGGCAAAGCAGCGAAACTGTTCGCAGAGAAGAAGATCAGGCATCTAGTCATAGTTGACAAAGCAGGCAAACTGATCTCTGTCCTCTCAATAAGGGACTTGCTAGGCGAACAAACCACCCTCAAAGCAATAGTCTCGTCATACGGACCTGAACCTGTGGCAGGAGTAGACTGAACCTACTCTTACTCAACGTAGGGAAACATCCCAGCCCCATCATGTTGCCTCCACGTTAGACCTTTCCTTGCATAAGAGCAAAGACCGCAGCAGACACAGCTGCAATAACAATATTGAAATACGATCTTGAGGCTCTGGATACACCAGACCTTAAGCATTGAACCTTTTCAAGAAAGTTCTGCAAGGAGACCACAGAGCACTAGCCAAAGCCATCTCCATGATTGAAAACGGCGACGCTGAGACTGAAAACCTCCTCCGTGACGCATATTTTCACACCGGTCACGCTATGAGAATCGGTATCACAGGCCCACCGGGCACAGGGAAAAGCACCCTCCTCGCCAAAACAGCTCTAGAATACAGGAAGAAAGGGCTGAGCATAGGGATCTTGGCATTTGACCCCAGCAGCCCCATCACAGGAGGAGCCTTCCTAGGAGACCGGCTGAGAATGGCTGAACTGGCCTCAGACCCCAAGATATTCATCAGAAGCATGGCCTCGCGAGGAGGACACGGCGGGCTCACGAAAACCGCTTCACAAGCCGTGAAACTACTGGACGCCTCCGGCAAAGACATAATCCTGATAGAAACAGTGGGTACTGGTCAAGCGGACGTCGAAATCTCAAAGATAGCTGACATAGTAATCGTGGTTCTCATCCCCGATTTAGGCGACGAAGTCCAGATGTCTAAAGCAGGATTAATGGAGATAGGCGACGTCTTTGCAGTGAACAAATCGGATCTACCTCACGCAGACAGACTTGTCGTAGACATCAGAAACGCGGTAAAAGAGAAAAACAATTGGAAGCCCCCTGTAATCAAGACAATAGCCACAAAGGCCGCGGGCGTCCCAGAACTGGCAAGGGCCATCGAGGACTACAGGAAGCATTCCCTAGACAACGGCAGAAGACACGTGGTTCTACAAGCTAGAGCTTCCCACGAAATCCTACAAGAAATGCATGGGGCGTTGGACGACTTGCTGCAGGACAATGCTGAAACTGGCGCAGAATTCAAGAAAGCAGCGCAAGACGTTTTGAAGAGGAAGACAGATCCCTACACCGCGGCTAGGAACCTATTAGCTTTAATGCTCAAAGGAGGATACAAACGTTGAGCGAAAAAAATGTCCAGACGGACTCAGGGATACCTGTAAAGAACACGTACAGCCCCCGTGACCTGAGGAAACTCGACTACAAGAAGAACCTTGGCGACCCTGGCAAATTCCCCTACACTCGCGGAGTCTACCCAAACATGTACAGAGACCGTCTATGGACCATGCGCCAATACACCGGTTACGGAAGCGCAGAAGAAACCAATAAGCGATTCAAGTACCTCCTCTCCCAAGGACAGACCGGTCTAAGCACCGCCTTCGACCTACCCACCCAACTAGGCTATGATTCAGATAGCGAAAGAGCACGCGGAGAAGTCGGCAAAGTAGGAGTACCCATCAACACCCTCAGAGACATGGAGATACTTTTCGAAGACATACCCGTGGACAAAGTAAGCACATCTATGACCATCAACGCCACCGCCCCCATACTTCTCGCCATGTACATTGCTGTGGCAGAGAAACAGGGCGTAGCGCCAGACCAGGTCAGAGGCACCACGCAGAATGACATATTGAAGGAGTTCGCTGCAAGAAACCTGTACATCTACCCTCCCAGACATTCCCTCAGGCTTGTAGTCGACGTGATAGAGTACAGCGCCAGAAATCTGCCTAAGTGGTATCCTATCAGCATCAGCGGCTACCATATGCGTGAAGCAGGGGCAACTGCAGTACAAGAAGTAGCATACACCCTGAGCAACGCCAAGCAGTACGTCGATGCATGCCTGGAACGCGGACTGAAGATCGATGATATTGCGCCGGGGCTGTCATTCTTCTTCGCCTGCAGGAACGAGTTCTTTGAAGAGGTCGCCAAGTTCAGGGCTGCTAGACGGCTATGGGCAAAGATTGTTAGAGACGATTACGGTGGGCGAGCAGAATCCTGCGCCATGAAGTTCCATGTGCAGACCAGTGGTGAAACCCTGACGGCCCAGCAGCCGGATGTAAACGTGATCAGAGTCACTATACAGGCTCTCGCAGCAGTATTAGGAGGCACCCAGTCACTCCACACAAATTCTAGGGATGAAGCCCTTGGCTTGCCTACAGAAGAATCAGTGAAAATTGCGCTAAGAACACAGCAGACCATCGCCTATGAAAGCGGCGTAACCAAAGTAGCTGATCCCCTGGGGGGATCATACTACCTAGAATCCCTTACAGCTGAATTGGAGAAAAAAATCCTACAAGAAACGAACAAAGTAAACAGAATGGGCGGCGCCCTAGCAGCAATAGAGACAGGCTACATGCAACGAGCAATCCATGACAGCGCCTACAGGCTTCAAGTCCGAATAGAATCAGGCGAAGAAACCGTCATCGGCGTCAACAAATTTGCGGAAGAAGGAAAACCCACTGTGAACACCCACAAGATACCCGAACGCGCGGTAGACCAGCAGCTCAGACGACTTAGAACGCTCAAAGAAACAAGAAACAAGAATAATGCCCATAAGGCTCTTCAACAGCTCCAACATTCAGCCAAGAGTGGAGACAACCTTATGCCGCCGATCATAGAAGCGGTGAAGACCTATGCGACGCTGCAAGAGATCAGCGATGTTCTTCGCAGAGTCTTCGGAGAGCAGCCTAGACGCGGAATGCTCTAACGGGAGGCCGAAGTAGCGGTGAAGATAGACCACATAGGAATTGCTGTGGATGCTCTGGATGACGCTCTCAAACTTTACCGTAGGGTACTGAAGATTAGCAAGGAGGAGCATGTTGAATCGTCGGGGGAGAAGGTGAAGACCGCTCTGTTATGGTTTGACAACGGTATGTTGGAGCTTCTGGAGCCTGTCGGCAATGAAGGGGCGGTGGCAGATTTTCTGAAGAAGCGTGGGCCGGGTCTCCACCATATTGCCGTCTCCGTTGAGAATCTGGACAAGGCGCTAAGTGAAGCAGCGGCTAATGGGTTTCTGGTAGTTCCTCCGGGGCCAAGGAAAGGGATTCTTGGTAACAGGGTAGCCTTCATTCACCCCAAGTCACTCAAAGGAGTGCTTTTGGAGCTCTGTGAACCTGCCCAGAAGAAATAGCTCCTACGTAACGTGGTAACTATTATGCCCATTCAGGAGACAGATGTAGACGGCTCAAAGGCAGTCATTGCAGGGAAAGGGCAACCGCTTGTATTCATTCATGGCGCCGGGGAAAACCACCGCATATGGGATCATCAGATCTCGCATTTCAGGAAAAACAGGATGGTCATTGCGCTGGATCTGCCTGGCCACGGCGGCTCAAAGATTATGCGGGGAGAAGCAACTGTAGTCGGCTACACCGCGCATGTTTTCCGTGTCCTAGCTGTTTTAGGTCTTGGCGAAGTCACGGCGATCGGGCACTCAATGGGCGGCGCTATCGCGTTGAGCCTAGCTCTTGATCATCCGGATAGAGTCAAGGCCCTTGT
Organism: Nitrososphaerota archaeon; assembly: GCA_016184315.1. Lineage (GTDB taxonomy): Archaea > Thermoproteota > Nitrososphaeria > Nitrososphaerales > JACQRY01 > JACQRY01. Next base: position 58,393 of record JACPCU010000013.1, read on the forward strand.
GCTTGTTAACACGGGCGCCAAGCTCGGAGTCTTGCCTGAAGTCCTCAGCGGCTTGGTAAGCAACTTTGAAGGAGTTATGAAGGGCGCAATTTTTCCTAGGTATGTTTCCGAGGGTACTGACCAAAAACTGGTTCAAGAGATGCTTCAACAGGTTCTTAATGGTAACCCTGAAGTTGTCCGCCAAGACTACAACGCTTGCGCCGCCTTCGACGTAAGAGAACGGCTCAGAGAGATCAACAAGCCCACCCTTATTGTTGCGGGAGAAGACGATCGTCTTGCACCGGTAAAATGGTCTACGTATCTCAGCGAACATATTTCTGGCTCAAGGCTCATAGTGGTGAGGCGGGCTGCGCACCTGGTGATGCTGGAGAGAAGCGAAGAGTTTAATGCCGCTCTAGAAGAGTTTCTTGAGCCGCTTGGTGTCTAGACGAATCAACGACTAGGCAATTATGGAACCAGTCTCACGGGTCGTCACGAGCCCCGGAGCTTCCTTCTCGAGCGACTTCGCAAACTCAGGATGTCTGAGAGCCTCAAGGAGTATCTTTACCGATGGCTTCTCCAACCTGTTCCCCGGAATGGCGAAGTCGTAATGCTCGTCCGCCAGATGAATGAACCCTAAGCCATAGAATTCTGCTACCGTTCTTATTCCGACGCCGACGTCGGCTCGGCCTTGAGCGATTGCCGCGGCCACTGCTGTGTGAGATTTTGCTTCTGAGCTGTAGCCTTTGATCTTCTTCTTGGTTTCTTCGAAGGACAATCCGAGTTTCGGGGATAATTCTTTCAGCTTTATGTCTAGGAGGATCCGGGTGCCCGAGCCTGGGTTTCTGTTGATCATGGTGACATCGTTTCTGAGGAGGTCTTCGAGTTTCTTCACGTTCTTGGGGTTGCCTTTGCCGAAGATCAGTCCTTGCTCCCTGTTGTATCCTCTGACAAGGGTTACACGATCAGCGATCTCTAGTTTTTCAAGATACGGTTTGTTGAACGCACCGTGTTCGTCGACTAGATGAGTGCCGGCTACGTCAGCCTCACCTCTTCCCACAGCTCTGAGACCGCCCATTGAACCAACGTTAACTATCTTCATGTCGAAAGTCTGATGCTTTCGCTTGATCAGCTTTGCTAGCATATCTAGACCTATGCAGTGGCTGCCTATCACCACAAGATCCGCCAATCGAAGCTCTTCGCTGAACAAATGGACGTTAACACTCTCTCCTTCTTCGACAAACTCCCTTGATTCGGCCACGTCGATGAAGCCGTCAGCCACAGCCATGGACGTGATTGCGCCAGATCCGCCTCCTTCAACAGGGTAAACCAGATACTTGCCCTCGCTGTCCGCTACAAGATGCACGGGCAGCAGTTCCCTCCTGCCTTTCCCCGCAAAGACCCTGTAGGCAGCTCTTGCCTCAATCACAGTCCTACTAGCCGCATAGGGCAACCCCGACATAGCGCGTAAGACTGGTTGTACCACCACATTGAATATCATCAAAGCAGAAGTAGGGTATCCTGGGAGCGCGATGACAGGTTTGCCGCCTACAACAGCTATGACCGTTGGCTTACCTGGCTTCAAGGTCAGGCCGTGAACGAGGACCCCAGGGGCACCCAGCTCATCAATAACCCGGTACATCATATCACCTGCTCCAGCTGAGGTGCTCCCCGATGAGAGAACCATGTCACACGAAGACAAGGCGCGCTTTAGAGATGTTTTCATCTTCTCTTCGTCGTCACGAGCAACACCCATCAACATCGGCAGGGCCCCAGCCTCTGAGACTGCGCCGGATATTGATGCAGCATTGATGTCAAAGATCTTTCCGTACTGTAATTTGCTTCCAGCTGAGAGGATCTCGTTTCCAGTAGACAGGATAGCGACTTTGGGTCGTCGGTAAACCTTCACCGCGGCGAGACCTAGAGCTGAGGCAACGCCCATTTCTCTTGCGGTCAGCCTGCGGCCAGTCTTCAACACCAATTCGCCGGTCATAATGTCGCTGCCTGCGGCCATTATGTTCTCTCCGGGTACAACAGATCTGTAGATTTCGATGAAGCCGTTTGCCTTCGAAGTGTATTCCACCATCGCTACTGCGTTGGCTCCCTTGGGAATGGGGGCGCCGGTCGCGATCTCCGCGGTCTCTTTCTCGCCTATTTCCATAGAAGGTTTCTGTCCGGGTTCAATTGTTCCTACAGGTTTGAGCGCTATGGGGTTGTCTTCTTCGGCGCCGAAAATGTCTTGGGCTCTGACGGCGTACCCGTCCATCGTTGCTCTGTCGAATCCGGGTACATCGAATCTGGCGACTATGTCTTCGGCAAGTACTCTGCCGTAGGCTTCGGCGACTTTTACTTCTTCAACTCCTAGGGGCTGTACGTCGTAATGCTGCTTGAATGTTTGTTGGGCCTCTTCGACTGATACTAGTGTTCTGAAGACTTTTCGCGCAGCCATGGCTTCTCACTTTATTGGGCGGAGAAGAGTGATTTCCACTACTTCTCCTGCTTCCACGCCTTCCTTTTCTTCTGGGATGATTAGCAGACCGTCTGCTTTGACCATGCTTGAGATTATTCCCGCGCCGGAGGTTCTCAGAGGTTCAGCCACATATTCTTCTCCCTCTCTGCTTACTTTGACTCTGACAAAGGTTCTCAATCCGCCGTGGGAGGGGGCTCTTCTCAGCATTCTGGCTTTGACTCTGGGTACCGGTGTGGCTTCTGACCCTAAAATACGGTTCAAGAGGGGTTTAACAAATGTGTCGAAGGCCACCATGGCTGCCACCGGAAACCCTGGAAGAAGGACGATGGGTTTTCCATTGACTACGGCTAGTCCTGTGGGTACAGCGGGTCTGATTGCGACTCCGTGCACTATTACTCCAGGTGATCCCAGTGAGTTGACTGTTGATGGCACAATGTCCCGTTCTCCGACTGATGTTCCTGCTGAGACTATTAGCACGTCGGTCTTTGATAAGCCGTCTTTGAGGGCTGATGTTATGGCTTGGCGGTCGTCTCTGCATATTCCTAGGTCCATGGGTGTGCACCCTATCTCCCTGATCAGGCTGAGGGCAACGGGCCTGTTTATGTCGTGGATCTTGCCTGGCTCTAGATTGTCTCCTATCTGTATCAGCTCATCTCCTGTTGACAATACTCCTACTATTGGGGGACGGACGACTTTGACTGTGGTGCAGCCTATTCCTGCGAGTATGCCTATGTCTTGGGGTCTTAGTAGGGTTCCTTTGCGTAGTATTGTGCTGTCTTTTTGGACGTCTTCGCCCTTCTTTGATACGTTGTCTCCTGGGGCTACGGGCTTCATGACTTCGACGGTTGATTCTTTTGGGCGTCTTGTGTATTCGAGCATGGCTACTGCGTCTGTGTCTGGGGGTATGGGTGCTCCTGTGACTATGGTGACTGCTTTTCCTCGACCTCCTCTTGCTTTTGTTTCTCTGCCTATGTCTGCTCTTCCAGCTATGTCTAGGATGATGGGGTTGGTGGACGAGGATCCGAAGGTGTCTTCAGCAGTGACTGCGTATCCGTCCATGGCTGCTCTGTCGAATGGAGGGATGTCTATGCTGCTTTTCACGTCAGATGCGAGGATTCTGCCTAAGGCGTCGAGTGTCGGGACTTGTTCGGTGGGTCTTGACGGTTCTCCTAGGGTTTGGAAGAAGCGTTGCAGAGCTGTGTCTACGCGGATGAGTTCTTTGAAGCCTTTTCCCCTCGCTTCTGACATCGCTTATTCTACTGGGTTTGTATAGGTGTTGTGGGCAATTCAAGTTTTCGGAGGAGAACGGTTTCTCCAGGGGTCTTTTTCTTGATGGCGGGTGGTCTTCTGGAGGCGCTGGTCGTTTCTTGCTGCATGAATGAATGAATTCATGAATTCATGCATGCATTTTCTGTAGCATATTTGAGCCACGACTGATGCTTGCATAGGGCGGTGTGGTGTTTGGTGTCGCTCGGGTGTTTGCGCTGGTGTAGGACGGGTTTAGGGGGGTTATATAAATGAACGTGGATAAGGAGTTGAAGCAGCTGTACGGGGAGGCTTCTGAGGAGGTTGGTATTCTTCGGGGCTTCTTTTTGGAGGCTGCGAGGGATGGGAGTCGTAGGGATCTGCGTAGTTTGTCGGCTACGCTTAAGGATCTGCGTAGTGTTCAGGTGAGGATTCTGTACGCGATGTTGAAGCTGGAGGAGCCTAGTGAGGAGGATTTGACGACGTGGTTGGCTGGGCTTCCAGTTAAGACTGCGAAGAAGGTTGAGAAGTGGGTGGCTGTCCATGGCCGTTGACGGGCTGGGGGCTGTTGGTGTTGATTCGGGGCGGCGTGAGGTAGGTTGGTTCCGCGGCGGGGTGGTGTTTTGGGGGTAGGCGAAATGGAGGATAAGCTGGAGGCTCTGAGAAGTGACGCTGTGTTCTTCGCTAGGAATGTTTTGGGGTTTGAGCCTTTTCCGTATCAGGAGCAGCTGTTGAGAGATCCGAGTAAGCGTATAGTTGCGTGCATGGGGCGGCAGACAGGTAAGAGTACCACGATTGCTGGTAAGGCGGTGTGGTTTGCTGCTGCGCATCCTGGGATGACTACGCTTGTTGTTTCTGCTACTATGCGGCAGAGTATGTTGATGATGGATAAGATTCTTGCGGGTATCGATGGTTCCGCGGTTTTGAAGCGGAGTGTGGCTTATCGCGCCAGGACTCGTGTCAGGTTCTTTAACGGCTCTTGGATCATTGCTCTCCCGTGCGGTAGGTATGGGCATACGCTTCGGGGTCATACTGCTCATCTGATTATCTTGGATGAGGCTGCGTTCATCCCTGAGGATGTTGTCGCGAATGTTGTGTTGCCTATGGTTTCGACTACTGACGGCTGGGTGTGGATGATTTCGACGCCTTGGGATAAGGATCATATCTTCTTCAAAGCGTTCTCTGATACGGGGGAGTGGAGCGTGTATCATCTTCCTTCCAGTGTTAATCCTTTGATTAAGCCGGGGTTCCTTGAGGAGCAGCGTCGGCTGATAGGTGAGGAGAGGTTTCAGATGGAGTATGAGGCTGCTTTTGTCGATGATGCTAGGTCGTATTTCCCTATGAGTCTTCTCCGCAACTGTGTCGGGGAGTCTGTTTTCCAGGGGGAGTCTGGCGGCTTGTTCGGAGGCTATGATCCGGGTGGTAAGCAGGACTATGCTGCTTTCACCGTGGTTAGGAGGATGGGTGATAGGTTTGGCGTAGAGTATGTTAGGGCTGAGAAGGGTTTGAGTTACACTGATTTTGATGCTATGCTCTTGGATTATCATAAAGCATATGGGTTGACGGGTATTTGCGTTGACGCTACTGGCATAGGTGCTCCGATCGTCGAGCATCTTACGGATCTTGGTTTGCCTGTTGAGGGTTTGACGTTGACTGACAGGGTGAAGGAGGAGCTGCTGGGTAACCTGAAGATTCTGCTGGAGCAGAAGCGTATTGTTCTGCCTCAGGACCCGATGCTGTTGTCTCATTTGAACTGCATTGAGTTTGAGCGTAGTAGGATGGGTGGCTTCAGGTTCACTCATAGGCGGGATACTCATGACGATCTGGGGTATGCTTTGGCGTTGGCGTGTTGGGCTGCTAGGGGTGGGGTTAGGGGGAGTGTGGCTACGTTTTGAGGTTCCAACAAAATAAGGCATAGGTAGACGTTTTTGCTGTTTTCCATGATCTATTCTGGCCAAGAGGAAGTTTCGAGTTTTTGCATCTCCTGATGTTCTGAATGTTCTTACAGCTCTGTCAGATAATGACCCTCTAAAGATCAGAGTCGATCAGGTAACGGATGAGATGAAACAGGATAGAAACCTTGGAGACTATGTTAAGAAAAAGCCTTGGCCTGACAAATATGTTAAGACGCATGAGGTAACCAACCTTTACAAACGGGATATTGGCCGCAACCACAGGTTAATTTACACTATTAGAGGTAGAAAAGAGGATAAGGTCTACCAACTTTTGGATTTGTTTACGCATAAAGAATACGATAGATTGTTTGGCTATAGCACGACATAGTTGTTGCTATAGCTCTGTTGATTCTTCTAGAGATTTTCTTGCTCGTTCGCCTTCTATGAATATCCAAGCTATTGAGCCATCTCTGTTCTGCGTTATCTTGTTTGATCTTTCCAGATATGAAAGTGCTACACCAAGCGTTCCATATTGAACCCCTCTTGGTAGTGCCTTCCAGAGCTTGGTTTTTGATTCAAAGTACTGTTCTTTCCTGACGGTGTCTTCAATCATTTCCAGGGTGTCAAGGCGTGGCATGATCTGCCTGCGTGGGGTTGTAGGCGGCAATGCGTGACATTTCCTTGGAGTGGTTCTTCCCTTTATTTCTGGTCGTTTCAGAATGCTCATTTCTTCATTTTGCCTCCGCTGGCTTCTCTATAATAGAGATCTATTTATACATTAATGTATATACAATTATGTAGATTAAATTCCAAAATAATGGAATCAACAGGTAACCCTACTGGTCAGTTACTCCAGCTTTTCAAGTAATCAGTTTGGCGCACAGGGGGTAAGCAGCTTCAGTTAATCTAGCGGTTTTTCGAGAAGGCAGGGTTCATCAGAGTATACGATTCGTTGAAAAAGTAATCTGTTCTAGTCAAACTCCTCAGGGATCTTGAATCACTTGGGGTTGACGCGGATCTGATATGCGGCAAGAAGGCAAACATGACGTTCAGCCGAGGCTTGGATGATAAGCGATTCAAAGAGCTCTTGAATCTAGTAAAGAAGGGTTGCAGTGCACGTCAACTAAGCCCTAACCTGTCTTTGCTACACAAGACGAGTCAGAGTGACAGGGAAGCTCTTGCAGAAACGCTGACTAGCATTCCACTGCCCTCAGTTTACCTTGTCTGGTTCAATTTTTCAATCCGTCCGTAGTTCTATTTAAACAATAAGAACTCACGGATCGAGCCGGATTTCTATCAGCCCGGCTTTGAGGCCGGTTCTTGCTGCTAGATGGGCCTCGGAAGATCAGGTATCATTCGCTATGTCCGAGGAATTACGAGTAGGGCTGTATTATGGATCACGGTAGCGTAAGCTTAGGTCCCTAAGAGATGGAATTAGCCCATTTATTCGATCTCGAATTTCA
>JACPCU010000014.1 GCA_016184315.1 Nitrososphaerota archaeon
AACAATCTCGCCGTCGGAAACGGCGACTGCGCCGTCCCTGATAATTCGTCTCTTCGAGTCAACAGTTATCACATATCTAGCGTTATGCACCAAGAGACTAGACATTTCAAGACATAAGCAACCGCGACATTGCTATAAAGGGTTCTGCTCAGAACAGGTTCAGCTGAGGGAGCGAATCTTGAAATTTATGTTTGAAGGGGGGGCTACACGCCGCACAGCGACGTGAACTATGTGCCATAGTAAATTCAAGTTAACGTTCGCCATATAATAACCCTACGCCAACTCCAGAATCGCGTTCGACTCTTATGCTTCTCTCATAATGATCTTGGATTCACCCTGATGTTTTGACACAACGTAAATCTGATCGGCGAAGCTTTCAAGCTCCTTCTCATGCGACACAATGATGATCTGAGGTGACTGAATCTCATCCAAGATCTCCCTGACCTTCCCGAGCTGCTCTTTGCTGAAACCATCCGTAGGCTCATCCAGTATAAGCAGATTGGAGCGCATGCCAGTCGCCACCTTCTGCACAATAGTGTTGAGGGCTAATCTATATGCCAAGCCTACACTGGTCTTCTCTCCGCCACTGAGATAGCGAACATCCTGCTCGTAGCCGTCCTGAGAAATAAGCGGGGTGAAATCCTCATCGACCGATGCCTCCTTCTCCGGGTCCTCCACCAGTATCCCAAACCATTTCTGAAAGTTAGAGTTGAAATCTTGGTTGATGCTCAACATCACATTCCTCTCAATCAGGCCCAACGAAGGCAGGAAATAGTCGTCGATCCACATACGGTATTCCTTCAACGCTTCTGCCCTCGACTTCCGCTCCTTCTTCTCCTTGACTTGCTCTCCGTACTCTTCTATCTGTCTGTTCCAGTCCTTGACACTTGTTTTAGCAGCTGAGATTTCGTCTCTTATCTTCCTTAAACCCTTCTCAACAGTCTCAAGCTCATCCTCAAGCTCTCTCAGCTTCTTCGAAGTTTCCTTCAGCCGTTCAAGGCCTACCTTAGCTGTTCCCAGCTTCTTCTTCTCATCCTCAAGCTCTTCTTGAGCAGAAGAAATCTTGCTGGACCACTTCTCTGACTCCTTTTCATACTCGTCAAGTTCTTTCCTGAGATCTCCAAGCTTGTCCTGAGCAATGTCATACTCTCCCTTCTTTTCCAAGAGATTTCTAGTTTCGTCCATCAATAGAACACACGCGTTTACATCATTGGAGGCGTCTTCCCTCTCCGCCTTCTTGGCCTTGATCTTCTCCTCGAACTCGGCTGGATCAGCCGGTCTGTCACATGTAGGGCACCTCATGTTTTCTCTGATTGACTCGTAGTCACCTATCTTGGCTTCCACTTGAGTTTCAACTTTGCGAAGCTCTTTCTCCCTCTTCTCCAAACTCTTAATCTCCTTCTTCAATTCCTCCTGAGACTTGGCTGTCGGGTTGTCCACAGCTTCCAGTTCTTCAACCTTGAGACCAGTTCGCTTGGACTTCTCTTTGATTCGCTTGACCTCCTCCCTCGCGTTCTCTATCTCTCTTTTCTTTGTGCCGATGGTCTTCTCCGCATGAGCGATCTCTGCCGTGACAGCGCTTAGCTCCAGTTCAGCAGCCTGCAACTTGTTTCTCTCACTCTTCAACGAATTGAGAAGATTTTCCTTTTCCTGTTCCACTTGCGCCAGTGCTTCAAGCGCCTGTTGCTTGATCTGCACCTGACCTGAAAGATCTTCAATTCTCTTCTCAAGAACAAGTAGATCACCGGTAGCTGCGTCCAGTTCACCAGATCTCATCCTTATCCGGTTCGACAGTTCTCTCGCGTTGTCTGCAGCTGTCTTATAGTCCTCTATTCGAAACGCTTTGCGAAGCGTCTGAAGCCTAAGATCAGCGCTCAGCAGAAGAATCGTCTTCATCTCTTCCTGAGGAGTAAACACCGCATACCTGTAGATCACGCTCTGAGCCTTCGGATCAGGAGGCTCATTGAAGCCCAGAGCCTCCAGAACCTTCTCCTTCAGCTCGGTAGGCGAAAGATCTAAAGACTCTTCAGGAGACTTGAAGACACCCTCTGTCTGTTGAATCGCGTTCCTCTTCCTACTTAATCCTCTGGTAACTGTACATTCCTTCCCGTCAACCTCAAAGATTAAACCCACCTTTCCTTCAGACGCACCAGTCCTGAGGAGGGCGGCTCCTTTCTCTGAGCCTAGGCCGAACAAAGCAAACTCTATCGCCATCAGGATCGTTGATTTGCCTGAACCTATGTCGCCTTCGAACAGGGTCTTACCTAACTGGAATTCTATTTCAGCATCCTTGTAGCTCCTTATGTTCTCCAGCCTAAGCTTCCTCAAAATCACTATTCGGTCGCCTCCAAGCTCTTCTTCAATCCGAGAATCTCTACGCTGCTGGCCATCATCCTCTCCAAATAGTTCTTCTTCGACTCGTTCATCTTAGCTCCCTGTTTCAAGACTCGGAGAAGCTCAGTCGCTCTCAACGACCCTTCATCCCCACTAAGAGACTTGTTAGAAACAGCCAGAGCACCGGCATTCTCCTTGAGAACTCGACTCTCTATGACTGAGATATCCTCTCCGAGCACCTTGACTGCAGAAAATTCTTTGGAAACGAGACCATGGCGATTCAGATAGACATAGAGCGCACCACGCTCAAGGAGGGTAGCCCTGATATTGGAGAAGTTAATGTCCGACGTTTTTCCACCGGACAGCTCTCCCCTGATCTTCACAACCACAACTTTGCCATTCACATCAAGTTGGTCGAGGCCCAGCTGAATCTCTCTGGCTGCGTCCATCGAATTCCTCCCTGAAACATCAAACTCGAAGTATGCGCCGTCAAAAGCCTTGATCTCGACAAAATCAACGGATCTAATCTTGTCCTCAAAGCCTACCACGTAGAAACCACGTTTCTCTCCTCTTGCAGTAGTCTCTACATCCTTGCCGTAGCCTGTGAACAACGGGCCGGGGAACACCACCTTTCCGTAGCTCGGTAAGCTGAACTCACCTCTCTGATGAATATGGCCGCCAGCATAGTAGCCGAATTCTTTGGGGAAGTTTGAGATAGGCACAGTTTCAATCATGCTCAGCTGAGGAGGCGTGAACTCGGTTATGCCGCTGTGGAACGCGAAGATCTTGAAGCCTTCCTCCTTCTCCAAACTCTCCCTGTCAAGCACCTCGTAATACTTGCTTTCCAAACCTATCTTACGTGCAGAGATGCCTGTGAGCTTAGCACCAGTCTTGGGATCAGTGGTGAATCTGAGCCTGATCTTACCGTCCTCCAACTTCCAATTCACTATCTTGGTGACTATCCCTGCAGAGTCAAGGATGTCAATCACCGATGTCCCATTGGGAGTGTAGTCGTGGCTGCCGTAAATCACGTATATCGGGATACCTGCTTGCAGAACCTGCCTCATCTTCCGCGTCGCATGATTGACTACTCCGAGATCCGGTATGCCGACGTGAAAAAAATCCCCCGACACTACGATAAAGTCAACCTTAAGCTCGACACACTTGTCAAACGCCTCTGAGAACACCTCTAATTCTAGATGCTGCAAAACAGGGTCTCTATGGGCGCCTAAGTGAATGTCAGCCATGTGGGCAAATCTGCTCATAGGAAGTCCCCTCCACCACTAGGAAGATGCTTACCCAGTGGGTTATTATCTTCACGCGTCTCCAAATCCTGATACTATCACAGTGATTACTTTTTGACAGTTGCAGTAGGAAGAAACGCGAGTTGACGCCTAAGGCGGATCGCTATTGGCGCAGCCACCAGCAACTTCACCAAATCTACCGGTATGAATACAGCTCCACCTATCAAGAATCCTTGGAAGAGACTCAGCTTATTGTACGCGGACAGCCATATTATTCCTGAAGCGTAGATTACAGCTAGACCTGCAAGCATGCCTGCAGCCACCCTTATCCACTCACGCCGAGGGTCAACACCATGTTTTCCAGCGATGATCCCAATCAGGAATCCCGCCAAAGGATACGCGAACAAGTATCCCCCAGTAGGCCCGAGGATGACGGAGATCCCCGCCCTATAGCCAGCAAACATCGGCAGTCCGACAGCACCCAAAAGAACATAGATCAACATCGACAACCCACCATAAACAGGCCCACCCAAAACACCTGCCAGATAAATGAAGAACACCTGAAGCGTAACCGGCACCGGCGTAACAAAGATCGGTATAGCTATACCTGCAGTGGCCCCCGTAAGAGCAGCGAACAACGCTGAAAAAGCCAAACCCTTAGTCTTGACCGTTTTTTTCGAAGGATACATGCTTCAGCGACTCTTCGAGCCATTCGTATGTTAACAATAAAGATTGCTTACCACGGTTCAGATAACTCTACGGGTAACTGAACAATGTTCTGACGGACGGCTTATGTTGAAAGGGGATTCCAAGACTCTACAAGGAAGACTCATCAACACTATGAAACTCAGCGCCATACAACTAACGCTCTTAAACAAACCAGCTAGATCAGCAAAGCATCTGAAAGCCAGGTTCAGACCACAAGACCCCTAGGGCCGGGCTACAGATAGGTCTGCAATGCTCTTCTCTTTACCAGAAGGAACATGACTGCTACGCTGATCACAAGTTCTATCCCCAAGTAACTCCCATTGTAAATCGCGGAGTAGACCCATGGACTGACCCCTTCCGGTGCATACGACGCGAAGAAGATTACTCCCGAAAGCAGATGCGCAACGAACCTCCCGAAGATTCCAAGAGCGACTCCGATCAGAGGCTGCTTCTGCAGAAACCCTGCGAGTCCGAGTGCACCGAAGGCGATAGGGTAATCCAACAGGAATTGAACGGGATGATAGATGAACGGCGTAGGGTAGAGAGAAACTATGCCATAAACAGCACCTGCCATCAGCCCTGCCTTAGGCCCTCTCCTAAGAGCGAATAGAAGGATAGGAATCATCGAACCCAGCGTCACCGATCCCCCCTGCGGGAGGCTGAAGACCTTGATCAGTTGGAGCGCGCCGGCCAAGGCAATCATAGTTATGGCCTCCGCAAGCACCCTTACATTCGTCTGAGGCGATCTGACACCGGTCATCGTCGTCCCATGCTCTTTGCTATTCAACACATAGAACCGATCGATGGCTGCTTATAAACCGCTCAATAAGTCGCTTATGCAATTCGAATGCGGAGCCACATGCTCACCCCCCACGCACACTACGCAATCAAAACCGTCAGAACAAAAATAAACCATCCCTTCCCAGCCTCACCGTGCAAACCTATGTTCTCCGATGAAGCATCACGCGCCACAAAAAATTACGAAGAAAAGTTTCTCAACCACCCATTCCTAATACAGCTATCGAAGGGTCGCCTACCCAAAAAGAACTTTACCTACTACATGCTACAAGACAACCTATTCCTAAAAGACATACTTCTAGCCAGAAGACTCCTAAACGCCAAACACAAGTCACAGAAAGCAAAACAAGTAACCCGACTCCTAGATTCAGCCTATAGACACGAAGCAAAAGGCAGAAACGATCTAATCACAAAACAGCTAAAGCTCAAGGAAAAACACGTCGAAATAGCACCCACAACACTTGCATACGGCAGCTACCTAATCAGACTGGCCTCCACCGCATCATTCGAAGAGAACCTCGCAGCACTAACTCCATGCGCAAAACTTTACTCACTGATCGGAGAAAGATACGCCCAGTGCCCTGCTTCTACACACCCCTTATACGGTAAATGGCTCGCAATATACGCAGCTACACCGATGAAGAAACTGACCGATCAGTTGACCACAATACTTGACTCAGTGGCGGAAAAAACTTCTCCCCGGAGACAGGCTATGATGCAAAGCTACCTGATGGCCTGCCGCTTCGAAACAAAGTTCCTTGACATGGCGTATCACCTAGAGAAATGGTCCTGACTTCTTCCCCGACTCCACTTTCAACCGATCTTCATCATAGCACTTACTGCATCTTCTGAACTCTTCGACCCCATACCAAGTAAAACAAAATCGCAGACAAAGCCATAACGCCTCCCGCCATGAAAGACGCTTGAAGTCCAGGCACTATCACAGGCGCTGCACTAGCGCTGCCGTGTCTCAGTAGTTCACCCAAACTGACCGCTGACAACGCCGGTATGGAAACAGTGAAGGTTAGACTGGCGACTGCTGAACCTATCGAGTGCCCTATATTCCAGCTTGAAGGCAACACACTTGAAGTGAAGCCTTTCCTACTGTCCGGAGTATCACCCATAAGTCCACTTGAATTTGGAATAAAAAAGAGTCCAGACGCGGCGCCAAAAAACATCAGGACAAGAAGAACATTTGCGACGGAATCAAACTGAACCATCGTCATTGAGAAGAAGAAATGGGTCAACGCCATCGTAAAGGAACCGACCAACACCAACGGAAGCACTCCCACCTTATCAGAGAACCAACCGCTAAGACTGCCAACAACGCCGAAGGTCAAAGGAAGAGAGATTAACAACAAACCTAAGAATAGCGGAGAGTATCCTAATACCCCTGTTAAATAAAATGGCACCATTAGATCAACTACCGCCAACGAACCCACCATCCCCACTCTCCCGATAACAGATGCTGCAAAGAACGGCCTTCTAATCAGCTTAAGGTCGAGCAGAGCATCGTCAACCCTTCTCTCATGAATGACAAGCGCAATAAGAGATGCCACTGACACAGATAACATAATCAAGACATTCACCAATGAACCGGCTTCACTTATCTCCCTCAACGCCACGAGAAAAGGAGCTAACGCTAATACGAAAGTTACTGTGCCAAGATAATCCATTCTAGCCTCCGGCCTACGTTTGGTATCTTCCAAGAATCTTCTCGCCATCAGAAAACCAAGCAACCCTATAGGCAGATTGATGGTGAAGATAGAACGCCACCCCAGCTGCGCCAACAGGATACCCCCAAGAGCCGGCCCCAAACTGGACCCCAAAGTCCAAGATATTGACATCATACCTATTGCTTTTCCCCGTTCCTGCAACGGGAACACAGAGGTCACAATTGCAAAGCCATTAGATAACATCATTGCGCTCCCCACACCCTGTATGACCCTGTAAGCCACCAATTCCTCAGCTGATCCAGCCACAATACCTGCTAAACCTGAACCTACAGTGAAGATCGCGAACCCATATGCGTATATCGGTTTGCTCCCAATCATGTCCGACAGGCGTCCAAACGTGAGGAGGAGAGTAGCCGACACAAGCCTGTACGCTATTGTCACCCAAGCTATCGTGGACAAGTTGCTCCCCAAGTCTGCGGTCATCGTAGGGAGAGACACATTGACGATTGTGCCATCCAGACTGGCCATGAAATTACCTATCGCGACGGTAAATATGATCAACCAGCGCTTGGCTAACAATAAGAAAACTGCTCCCCTAGGGCTCCCATAAGGATGTTATGGCAACAAAGTTCCCCTGAGTATTGTTGTCAACAGGAACCCTTCGGATTGTCCAGACCCCTGAATATGTTTATACAACACAAAAACGTTCCATAAAGCAGGCATCATGACCCTTGCAAAACCAGAATGGCTCAAGGTAAGATTACCATCAGGAGAAAACTATGCTCACCTCAAACGCATGTTAAGAGAAACAGGTCTGTACACGGTATGCGAAGAAGCCAACTGCCCCAATATCGCCGAGTGCTGGGGCGGCGGAACAGCAACAATAATGATTATGGGCGACACCTGCACAAGAGCTTGCCGCTTCTGCAACGTAAAGACCGGCAACCCGCAGAAGTGGCTGGACCCATATGAACCCCTTATGGTCGCCAAAGCCTTAGGTCAACTTGACTTGGAATACGTTGTAGTTACCTCTGTTGATCGCGACGATCTTCCTGACGGCGGAGCATCGCACTTCGCTGACACAATAAGAGCAATAAAACGAGAAAAACCAGGTCTTATCCTTGAGGTTCTAATCCCCGACTTTCGAGCTGACCCAGCTGCTTTGAAGAGAATTGTTGACGCCCGTCCAGACGTTGTTGGACATAACATTGAGACCACCGAAGCACTGTCTCCAAAAGTCAGGGATAGGAGAGCCAGCTACCAGCAATCCTTGAAAGTCTTAGAGACCATGAAATCCCTAGATAATAATATCTACACAAAGTCATCCATAATGCTCGGCTTGGGAGAGTCGGAAGAAGACGTTCTGCAAACCATGAAAGACCTCAGGTCCGTTGGAGTGGACTTTCTCACCATAGGACAATATTTGAAGCCAGGTGCAGCGCACCGTTTCATAGATGTACAAGAATATGTGCAGCCCCCAAGATACGAGTTCCTCAGAGCTAAAGGGGAGGAACTGGGGTTCCTCTACGTTGCTTCAGGACCACTAGTCCGCAGTTCCTACCGGGCAGGCGAATTCTATCTGGCAAGCCTCATCCGAAGAAAATATCATCATGTCGAATCCTTTCAGCAAGGTGGAGAATAATGCCGACTGAAATGCTTCAGATAGTGAACGAGGAAGGCAAATCCGACTCAAAGCTAGACCCAGACTTGCCGCAAAGCGAGCTCCACAAGCTCTATCGAACAATGGTTTACACCAGGGCTTTCGACAACCGCATGATCGCCATGCAACGACAGGGCCGCATGTCATTCTACGCTCCATGCGTGGGGGAAGAAGCAGCCCACATCGGAAGCGCATACGCTTTGAAGCCTGAGGATTGGCTTTTCCCCCAATACCGCGAACAGGGCGCCATGATTCTCAGAGGAATATCACTAGAGCAACTCGTCTCTTCACTGCTAGGCAACAGGAACGACGCCAACAAGGGAAGAAGCTTTGCCAATGCCTGGGGTGATCGCTCTTTGAACATAGTCCACTCCTCAGCTCCAGTTGGCACCCAGATACCATTAGCGGTAGGGGCAGCTATGGCTGCTAAGCTTAGAGGAGATAAGACAGTTACCTTGGCCTACTTCGGGGATGGAGCTACTTCCTCTGGCTACTTTCATGTCGCCTTGAACTTCGCCTCAGTCTTCAAGGCTCCCACAATCTTCTTCTGCAAAAACAATCAATATGCAGTCTCGGTTCCCATCCACCGCCAACTTGCCTCCAAGAATGTCGCGGTGAAAGCAGCGGCCTACGGAATGGAGGGCGTGCAAGTCGACGGGAATGATATTCTTGCAGTGTACTGTGTCACAAAGGAGGCTGAAGAGAGAGCGAGAAGCGGCGGTGGACCGACCTTGATTGAGGCAATTACTTACAGGATGGGTGCCCATTCCACTGCGGACGACCCCACTAGGTATAGGCGGCAAGAGGAGGTTGAAAGCTGGAAGAAGAAGGATCCGATCAAACGCTTCCGCCTCTATCTTGAGAATAGAGGCCTCTGGGGTGAAAAGGAGGAATCTGATCTATGGACGGAGGCAGAAAACATGGTCAGCGAAGCGGTTCGAAGGGCTGAGGCTGCTCCCCTGCCTACGGTGGAAAGCATGTTTGAGGACGTATACAAGGAGATGTCCCCAGCTCTCAAAGAACAATTGCAGGATGCGCTCACATCTCGCGAATCAAGATAAGTGAAGAGAGATGTCAGTTCTCACCATTGTGCAAGCCATAAACAAGGCTCTTACAGAAGAGATGGGCAAAGATGACTCTATCGTACTTCTCGGCGAAGACATCGGTGTCAACGGAGGCGTCTTCAGGGCTACTGAAGGCCTCTACCAATCCTTTGGCCCAAACAGGGTCATTGACACTCCTCTGGCGGAGTCAGGGATTATAGGAGTAGCAATGGGTATGTCTCTCTACGGCTTGAAGCCTGTAGCGGAGATCCAGTTCCTCGACTTCATCTACCCTGCTTTTGATCTGATAGTAAACGAGCTGGCCAAGTTTCGATACAGGACCGGAGGCCAATACCCCACTCACATAGTCATCAGAGCGCCGTGCGGAGGAGGCATCAAGGGAGGTATGTATCACTCTCAAAGCTCTGAGAGCTACTTTATCCATACCGCGGGATTGAAGGTGGTGATGCCATCCAATCCCTATGACGCTAAGGGTCTACTCGTAGCGTCGATCAGAGATGCTGATCCTGTGATCTTTCTTGAACCTAAGCGTCTTTACCGCAGTGTCAAGGGCGAGGTTCCAGAGGGCTCCTACACTGTTCCCATAGGAAATGCATCTGTGGTGGCTAAGGGTGAAGATGTATCCGTCTTCACATACGGCGCGATGGTGCATGTAGCTTTGGAAGCAGCCAAGAAGGCTGATGAGAAAGGGATAAGCGTAGAAGTCATTGATCTGAGGACGTTGAGTCCTCTCGACTTTGAAGCGATCGTAGACTCTGTTAGGAAGACTGGTCGCGCAGTTGTTGTTCACGAAGCACCGCGCACATTGGGCTTCGGAGCGGAGATTTCTGCTCTGATCTCGGAGAAAGCTTTCCTACATTTGGAGGCTCCTGTGACCCGTGTAACCGGCTATGACACACCTTTCCACTACTCACTTGAAGAAGTCTACTTGCCCAGCGTCGGAAAGGTATTGAATGCTATCGAGAAGACTGCTGGCTTCTAGAGGGGTTTGATGCAAATGGTCTTGGAGTTTAAGCTTCCAGATGTGGGTGAAGGTGTTGCTGAAGGAGAGATACGGCGTTGGTTCGTGAAGATCGGTGACCAAGTCTCGGAGAACCAACCTCTAGTCGAAGTTATGACTGACAAAGTAACTGTGGAGATTCCTTCGCCCAAGAGTGGAACGGTTCTTGACATCCTCGCCAAAGAAGGTCAAGTCGTCAAAGTAGGAACAACCATCATAATTATCGGCGAGAAGGGCGAGCATACCACTCTGAGAAGCCAACCCGAACCTAAATCAATTGAAGCGTCTTCTATCACTCCCCCAGTATCTGCTCCTGCAAGAGCCGCGTCTGTGCTGGCTACGCCTGCAACCAGAAGGCTGGCAAGAGAACTCGGCATTGACATTGCACAGGTAAGAGGGACCGGCGACGACGGTAGAGTTACAGAGGAGGATGTAAGAAGACATTCATCGGCCACGACAGCCGCAACTACCCCGACGGCTAGTCCTGTTAAAGGCGTTGAAGAACGGGTTCCTCTGAGGGGTGTCCGTAGGAGGATGGCTGAATCTATGGCTATGTCGTTGCGGACTACTGCTCAATTCACTCTGATCGACGAAGTCGACGTGTCCAAGCTTGTAGCTACCCGGGAGACTTTGAAGCCTTTGGCTGAAAAGAACGGCGTCAAGATCACCTATCTGCCCTTCGTGATAAAAGCTGTTGTCAAAGCCTTGAAGGAATATCCCTACTTGAACGCATCTCTAGACGATGCGAAGCAGGAAATCGTCTTGAAGAAGGATTACAATATCGGTGTCGCAGTCGATACCGGTGAAGGCCTTGTCGTGCCTGTGATAAGAGATGCTGACAAGAAGAGTCTATTCGACTTGGCAAGGAATGTTGAGGATTTGGCTCAGAAGGCACGGTCCTCTAGGCTTGAGCTAGACGATATCAAGGGAGGCACTTTCAGCATAACAAGTTTAGGCGCCTTAGGAGGATTGCTGGCAACCCCCATTATCCATTATCCGGAAGTTGCTATACTCGGTGTTCACAGGATTGACAAGAAGCCTGTTGTAAGAGACGGACAGATAGTTGTTAGAGACATTGCCCACATCTCGCTGTCATTCGACCACCGTATCATTGACGGTGCCACTGCAGGAAGATTCACCAGCAGAATCAAAGAGATGCTTGAAGAGCCTAACCAACTGATTCCGGAGCTAGTTTAGAGAAATGGTTAGGCGCGTAGATGTCGTTGTCATAGGGGCAGGACCAGGAGGATACGTTTCTGCTATACGCCTCGGTCAACTGGGCAAGAAGACTGTTCTGGTTGAAAAACAGAAGCTGGGAGGCGTATGCCTGAACCACGGCTGCATCCCGTCTAAGGCCCTGATCTCTGCAGGCCGTTTAGCTAGGAAGATCAAGGATGGGGGGGAAATAGGCTTGGAGACCACGGGTTTGAAGATCGATTTCACGAAGACTCAGGCTTGGAAGAGCAGAGTTGTGAATAGACTGATTTCAGGGATCAAGCTTCTCTGTGAAAGGAACGGTGTGGACGTGGTCTACGGCGAAGCCAATGTTGAAGCTGGTAAGATGGTGAAGGTGAAGAACAGTGGGGCAACAGAGGAGCTGCAGGCTGACAGCATCGTGGTCGCCACTGGTTCAAGACCTATCGAGCTTAGAAGCTTCCCCTTTGATGGCAAACTGATACTGGACTCCACATCTGTCTTGGATCTTAGTGAGGTACCTGGGCGTCTACTGGTCATCGGGGGAGGCATAACTGGGCTGGAGATTGGTGGCATGTATCAAGACCTAGGTGCTCAGCTGACTGTAGTAGAGCTGATGGACCAGGTTCTCCCAGGGTTTGACCCAGAGGTGGCTGACGTCGTCTACAAGTCGTTCTTGAAAAGAGGCGCGAAGATCTATTTGAAGGCAGATGCCTTAGGCTTTGAGACTTCCACTAGCGGCGTCAAGGCGAGACTCAGATCTGCTGACGTCGAGGTTGCAGAGGAGTTCGATAAAGTGCTGGTGGCAGTTGGAAGGAAACCGAACACTAGTGGCCTAGGTTTGGAGAATATTGGAGTAGAATTGGATCAACGGGGCTTCATCAAGGTTGACGAACAGATGCGTACAACCGCTAATGGAATATATGCTATTGGCGATGTCGCTGGGCCACCTTTCCTGGCTCATAAGGCTTCAAGAGAAGGGATTGTGGCTGCAGAGGTCATATGCGACCTGCCTTCAGCCATGGACAATAGAGCAATGCCTAGCGCTGTTTTCACTGATCCTGAGGTGGCCACAGTGGGGCTGACTGAGGAAGAGGCGAAGAGAACCTTAGGGGGCTGTGTGGCTGAACGTTTCCCGTTTCAAGCATCAGGAAGAGCGTTGACGCAACGTGAGTCAAATGGTTTTGTGAAGATGGTGGCTGACGCTCAGAGGAAGAGGATACTAGGGGTGCACATTGTGGGCCCCGATGCTTCTGATCTGATCAGCGAAGCTGCTCTTGCCATCGAGATGGGCGCATCAGCCGAAGACTTGGCTCTAACAGTACATCCTCATCCCACGTTGCCTGAGGCTTTGATGGAGGCTGCGGAAGCAATAATAGGTGCACCCATACATACGTTGAAACGTGAGTAGACCCTTTCTCCTACTGGATCTCGGCTTCACAGATTATCAGAAGGCGTGGAGCCTGCAGCACAGGTTGGTCGAGGCTAGGGCGAAAGGATCTATCTCTGACGTGTTAATTCTTGTGGAACATCCCCATGTTTTGACTATGGGCCGAAAAGCTAACGCGGAGAACGTTTTCAGCCGTCCGCTTCCAGTATACCAGATAGAGAGGGGGGGTGACGTTACCTATCATGGGCCGGGACAGCTGGTAGGATACCCGATCATTAAGCTCGATGAGGGAAGAATCGACATTCACCAGTATCTTCGGGATTTGGAGGAAGCATTGATCATGACTCTGAGAGACTTCGAAATCAATGCTGAACGGAGCAGTATGCAGACGGGGGTCTGGGTGAGGGACAAGAAAATCGCTTCCATAGGGATAGCTGTGCAGCGATGGATTTCTTTCCACGGCTTCGCCCTGAATGTGAACACTGATTTGTCCTATTTTGGTTTGATTAGGCCATGCGGCTTAGATAGTAGTATTATGACGAGCATGAAGGAGACTTTAGGCTGCGAAGTCAACTTAGGTGAAGTCAAAGAAGCGTTGAAGAACTGCTTCGAAGTAGTCTTCAAAGTGAGTCTGAGTTCAAGAACCGAAAAAGAGCTTACCATGTTGCCCAGCTTGACCTCTTGAGGTATCTGGGAAGCATGGTGGTAAAGTCTTTCTACGCTAGCAGGAATTACTGGAATCGTAGGCCGCAGAAGTTACAGAATGCGGATCCTCTTTCGACAAGGGAGTGGCAGCTGGGACAGTGGAAAGAGACAACTGTGCTAGTTGTTTCGGGAGGAGGTCTTACAGGTTCTCTTGTGTCTGGATAAGGTATTGCGAGAAGAGTCTCAGTATGTACTACGTTGGGATGTCGTTCCACGACTTCATACATGATTTTGTTGAATTCATCCATGTCTTTGGCTGAGATTACTATTACTGCGTCGAATCTTCCGAAGACGCTGTTGGCCATCTTCACTCCTCTTATTCGCCTTGATCTGACCAGCTCGGCGGAGGTGCCTGGCGCTGTTTGTATCAACACGTAGCCCAGGACTGGCATATCGGGTCACTTTGTGCTGAAGAGGCTTATCAGGGTCTCTGTGTGGCTTATGTTCGGGATTTTTTCTATGACTTCGTAGACGATTTTGCTGACTGCTTCTAATGTGGGCGCTTCTAGGACAACGACTAGGTCGTATCGTCCGTATATTGAGTCGAGGTGGATGACTCCGCTGATGGAGCTTGTGGCTTCTAGGTTTTTCTTGATTTCCTCGGATGTTCCTGGTTTTGCGGTTATGAGCACATAGGCTCTCATGGCTATTGTCGGTTAGTTTGGGTGATGCCTGTTAATTAATGTCCCGTAGCTTTGTTTCTGTTGATCTGTGGTTTTTTCTCTTAGCCTGTGGTGAATGAGTGTCCGCAGGCGCAGCTTGAGACGACGTTGGGGTTTTCTATCTTGAATCCTGAGCCCATGAGGCTCTCCACGTAGTCCACGTTGGCGCCTTTAAGATGCTGGGCGCTCATGGGGTCTACGAAGACTTTCACTCCCTGTTCCTCCATGACTATGTCTTCTTCACTGGGGTTTTCTTCGATGACCATGCCGTAGCTGAGTCCTGCGCAGCCTCCTCCTGCGACGTATAGTCTTAGTCCTGCGTTTTGTTTTCCTTCGACTGTTAGGAATTCTTTGACTTTGGAGACTGCTTTGGGGGTGAGGGTGACGAGGGTTGTCTTGCTCATCATTTTTGTTTCTACGTTATGTTGGAGGTATCTAAATGGTATTAAAGTTTTCCAAGAAGATTGCAGATATTCTATTGTCTTTGCTAGGGTGTGAAGGTGAGTAGTTTTTCGATGGTTTTCTGGTCTGTTCGGATTACGAAGCTTCTAGAGGGGTCTCCTAGGAGTATGCAGAGTCGTTTGGCTACTTCTCCTTTGGTTCCTCCTTCGGTGGGGCATACGGGTAGTTTCTGTAGTTGGATGCCTTCTTGTTTGAGGAATTTGGCGAATTTGTTGTTGAGTTGTCTGTCTGTGTAGTCTAATCCTTTTTCTTGGCATAGGGCTTCCCAGATGTCTGTTATGTTGTTGTATAGGAGGTCTTTGCGTAGTTTGTCTAGGCTCAAGGCGATGGTTTCCTGCGGGTTTGGGGGGTGGTTCTTGGATATAGCCGTTTTCACTGGTTGTTTACATGGGGTTTTCTGGTTTGGTTTTGTACGTGCTCACGCGCGGGTTGACCTAGGGGGATTTAAAAGGGTTGGAGTTGTAGATGGTCTCATTGGGTTTTGCTGAGGATTTGTATCTGGGTGTTGGAGTGGTTTTCGGTTTGCAGGGAATGTTGTTGTTGGAGGTAATTCTTTTCTGGAAAGGTATTTGAAAGGCTGGTTTGGGTTAGAGGGGTCAAACATGGAGGTTCAGCGGAGCGCTACCCATGGTCTCACTGTTAGGGAAATAACTCGTCGTCTCAGTAGTATTGTTGAAGGGGAGGTTCTTAGTGAGGAATGGGAGCGAGCTATCTATGCTACTGACGGGAGTTCTTATGAAGTGTTGCCTCTTTGCGTGGTTCTTCCGAAGACTGAGCGGGATGTTGTCGGCGTAGTCAAGTTTGCTTGGGAGAACGGTGTCCCAATTATTGCGCGGGGCGGAGGCAGCGGCTTGGCTGGACAGGCCATTGGCGCAGGCATACTTTTGGACTTCACTAGACACATGAACAAGGTGGCCGAGGTTGACCCTGAGCAGAACTATGTGATTGCGCAGCCCGGTGTCTACAAAGGGATTTTAGATCAGGTGTTGACGCAGAAGGGGCTCTTCCTGCCTCCGGATCCCTCTAGCTCCGAGTTCTGCACTATTGGGGGAAACATTGGGACTAACGCTAGTGGGCCTCGCACAGTGAAATACGGAAGTATGATCAGGTATGTGGAGTCTCTCCGAGTGGTGTTGGCTGACGGCGAAGTCATAGAGACAGGGCCCATAGAGATTGGCAGCGAAGAATGGGTCAGAAAGTCTTCGTCAGACACGTTGGAATCGACAGCTTATCGGGGCGTAAGGGAGATTGTTGAAAAGAATCTCCGCCTCATAGTAGAGACGCAGCCTAAGGTCACCAAGAACTCGTCAGGATACAGGATTGAAGCTGTGCTCAATGGTAATAGCTTCGACTTGGGGAAACTGTTTGTTTCTTCGGAAGGAACCCTGGGAATAGTTGTTCAAGCAAAACTCAGAGTCTTGAAGATTCCTAAGAGCAGAGGGCTGGCTTTACTCCAATTCGCTAGCCATGAGGATGCTGGGGCTGCTGTTGCTGAGATCCTTACGCTTAAGCCTTCCGCAGTAGAGATGCTCGATGACAAGGTCATAGATCTGGCGGAAGCTGCCTACCCAGATCTCAGGCAGGCTGTGCCGAAAGAAACAGAATCGATGCTTATCGTCGAGTTTGACGGCGACTCTGGAGAAGTTGAGGGTCTCCTGCATGGTCTTGAATCATCTTTCAGGAGTGGGAAACATCGCGTCCTATCTATTCGCCTTGCCTATGCAGAGGCAGAGATGAAGAATCTTTGGGAGATCCGGAAGAAAGCTCTTCCGCTCGCCCAGAAGGCTAGGAAGGGCGACAGGAAGCCTGTTGCATTCGTAGAAGACACGGTGGTCAACCCGAAGTATCTCGCAGAGTATATCCATGACCTGTACGGTGTCTATGCGAAGTTTGGGGTCATAGGCGTAGTATACGGTCACGCTGGGGATGGGCATCTCCACACTAGGCCTCTCATGGACATGACTTCCGCGGAAGATCTTCGTAAGCTGGAGGCTATCGCGGCGGAAGTATTCGGTCTGGTAAAGAAGTATGATGGTTGCATCACTGGTGAACATGGCGATGGTTTGGCTCGTACGGGCTTTCTTCCTCTTCAATACGGCTCAGAGATGTGTAGTCTCTTCAAGCAAGTCAAACAGCTCTTGGATCCAAGAGGAATACTGAATCCCGGAAAGAAGGTTTCAGACGTCGGCCCCAATCTGATAACTTTGAATCTAAGGTATGGTGCGGAGTATCAGCGGCGCCCGGTGAAGACCGCGTTAAATTGGGGTATAGAGCGTAACACTGTGATCAAGAAGATCACTGGCTACGACGCCGAGCTAGAGTATGCAAGGGAAGTCGAGCTGTGTCACGGTTGTGGGTACTGCCGGGAGTTAAACTACTCTGCTAGAATGTGCCCGGTCTACAAGGGGCTTGGCAGCGAAGTAGATAGTTGCAGAGGCAGGAATAACCTGCTTCGATGGATGATGAAGCTGGAGGGCCTGGCGTCAAGCTTCGAATTCACAGAGGAGTACGGCGAAGCTATCTACAAACATTGCATTCAATGTAAGATGTGTCATGTGGACTGCCCGTCAAACGTGAACGTGGCCAAGCTGATGGCGGAGGCTAGGGCTCGCTACGCTGCTGTGAAGGGTCTCCCGAAAGGCTACAAGTATTTCATTGAGCTAGACAAATACGCAGAACAGGGCTGCAGTCTAGCGCCTTTCTCCAACTGGCTTATGAGTTCAGGAGTGTTCCGAGCTCCATTAGAGTGGTTGACAGGCATTTCTAGGAAGCGTGCCTTCCCGTCTTTCCAGAGAAAGACCTTCGCTAAACGCTTCAAAGAATACGAACAACTGTTGCAGGTGAAACAGTTTCATCGTTCAGCAGTCTTCTTCTATGACACCTATCTGAACTACAATAATCCCGAGCTGGGAATCGCCATAGTGAAGATTTTGGAGAAAAGCGGCGTGAAAACTATTGTGCCGACGCAGAAATCCTCTGGTCTACCTGCCTTAGTGGAGGGAGCTCCTGAGATTGGCCGAAAGATGGCTGAGTACAATGTTTCTAGTCTGGCGCCTTATGTGAAGAAAGGTCTCCCAATTATCTGCTTCTCGCCTAGCGCAGGAATAACTCTGCGAATGGAGTATCTCAACGTGTTGGACACCGATGATGCTAGGTTGGTCGCAGAGAACACATTAGATATCCACGAGTATCTGTATTCCCTGCATAAGGCTGGAGTCCTCAACGAAGACTTCAAACCGTTAGACAAAGACGCGCTGATCCATCTTCACTGTCACAGTATCGTCCAGAAGGTTGATGGAGCCGTATTCGCGCTGCTCCGTTTGATACCCGGCCTGAAAGTTGAACGATTGGAGCGAGGCTGCTGCGGAGTGGGAGGCTCCTTCAGCTTCATCAAAGATAACTATGATCTTTCCATGCAAATGGGTCGCGAGCTCTTAAAAGCTGTTCAAGATGCTGGCCGCCAAGTTTATTCGACGGGAGAGTCTTGCATGCTGCAGATGCAGCAGGGCTCAGGTCGCGCCGTAGGCTTGACAATGGATCTTCTAAGAGAAGCCTATCGGCTGTAGGCTCAGTAGGTTTCAGTATCCTATCTATCCCCCTACCATTGGAGGATAAATCGACAGCACGTCGCCATCCCGAAGACTATGGGCAGTTTCAACTGGCTGGCCACCTATTGAGAAGACGTATTGAGCTGGGTCTCCAAAATTCTCGCTATATCGAGACACAAGCAAATTCACCATGTCGCCAACGGAACCGCCATCTGCAATCTCAAAGTTCTCGCTCGCCTTCTTGAGATTAAGTCTTATAGATAGATGGTATCGCACCTGTATCTTCACTGCAGCTCTAAGAACCAACAGGTTGAAGATTCGTTAAAAACGTGATCCATCTCCTACAGTACACCCTACTCTGAACATCCATTATCCTTAAAGACTCACCGACATCTGTTATGGCAGCTCTGAGGCGATAAGCATGCTGGGCGAAGTAGCAGCCATCTTGTCCGCCCTTTGTGCAGCTGCATCTTCAGCTCTCTACAGGATAGGTGTTAAACAAGCAGATCCCCTGCACGCCAATATTGGAAGAATCTGGGCGACCACACTGATTGTCCTACTCTCACTGCTATTGACAGGGCAATTCTCCTCCTATCTTTCGATGCCGACTGGAGCAATTGTCTTAGCGGGATTGAGCGGACTAGTGGGGATGGGTATAGGAGACACCTTCTACTTTCTAGGAATAAGATCCATAGGCGTGGCTAGAGCAGTTCCCTTAACCTTCACCTACCCGCTTTTCACAACAATCGCCGCCCTACTCTTTTTGGGAGAAGAGCTGACATCTACTGTCGTTGCCGGTACTTTTCTGATCCTGACTGGCTTGTGGCTACTCACATCTAGAGGCGCCTCCGATGACACGAAGTTTCAGAAGAAGGGTGTAGCCGCAGCAATGATTGCTGCAATCCTATGGGCTACAGGAATCACCCTTATGGCAGCAGTAGTCAAAACCGTCGATCCCTATCCTGCTACCGCCATGAGGATGACCGTTTCAGCCGTAGTCTTCACAAGTTTCGTGCCATTCACAGGAGGACTCCGGGAAATGAAGAAACTCTCCCAACGGAGCTGGCTCACCATGAGCATCGGCGGTGTAATGGCTCTCATCATAGGTTGGATTCTGCTCGGATACAGTCTCTCAGACATAGGCGCAGCAAGAGCCGTGCCACTCTCATCCGTGTCACCATTATTCTCCGTCGCAATTGGGCTCTTATTCTTCAAGGAACAGGTCACATGGAAGATACCTGCGGGTACACTTCTCTCCGTAATCGGCACAGTCCTTGTAACCATAGGGTGACACTACTGCTTATTCTGCAAAGGTATGGTTGCAAGAACTTTGATTTCTAGCGATGATAGTGCTTATTACCTTCGAAAACGACTAAATAATCCAGAAAAGGAGCTCGAACCATGGGCCTTCCAGGATACACAGGCAAGATCCTCAGAGTCAACTTAACGACCGGCGATGTAAAGTCAGAGCCAGAAGACCCTAAAATCCTGTACAACTTCATCGGCGCAAGAGGCCTAGCAGAATGGATCTATGTTCAAGAAGCCGATCCTAACATAGATCCTCTTTCGCCTGAAAACAAGCTTGTTTTGATGGCTGCGCCCCTCACAGGAAGCCAAGTCCCCGGCACAGGGCGCATAGCAGTAGTTTCAAAGTCCCCTTTGACAAACACCCTCTTCGAGTCTTCTCTGGGCGGCTTCTTCGGAGCATACATGCGGTGGGCTGGATGGGACGGCATCATCCTTGAAGGCAAGGCTCAGAAACCTTCATTCCTCTTGATAGACGGAGACAAGGTTAGCATACATGATGCTTCCGACCTGTGGGGTAAGCAGACCTCTGAAACTGAAGAGCACCTGCAACAACAATACCCAAAGAGCAAAATCCTCGAAATAGGCCCCGCGGGCGAAAACAAGGTGCCCATGGCCAGCATAATGCACGACACAAGAACAGCTGGCAGAGGAGGAATGGGCGCCATAATGGGCTCCAAGAACCTCAAGGCTATTGTCGCCCAAGGCTCAACACTACCACAGTTCGCCAACAAAGAAGCCTATGAACGCGGAGTCAAATCTATTCAAGGCATCATAATGGACGATCCTGTAACAGGAGTCCAAGGCTCTCTAGCCACCTTTGGCACTAGTGCCATAGTGCACCGGGTTAATGATGCTTCTACCACCGTGGTGAACAATTTCTCCGAAACTAGGCGACTGCCTTTTGAGGTAGTAGACAAGTTTTCGGGCGAAACGGTCCGAGAGAAATACTTCTACTCGAAATCTGGCTGCTACCGCTGCTCAACAGTTTGTGGGCGTGTCATCAAAGTGGACGGGAAGACGATGAAAGGCGCCGAATATGAGACCGTGGTCATGCTCGGTCCCAATGCTGGTTTCCACGACTATGTGAAGGAGATCATCCCTCTGTCCATTCTTTGCGACGAGCTCGGCTTGGACACTATTTCAGTAGGAAACATGTTGGGGTTCGCTATCTCCACAGGCAAATTCAACGGAGGCCTAGGAAGCGAAGAAATGATCCAGAAAGCACTGAAGTTCGTGGAGGACATAGCCTACAATAGAACAATATTCTCCAAAGGCGTAGCTAAAGCTGCGAAGGAACTCGGTATTGAAAGCAAAGCCATGCACGTCAAAGGTCTCGAAATGCCTGCCTACCACCCTAAGGGTGCCTACGGAATGGCCCTAAATTATGCTACCACCAACAAAGGGGCTGATCACACAAGCGGCTACACCATCGCGCCAGAGCTCTTCGGCCACCCAGCTAAATCTCCTGCCACCACAGAGAACGGCAAGGCCCACCTAGTAATCAGAATGCAAGACGCCTACACAATCTATGACAGCGCAGACATGTGCATCTACCATAGCATCGCAGACTTCGACGACATCAACTTCGACCTAAGCCTCCTAGCAAAAATGCTGACAGCTGCAACAGGCTTCAAATATGACAGCGATAAGCTCCACGAAATCGGCTCAAGAATATGGAGCCTTGAACGCCTATTCAACCAGAAAACAGGATTCACCTCCAAAGACGACACGCTACCACCCGCCATCGGAATGGACATCAACAAGATGCTCAACGAATATTACACCGAAAGAGGCTGGGCAAACGGACACGCCTCCTCATACCCCGAGCTGCGCGAACCTGTCTACGAAACAGAATTCGATATCTTCATACCCGTCCTCAAGAAACTCAAACTACCCCAGATCCAAGTAGCTCTAGACGTACCCCGGTCCACCGTGGAGCACATAGCCTCCATAGCCAAAGCAGCATACCAAGGAGGCGCAAGAATCATTGAAGCAGGCACTCCTGCAGCCAAAATGCACGATCTCAGAAAACTCATCGGAGCCCTAAGGGAAGCTGCTCCCGAATCTGTGATAGTAGCAGACCTGAAGACCTACGACATGGGCAAACTCGAAGCCGAAATAGCTATAGATGCCGGCGCAGATGTCTGCACTGTACTCGGCAAAGCAGGCAAAACAGTCATCAAAGAAGCCTTAAGCGAAGCGAGGAGACGCGAAAAAGCAGTTGAAGTTGACCTCATGGGCTGCACCACCGAGGAGATAGTCATCCTCACCAAAGAATTCAGAAAAGACGCTGACTACCTGATATTCTCAATGCACCTAGGAGTAACCCAGCAGATGCAGGAAAGAGGAATATACAGCCAGAAACAGGTTCTTGAAAACTTCGTCGACAAGGCCTCAGTTTACACAAGGGCCGTAGCAGGAGGCTTGAAAGAAGGTACCATTGAACCTCTCACCGCGCTAGGAATAGATGTACTCATCATCGGCAGCGCCATCTACAACGCCTCTGACCCCACCAGCAGCACACGCAGAATCCTCGAAGAAGCTGAAAGAGGTCTGCAAAAGAGGACCGTCAAAGCCTCAACAACCTAGCACCATAGACCTCTGCGCTAAAGAGCACACGCCCCAAGAGGAAACTCAGTGAAGCTGTTTCTAGACCCTAGAAGAAGGTTTGAAGGATCGGCTTCAGATCCTCAGCCTTGGGGAAAGGCTGCTTGTGTAGTGGACCCATCTTCAACGCGGGCTCTTCATCCTCATATGTCGGCCTCTCAGTCTTGTAGAAGAGGCCTATAGGTATCTTAGGGCCCCATTCATGAGCCTTCCTCATCGCCGCCTCAAAGTTCATCGTATTGTGATCAGCTTCCTCCAGCTTGTACACTCTTTCCCTAAACCACTCGTAGGTGTTCTTCTTGTTGAATGTTACACAAGGGCTGAACACATCCACCAAGGCAAAGCCCTTATGTTTGATTCCGTTAGCAATTATCTCAGCCATATGGTTAGGGTCACCTGAGAAGCCTCTTGCAACATAAGTCGCTCCGGTCACCAGTGCTAGAGCAATGGGGTTCACAGGGGTTTCAATGACGCCCGTCGGAGTGGACTTGGTTACGTGGCCCTTCTCGCTTGTAGGAGACGCCTGCCCAGTGGTCAACCCGTAGATCTGGTTATTCATCACCACGTAGGTGATGTCTAGGTTTCTCCTCATGGCGTGGACGAAGTGTCCCATGCCTATGCCGTATCCGTCTCCGTCTCCTCCGGTTACAACAACGTTAAGCTCAGGGTTGGCGAGCTTGGCCCCTGAGGCTACTGCGACTGCTCGTCCATGAATACTGTGGAAGCCGTAGGCTTTGATGAATCCTGGCAGGTTGGATGAGCAGCCTATGCCTGAGACTACGAGAACGTTTTTGGGCTGGATTTCAAGCATCGCCAGTGCTTTCGTGACGCCGTTGAGAACGCCGAAGTCTCCGCAGCCTGGGCACCAGTCCGGCTTAGTCTCAACTTTGTAGGTGTTTAGATCAAGCATGCTGAGTTACCTCCAAGGCTTTTTCGACTATTTGTCTTGGTGCGAAGGGTTCTCCGTCGTATTTAAGCAGCCTATGTTCTATGTTGAATCCTGTTTCAGCCCTAATGAGTTTTGCTAGTTGGCCGGTGTAATTGGCTTCTACGTCCAAGACTCTCTTGCTCTTCTTGAGGGTTTCCTCTACTTCTTTCGCGTGGAAGGGCATAAGGTATTTGATGTGCAGCTGGTTGGCTTTGACTCCTTTCTCGCCTAGGTTCAACACTGCTTCTTTGATGACTTGCATGGTGGAGCCCCAGCCGACCAATGTTATGTCAGCGTCTTCTGGACCCCATATTCTTGGTGGAGGAATGTCTTTCAATATGTAGTTCATCTTACTCATTCTTTTCTCCATCTGTCTTCTTCTGGTCTCTATGTGCTCGGGGATGCCTGCGAGGACGTCGCTCACTATGATGCCTTTCTCGTCATGCTCGTCTGTTGTTGCAACATATTCGTGCCCGGCTTCGCCTGGGAATGCTCGCGGGGATACTCCTGTCTCTGTTACTGCGTATCTCGCATAACTGTTTCCGTTGCTGGGGCCTGCTAGGACTCCTCTTTCTATGGGTACTGAGAGGTTGATGTCGTCTGCTTCGATGGTCTCTATGTGTTCTGAGAGGTAGAGGTCTACAAGTATGATGACAGGGATTTGATATTTTTCAGCGATGTTGAGGGCTTCGCCTGCAGCGTAATAGCAATCCCTAACGTTACTCGGGGCAATGATCACTTTCGGGTAGTCGCCTTGAGATGCGCCGATGGCTTGCCAAAGGTCTCCTTGCTCGGTCTTGGTTGGAAGACCTGTGGAGGGGCCTGCTCTCTGGGATTCGACTATCACTACGGGTGTTTCAGACATGCTTGCTTGGCCTACTGCTTCGGTCATCAAGGCGAATCCTCCTCCTGATGTACCTACCATGGATCTTGCTCCTACGTGGGCTGCTCCGATGGCCATGTTGATGACTGCCAGCTCATCTTCAGCCTGTTTGACTACTGTGCCGAATTTAGGTGCGTAAGCTACTAACCAGTGTAAGATGGATGATGCAGGAGTCATGGGGTATGCTGCGTAAAACTTGAGTCCTGCCGCTAGGGCTCCGAAGCCTGTCGCTTGGTTGCCAGACATGACTGGTCTACTTGTTTCGGTGAAATTGAGCTTGGCGTTAAGTGATCCGAAATTCTTGTCTACGTAATCGTAGCCTGCGGTTGCTGCTCCAATATTAGCGTCAACGATGGCTTTTGCTTTGTTGCCGAAAGTGTCTTGGAGGACTCCTGAAAGCTTGTCCAAATTCATGTTCAAGAGCCTGATGACGCCTCCCAAGGCGACGACGTTCTGCATGATGGGGTTCTTGCCGTATTTGCTTGCTGTGCTTGTGGCTGGTACCGGCAAGCCTCTTACTCCCTGTTTCAATAAACCATCTCTGATCTTAAGCTTCTCAGAGTTGTAAATGACTACTCCTCCTGATGCGACTTCAGGAGCATGGAGCTCCATGGTCTGCGCGTTTAGAGGGACAAGAATGTCGGCGTATTCGCCTTGAGAAAGCATCTTCTTTTCCCCTGCTCTTATTTGCAGCCATACGTGGCCGCCTCTGATTGCTGACTGGTAGCTGTTGTACTCAGAAACGTGTAGCCCGCTTCTTGAGCAGACTTTGGCGAAGGTTTCACCCATCGAGGCTATGCCGTCTCCTGCTGCTCCTCCGAAGCGAAGGGTTACTTCTCCATCTTTCAACTTGAAAACCTCTCTGTCTGAATCTTCATCAAATAATGCGGTTTGAAGACACTAATAAGCAGTAGTCTATGCACAATTGTCTGGGACAATTCCTAAACGCGTCCAGAATAGGGATATAAAACACTATTGTCGCCACCTTAGACTTACTCCAGTATCTTTGCTCTTCTTCTGATGATCCTCAGTTTTCCTTCGGCGAAGAGTCTGATCGCCTCAGGATATGTCTGACATTCTTTGCGCAGTATTTTCTTAGATAGGCTTTCAACACTATCGTTCTCTAGGATAGGTACTGCCGACTGAAGTATTATGGGCCCCGTGTCGATGCCTTCGTCTACAAAGAGGACGGTGCACCCAGAGACCTTTACGCCATATTCAAGCGCTTTGCGTTGCGCATGCAAACCGGGGAAAGACGGAAGCAGCGAAGGATGTACGTTCATTATTCTACGCCTGTATTTGGCTACGAATCTGGGACCTAGAATTCTGGTATAGTCGGCAAGGACTACTAGCCCCCGTTTAGGCTCTACGCCATGTTTCTGTAGCTGCCCCATGAGTTCGGCGTCATACTTTTCTCTCCGTTCACTGAACCATGCTGGATCAACAACCTCAACTCCAAGTCCATGGCTTCTTGCTACTTTTAATGCATGGGCAGTAGGGTTGCTGCTTATTACAACCATAATCTCCGCGTCGATGATGCGTCTTTTCTTGATGGCTTTAGCTATGGCGTCAAGGATAACGCCGCTGCCAGATACTAGAACACCTATCTTCAACAATTTAGTTATCCTCCTATGGTTTACCATGTTTCATGGATGCCTTTGCTCTACTGCCACTCTTCTTAGACGAAGCTAAAGAACATTAATAAACGACAGCAGCATGAATCAAACTTAACCAATGAGCACCTCACCCCTCTACGCAAAGATGTCCGAGCTTACCCAGAAAGGAGAGTCCTTCGCAGTAGTCACCATCATTGCTGTTCACGGCTCAAGCCCAAGAGGAGTTGGAGCAAAAATGATCGTTCTGGAAGACGGTACCAGAATAGGAACCATAGGAGGAGACTGCCTAGAGAACGATGCGGCTGACGCTGCTGTCCAGATGTTGACTGAAAATAAGTCTGGCGACAAGAAGGGAGAGGTTCCAGCTAAGGTCTTGTCTATGCTCTTAGAGGAGGAGGAGACAGGAGGAGTGGGGATGCTTTGCGGTGGAAACGTGGATATCTTGATAGAAGTTGTCAAACCTGAGTTGCAAATAGTTGTAGTGGGGTCAGGGCCTGTTGCTACCAGCATGATGAAGATGGCTGATTTCATAGGCGCGTCAGGGGTTCTGATCGACCCGTTCCCTCCAAGGGGAAGCCTTCCTGATTCAGCCAAATTCCTGAATACCCGCCACGAAGAAGGGTTACGTAAAATGCACATCGGGGAGAACAGCGCCATCGTGATTGTTACTAGACATAAGAACGATGTTCCTGCTTTGAAGGCTGCTCTGGCAACTAAGGCAAGTTACATAGGCATGATAGGAAGCAAACACCGTGTTCAAACCATTTTCAACCGTCTAGCTAAGGAGTTGAAGACTGAGCCAAAAGCCTTCGTACCACGTGTCTATGCTCCTGTAGGCCTAGACATAGGTGCTTACACACCTCAGGAGCTTGCCATAAGCATCATTGCAGAAATCTTGACGCACTTCCGAAAAGGGACTGCCAAATCTAAGGCACTGTACGCTGAAGCGAAAATAGCCTAGTCAAGCCCTCTACTCGTCGTTTTGCCTGTGGATGAAGGGTTTTAAGCCGGCGTCTTTCAACCCTTGTTCTGTAGGTGCAAGCTATGACCACTCCGTATGAAGACATGATGAGCAAGATGCTTCAGGAAAAGAAGCATAGGCTTAGATGGTTGGAAGACTCTTCCGGAGACAAAAAAGAAATCCGCCTACTGACGCAGGAGATCGGCGAATTAGAGGCACGACTAAAAAGCTACGATACCGGGGTGGACTACTTCCGTAAGAAGAGACAGCATACTGCAACCCACTAGACCTGGATTCACTTGAGTCTTCGCCGCGATTTATTGTCCGGCTGTGATTTGTGTTGGTAAGGGCGAGTCGTTGCTCGAAATTCCCGTAATCTTGAGTCTGGTGGCGCTAGGTCTGTTAGTAGGCATAGTTAGTTCTTTGATTGGTGTTGGTGGGGGCTTTTTCATAGTGCCCACTTTGGTTCTGGCGTATCATCTCAACACTCAGCAGGCCATAGGAACGAGCTTGGGG
This sequence comes from Nitrososphaerota archaeon, assembly GCA_016184315.1. Taxonomy (GTDB): domain Archaea; phylum Thermoproteota; class Nitrososphaeria; order Nitrososphaerales; family JACQRY01; genus JACQRY01. The sequence continues at coordinate 27,265 of JACPCU010000014.1, forward strand.
ATGACTGTCTTTACAGCAGTTTCTGGAACAGTAGCGTATTTGCGGCAGAAGAGAATAGACTGGAGAATCGGGTTAGTTACTGCCGCGTTATCTATTCCTTCCGCATCCATAGGTGCGTATACAACTTCATTCGTTTCTTCAAGAATGCTGGCCTTCCTATTCGGTATCATGCAAGTCATATTAGCTCTGCGTATACTTCTGGCCAACTTTCTGGCGAAAAGGTCCTTTGAATCCGATGACATGAAACCTCAGAGCATCTCGAAAGATACACATAGAATATGGCACAGGAATCTTGTGGACGCTCAGGGGAATCTCTTCCACTACGATGTTCGCATTTTTAGGGGTTTAGGGTTACTTTCTTGCGTGGGGTTCGCGGCTGGGCTTCTTGGTGTAGGTGGAGGACTGATGATAGTCCCCGTCTACACGATGGTGATGGGAATACCGATCCACTTGGCTGTTGCCACGTCGTTGTTCGTCATGATCTTTACTGCGTTCTCTGGGGTGTCTGTCCATGTTGCTCTTGGTAATGTTCTTACTGACTACGTGGTTTCTCTCGCCGTAGGGATCGTCTTCGGTGCTCAGATCGGTGCTCGTTTTTCACGGAGACTTTCTAGGCGAAGACTGGAGGTTTACTTTGGATTAGCCTTGCTTGTGATAGGCGTAGTTCTTACGTTAACTAGGCTGCCTGCTTAGTGGCAACTTAGATTAGGCTTGGACTACGTTGAATTTGCCGTATCGACCGACATTTACCCTTACTTCTCCCCGGAAGGAGTTGGTGTAACCGTTTTCGATTTGAACTTTGTCGCCGACGTTGACTTGGTCGATCATTTCGTCCCATAGGCTTAGCTTCACTGAGCCTGTCTCATCTTGGATTGTAGCATCAGCGACTCTTGCCTGTCCGCCTGTTCTGAGGTTTACGGATCTAGCTTCTGATTTGTCTGTGACGGTGCCTTCTACGCTGACCCGGCGCATGCCGTCCTTTAGCTCACGGATGTTCAAGGTGTTCCCCATTATGACCCTAGGGAATACTTGTTTATTACTCTAACATTGGATTAGGGTTGTTTTCCTTTTCTTTGAACCGCAAGTATGGCTTTCCTGAGGAGGCCGGTGATGAGCAGCGTTTCTCTTTCGCTGGCTCCGCTTCTGCCTAAAACCTGTTTTAAGGCTCTCTGCATAAGTCTGGTCTTGTGGTCAGGGTATCCTGAAAGGTTGGCTAGGCTGGTTGCGTATCGTGCAGCTAGTTCTCTGTGATCTTTTTTAGCTATTCTTCTTTCTGCTGGGGCGCGTTTGGCCTTGGAGAGCTCGTAGAGCACAATAGCTAATGCATGGGCGATGTTGAGTGTTCTGTACTTTGTGCCTGTGCTTATTGTGACCACTATGTCGCATTCTGCCAACTCTTGGTTTCGGAGACCCGTGGCCTCACGTCCCAGAACTATGCATACTTTGCCGGAGAACCCCCGCAGCCTTTGAGCGAGCTTAACAGGCGATAGGGATGATCTCACTATGTTTGAGCCTTTCTTCGCTTGGGTAGCTGTTGTCCCAATCAGTACGTCAAAGGATTCCACTAGATCCTTCCAAGAGACTGTTTGCGCCGATAGAAGCGCATCTGCCCCGTGGGCAGAGAACTTCTGGGCTTCCTTCATGTTGAAGGAGGGCTTGACCAAGAATAATCTCTCTGCCCCGAAGTTCTTCGCTAGGCGAGCCACATGTCCTGCATTCACGGGCATAGCCGGCTCAACTATGGCAACTGAAACAGGCATACCAAGTCTACGGCGGTTGTCTTTTTCTGCACGTTCATAAGGCTAGTCTCTCTTAAGAAACAGTTTGCCATCTTCCTCTTCCCCCTGTCCTAGTATGGAATAGTTTTCCTCTTTATGATGGGACGTAGTGGAGTTTCACATTCTAGTCACGACGCGCTTCCAATGCCAGCAGCTCCTCGAAGAAAAATCTCTTCCGGGCCACAGTCCTCACGGTGAATCCTTCTGCTTCAGCACGGACAACTAAGGTACTGTAGTCAGAGAGGCTGGAAGCTATGAAGACTATGGAGCCTCCGCGGCGAAGAACCCTCGAAGCGTCCTGAAAGATGCACCAAGCAATCTCTATGCCGCCCTTCCCTCCGTCAACCGCTAGATCATCTTTCTCCTCAGAGGGCAGATATGGGGGATTGAAGCATACTAAATCGAAGCTGTTGTTTCTAAAGGCTGATGCAGCATCGCAGCACACCATGTCGTGGGTTGATGATTCACCTTTGCTCTTCAATTCTGTCGAAGCAGTTTTCACAGCGTGGAATGCTATGTCAGTGGCCACAGCCCAGTCGTATCCCATGGCCAACTCTGAAGAGACAAGACCTTTTCCTACGCCGATCTCCAATGCAAGTCTACCTCTCTTCCTACGGATTGCTTCTATCAATAGGAATGTGTCATCGGAGGGAGCATACACCTTGTCGGCAGCCAATGAAGATCTACGGCTCCGCTTCAAGAAGATTTGATGCGATCTTGACGCTCTCCTCTGGACTTAGATCCTCTACTCTAGTGGACAGCAGTTTCGGGTCAAGTTTCTCAGCGTACTCCGTAGCCAGCTGCCCTTTCCTTTCAAGTGTCTTGAGGGCGGCAGCTACGGTGCGCCCTCTGAAGGAGAAGAGTTGCTTCAAGCCAAGCGTGGCTCCGTGGCTGATCGGTTCCCTGTATGTGTTCAAGACAAGAATTGTTGAAGACACTTTCGGATGAGGGTTGAAGCATTGCGGCGACACATCCCTTAGGATAGAAGTCTTGAATCTTATTTGACAGAGAACTGAAACAGGCCCGTAGTTTCTTGACCCAGTGGATGCAGTGATCTTATCGGCAAACTCTTTCTGCACCGTGATGACTGCTCTCCGGAGACGTGTAGATGCAATCCACTCTACGACGCGTCTAGACCGAGAGTAGGGCACGTTGGACACCATCAAGTCGAAGCTCTTCTTGGTCTTTAGGCCGTCTCCGCAGATAAGTCGAAGATTCTTGAAAGCGGCGAGTCTTCTCTCAGCATCCTTGCAGAGATCTTCATCGATTTCATATCCAATGACCGTCTTCGCCTTTTCGCAGAGGAGTGTTGTCAGGTTTCCTGTGCCGACGCCCAGTTCAAATACCGTGTCGCCGGGGAGTATTTGGGCTGCTGACACCATTTCTTCAAGTATCTTCTTGTCTACAAGTATGTGTTGGCCGAGTCTGTGGCGGCGATTCATTTCTTAACGAAAAGGTTGATCCTTGATCCGCCTGCTATCTCTTCAGCTATTCTCTTGGCTATGAGCTTCGCGGGTTCCCTTAATCCTACTCTACTCGTGATGTCTTCGAAGCTCTCGAAGGGCTTACGGCTTCGGGCGTTGATGATCTGGAACATGAATGTTTTGCCGATGCCCGGGATAAGTTCGAGGGCGTGTAGGCGTGGAGTAACCGGTTGAAGTTCGTTGAAGTAGGCTACGTATCTGCTCTCGTTTGTTCTAACCATTTTCTCTATCACTGTAGGAAGCTCTCTTTTCGCTTCATTGGTGAGTTCCTCGTAGTTTAGTCTACCAAGTACGCTGATGACTTTGATTCGCCCCTCTTTGCCTATCCCTACTCTTTCACCTACTTCGAACTTGGCTCCGTTCATAGCTAAGATCTCCAGCAATGTGAGTCTCTCCTCCCCTAAGGCTTGGACAAGGGGCCCTTCACGCCCCTTTATCACCACCGATTTGCCTCGGGGGATGAAGTCTAGGACGTAGGCGTATTCCTCGTATTTCTTGGGGATAGGGATGCTTTCAGCCATGCGGAATCACCGTCAAGTCTAAAACTGGTCTGCGCAGGCTGGTCGACTGGGACAGGGTTTGTTCTCTGGGGAAGAGTAACGTGGTGCTCGCCTGTTCATCCTGTCCCTCTACGCGCTCCGCGAGTAGAAAGTGGTTGATTTACCTTTAAACTTTGCCTTAATGCCATCTATACAGTAGAGTAGACGCTGTGCGCCAAGATTTTTTTCATACTATTTGCTAACGGCAACCAATTCTTCTATCTAGCGCCGAGGTTAAACTAAATATCGGGTTATTAAGAAACGCTGGAAGCCAGCCCAGCCGCGCCCCGGGTCAGACTGGCTTCCATGATGGTTCGCCTATTCTACGATCAGAAGCGCGATCATGCCTGCGTCAGCATGGCTGACTACATGACAGTGGACAAGCCATATCCCTGGTTCTGTTGCTGTGAATTCGAGTGTGTCCGCTTGTCCGGGCACAAGGGGTAACACGTTGCTGGCCCAGACGTCTCCTCTTAGGGTTCTGATTGATCTGTGCTCAAATCCATGATGGTGGTGGGAGTGGAAGATGTCGCCGATGTTGATAATGTGGAGTCTGACTACGTCTCCTTTCTTCACCGCTAGTGTTGTGACGGTTACGTTGAGCTGTTGGGCGACTGCGTTGAAGCCGCCTTCCTTGAAGATTTTTTCAAGAAGATGTTCTCCTCCGGGTATTCCTCTGTTGTTGATGACATATGGCGCGGGGTTGCCTGGTTGCCCTTCACTGTAGAAGAGCACGAATTCTTTGGCTGGTGCTCTGTCAGGCTCGTCTACAACTATGGCTCCATACAGACCCATTCGCATGTGGAATGAGATGGGGTTTCCTCCGTCGGCTGAGTGGCAGTGGAAGTAGAATATGCCTGGTGTGGTCAGGGTGAACTCGTAGGTGTATTCGCCGTTGGGGGGAATCATACTGCCGGCGCCTTTCCCGGCTATTACGTTGGCTTGTGATCCGTCCATTTCGAATTTGTAGTTGGTCAGATGCGTGTGCATGCTGTGAATCAGACTATGTTTGTTGATTACTCGTATTCTGAGGGTTTCCCCTACTTTGGCTTTAAGTGTGGGCGCGGGGATTGTTCCGTTGTACGCCCATACTTCCCATGTTTTGCCTGCTAGCTGCATTTGTTTGGCTTCGATTATGAGTGTGTATTGTTTGACGTTTTGAGCCACGGCGACAGGGGGCTTCCCTATGAGGGACGTTATGTCAGGTTGGGATAATGCGACTCCTATGACGATGCCTCCTAGAAGTGTCGCTAGTAGAAAATATGAGATGTATGCTCGATCTTGCTTGATATTTGCAGTAGTGCTCAATCTTATCGTAGGGTAGGGTGCTCCCTGAATCCAATTAAGCGAAGTGCGCCTGTAACCTGTATTAGCCCATGTTAGTATGTAGATCGGCTGTTGGGCGTCAACTTATTTGGATGGATGAATCTAGGTTCACTGATGCTAGATGGAAGTCGAGGTCCGTAGGGTTCAATCAGCAGGCTACGTAACGGTCACAGTGTCTCTGCCAAGGAACTGGGTCAGGGAGACTGGCATCAAACCAGGAGACAAGGTGTCCATTGTGACTGAAGACGACGGGAGCCTCAGACTCTCACCGGGCCTCTTGGAGAGAAAGAAGGAGGTCTTCAACTGCGTGGTCGATGCGGACAAGTCCCCTGACCCTGATCTGCTGGCCAAAGTTGTAGCTGGTCTGTACATTACCGGTCAAGAGAGGATCACTGTGAAGTCTAGGCGGCCGTTGAGCGAAGAGCAGGCTAGGCGGCTTCGTGGAGTCGCTGGCCGAATGATAGGTGTGGGCGTTGTGGAGGAGACTCCTGCTTCGTTTTCCCTTCAGAGTTTCCTTGATCCGACCAAGTATCCTGTTCATCAGTTGATCAGAAGGATCTATTCCATTACTTCTGCTATGCTGAACGGCGTGATTAGGGCTTTGAGTGAAGGAGAGAAGGTTTACGCGGAGCAGGCAGCTAAGATGGAGGATGAGGCGGACAAGATCTATTGGCTTGTCGCGCGGCAGCTGCTTTTGGCTACTAAGGATCGTGGCATCGCGGGGAAGATAGGTATTGATTCGCCTTTGCATGTCCTTGGGAACAGGGTTGTAGCCAAGGTGTTGGAGGAGATTGGTGACCGTCTCCAAGCAGTGGCCTTTGGGACCATTGAGGTTCTGAGGACGAGCGGATCGGATAAGGGTAGTCTAAGCGAAGTTGCAGCCTTCGCTCAAAGGGTGCGAGCCCTCTACGATAGGACCATAGCTGCTTTTTCCACTCTTAACATCGGTGTTGCAAGCGAAGTGATCAGAGATGCTTTGGGTTTCGAATCTGAAGAAGCAGAGTTGACGAGAAGAGCTTTGACAGGGGCTCATGCTAGGATATGCGACGCGTGCCTGTCTGGGGCTAAGAAGGGTCCTCCCAAGGATCTGATCGCCGTCGAGGTCGCTTCAGCCGCGGATCTGAGAGGGCTTATCTGGAATCTCATTCAGATAGCTAGGCATTGTAAGACAATAGCGGAAATAACGATAAACCGTGGCTTGGAATCTCCTACAGGCATCTATTCGCTGGAGCGATTAGACGATGCCTGATGTGAAGACACGGTGCTTTGAAGAAACATGGGCTAATACATAGAACACCTACATTCAGCTTTTACGATATCCGTGGGAACATGTGTAAAGAGAGAGATGGATGATGTTCCTCTGCCTGATGCTGTAGCCATTTTTGCGAAGGTGGTCAGCAGGATGCAGGAGTATTCAGGTTTGTCCAGCTGTGAGCTTCTCTCCGGGGTTGGTGAACAGGTTGGGCGGTGTCTCTCTAGGAAGATGAAGTCGAATGATCTTAATGGTCTGCTTGAAGAGTTGGCTGGTGTCAGGTTGGATCTTGGTCTTGGGGAAATGGATGTTCAGAAGAAGGACCCTGTTGTGGTGAAGGTGTATGGTTGCACTGGCTGCGTCCAGATGCCTGATTCTGAGGGTAAGACTCAGTGTCCCTTCGGGGAGGGGCTTCTTAGCGGTGTGGTAATGGGGAAACTAGGGTTGGAGACGGTTGTTAAGTTGACTGAGAGCGTTGGACGGGGAACAGGCTACAATGTATGCACTTTCGTAGTCAGCATGAAGCGAAAATGTAAGTAATGAGCGTGTCTTCCTTGAAGCATTAACAACTCTTATGTTGGACTATCGCAGCCGTGCTGGTGTAACCGAACTGGGTGTCGCGGTGCTGCCAAGATGAATCGAGCGTTGCTCTTAGTACTGTTAGTGTCTCTACTGGCTTTTCCTCTTGTTCCTGACGCATGGGGTCATGTTGAAGATGGTGGCAATGCTCAGAGCCGTATAGTGGGAGCCTATCGGGTTGGTTTTGAAACTTATCCTCTCTTTCCAACCGCTGGTGGTGATACTGCTCTGATCTTTAGCATCAGTGATCTCAGTGGCAACCATGTCAGCAATATCACTGCGTCGGTTGTTGTTGCCAAGGAGGGTTCTGTGCTTCAGCGGTATCCGCAGCAGTTCTATCGGTATGGGGACTTTTCTGTTCAGCATGTCTTTGAGAGGGAGGGTTTGCATACGGTTACTTTGGAGGCGGGGTCTGGTCTTAGAGCGGAGTTTGATGTTACTGTTTACTCAGAGTCTTTTCTCTGGTTGGTGAACTATGGTGGTTTCATTGTTTTTGGTGTTGTGTTGGTTTTGATGGGTTTCTTGTATGTTAGGGGGAGGGGAAAGGGGAACATGGATCAGAGGGGTGGGGCGCAGCCTTCTGTGGGTGCTTCAAGGGGTTACTTTGTGAGGAGTGTGCTGCTGCTTTCCGCTGGGGGTGCTTTGGTTCTGTTTATGGTTTCTCCTTTGGGTGTTAGTCTTGAGGAGGCTGATTTGTCGTTTCACATGATGGTTCAGCACTTGGGTTTGACGGGGGGGAGTGTTTTGGTGATGTTTGGGGGGGAGTATTTGGTTTTGGGTTTGATTGGTGGTTTTAGGGGTTCTTCTTTGGCTGGGGTTGTGGGGTTGTTGTATGGTCGTGTGATTTTGTTGAATCGGAGGTTGAATGCGGGTGGGCGGGTGTTGGTGCCTGTTGTTGCTGTTCTTTTGGCGTATTGGCATGTTCCTGGGAATTTTAATGCGGCTGTTGTTGATGAGGGTCTTCACGGTTTGATGCATGTGTCGTTTTTGGTTATTGGGGTGCTGGTTTTTCTGTGTGTGAAGGTTCTTTCTTTGGGTCAGTTGTTGTTGTATTCTGTTGTTTTGAGTCAGGTGATGATGATTGGGGGTGTTATTTTGATTTCTACTCCTGTTCATTTGTATCCGTTTTATCCTTTGCAGCAGCAGAGGGATGCGGGTTTGATTATGGCTGCTCCTCATCCTTTTATGGTTGCGTTGGTTGGGGTGTATGCTTTTTCGCGGTATTTTTGGAGGGATTAGTGTTTTTGCTGCGTGTGTTTGTGGGGGTTGACCTAGGGGGGGTTTAAGTAGGGTTGGGGTCTGTTTCTTGCTGTTTTGGTTTGTTTGGCTGGTGTTTCTGGTTGTTTTGGGGTGGTTTGTTTAGTGGGTGGTTATTCTTATTTTGACTCCGCTGATTTCGTCTGTTTCTTGTTTGTGGGGCATTGTTTCCCAGGTGGTTTGGGGTATGGATAGTTCTCCTGTTTTTAGGTCGAGTTTGATTGATATTGTCTGTTTGAGGTCTGTGGTTTTGATGTTGAGTATTGCTTCGAATAGGCTGGGTGTGATGCGTTTTATTTCTTGGGTTGATATTTCTTCTAGTTGTTCTCCGTAGGCTTTTAGTAGGGTTGTGGATGTGACTTGTTCTATGAGTTCTTCGACTGGGGATTTTTCTTTGATGGTTTTGATGAGGGGTTTGAGTCGTGGTTTGGTTTTGAGGAACATTATGTAGGCGTATCGTGGCTTCATCATTCCTTGTAGGAAGATCAGTTTGGCTGCTCCCGCGGAGATGTCTGCGATTATGGGGGTTCCGCCGGCTGGGGAGAGGGCGTTGGAGATGATGATCAGGTTCCATCCTATTAGGAACCAGTTGGCTATTGCTCCGAATCTTCTCCTCATTACTGCGGCTGATGCGAGCATGATGAACATGAAGGTGAAGGCTGGTAGGTACCAGAGTGAGCTTGCGCCGAAGTAGAAGTAGTCTCCGACGACTATTGCCACTGTGATTGTGCTGATTGAGAGAAGGATGTCTGTGTGCCCGATTATGCTGGTGGCTCCTAGGGTGAACAGTAGGCCCATGGCTATGCCTGATGCGAGGGTGTAGGGGTGGGCGAATCCTTCGGGGATTCGCCATATGAGTTGGAGTGCCCACGCTGCGAAGGCTAGGCTCCAGTAGAGGTTGTGGCGGAACCGTGTCTCCTTTGTTAAGTATAGTTTGGCTAGCATAGCTGAGCATCCGATGCATACGGCTATGTTCCAGAGTCTAGCTGCGAGTTCGAGTGAAAGCGGGTCTGTCATTTCATTGTCTCAGATATGTTTAGCAGGCGCTGGAAGTTTTCTTGTTTCATTGCGAGGCGTTCAGGTTTGATCGTTCCTGTGCGTTCTCCGAGATATTTGGCGAAGGTGCCTTTTGAGAGGAGGGTGACTCGCAGCGGCTTGTAGGCGAAGAGCCGGGACAGCATGGCGTAGTCTCTATCCATTTCTAGGAGCTTTTGGTGGATGGTGTCCTCTACCTCTTGTTTGGAGGTTGTTTCCTCAGTTTCTATGTATAGGGTCATGTATTCCAGTGAGCCTGAGGCTTCCCATCTGGCGGTGAAGTCCACGTGTTTTATTCCTGCTGTCTTTAGTGCTGTGATGAGTTCTCCTTCGTTGATGCGAGTGAAGTTGTGGAGCGCGATGTCTGTGCCTACTCTTGAAGCGAATTTGAAGACGGGTTGATCTACTGAGAGAATGGAGTCTCCGTCAGCTAGGCATTCGAATATGTCTGAGGTGAGATACCTTGTGATCTCGCTGCTGAAGGGTGTTGCTACAAGCTGGTAGCGGCTGCCTTTTTCCACTTCGCTGATCCTCAGTGTTTCTACTCCACTGATTCTGTCTCCGTCAGCAGCCAATGATTTCTTCTCAGGTATGAACTCGAAGAAGCATTTGGTTTGATCCAGAATGAACCCCATGGTGTACTCAAGGGATGGGATGGCTACCATGCTGGTCTCCGTGGACGCGTAGCTCGTAGTCGGCCTCGCACCCAAGGTTTTCTTGATTTCGTCAGCCAAATAGCCTGCTGACGTGTCCATGGTGAGGTACCCCTTCAATCTTAAGTCGCGAACTCTGGGCAGGACCATGTTCATCAATATGGGTAGTGGGAGGAACACGATTGACACTTCGCGGCTCCTCTGAACCATCTGCATGACTTGGTTGGCCGGGTCTAAAGGTGTTTCAGGTATCATCTTGAAGAGCTTGTGGTAGTTCTGTACGAAGTGTTCCACCATGAATGCGCCTGCGAACGGCTTGGGAGCGGCCATGGCGAATAATACGTCCCCGGGTTTGGCGGTCAACTGCTCGCCGTCGAAGGTGGACAACGTGAGTACTGCTGCGAATGTTTGTGCAGAGTCTTTGAATAATGCTGCTTGCTGCAGATACCATTTGGGTTTCCCCTGTGAGCCGCTGGTCATGGTCTTGATGTATGTCTCGATTGGGGCCATGAAGGCTGATGGCTGAGGGTTTTCATAGAAAGGCTGATAGAAGGCATATGTGGTCAGAGGTAGTTCTTCCAGTCTGCCGTTTGAGGCTCCTAGTTTTCTACCTATTTCGCAGCCGCTGAGCTGGCTTAGCTTTCGGCGTAAAAGTTCCTCTGTTTTCTTCTCTCCGTTGGGCTTGAGGAAGGGCGTTAGGAGGGATTCGAACTCAGGATGGGTCTGGATCAATCTTTTGCCTCCTTAGACGCCCCCGTGTCGGGGGAAACCTTCAAAGTTTACCATTTGCGGTCAACTGCGCAGCGCTACGTATATAGGTTTGTTGGTCGAGGCTATAGGTATGCGCAAAGCGATTAGGGATAAGAAGAACATAGTGAAAGCCACTCTTGTCCTTGAGAAGCAGGACCGGGAGTTCATTGAGTCCACGGGAAACACTCTTCAAACCTTCTTCACGGTTCTGCTCGGCACCTACAAGCATCTCAACATGAACAAGTGGCGCAACGGCTTGTTCACCCATCACGGGAGGAGAATAACCATGTTTGACACCGAGGGCCTCAACCACATAGTCGGTCAGCTAAAAGATCCGTATGAGACAGGTCGGAATGTGGCTCGTAAGATCAAGGAGACCACGAAGGCGTTGAACGCGTTTGCTTCTGATGAAGCAGCCCTGAAGGACTGGGTGGAGGATCACAGTAAGCTCTACGGGTGGGGAATCATCGAGTACTCTCAAGGAAGACTGGTCGTTGAGCATCCTGCCATATCTAACTCCGATTTCGTAAGAGGCTACTTCGAAGAAATGCTCTCAGCGTCCCTCACCTGCAGACTCACGAACAAGGACATACAGATCTTTCAGGTCGACTAGGTCTATCGTTCTTCATGATTGTTTCTAATCTTGGTTTAACGTCTGAGTGTCCGTTTGACGTCGTCAATAGACCAGGCGTAGCCTACGTGTATGCAGTCGTCTCTTCTGCATGAGTCGCACCAGAGGCGTCTCTCTCTGATGTAGACGTCTATCAGTCTGCCTCCTAGCTCGTTGTCTATGACTGTGATGTGGTCTTCGTTTACGTTGAAGTGTTGGAGCCTGGGTTTGGGGGGTTTCTTCTTGGTGTATTCGCTTACTGCTGTAGATACGAGTTCCCCTATGTTCTTGATTCCGAGTGCTTCTAGTGCTTCGGCTTCTTCCTGCATGTAGTTCTGTATCTGGTCTAGGACTTCTTCTCTGATGGTTATGGTTTTCCAGCCTTTCTCCGGCACAGCTTTGTTGACGGTCAGAACTGACTCTTAAACTATGACGCAGACGATTATGTTCGATTAAGGTGGATAGCTACTCTTGCGTCTTGGCTACAACTTCATCATGGATGACTGCCTTGGGAAGGGGCTTTGGCCTCACGTATCTGGCTGAAATTTGCCGATAAATGCTCTTGTTCGATAATGATTCAACCGTGATGGCGCAACCATTATCTATATCAAGAGCATATCGTGTAATGGAGCAGATTCATTCCAGACTATGAGTTCGCGAGCCCTAGTAGAAACTGCGAATAAACTTATATTGCAATCATGATATTACTCCTAGTGGTCACCTGTGGGAATGATGCTGACTTCGACACGGAACGTTGACCCTCTGTGCTTTACCCTGCGCCCGCTAGGCTTATACTTAGGAAATCTTGGGGGAGCATGAACTAGCTTGGAGCTAATCAGTGTTAAGGAAGCGCCAAAGGAGTTTAAAGTCGCGCTTCTGAAAGCACTAAATTACAATGTGGACAAGAATGGGTTTGTTATAGACTCGAATGGGAAACGGGTGATCGACAAGTATGTCGATAGAGCTGTCCGCCTCGAAAACATGGCGATATTCCCAGGGAGCACAATCGTCATGGACGACAATCCTCTGAGTATCGCTTCTTATATTGAGGAACACGGGGAAATCGCCTAGAATTGAGCGACCCTTTGGAATCGATGACCAAAGGGGCGACAAAAGGTTTTCTAGAGCATTGGGAAGAGAAAATCCCAGAATTAGTAACTAAATTACGCAACAGAGAAATCGCTTTCATACAAGACAAAAGGAATTTTGACATCGTCAGGAGAGAAACGGGAACTGCTGAGTTCAAACTCTTCCAGCAATTCGCCCCAAAAGGTTGGTTGCGTATCCTCTTCAAGATGGGTCTCGCCTTGCGAGAAATAGAGAAAGACCAAGAACGAGTCGAGGAACTAAAGAACGATATTTACCACAAGTTCGGAACTGGCGGAGTGCATATTGCAGAATTAGCGCAAAGAGGAATTGTCACCCAGCTTGTCGCCCATCTGACCAAAATCCTCGGCAACCCCGCCGACGTTACGAATAAGCTTGTCGCCTTCTTGGAGCATGTAGACGAACTCGTGTTGTTCGTGAAGAAAAGTGATGCGGAACGGATTAAGAGACTTTGCGACCTTGTCAAGGGTAGAGTCGATAACAGTCAATCCCGCATGACAATCGTCTTCGGCAGTGGTTTCGCCAAAAACGTAGTCTTGAGAATTCTGAAATGCGTGAAAGAAGATTTGCGAGAATATTTCATAGAAACTCAGGAAGAAGGGCTCCAAGTCATTGGCTTTATCTTTGCCCCTGAGTTGGAAGGCAGGTTAACGCATTGGTCTGAACCCCTTGCCAGAACTTAGCTAGCTTGGACGCAATCTACCTTAATCGAACAGAATCGCGCAGACAGATTAGCTTGACACAGAAGCGCGTAGTGTTCTTGGTTCATCGTTATCAGCGTAACGCGCTGGAATTGGGAAATAAGAAAGGTTAAGTGTGACTCTTGTGGAGAACAACCTGAGAAAAGTTGTCCCTTGTGCGAGTCAAACGTAAAGGTCAGGTTACACTGCCTGTTGAGATAAGGCGTAAGATGAAGATTGATGAAGGCTCTATGCTTGAAGTGAAGCAAGATGCTGATGCAATACTGTTGAAAGTTGCTCCTCGCATCGAAGCTGGAAAAGTAGTCGGTGAGAAGGTCTACAAAGAGATCATTGCTGAGCTAGATGATGCGAGGAGAAGGTGGCGTTGACAGGTGTAGCAGATACGCGGCTCCTCCTCACGCTTGAGTTTCCGCCTACGGATGATTGGCGGAAGAAGGTCAATGATTTTGTTCACCAAGAGTTGGGTCGTGGTCTTTTGGTTCCTTCGGTTGTTCTGGCTGAGTATATTCGATTTGCTGGGTCAAGGATAGGTGAAGTGGCAGCATTGACAAGAATAAGCCTGCTTAAGCAGAGGGGTGTGCGAGTCGTGGAACTGGGTGAGGAAGAAGCGGTGTCTGCAGGTAAACTGCTGCTAGCTTACCAACAAGTACCTATTGCTGACGCTTTGATCGCTTCAATCGTTTCTATCGGGAAAGCTGATTTTGTGCTTACGGACGATCCACACTACAAGAAGATGAAGATTCGAACCAGGTGGTTCCAGTAACGTACTGACCTAATCTTGGCAGCTGGTATGCTTCACGCCTGCATTTAGCAGGATTCTCCGAGTTGTTCTACATGTTGACCGTCAGATTTTACCGTAGCATATATTAGCCATCTGACCGTAGGCACAGACCGTCAAACTATGCGTCTGATACCGCGCCTCCAAAACCCCTTCGAACGGAAACACAGCTACCTGTCAATCATAGAGGCAAAACCAAGAGCCACCACGATACAGGCAACATACGGGGAAAAACCCACAGTACCCTTCAGCACACTGAGAAACTGGTATCTCAGCGACCCAAGCGTAAAAGCTGCAATCGACGACATGGTGGCTCAGGCAGTGGGCCCCGGATTCTATGTGACGTGCAGTACGGCTCAGGCGAAGGCCAAGCAGATTGTTGACGATTTCAACGCGGCTGCTAACATCGATCAATGGTTTCAAACTGTCCTCCCCGAAGTGGCATATTCGGGGAACTCTTTCACCCTGAAGCCTGACGACTGGACGGATCCGCCTGATTTTGTTGAACAGATCATTCCGTTGTCCACCGTGGAGCGCGCAAAGAGAAGACAGGAAGGGGGCAGCGTCACGTCGATAATAACTGGAATCGAGGGCAGAGAAGTCTCTTACCCTGTGGAGGACTTGATTCATCTTGCTTGGAATATCGTTGATAGATCAGCCTTCGGGACAGGGCTCTTGAGTCCCTTGGCTACTTCCCGCTTCGACTCAGATGGAAATCAGGTTCCTAGTCTGCTCCAAATGAAGGCTGACGCTGAACACGACGGCCACAGGATTCTCAAGAAGTATGTGCCACGTTACCTGGTCAACTTCGAGGCGAGCGATGAAGCCTTCAGATCCAAGATTCTGCCCATGCTTGAGCGGCTTAGAACAGGTGAGGATATTGCTACCAACGTGAAAATGGACTTCAAGGAGCTGACCGTGGGGAGCCGTTACGATCCGTCTCCCCTCTTCGACTATGTTCTCAACCAGGTCTACATTGGGCTTGAAACCCCTTTGATGAGGCTTTACACTTCTCCGGGCTTCACTGAGGCCAGTGCTAGGGCTGCGGTGGAGGTAAGGGAACGTTTCACTCTTTTGGCTCAACGCTTCCTGAAGAGAGCGTATGAACGGCAGATAGCTGAGCCGGTTTTGAGGGCTTGGGGAGTTGATACTGTCAAAGCAGATGTGAGGCTGAACTGGGGTGTGATTGACGTTCCCACATTAGGTTTCCAGGACGTTAGCAGAATCTATGAGCTTGGAGGCATGAGTCTGTCTGAGTATCGGAAGAATCTTCGGAGATTCGGCGTGGAGCTCTTTGAGTCAAGCCTAGATCAGCCTCGGAGCGAATCTGATCAGGCTAGGGTCAACGGAGGCCTATAGGTTATGCCTTGGGAAGAGACTGGTGGCTCGATCTTCTCTGGCCATGTTGATTCTTCGCAGTTCGACGTGGCCGGGCAGAAGGAGATAGACCGTGGAGTATGGGCTGTCTTCGGGAAACCTAAGGCTGGTGGCGAAGGCTCCAGGATTGTGTCGTATCGGTTTGACAAGGATAAGGGCTGGACTATTGACAGGGCTGAGGACTGGTTTGCAAAGCACGGCGCGATGCTTAGCTCGGAGGGCTTTCAGTCTACTTGCATAATCAATGAACGACACGTATCGGGAGTCTTGGCTATTCCCCGGGTCAGCCGTAACGGGTTTCTCTATCTTCCGGATGAACTGGCTAAGGCGGACGGTAGGAGCATACCGGTCTACCTTGAACACGACTATTCTCGTGAGCCGGTGGGCTTGGCTAAGTTAACTTGGGATCCTGATCTGTGGCAGCTGCGATATGAAGGCGAAGTCGTTGACAGTGTTCCTCTTCCCAGGCATACTAGTCTAGGCGCAGAATACGAGTTTGAGGAGCGCATAGACGGCTACGTGGTTCCAAGGGGCCTTGATTTCTACGAGATGAGCTTGGTGGTTGATCCGGGGATACCTGAAACCAGTGTCGTGGCGGAGTCTGCGCGCAGGAGGCTCGCCATCGTTGAGTCGGTTTCAGCTGTTCGCGGATCCAGTCTTACAGTTAGACCGAGTGAAGCCTCTCTAAGAGAGGCTGACGGGTTAACCGCTGCGCCTCAGAGCGTGTCTGAGGCAGGAGAAAGAATAGAATTGAGTCAACAAGAGGGAAATACGCATGGGAATACGGGTGCATCGGGCAGCAGTTCAGTTACTGCGACGGGTTCGACTGCTCCGCCGAGATACGTGACTTACGACGACTTCATCGATGCGCAGGAGAAGATGCTGACGAAGCTGGGCGAATCTCTGTCTTGGGCCAAGCCTGGTGGTGGGAAGGAGCATGCTGGGAGGAAGCCTGTTCTTCCAGCTGAAGAGAGGGTTTCACAGGAGCCTGATGAGGATGAAAAGGAGTGGAGGTTCTACGAGCAGCTCGCAGAGAAACTGTTTGCTACGCCCCAGCCGTGGCAGATGGTTGAAACTGCCTTCAGGTTCGTGGTTCCACGGCTGGAGCTTCCGTCTCTGAAGGCGGCGTTGGATGACAGAGACTATCACGGTGGTCTGAGGGAGCGTCTCGCAGCACTGGAGAGCTATAACGCCAAGGCTCAGAGGCTCAACAAGCGTGTGACGGAGGCTCTGTCCACTTCGACGAGCGGTGCAGGTCTAGGGGTCCAAGGTGTTTCGCCCATCATTGTTGTCCCCAACTCTCTGATCGCGAATCTGCGGGACATGGTGAACTGGGTGGACATACCGAGGGGAGCAGATAGGGCAAGGTGGGCTACTGTGAAAGTGGCTTCAGCAGGAGCCCTCAGCGAGAACACCGAGCCTTCGGAGGCTTCGCAGACCCTTACCAGTGTGGACGGGCAGCCTTCGCCTAGAGGACTGCAGCAGAGCGTCAGCTACGAGTTGGAGCAGAAGAGCGTAGGCGGCTCAATGATCCAAGCAGTCGTCGAATCCTACAGACTGAGCTACTTGGAAGACATAGACAATCTGGTTGCCTCAGAGGCTAACGGTGCGTCAGGCATAGCCAAGACCCTGTACGGCGATGAATCCGTGTCCGCAGAGGCCGACATCACTTCGTCTATGACCTTCGCTCCAGCCAGAATCGCCACGTCCATCAAGGAAATCACGAGCCAAGGCTACACTCCTGACAACCTTATCGCAGTCCTTCACCCCGTCCAGTTCGACGCGTTGCTGAAGCATGCGGATGTAAGGCAGGCCCACATATTCGGCGAGAAGGTGCAGATCACAGGCATACTCCCGTCTCTATACGGCGTCGAGGTCCGAAGATCCGGTAAGCTGAGTACTGGCACAGGGTCGGCCAGCACCACGACTTATAGGGCGTTCGTCTGCAAGAAGAGCGTCACCCTTGGTGCCGCAGCGAGCAGAGACCTGCAGATAGAGACCTTCAGGGACATACGGAAGAACCAGACTGTGATCAAAGGCCACTGGGACGTCGCCGTCAAAACCATCGAACCGAAGAGCCTAGTGAAGATCGTCACCGCGTAGAGGAGGAAACGCCCATGGATGACCAGATTCTATCGGAGCCTGCTCGTCAGCGCAGTAGGCTCCTTCCCAGGCGGAGATCCTGCAAAGGGCTCTCTCCGCCGCCTTTTTTCTTGACACAGGGAGGGTTGAGTTGTTGACTGTTTGCTGCTCTGAGTGCGGGAGATCTTTCGTCTTCCTTCCCTTGGAGCTGAGGGTGAAGTATGTGGATCACAAGGTTTCGTACTATGTCTGCTCAAAGGAATGCTTGGCTGTCCTGTTGGAGACGCGTACTTTGGGTGACGGTTCCCCTCTGCTGCTTCCTGCTCCTCTTTGCTCTAGTCGGAGGTGACTGGCAGGCTTGAGGACTGTCGCGGTGATGTCTGTGTTCAACGAGGAGGATCTCCTTGAGGAGAGTGTCAGCAGCGTTGCGCCGTATGTGGATGAGGTAGTGGTCTTTGACGGCCCGTTCTTGGAGTATCCTCGGCTGGGCCGTGTCGTCGGCGAGGTTGAGATGTCGGGTGACAGGACGCCTGAGATAGCTGTTCAGCTCCGTGAGCGTTTCGGAAACGTGCAGTATGAGGCGTTGGGTAGGATGTCTGAGAACGATAAGCGGAGCCGCATGTTCGACTGTTTGAGCGACGGAGACTTGGCGTTCATCTTGGATGGAGATGAGATAGTCTATGGAGATGTGGTGGTTGGCGTCGGGACTGCCGTTGAGCTGGCTTCCCGGGGCCGTCTTGTGAGCTATGTTCAGGTTCTTGATCTTAGGGCTGCGCGGGATTGGCGTCCCCGCTTCGTTTTGAAGAAGGGTAGGATGTGTTACGATGATTGGGTTCGCCTCTACTCTGATGACCGGGTGGTCTTCGACTTGAAGAATCAGACGGTGTTTCAGCCCCGTGTTCCAGATATGGGTATTGTGAATCTGAGGCTGCATTACCGAGGTAAGGAGAGGGAGGGTGACGGAGCAGCGTGCAAAGAGGCTTTGCTGGCGAAGGTGAAGTAGGATGCCATGGGGTAGTCTAGCAGGGATCAAAGAGTGGCTCACCGTCGCCGCGTCGAACACTCAGTATGACTCTGAGCTTGCCAATGCTCAGACGTATGTTAACCGGCAGATAAGCCTAGTCTTGAAGGGTGAGGCTGTTGATCCGTCTTCTCTATCGTCTGAGTTGACTGCTGAGCTTAGCGATGTCGAGAATCAGTGGGCTGCCGCTGTCTTCAGGTTGAGGAGGGATCCTGAGGATGCTAAGGCGATCAGGATGCTTGAGTCAGCCTTGAAGGACTTGGATCGGTTTACCCACAATCACTTTCACCGGGGTTTCTTCAAGACTTCTTCGAAGACTGTGAAGACGGCGTTGCGCAGCGGGAAGTCTTCCGTTTCAGGGGCGGAGCTGTAGGGTATGGCTAAGGTTGTTTGGAGTGAGCGTCGGAGGAGTGTCGATTCAGGGGTCTTCCGCGTCGCGTTTGAGCAGCCTGAGTCTGTGGAGCGGGGTCATGCTGCCCGCTTCCAAGCGATGTTTGAGCATGTGAATGACGGGCTGGTTGATCCGGCTTCTCCTGCTTTGAAGATCTATGAGGGCTCAACTCTTCAGGCCGCGTTGACGCCTACTAAGGATTCGGTTGGTGTCTACTTCTCTGACTACTCTGTTCCGGGTGCGGCGGGTACGGGGCCGTGGGTGGCTGAGTGGAGCGGAACGTATGGTGGACTGAGTATTCTGGTTAGGGAGCCGTTCAGGGTTGTTAGGAGGTTGGAGTAGGCGTGGCTGTTAATGGGAAGGCGCGTCTGGAGTCGTTGAAGAAGAGTTGGCGTAGTAGGGTGATGGTTTGGCTTCCAGCGTTGGCTGCGCTGGTTCTTGTGGATCAGTATGTGAAGGAGGGTTACTGGTTTGACGTGGGGGACCTGTTTGTTCCCAGGGTGGTTCCGAGCCATGAGCAGATAGTGGTCTTTGCTCTGTCTGTGTTTTCGGTTTTGATGTTTGTCAGGGGGATGCTGGGTAGATGAGTGTGATTCTCTGGGGTTATCAGCAGGTTCAGCAGAAGCTGATCGATCTGTGGAAGGCTGATCCGAGTCTCTCTGAGCCTGGTAAGGTCAAGAAGTATTGTTTTGGCAGACCTGTTTCGCTGAGCGAGTATCCTCTGATCTACGTTCAGTTTCTCGGTGGGCCTTTGCCTGAGCAGGAGGGCTCTGTTAGGAAGGAGGTGCATGTGTTTGACTTTGAGGCTGTTGTGGCTGATAGGCATCCGGATGAGGATGTGAGTGAGAAGGCGGTTGAGGATTTCGCTGAAAGCATGCAGATGGTTGTTCGCGGCGACAGGTCTCTTGGGGGTCTTGTTGACTCTGCTTTTGTTGTGGATGTGGCTCGCGGCGAGCTTCGGTTGCTGGACTATAGTCTTCACGCTGTGAAGGTGGTTGTGAGATGCAGGAAGATTGCGTGACAGTTGTTTGTCCAGAGTCTTCTTCGAGGTTTTCCTCAAGGGGCTGGAGTAAGGGTGTTGCGCAGTGGAGAAGAAGAGGTTGAGGTATAGGCTGTGGGACAGCGGGGTTAGGATACTTCTCCCCGACGGTAGTGAGATTGCTGTGGGTGCTGGCGGGGTGTTCGAGGTTGACTCTGCGTTTGTTGGGAGATTGCTGAAGACTTCTGATGGCTTGGATGATCCTAGGTTCGAGGAGGCTGGGGAGTAGTGCCTGATACTCGGTACTTCGGGTATGCTACTGAGACGGTGTTCAAGACTGTTGTTGCTGCCTCTAGGTATGTGGACCAGGTCAGGGATAGTGTTGTGCCTGATTTGGGGTGGATTCAGGCTGAGACTGTGGATAAGAGGGCTCCGACGAAGAGGGTTCAGGGGCCGTATATCGGTCGGGGTAGCCTTGAGACTATTGTGGAGCCTGAGAATGTCAGCCACTTCTTCTACTATCTTCTCGGAGCGGTGTCTACTACTGGGACGGGTCCGTATACTCATGTCTTCAAGATTGCTGACGATGTGAAGAGTTTCACGGGCAGGCTGGGGGCTGGTCTTGC
Source organism: Nitrososphaerota archaeon (assembly GCA_016184315.1). GTDB lineage: Archaea > Thermoproteota > Nitrososphaeria > Nitrososphaerales > JACQRY01 > JACQRY01. The sequence continues at coordinate 47,590 of JACPCU010000014.1, forward strand.
GGAGAGGATTCTCGCGGGGTGTTTGATGGATGGGGCTAGGTTTGAGTGTAGGTCCGGGGAGGGGGACGCTGGTCTGCTGAGGGCGACGTGGGATATTGTGAACGCTAAGGGTGAGTCGAGGGGCACTGTTGGTTCGCCTAGTTTCTCGGCTCTTGGTCCTTTCGTGTTTCATCAGGCTGCTGTGACTCTTGCAGGCGCGGATAAGAGCAGTCAGGTGACTGGCTTCACTGTCAACTATAGGAACAATATTCCGGTTGATGGTCTCTACGGGTTCGGCAGCAGGGAGTTATCTTCGATAAAGGTCGGCCCGGCTAACGTGGACTGCGAGTTGGCGGTGAACTATGAGGATCAGGCTCAGTATGATGCTTTTCTGGCTGGGACAGAGTTCGCTGTGAAGGTTGACTTTGTGGGTCCTTCTCCTTATCGGTTGACCTTTGACTTGCCTAAGTGTGTCTACGCTAGGGATGTTGCTCCGCATCCTGAGAGGAGGCAGACGCCTATCAGGCTTACTGCTCCTGTTCATGTGTTGCATGATGCTGCTGAGGCTACGCCGCTGAAGATTACTCTGGTGAATCAGGTCTCTGCGGTAAGCTAGGAGTGTTCTGAGCCTATGCCTTCTCAGGCGGTGGTGTTGAGGGATGGTCGGGTCTTTGTCGTGGGTGTCATGGTGGATACTGCGGAGTACGCTGTGAAGCTGAGGGAGCATGGGTTGCTGCCGGATGAGGCTGAGGTGGCTATGCGTATGCTCTGCTTCGAGTCTGCGCTGATAGAGGAGTATTTGATGTGCCCCAAGGTTCCGGCCAAGGAGTTTAGCAGAGAAGAGAAGTCGCTTCTGGTCGGCGCGATTCTGAGCAGGGTTTTGGCTCCGGGTGGGGAATCTGCTTCTGGGGAAGGTTACGAGGCTATAGTTGAGGAGTATAGGAGGCGGAAGGCTGGCTCAGTTCGTTGATCCTAAGGGGCTTCACTCGACGTTTGCCCGGATTAGGCGGGAGACAGGGGCTGGGAGATGGTTACCGGGTCTTGAAGATGAGTTGAAGGCTGCTGGTCGCCAGATGGGGCTTCTGACCAACGTGAATCAGGGGTTCGTCTCCAGTTTTAGGGAGGCTCGTCAGGCATACTTCACTGGCGCCAGGGCTCTCAGTGATGTGGCGGCGATGGGGAAGAGTTGGGGTAATGTTGCTAGGCGTCTGACTGAGTTCACGGAGGACGCGGCTGAGGCTCAGGGGTCTTATAATGAGGCTGTGGAGCGGTCTGGTAAGGATAGTGAGGATGCTCGGAGGGCTTTCGAGAAGCTTGGGGAGGCTCAGAGGAGGCTGCAGCGCGGTTATTTTGACGTGTTCACAGAGGTTCTTCAGGCGCCGTCTCAGATTCTTGGCCTTTTGACGCAGCTTGCCCTGTTGAGGAGTTCGGTGGGTTCCGGGAGGCTTGGCGGCGCGTTGGGGCGTGTCGGCTCCGCGGCTGGCGGTGGGCTGGCGTTTCTTGGGGGTGGATCTGCTTTGGCTGGTGGCGCTGCTGTCGCTGGTGGTGCTGCTGTGGGCCTCGGTGTGGGTGGTTTGCTGGGTAGGCAGGCGTTCATGCTGGGGGCTAGGATGGCTGGTGCCGGCGAGGAGGAGGCTGGAAGGAGGTTTGAGAGGTGGAGGGAGCAGGGGGAGTGGGGTTGGATGAACCAGTTGTTTACTTTCGGCGGCTTGGTTCCTCAGCTGCAGGCTGGTGGTGTCGTAAGGCAAGGAGGGGTAGCGAGGGTTGATCCCCTTGAGACGATTGTTCCCCCGGGTAAGCTGGGTTTTGGCTCTGGGCGGATGAGTGTGAGTATTACTGTCAACGAGGCTAGGAGTCCTGATGAGACTGCGAGAAGAGTGTTGAGGGAATTAGAGTTCAGCTTGGGGTCGATTTGACTGTTGGCTCAAGTGTCTTCCTCATGGGTGTCTTTGGGCTTCGGTTCTGTGTCGGGGTCGGATGGAGCACTGTTCTTGGGTCTGCTTCCTGTTTTCTCCGTCGTAGACTGGGAAGCATTGTCTTGCAGATGTTTCTCGAAGTCCACCCAGTGTGTTGTGCCTAAGCCGATGGCTGCCATTATTCCTCCTCCTAGGGCCCACATCCATGGTAGATGTATGAAGAAGGGGTCCTCGGGGCTGGTTAGTAGGAAGAGTAGGACGAATGCTATCCAGAGGGCTGCGCCGGTGAGCATCATTAGGAGGGCGAGGGTTTTCGCGATTCTGAGCGCGGCGTTGCGGAGGGGTTCTTGGTTGGCGACTGTTTTCATGGGGAACCAGAAGGTCATTGAGGCGATTATCAAGCCTAGTCCGAGGGTGAACGTGTCCCAGGGCATTTCGTATGGTGGTCTGGTCATGGCTGCGAAGCTTCCGGCCCATGTGAGTAGGCCTGCGGCGGCGGTGCTGAGCGAGAGGATCTGGATGGTTCTCCATATGATTTTGCCGGCGGAGAAGCTCACGGGTCTTCTTTCTTCTTTGTTGATTTATGGGTTTGGGGGTCTGGGGGTTGGGTTTAGCTCGGGGTAGGCTGATCTATGATTTGGAGTCTGCTTCTCCTGTTACCTATGCTGATCTGTATGATTCTCCGTTGATGGCTTCGCTGACTGTTTCGCTGGGGGCTACTCGGGAGCCGAGTCGGTTTACTTTGGCTCTTGAGAATGTTGACGGCTCCAAGGATTCTGTGTTTGCGGTGAAGAAGCAGGTTAGGGTGGATGTTGATCCCGGGACGGGTGTTTGGAGTGCTGTGTTGGATGGGTATTTGACTAGGATACGGAGGGTGTTTGATCCTTCTCGGCAGGAGAAGGTGTTGATTCTTGAGGGCAGGGACTTCGGGTCGTATGTGTTGGGTAAGAGGATTGTTAGTGTGGACTATGAGTTGAATCCTAGGTTGGTTTGTGATGCTGCTGTGGACTTGGTTTCGGGGCAGGGGGTGACTTCGAGTAATGTTCAGTCTTCTGCGGTTATTGTTGAGACTAGTAGGAAGCCGTATGAGTTGAGGACGAGGTGGGATGTTTTGGTTGATCTGGCTGTTGAGGCTGGCTGCGACTTTTTTGTGGATGAGAACCGGGATCTGAATTTCTTTAAGGCTCATCCTGACGCTGGTAATCCTTCCAGTGGGAAGGTGTTTGACGATTCTAATCTGCGTTACTTGGAGTATGAGGAGGACGCGGATCTGCAGGTGAACAAGGTGTGGGCCGCGAGCATCGTGCAGATGAATGTGTCCCACATCAACGAGGCTTGTGAGTCGGTGGGGTTCTGGAATGCCCCGGGTTTCACGAAGAAGTTTTCCACTTCAGGTGCTCCGAATACTAATGCTAAGGCTGTTCAGTGCAGCAGTGCTGGTGGCGCTAGTCCTGTTGTGGTTTTGGGCAGATATGGGGACGCGGATCAGCTGGGTTTAGTGGAGAATCAGTGGCAGCGGTTCACCTTCACTGTGAATTACAGTTTGGCTGGGGGCAGGGAGAGTATCTACTTGGATTTGGTGGATGCTGAAGGTGTCCACTACTGGCGCCGCGACATTACCGGTGATGTTGTGAGCGGTGTTTGGAAGACCCTTGACTATCAGCTGCCGTCGGAGAATTCTTCCGGCTGGACTACTGTTGGGGCTCCCACCAAGGTGAATAGGGTTAACTGGGTGTTTACGGGTTCGTCTGTGCCTACGGGTAGCGTGGTGTTTCAGTGGTGTTTCTTCTATCGCCGTTTGAGGAGGAGCAGCAGTGTTGCGGAGACGCCTTTGTTGGAGAAGGCTGTTGTTGATCCTACTGTTACGGATGAGGCTGATTTGGAGGCTTTGGCTGCAAGTGAGCTTAGCCGTGTGAAGAACGTGTTCAAGACGGGTGTGCTGAGGGTTGACGGTGATCCTTCTTTGAAGAAGCCGGGGTATTCTGCTGTGTTGTCCTCGGCTAGGATGGGTATTCCGTCTGCGACGGTTAGGATTGATCAGGTTGTTCACCGTTTGGGTCGGAAGCAGTATAGTACTACTGTTGGTTTCTCCACTGTTTCTGGTAGGAGTTTTGCCGCGGTGAGGGAGCGGTTGGTTCAGGCGGGTCTGCTTTCGGTCCGTCCGGGTGTGTTGGACAGGCAGTAGGAGTCGGGGCTATGGTTTTGGAGGTTCTTGATGAGGCTTTGAAGGTGCAGAGGCGGCTTCGGAAGAAGATCAGCAGGATCATACCTGTGTGGTGGGTTCGCAGTCCTTGTGAGGAGCCTGCTGAGCTGCCTTCAGGGGTCAGGGATCTGTCTTTGATGGCGGTTTCCCATGGGGTGGGCAGCAGGGGTCTGTCGTTGAACTCTGTTTCGCATGGGGAGGGGAACAGGGATCTTGCGTTGCTCTCTGTTGGTCACTGTGGAGGGCACGGGGATTTGGCTCTGCTTGCCGCTGGTTATGGGGAAGGCAACCGTGATTTGGCTCTTTGTTCAGTTGGATGCGGTGTGTCGGGGACGCTGGATCCTGATGCTTTGCACGTTAATCCTTCGTCGCGGGTCAGGGTTTCTGTGAGCATGGGTTTTACGAAGTGGAACGATATTTCTGATACTCAGATTAGCACTGCGACTGTTGCGACGGGGATGGTTTTGGACGTGGGGTTGACTGCGACAAGGGACCATATTCATGGAGGCAGCGTGACTTGTGATACGTTGAAGGCGGGGTCTGATGGGACGGCTGAGGCTGCAAGTCAGACAGATGTGTTGAACCCGTTGATGACGTGGGGTGCTGCGCTTGTTGCGAAGTCTAAGCCAGCCGCGAATAAAGTCAAGTTTGAGTCAAGCGTCGTTTCTGCGAATAGGCTGAGGTCGTCTGAGCCTGCTCCCGGAGGATCTAATTCCATTACGGTTAGAGAAGGAGCTTTGACCAGCTATGCTAGGGCTGTTGTGTCAGCCATAACTCTCACTTGGACGAAGGATGCTGGTGGAGTTGACACCGTTAAGGAGTCCCTGTCCTTGGCGGTGACGATAAGCTTCGATAGGGCTTCTTCGCCTACTAAGACTAGGTTTGTGGATAAGGGGCTTGAGGTTGCTGCGGATGCTTTGAAGGACGGTTCAGCTGGGATGCCGAATCGGGCTGCGCTAGGCACGGTGACAGTGAATCCTACCGATGGGGATACAGCGTTGGGGGGTGAGACAGGTATCCGTTTGGCTCTTTCTAGGACTCAGATTGGTTTATTCGCGGAGCGTCTGTCAGGCTCGTGGGCTGCCGGTAATGTTGATGCTGGTGTTGGGGAGTGCGGGTTGTTCAACAATTCGACTAACAGTTTGTTTGTGAGATGCACGTTTAGTTTGGTTGACGATGACGCAGTCAAGTTTCACGTTGTAGATGCGCTCATAGAGGTGTCTAGGTAGGTTGACTGGGATGTTGGTCGCCTCGACCTCTTGGATTGGTCCGTCCCTGTTTGGCTAAGATCTATTGGGCTTCCGTCATGGGCTCAGGAGCAGTATCTCAGTCTCGAAAGGTTTTCTAGCCATCTCTCTCTTCAGCTCTTCCTCACCGGCAAAGACAACTTTCGTGCCAGTGATTGCGGCTGTTGCTATCGAGCTGCAGTCGGCTAGAGAAATGGCGCGTTCGCACTTCAATTCCCCGGTCCTTAGAGCCAGCTCAGTTGAGGCGTGCACGGAGATCATGTTGGAAGATAAGAGAAGGCTGATCTTATCGTAGGCGAATTCCCTTCCCTTAAGCCTGCACATAATGTAGAAGATCTCTGAAAGGACGTATAGTGAGCAGTGGGCTTTCTCATCAGGGTTGGCATCATTGAAATACTGTTTGACTGCTTTGCCTATGTCTGAGCCGATCAGATACTCGATCAGCACGCTGGAGTCAAAAGTGAGACTTTTTTCTAAGGGCTTCAAGCCTCTTCTCTTCTCCTTTTCTAAGATCTATAAGGAGGACTCTGGCTTCTTCGCCTTCCTCTCTTAGGCAGCCGAAGAGTGAGTGCATCTTCTCCTTATCCATTTGACTCTTCCTGCGGGTCTCAAGGAGGTGGTGGATTGCTTCGCTGAGAGATACTTTTCTGCCTGATTCGTGTTGAATCTCGGCGGCGAAAGAGAACAACAGTTTCTTGACCTTTTCGTCCACCTGTATGGTCGCCATAACCAACATATTCTATAGAAACTACAGTTAATATAAGTTTTTGCAGAAGCAATATTGTTGCGTTGGTTCGGGAATGGTTCTCTAAAAATGAGCGTGGGATTCCACTTGATCCCGAATAAATGCAATAGCATCACTCACCAAAACGAGCGTAACCGCTTGCTTGACCACGAACTGATGTAACAAAACCGCAGCACGATATCTATTTATGTTCTCAGGAGGAATTACATTTAGGTGTTGTTATGACTACGTATTATCAGGCAGTGAAGTATGTTGATGAAGAAACTGGCCGTGCAACTCGTGAACCCTTCTCGTCACAGATACCCTTCCACTGCTCCGCTTTCTAACCAAACCGTTACCTATTTATTTTCGTAAATCCGAATTATATTTCGGAAAACCGAAAACGGTGTCGACATGTATTTGGATAAGATACTGGGCAGTACGACCAAGGTGAACGCATTGTCAGTCTTGATATCAACTCCTAGAAGAAGCTACCTTGAAAACGAGCTTGCAAGGGAAAGCGGTTCCTCCGTATCCGAAATCAACAGGCAGATGGGAGATCTAGTCAGCTCAGGACTGGTGACTATGCAGAAAGTAGGGAAAGCAAAGGTATACCGAATTAACGAAAGACATTTCCTGCACAGGCCGATGAAAAGACTGTTCAGAGACCTTCAAGACGTGTACCGGGAGATAGCATTGAACCTTGTGTCACAGTTGAAGAAGCACGAGCCGAAGGCAGTGATACTGTTCGGAAGCCTTTCAAAAGGAAAGATAAGGAGCGATTTAGTGGAGGAGCCAAGCGACATAGACATACTGGTAGTTGCTGACCAGAAAGATGTTGCCAAAATCAGAGATGAGATGCTGAGATACATAAACTTGGAAGTAAGCTTAAGATACGGCATCGCCGTTTACCCCATAGTGCTCTCAGTGGAAGATTACTTGAAAGGGCTGAAGGAAGACCAGCTAATAATCGGCATCCATGCAAAAGGTGAAGTCCTATATGGAGAAAAGCCGACGAGATTTAGTTAAATGGGCAGTCAAGAAGGCCGAAGAATACCTTGAGTCTGCCCACTCAAACATACAGGCAGGCAGGTCGTTCCCAGCCGCAGAAGAAATATTCCGTGCAGTAGAAGTGAGCCTAGAAGCGTTCCTATACCATTTCGGCGTCAGAAAGATAGAGTATCCAGGAACTGTAAAGAAGTTCACTGGCAGACTCGCCCTGCAGTTCCTCATTCGCGACAATCTGGTCCACCTAGGCAGGCTGAGCAGAAACGACTACGACAAGTATCTCGCCCTAGCATCAGAGCTGCACCTAGCAAGCTACCAGCCAAACAAGACCTTCCTCATCAAAGAACTGAAGGAAGACGCCAGATTCGCGGAGGAACTTCTAGCAAAAGTCAAATCGATAACAAGTGTTTAGCAGGTTTATCTGAGCCAGATGTATTAGAGGCCCGGAGCAGCAGACCGCGTTAAGCACTTAGACCCGACTTGACATCTTTCAGAATACTGTTGCGTTGGTTCGGGGATGGTTCTCTAAGATGAACATGGGACTCTGCTTGACCCCGAACTGATGCACCAGCACCCAACCTCGTTAACGCTTATATTGCCCAAGTGTAATACTGAGCGTAATTACATGTCAGACACTACTGTAATTACCGTCAAGATACCCCGGGGTTTGAAGCGGAAGATGAAGAAAGTTGACGTAAACTGGAGTGAGTATATCAGGGGCAGCATTAAGAAGAAGATCGAGGAACAAGAGTTGAAGGATGCTTCTGCACGGCTTGACAAGATTAGGGCGAAGGCCAAACCGGTTCCGACGGACGAGCTGGTTTCTTGGATTAGGGAGGATAGAAGCAGGTAGGTGGATAGGGGGAGCCTTTGCCTAGATATGTTGTTGATGCGAGTATAGTGGCGAAATGGATTCTGCCTGGGGAACCCTATGAGGAGAAGTCTATTCGGCTCAAAAATGATAGCATTAATGGGGTAGCAGATCTTCATTCACCCGGCATCATCAGGTATGAGGTGGGGAATCTGCTCTGGAAGGCTGTGAAGGCGAATCGAATAGCTGATGCGGATGCGCGGGAAGCGTTGAGTTTGCTGGGGAGTATGAGAATAGCTACTTATGATTTGGAGTGGCGTGACATATCGGAGAGTTTCAGTTTAGCTTCTGCAGTTGATCTGACGGTCTATGATGCGGCTTACATACGTCTTTCCAAGGAGCTACGGATGCCATTGATTACAGCAGACGATCAGCTGTATGAAAAAGGAAAGCCCTTTACGAGAACCATACATGTCAGGGATTTTTGAGGCTGTTTACATCAGGGCTAGGTTTTCCGCCAGCATTTTCTATCGTTTCTTTCCCTGTGCTCTGTCTTTGTTCCGAGTCTTTGGGCTAGAGCTATTAGTGCTTCATAAGTGGCATCGGATAGTGCGCGTATCTCTTTCTTCTGCCGTTCGTTGAGCACCAGGCTCCTTTGATTCTTGTCTTCGGCTGGGTCAGGGATGATGCTAAGATGAGTGGTTTCCAATGGCTTACCTGTTTCACGCTATTCCCACCTTTTGTCTTTCAAGGGGAATCAAGAAAGGATTAAGAGAGTTAGAGATAGAATGAAGCTCTTCTCATAAGCTTTCATGCATATTAACTGCTTTCGCTTGACATACTGCGACAGCTTTGTCGAAGAAGATCAGGCCGGCTAGGCTTGTAAGGGGTTCAAAGGATTTCTCAGCGATCCTAATCGCCCTAGACAAAGCTTCCGAAGAACATAAGGCGATAGATGAAGCTCTGTCAGTTCTCAAAGAGAATGTTTTGGCAGGGGATCAGGTTCCGAAGGATAGATGGCCTAGAAGATACGTGAATGAATACGGTGTGAACAATCTGTACAAGTATGATCTGTCTTCGGGTCGAAGGTTGACCTATACTATTGTTGCTGAGGATAGTGGTTATTCAGCTGTGATCTTGGATTACTTCAGGTTTCACAAGGAGTATGAGAAATTCTTCGGATATTGACTAGCGTAGGACTACGCTTTCATCGAGAAGCTTCTTTAGCTTAGGGTTGTCGGCAGCTATCCAGATTATAGATCTCCCTTTCGGCATAATCTTGTTGGAGCCTTCCAGATACTCTAGTACTCTGGAAAATGTTTGGTACTGTATCTCCCTAGGGAGACTTTTCCAGAGCGCCATCCTTGTGGGATATTCTCCAGAATCTTTTATGGCCTTCTCCACCATAAGGATCGTTCCTAGGGTTGGTTCATGCAGCACCGTTTTGCTCATCCGTACTCTGCCTCTGCCATAGTGTCCATCATAGAATTATATAAACTTATACAATTATCACTGCTCTTATGTGTTGGTTGTGCATGGCGCTTAGGGAGTTATCATCTCTGCCTGAAGATGTTGAAGAAGTCGGCGAATCTTTGGAGGAGCCTACTGATTTAGAGGGAAGCATACTTGATGAATTAAGCAAGTCTAAACTTACTCCATCGGATCTTGCCGATAGGCTTGACAAGAAGGCACCATCAATCGTTAGAGCTCTATCATCGATGTTCAAGAAAGGATGGGTGACAAGAGTAGGTCAGGGCAGGCGGGCATACTATTCAATCACACAGAAAGGAGAAGCCGCCAGACGACTGCAAGCGGGACAGTTAACCTCTAAATAAGTTAATCATATATATACACGCCCGATTGATTAACTTGGCGAACACCTAAGGGTTCTGACAACGTGATTGGGTGTGGGGCGTCTACTTAGCCTCAATGTTTCCAACTACATCCACTTTGGTTGTCAAAGGCCATTGACGCACTGCTGGTTGAATTCTTGAATCTGTTTTTCTGCGGCGTATGTTAGCCGTAACCATGGGAGACGAATCCGACGAAGACTTGATAGAACCGCTCATATGAATGTATATATTTCTCCTACTTCAATTAATCGTTATGAGAGAATTGGAAGCGAGGCCAGAAAACATTGAATCCAGAGTTGAAAAGATAGAGAGAGAACTGCTAGTCATAAAACTGGCCTTGAAGAAGCAGAAGACCAAGAAAATCAAGTTGAATAAACTTGTCAACGAAATAAGCTCGAAGGCTAAGCCGCTTGAAACGACTTCCTTAATAAGAGAAATGAGAAATAGGGCTTATGGATAAGTTTGTTTTCGACACTACGTTCATAGTAAAAGGTTTGGTTGAACCTAGAAGGAGAAAGCGGGACGAAGATTTAGAATATCAATTAAGGTTGCATAGTAAAGCAAGAGAGTATTTGGAGAGGGTAGAAAGAGGGGAGATACAGATGATAATTCCCTCTATCGCCCTAATAGAGACTGCTTCTGTGATCGCTAGGCTTACGAATGACGAAGGTTTGTCGAAGGACGCTGTTGATTTCCTACGGGGGAATTCCAAAGAAGTTTTGTTTGACTTTGAGACTTTAGAGACCGCTATACAGATTGGAACTAAGACTAGAGGAAGTGGTTTTGATAATTTGTATCTGGCAGTGTTGGAATTGACTGCCGCAGTTCTTTTGACGGATGATTTAAAGCTACACAACTTGGCAAAGCGCATCGGTTTTGAATCAAGATTGCTTAGAGAACTGACTTGATCTATGCTCACGGCACATGTCTTAATTCAAGGCTGACAGATGTGTCAGAGGAAGTGTACGCGAAGAGAGAATACAAAGTGAAGGTCTCAATGCAGATATTCGAAAAGGTCATTGTTCCATGATGAGCAAGATATATTCAGGCTTCCGTGTCTGAAGGGTTTTTCATCGTATTAATGCATTGTTGCATGAGTTCTTGAATTCGTTTTCTGCGGCGTATATTAGCCACAACGTTGGACTCTTGTCTTCGGCTGGGTCAGTGATGATGGGCTGCGGGTTTCGTGTTGCTGAGGCTGTGGTTATGGGCTGCGGGTTTCGTGTTGCTGAGGCTGTGGTTATGGGTGTGGGATAGGGTTGGCTAAGACTTGGAGCTTCACGAAGTACGGTGATCCTGATATTCTGATAGACTACAAGGACATTGATGATCCTTTCACGTTGGAGATACCTGTACAGATAGTGAACAATCATTCGGCGACTCTATACTTCAAGGGTTCAGCTGCTGGTCTTCCTGCAGCCTATACGCTGGTTGAACAGAATCTTGGAAGCGTAGTTTCCGGTGCAAGTGGAACAGTTCTGTTCACAGGGTTGACTAGGACGAAGCCGACTGCAAGAACCGACGAAACCTTCACCCTCAGAATCAAAGCTTTTACGGACGCAGGATACGCAACTGCTTTCCCAGCTGCTCCGCAGGGCGATCTGACGATTACTGTTAGGCTCTTTGATCACTCAGCGCTTACACTAGTAGACAAAGATGACTTCGATAATGACGACAATGAAAACTGGGCTGCTGACACCGGCGGTATTTCCCGTGATGTAACTGTCTATTTCAGTGCGCCTTACAGCATTCATAACTCAGGTGCCAATGGGAAAGCGTTCAAAAAGAGTTTCACTGTTAGCGCAGTTTCCCGAGCTTTCTTAGTTCTTCATCTAAGAATGAGCGTTCTCAACGACTATACCAAGTTCAGTGTCGGAGCAACCGTGAAGATGCCTTCTGCAGCGATCAAGATCTTCGGAATTAACAGGTGGATAAGATTGGTCTTCACTCTACCAACTAACGCAACAACTGAATTCAGTCTATCCGATACTTTTGGTTCGACTAATGATAAACATATCGATGATGTGTGGGTAGTGACGGAGTAGGTGCAATTCTGATTTGATTCACCTCTTCCGCGGTTAAGGAACACCATCTTATGATTATGTTGACTTTGAAACTTGTTTCCACGGATCTGGTCTGTTGATTAAAAACTCATGTGCAACCCTAGAGGATATAAAATGAAAGAATTGGGGTGGATGCCCGCTTTGTCACCGAGGGACAGGCACCCCTTTCTGTTTGGAGGATTCTACGGGACTGTGAAGGTGGATTGGGCGAAGGTTCCTGCTGCCGTGGTGATTTTGATGGTGACTGTGTCTCCGCTGCTTAGATAGGTGTCGTCTGTGCTTGCAAGGGCAGTACCTGACTCGGTGAGTGCAAGCGTTACTGAACTTCCTTTCTGGACCAGAACTTCCGAACTAATATCTGTGGCAGCTGCGATGGTCCAAGTTCCGCTAGTTTCTGTTATGTCTGTGCTGGCAGAAGTTGTCCATGTGTATAGTAGGTTGCCTTTGAAGCCAACGTTTGAGCTTACTCCAGTAATCGATATGGAGCCGAGCGTGATCGCGACTGCGCCGACGTTCCTGACGATGACGGTTATCTTGGGTTTGGCGTTCGTGTCTGTACTAGCGGCAGCAACGAATAACGATGATTCTATTGATATTGATGATTGGGCTGCTTGGTTTTGTGAACCTTGCTGTGAACCTGTTGCTTCAGAGGTCTGTGCTAGGAAGCCTTGGCTCCACATGAAGATGATTACGCTCATAGCGACTGCTACGGCGACCATCAGCAGTGTAGCCAAAACTGGTGCTACTGCTTTCCTGCTTCGCCTTTGATAACGTTTGTCTATTTACTGGGTTACGTCAACCCTTTTTAAGTAAACCGTCTAAACCAGTTATATGTCTAACAAAGACATATATCTGCAAAGCAGCACCCTCCCACCAACACTCGCAACCCTTAGCAGATCCTTCCGCTCCCCAACGCTCTTCCAACAGCTCATCTTATATCAAAGCAAGCGGAGAACTATAACGGTATGAAGGTAAGCCTCTACATCGACGAAAAACTATGGAGAAGATTCAAGGAAACCATCCTCCACAGAGCAGGCACCACCAAAGCCCTAAGCCAAGAGATCGAACTACTCGTCAAAGACTACATCATCGACGACTTCCTCATCAAAGGCGCACAAACACTAAGCCACGAGCCAATAACACCCATCCCAGCCTCGGAAGTGCACCCAATCACCACCACACGCCCCACATCAGTAAACCAAGTCCTAAAAGAAATGAGGATGAAGCGAACTGCACAAAGTATACCTTGACACCACCGCCCTCTTCAAAAGATACGTCTCAGAAGATGGCACCCAGACCGTCCAACAAATCTACCTCAAGGCTGACCTTGCCACAGTAAAGCTCGCATCTTCACTTTGGAACATAGGCGAACTCCTCGGCGTACTAGACAAATACCGAGAACGCGGCTGGATAGACAACCAATCCCACAACAAGGCACTCCAAAACTTCTTCGGAGAGGTTCTAAGACTCACTCAGCTACGAATCATGGAAATTATCCCCGTACACTCCCACCTCCTGACCGAAACATGGCCCATCGTCAACAAACACCACATCTACGAGGCAGACGCACTTCAGATAGCCAGCAGCAAGCACTGCGAAGCCGACATCCTGCTCACCGCCGACAAAGAGCTAGTCAAAGCCTCGAATCTCGAAGGCGTGAAAGCAAGGAACATCGAACGAGACGCTGCCATCATACAGAAAGACCTTGAATCCTAAAGTCTGCTTATCGGCAATCCCAACTCTCTTAGCAGCCCGTCCAACTCATGCCCCCTGTCTAACAAAGACATATATCTGCTGTCTTAAACCAGTGGAAACATTTCTCTAAACGAGACAACAAGTCGCGAAACCACAGGGGCCGTATGGGCTACCGAAGGCGAGGCGAGAGCACTTAAACAAGCATTACACGCAATACTCCTGATGAAGCTCCAAGAAACCAAAGTCACACAGAAACACCAGACAACAATCCCAAAGGAGATCAGAGAGCATCTAAAGCTGAAGCGCGGTCAGACTGTAAGATGGCACATGGTAAAAACTATGGTTGTAGTCGATGTGCATGGGAAAGTGCAAGAACCAGTCAAGTTCCTAACCTCGCAGATACAACTCGATCTAGACGCAGTCAAACTCGTAAGTGAAACTAGAGAAGAGCTTGCATGATCTACATCGGTTCAGAGAAGCAGGATTAGAGTAACAATCCACGACAAAGCCTACACCAGATCGAAGACACACCAGTTGACACTATTCCACAAAAGAACACGCTACGTAAGACAGAGCAGAACTTATATGTCCAACAAAGACAAATATCTATTAACGCAGAAACAACTATAACAAATTCTAAGATTCATCCGCGATGACCACAGCATCACCCTTCTTCCATTATCGTAGACTATCCCAGCATTTGCTCAAAATACCTCTTCCAAGAACATCCGGAATTAGCAACAACCACTAATGAAAACAACTTCACACCTATTTATAACCCCGAAAAAGAAGTAAGATCTGATCGCAGCGTTGAAAACTACCCCCTCCCACCAAAGAACCATCGCAGCCCTCAAAGAAAGGGTTCTATCCGAACTCAGAAACTCCATCGACTCACTAATCCTATACGGTTCCGCCGCAAGAGGAGAGTACAGAGGAATTGACAGCGACATCGATATACTCCTCATTGCCGAAGACAGAACAAAGCTGACCTACGAGAAGGCCCGTAAAATCGCTACCGAAATAGACCTGGAAAACGCAACCGCTACAACCCTGGTACACCTTTCTCGAAAAGAGTTTGAACAAAACATAAAGCGATCACCTTTCCTTCAGAACGTATTAGAAGAAGGCGTGGTGCTCTACGACAACGGAACATTCGAGAGATTTCGCGAAAGCCTCCTTAAGGCTAGCAGATAAAGCCCTAGAAGGAGCAAAAATGCTCCTCGATAGAGGCGAATACCCCGGAGCGGTCTCAAGAACCTACTACGCCATCTTTCACACAACCCGCGCCATACTCTACAGTCAAGGCACTACAGCAAAGACTCACAGCGGACTCGTCAGTCTCATCACAGCCTGTCAAGGAGCGCCTTTCCTTCTTCTTCAAGCTCCCCTAGGGTCAGGAAGTTAGGGTCTTCTTCAAAGTCCATGGCGATGTGAATAAGTTCTGTGATCTTATCGGAAAGTTTCTTGTTTCTCTTGAAGACTTCACTAGTGAAACTCTTCATAACGTCAGGCTTGGCTTTCCCCTCTCTAATCCGCTTACACAAGTCCAACAGTTGTTCAACTATCCTTCGCTCCTTAGGCTCCCTATGAGCTAAGAGAACTTTGCACTGATTGCGGGTGAGGACCTCTGATATGTGGACCAATTCTTCTTCTGGGACATCTAAGACTAGGCTTGTGTCGATCTTCTTGATCTTGTGGCGCGCGACGAACCTACTGACGTTCACCTTCCTCCAATCCTTCGGCATCTTCACTATGAGTATAGGCATCAATCCCACCAGATACTGATGCGGTTAGCTTTCCTATTTATGAATTACTAACAATGATAACACCTAACACCCATATTACCACAGCTGTTAGCAGCGACAAACGTGGCAATTATAATCAAACTGACAAACAAAGAGAAAGACCTACCCACCACAATCAGAATAAGACCAATAGCCTTCAAATAACGATTCGACAGACTAAGCATCATAGTCGAGAAAACCCAACTCTCCACAGGCAGACACCTAGAAGTCTGGCATCTACAACTCCTTCACCAATCAGGAGAGATCATACACCGGCACCTGAAATATCCTGAAAAAGAAGATTAATCGATTCGAGCTAGTCCTACACCCCTTATCCTCAAGAGGAAAACTCAGGAGAAAACAGCCAATGCGCGACAGGCTTTACCCTCACAAAGACATATATCTGCCAGCCACAAACAAAACCTTTCCACAAACCCACCGCACCCTAATTATCGCTAAGCCTATACACCACATCATCAAACCTCTTGTCTCCAAGCAGCTCACCGTTCCACACTTGCCTAGAACAGAGAAATAGTCAGACTACATAACAGCCATAGCGCAGCCGATTTGCCAAAGAAGATACTGTACCCAGACCTTTCAACTCTAGCCAAGATAAACAAGGAGGTCGTATCCCTCACAAACGAATTGCACGAATACAATAAGGATGATGAAGCCAAGCTAACCTTGATTCTAAAAGCTGTAAGAAGTGAAGCAAGAAAACAGAAGTTCAAAGAAGCGGTTACCAGAAAGGCCTCTCTTCTTCTCTACAGAATAGCCAGCGGTCAGCATTTTTATGAGGGAAATAAGAGAACCGCATTGGTGGCCTGTCTCGCGTTTCTTCAGATGAATGGTTACACAATCAACATAAAGGATAAGACTCTAGTAGCAGTCATCGATAAGACATCAGTCTTAAACGCAAGTTTAAATGACACTTATCAAATACTTAAGAAACTGATCAGGAATGTCAAAGAGCAAACGTGAAACATGGACTGAGACAATAAGAAACATCATCAAAGAAAACAAAGAATTCCTGATCTACATCGGTTCAGAGAAGCGAGATTAGAGTAACAATCCACGACAAAGCCTACACCAGATCGAAGACACACCAGTTGACACTATTCCACAAAAGAACACGCTACGTAAGACAGAGCAGAACTGACCGTCGCAGTCATAACTAAACTAAATCGGCAAGACACCTAGATACACTTACACAAGGATCTCATAACTCCTCGGGGTTTGATGAGCAGAGATACGTCCCACTTGCCGGCAAAGCCAGCCAACCCCCGACAAGTTTTCAGAACACACAGGTGGCAAACTTATATAACTAGTGCCACCCAAATACCAGCAGTGCCACCAAATGCAAAGCAATCCCACAAGATCCAAGATCACCCAGAAAGGCAGAGTAGTAATCCCAAAGACCATCAGGGAAAAAATAGGGCTGAAAGAAGGAGAATACGTCCGCATAGAGCTCAGAGAAGGCGAGATCATAGTGATCAAAGAGCCGAGCAGCGCCACAGACACCATGAAGGGACTACTATCAGACACATGGCCAAGGAAAGAAACCAGCATAACAATCCAACGCAAACTGCGTAAAGAATGGCAGGCAAGAGAAAACAGGTGACACCCACACGGAGACCTACACCATAGACACCAACATATTTCTCAACGTTCTAAGAAACGAACAGACCTACTCAGCTCCATCCTCCGCTCTCCTGAAAGATGTGGAAGCAGGCAAGGTCACCGGACTGGCATCCACCATCACTCTGGCTGAAATACTGGTTGGAGCCTACAGGGCAAGCAGCAAAGCTGCCAAGACCGTTGACCTAGCTTTGAGCAAACTGGAAGCAGTAGGCTTCAAGTTTCTCCCGGTTGACAGGGCAGTTGCATACAAAGGCGCCGAAATCAGAGCAGCCTGCGGACTCAAGCTCCCCGACGCTCTTATCGCCGCCACATCCCTTCTAAACAACGCCCACAGCTTGGTCACCAGAGACAAGAAAATGTACGCCAAGGTAGAGGACCTGCGAACATCAACGCCCGAAGAACTAGGCTATCAGTAGAAACGAACATCCAACCGTCCAGACTTGTTAACACAAATCCGTCGTGCAACACCTAGAATAATCGATCAAGTCAACAGACCTGTCCACAACTGACACAAAAGAATCTCCGAACAAACCGTATCAATAGGACAGCCTAAATAACAACTGGGTGGGACAAAAAGTGGGACCATGACACAAGAAGCAGTGATCGACAAGAAAGGCAGAGTCGTCATCCCAAAACAGCTACGGGAGAAACTACGCCTACGTAACCAAACAAAAGTCAGACTCACCCTAGACGACGGAAAACTCATCATAGCAAAAACAGTAACCCCCGAAGAATTCATCAACAAAATGGAAGGCTGCATCAAAGAAGACACACTCCTCCCCAAAACAAACCCCTTAGACCTCAAACGGATATGGGAACAAACATGATCTACGTAGACACCAACTACTGGATCTACTGGTTCGACAAACGCCTACCAGAACACAGAGACGTCCTGAAAACCATGAGAAAAGCCACACGGGAAGGAATCATTCGGACGATCTGATTTTATAGCAAAACGTTAAACAATTCCCGATTGCACATACGTGAATCAATTGCCAGAAGAGTCAAGAAATCCGTCAAGTTTACAGAGCATGCGAGACTGGCTATGCGCGACGACAATCTAACCACCCACAATGTCTTGGCAGCCGCCCAAAGTTTTCAAGTAGTAGAAAAATATCTCGATGCCAAGCCCTTTCCAGCATGTCTGTTGCTATGTCGGCTGGACGATGGAAGTCCACTGCACGTGGTGTGTGCTCTGCCTGAAAGCGTAGATATGTTAATAATTGTGACCGTGTATAAACCTTCAGAATCCGAATGGTCGGATCAAGGAAGGAGAAGGAAATGAGAGCAGGAAAATGCCCAATCTGCGGAGGAAAGACTACTATGAAGCGAGTCGATGTGACTGAATCAGTTGGCAATAGGCTTGTAGTTGTAAAGAGCGTAGAGGCCGAGGTGTGTACTCAATGCGGAGAACGTCTGTATTCAGAAAGCACTATGCGCAAACTCGACTCACTAATGCAGAAAGTGAAGTCAGGATCAGCTAAGCCAGAGAGCAAAAGAGAACTCGAAGTATACGCATTGAGTCATTAGAGAAGTGTCAGGCCCTTGCCTGTTTTTTCAGAATGTTGAAAAACGGTTGGCAGAAGCCAGCCGACTTACCTGCCTCTGGGGCAGCTGCACACAGGCGTCTCTCTATCGCAGCCTGCGCAATATCTTAATGCTCCCTTCAAATAGGCTCCTCTGCCGCAGCTACCGTACAGCAAACCTGCTTCAAACATCTCGGAGGACAGACTTATCAACTCCCAATAACTGCCAATACGATCATACAGATGTGCCCAGACGCCTAAAAACCCCGCGCGGGCATATCATAGAAGAATCCTATGGAGGCACCCTACGCCGCGTTGACGGGGGCTCTGTCCAACGTTTCTCCCAGCATCCCAGGAGAGCCAACACCGCCTAGACGCACATAACTCTGTTCATCTTATTTCAGGCATCCTGCGGCCCCTCAGATTCATCTCCCTGTAGACCTCGGGAATAGCCCACGCAAACCCCACGTGCACACAGTCTCCCCTTTGATCAACGCTGCAGTAGAAGACGCCGTTCTTCATGGTAACCTCGACTATCCTGCCGGTCTTGTTGTCCTTGATGAAGATGGCTTCAGGGTTCTCAGTAGGAATATATTCGAGGTAGGGGCCTTTCCTCGACAGCTGTTCGTCGCTCTCAATGACCCGCCAGATCAGGGCTTGGACGAAGCCGTTGAAGGTGCGGATATTCCGGTCCAGCAACTCGTGCTTCCTACGCTCATAGATATCTCTGAGCCGCTGCTCGTATTCTTGTTTGACTTGAAGAGTCTTCCAGCCTTTCTCAGGCATATCTACCGTTGATATGGCGGTACTTGTGACAGAAAAGCTTTACGGTATCTACCATAACGGTTAAATAAGGTATTTACCCTAAATACTCTACCGAAAACGGTGAAAAAACATGCCCAACGCCTTCAAATGCGCAGACTTCACAGGAAACCACTACCAAGCAGAATGCCCACCCACAGAAGAACTATGCGCATACAACCATGAAGCCTTCAGCACCGACTACACCCTATGCGGAACCAGAAGCGAAACAATCAGCGGCGCAAACTACCGCCTACTACTCAAAGAGGCAGACTACTGATGCCCGCCAGAAAATGGAGCGGCAGCGGAGACCAGATCACAGGAAACGACTGGAACACTATGGTCGACTGGCTGCAAAAGGAGACTGCTTCACATGACCATGACGGAACAACGAATCACGGCGTCAAGATCAAGCCCGTCAACCTTTCTTCCTTACTGGCAGATGCAGCTAACTTCGACTGGACACTCAAAAAAGCCACGCCAGCGGTCAGACTCATAGGCACAGAAACATCGTGGAAAGACGTCAGGATCAGCGAGGACGCAGGGTTAATCAAATTCCAGCACAACACGGGAACCGAATCCGTCCCAGTCTGGACAAACAGGCTCACAGTAGATATGGCGGATGGGGCTCTCGTAGGCGTGAAACTCGGCGGACAGATGGACGCTAATAATCAAACAATCACGAATTGCCTCCTCATCCAAGGGAGAAACGTCAATGGCCCAAGCCTCGCATTCCAAGGCAGACGCAACGTTGCCGTTGGAGTAGACACTTCGTTCGAAACAAGAAACGCCGCTGACAGTGCCTACGTCACAGCCCTAGAAATATACGGCCTGTATAATGCAGGGAAGGGAAAAATCGCCTGCTATCAACCCTTCTTGCTTACCGGCGGCATCGACCCAGACAACACCGTGGTTTCAGGCTATCCCGGCATAATGACCGACGTGGGAAACAACCTTTTCCTTAAAGCCGGAACCGGCGGCGTCTTCAAACTCGCCAACATAACGTTCTCAGCAGTAATATTCGAAGTAGACAATTCAGGCATCATAAAGCCGTACAGCCACATAACCCCGAATGCAGACAACACAGTAACCGTAGGCGCGACCGATAAACGCCTAGCAGGAGTAAACATCGACACCGTCAACGGCATCCGCATCTGGAACAACCCCACTCCAACAGACACCTACCCGCTCACAAAACTCACAGACAAACTGTGGTTCGGACCCGGAGGCACCGGCTCAGACATCGACACTAACCTCTACCGCGGCGCAGCCAACCTCTTGAAGACAGATGATGC
Organism: Nitrososphaerota archaeon; assembly: GCA_016184315.1. Lineage (GTDB taxonomy): Archaea > Thermoproteota > Nitrososphaeria > Nitrososphaerales > JACQRY01 > JACQRY01. The sequence goes on from JACPCU010000014.1 coordinate 68,136, forward strand.
TCTAAACATCCAGGGCAGACAGTATCTAGGCTCCCCGAACAGTGCTCCTACCGACAGTGATCTGTTCAACGGAAGCATAAGCCTCTACCTGGACGAAGCGGGAAACAACCTCAAAGTGAGAGTCAAGTACTCCGACGGAACGACTCTGAAGACGGGGAGCATCGCCTTGACGTAGCCTCCATGCAGGTGAGTTTGAGAAATGGTTCTCTCTGAAAAGGAGAAACAGATCGTTCTCCACCTCAACCGTGTCAGAGCCATGCAGCAGCTGGCTCTTAACGCTCTTTTTGAAGCAGAAGTCTTGTTCAACGAGGTTGCCGGCTTCCTCGCCAAGGAAAACTCCGCTGAGCCCGAAAACAAAGATGAGAAGATGGGGGCGTGAAGAGAAGTTTTGGGTCACTGCTGTAACGGACTGTGCAGCGGGCTATCACCCTTCGGCGGCAGGAGGATTGTCCCGTATTACTGTTCGACTTGTGAAGTGGGCGTGAAGGAAAATGAAGTCAAGTGGAGTAGCGATGGGCGCCGCGTGCATGTTTGCTGCGGGAATTTTCTCAGGCTGCGGCCTTGCGTTAAGCATAGGGGGATCAGCCATGGCTAACGTCCGCAGCAGGGTGCTGAGAGAGAAGAATGTGTCTCTTCACCCAGAGATACACAGGAAGCTTAAGCTTCTAGCTCTTCAGGGAGACTCAGAGATAAAGGCTGTAGTGGACGTCATGCTCAGATTCGTCTTGGAGTCTGATGATCGAGTAAACGAGTGCGTACGAAGACTATCCCCGTAGTTCATTACATTGTCACTGTAAGTATTGCGTGCTCATGTCTGTATTACTAAGAAAATTTAAGTAATACGCTACTGAATAGCGTAATGAATAACATTGTCAACAGTGACACAGAAGTATCAGGCAACAATACCAAAAGAAGTCAGAAAAAAACTCGGCATCAAACCTAGAGACAAAATCGTATTCTTCGAAGAATCACCCGGGAAATTCACAGTAATGAAAGAAGAAGATTTCGTCAGGCAGATAGCGGAGATTTGCCAAGACATAGACAAGACTGTAGAGGAAAGCAAGAAAGGGTTCAGCAGAGGCATAAAGAAGCAATAGAGAGGTCAGTCAAAAGTTGAAAGTGCTACTTGACACTAACACCCTATCGGATCTTGAGTTCCTAAACTGGTTAAGGACCGCCGAACAAACGGAGAAACATATGTCAACAATCACCCTCATGGAATTCGCGTATCACCTGATAAAGAAAGGCAAAGGGGTAGGAACACTGAAAGCCTTCAAACAGCTTTACTCGATTTCCGCCTCCCCATACAGCGAAGAGGCAGCTGTAATCGCGGCACAGAATGCTGCAGGCAGATGGGACTTCAAGGAAAACGCTAGGGATTATTCAATAGGCGCCACAGCTATGTCTCTAGACGCGATCTTGATCACCAAGAATCTGAGAGACTTCGGATGGATGCCGAAAGGAAAGGTTATGGATCCTAGGAAGTTTAGCGAAAACTACAAACCGAAATAAGAGCCACCACTTCGGGGAAAACTAGTCAGGAATCATTAGTTATCCAGCATCAACACGACAAAACAAGTGAGAAGATTAATATGTGCATATACATATGTAGAAAGAGGTCTGATGTCTAGAACGATAGCGATATCAGACGAAGCCTACAAGTTGCTCAAGAGGTCGAAGCTTCCGGGTGAAAGCTTCTCGTCGGTCATAACGCGTAGCTTGCGAAAGGGAAAGCTTTCAGAGATAGTTGGTAGTGGCACCATAAGCAGGGCTGATTGGGAAGATGCGATGGAGAGCCTCTTGACGGCTGAGGCCATAAGTTCAAAGAAGCTGAGAGGGGTCTCTTGAGTTGTATCTGTTTGACACAACTTTCGTCGTGGATCTGGTGAATTCTGATTCTGGTGCAGTTGAATTCGCGAAGAGAGTAGACTGGGACGTCTCTCTGGTTGCCATATCGGCGATTTCGGTTCACGAGTACATGTTTGGAGTCTACTATAGATATGGCAAAGATGGAGATGATCTATTTCCCTCTGAGAGCGCCGTATTGCGTGGGTAAGACTACTCTTATTGAGTTGACGCGTTTGAATTGTCGGTCATTGGTAATAAAAGAGTCCGCTCGCTCGATCAACGATGTCGCAACATGGATGGCGTCATAGCCGCCAATTCTGTACTTCCCCACTATTTCGTCAGCAAGCATTAGGACGTCTGAATTCGCATCTACGAATTTGATGGGAAGAGAGTAGATCAATTCAAGAGCTATCTTTGATTTGGAAGGTTCGATACTCGCGACCACGCTCATAATTTCGATAGGCACAAGAGTCGAGACGACGGCCTGTAGTTTTCCTGTTTCCACATCGTCAATTATGTGCTTACTTTGCCTGCCAGATTGGGGATGAGCAAAGACTGAGTAGATGAAAATGTTAGTGTCAATGTAGGCTTTCAGCTCTCATCTTCTCCGCCCTTTTCTTTCTGACTCTACGGACTTCTTTTACTGCGTCTCTGGATGAAGGGACAAGCCCGAAGAGCTTCTCAGAAGGGTTTATGATCTTCTTGGGAGGTTCAACAACGATCATTCCAGCGTCATATCTCCATGTGAGCGTATCCCCAACCGATATGCCTGTGGTTTCTCTTATCTTCCTTGGGACAACTGTTTGCCACTTCTTCATCACTTTGCTCTTGGCCCTCATGTTGCCTTACGTAAGGTGTAAGGCGAAATAAGTATTTTGCTATACGCTGTTTGATTCTGTGAATTTGCCCTTTCTTCGAGACTTAGCTGGCTAGATCATCCTCACGTTTAAGATCGGGACATGTTCGCTTCACCCGTTTTATATACCCCCCCTAAACCCGCCCTACGCCGGTGCGCCGAACCCAAGCAAGCCCCCGACAACTGAACAGAACCAAAGTCTCGGAGCTGCCATTCGGAGAAAGTTTCATACCCAAGTACGCAAGACACGCCCTTTGACCGGATTTGAGCGAGCCGACATCGCTGGCAGTGTACATGTTCTACGCAGTTATGTTTGCCTTTGCGTCGCTGTGGAGCTTCAGGACAATAAGACTGCTCGGAACCGCGAAGATTAGGATAAGCCGTAACTGGTGGTACGTATCAACCGCTGTCCTACTCCTATTCCTAGGCTCTGTCTGGCAGCTGTACCTCGACCTCGCTCAGCTGACTGACTCTGTGGTGACGGTGGTGTTTGTGGCGCCGGCCTCGGTTCTTCTAACCGTGGGGTTGTACTCTGAGTACCGCTATTGGAGTCAGCATGCCGTTAAGCTCAACGATTACAGGGAACAGATGGACGAAGTGTTTGAAACGATCATAAGGCTCAGGAGACCGGATCTCCTGTCAGATGAACGAGTCAAGGATGGATTGAAGAAGCTGATGCTTTGGCAAGGCGGGGGCCTCTCTCTTGCGGTCTTGCTCGCTGCAGTTGATGAATATGAGGTTGAGTCAGAGAGCCCGTCATGAAATGCGGTTCAGAAACCTCTCTCCTGCACTAATAAGCGGATGTCTGTAGTAGAGACCACACACAACTGATTTATAGTGTCCGCAGCATGGATACGGATCACCACGGGGAGATTCCGTGTCAGACAAGCATAGGGAAAACGGGAAGGTGAAGGCCACGCTCATTCTTGACAAGGATGCCAGAGCGTATATCCAGTCTACAGGCAGCTCCCTGCAGAACTTCTTCACGGAGCTGTTGGAGGCGCACAGACACTTCGACATGCAGAGATGGCAGCAAGGCTTAATGTTCCACCATGGCCACCGAGTCCTTGTATTCTACACAGATGCATTGAACCAGCTTATCAGCCAGTCAAGAGATCCGTATGAGACGGGGAAGGCACTAGGTTCACAGTTGAGAGAAACGATACAGGCCATCGATCCAAAAATGTTCCAACAGGAGTTCATCATCAATAACCTTGGGCTCTTCGGCGTCCTCTTCGGATGGGGGACAGTCAAATACTCCGCCGAGAAATTGATCATCGAGCATCCAGCCATCACCAACACCGAGTTCACAAGAGGATACTTTGAGGCACTGCTCTCGACCAGCCTTGTCCCCAAGGTGGCCGGCAACCATATTCAAGTCTTCTTGACAGAAAATGCGGGAAACTGAAGTAGGGGCTAATTAGAATTGGAAGCAAGCTCGACTCCAAACAAAGCCTATGAAGAATCAATCCTCGAAGGCATGAATAACACTTTAGGCAAGGGAGGCACACAGGCGCTCCTCTTCCACTTACAACTCATACAGTACGCAAATAATCCCAGACAATTCCACAACAACCTCTACTCCATACTCGGCCCAGGCGCCATCACGCTTGAGAAGGTGATAGTAAAGGAGCTGTTCAACAGGCTCAACATGAGGTACGACGATCGAAACGACTTCGATTTCGAGAAGCACATGGATCTTGCAAGACACATCATCGCAACTAGGTTACAGGAAGCCGAACAATGATGGCTAACACAACGGAATTACTGAACAAGATGCTATCCTCAGAGGTCAAGGGAGACCTCCTAGTGCTGTTCCGGAAGAACCCGGGGATCATCGACACCATGGAGGGAGTTGCAAGGAGAATAGGAAGGCGACCTCAGTCGGTAGAGACCGATGTGAGGGATTTGGTGAACATAGGTATGATCAAAACTAAGAAGATCGGGACTATGGAGGTCTTTTCACTCGACTACGCGAAGGACATGGAGATTCAGAAGGCTGTCGAGGAACATTTCAAGAGCCTGAAGCCTCCAGGAGGTCACTGATCGTGCCGAGAGTAAAGACAGGCATAGAAGAACTGGATGAGATGTTGAAAGGTGGTTTCATGGAGGGCGACGCCGTCATACTAGCTGGAAGCGCGGGCACAGGCAAGACAACATTAGCACTTCAGTACCTTGTGAACGGCGTGAAGCTCGGTGAAGGAGGCGTCTACGTGACCTTCGAGCAGCTCCCTTCGCAGATTTATCGTGACGCGGAGAACTTCGGCTGGAACCTCCGCAAACTGGAGGAGGACAAAAAGTTTCGAATAGTATGCACCTCACCGGACTTACTGCTCAATGCCGACGGTGAGCATATTCTCGACGAAGTCATCAAGGAGATACAGCCAAGCAGGATCGTCGTCGACTCCCTGAGCCACCTCGCCATGTATGTCGACGAGAAGGAGATGAGGAAGGAAGCCTACCGCATCATCATGTACCTCAAGACCAGAGGCCTTAGCTCAATGTTCATCTGGGAAACCCCCCAGATTGTCGGCCAAACCTTCTCGGTAACGGACCTTGGGATGAGCTTCCTTGTGGATGCAATAGTCATGCTTAGACTCGTGGAGGTGGAATCATCCATGCGCAAAGCGTTGGCAATATTGAAGATGAGGGGCAGCGACCACGATAAACGACTAAGAGAGTTCGACATCACGCCTCAGGGAATAAGGGTGTCAACACCCTTCACAGGCTACGAAGGCGTCATGACTGGTTCACCGAGGAAGGTCGCTCGTCTTACAGCCAAGGACCTTGCAAAGAAGGGTTTACTCAAAAAGAGGTAAGCAGATTGACGCATATAGTTGAGTTTGTTGAGCTGAATCTTCTGCTTACTGTCATAACGCTCGTTTTAGGTGTAATAGCTGGCTTACTTGCTGTTTTGGCTGGGAGAAGGTTTGCTGGCGACATAGGAAGAGGCTTCAATTTTCTGGTCTTGGGCGGAGGCGTGATGGCCCTGAGTTTTTTGTTTGGATTAGATGATCACCTGCACACAGCAGGAGCTGAGACCTTGCTAGCTCATCCGGGATGGGTACATGGGTCAACCACCATCCTTGCCCTTATCTTCTTCCTCATCGGTTTCCTGATCATCTACAAGGCGGCCTTGAGAGCTGCCAAAGAATAAGATGCATGATCCCCCACTTAGCTTTCAAGTTTCCGTGATAAACCTATAAGAACTGACAAGATCCAGAAGATGAAGTCAGATACGCCTAGATAGCATCTCAGCACAACTGCGTGTTCACTCCTCTAGATAGTAAGTATCAGTTCACGTCTCGTCATTCTTTCTTTCATTCAGCGGATCCTCGATAATCCATGTAGCGCATATGGTATGACCGCTGTTCCAAATTGTTGCCTCACGCCGTACGTCTCTATCGGTTTTCCCGGCGGCGTGCGACTCTGATAAACGCTCTAAGGACAAAAATCACGATCGCAAGGTAAGATGCAGCGAAGATGAGCTCAGCGCTCTCGTAGGCAAGCGTATGGCCGAACAGGAAATGGACTATCCCTGCCAACAAAAGAACTGCGAAACTCGCCTCATGGGCCAAAATGGACTTGGGTAATTTCCCTGAAACAGCGGCACCAGAAACCCCCAGCAGCATCGCCCTAGACGGACTGTAAGTTCTGTACATAATAGAAATATACACGTAGACGGCAATTACTGCTGTGAGACAGATCGTCGTAAGAATGTTGCTAACAAGTGTAACCTGCAGGGTCATTGCATAGGCCCCATCTTTTTCCTGAGAAGAAAAGCAACGGCCACGATGTTCCTCAGCAGCATCAAGGTTCCAGTTGTGAGGAGAAATGCCTCTGACAGACCTTCGTAGCTAAATGTAAGCTCAAGAACCTCATGGAGCCAAAACAAGATAAGGGCAGCAAAGGCGAATAGGTAAAGCAAGGCAGCCCACGCAAGGTTCATGAAAGATGCGACCATGACTCGCTGAGGAGACTTCCACTCAGTACCCATAAGCAAAAGGGAGAGGAACAAAGCTACCAGAAAAGGAGAAACGAGGACTAGTTCATGCGAAGACATTTCCAACCTCCGTTGCAGAGAAGACTTCGCTATCCGTTACACCTACTCTACGCAAGAAAATTTCTCTTCACGCTAAGATCCGCGATGCACAGGACGCATCCTTATTGACTTATCGGAGAACATCGACCAAACATATCAACAAAAATCGACGCTGCCACAGAACCACTGTATCTTGATGCCATGATAGCAAGAGAACAGCCCTTGCAGTTCACCGGAATCAGCGCAAAAGAACATGTTAACCAATCGAAAAGAACCTTTCTGCACACCCTATCCGCGGCTTGTTCCCGCGAACACCACGCTGAATTCGCACACGCTGGCTCCTTCACATCGGCACTTGGTTTCCTTGGCCATGTTTTCGCCGAACAGTTCTTTCACAATGCCTGCGATTATTCCGGCAAAATCGTAGCACATAACGCCATTTGAATTCCTGATGTCCGCGCAGAACACGCAGTCCTCCACTGTAACCATCAACATCATGTCTGATCCCTGGGTCATGTCGATCTTTATTCTCCCCCAGCCTGCTTGATTAGCCAACTTCGTGAGGTACCCTATGGCTTCCAACGGGTCATCACCCACAGCCCTCTTAGCATGCCTACCGTGCACAACCCCGTAATCAATACCCGCCCTGTAGAGAATAGACGCGGCTCCAGTCGAATAGTCGCGGAAAAGAGATTGCTTTAGGCGCGCCCACGCACTACTCCCCATAAGGAAGACTCTGCCTATGTCGCTGTCAATAACACCTTTCACGGGATCATGCTTGAACAATCCGCTGGTCATGTCAAGCCTATCTTAACACACGCAAGCCGCAGTTATAAGCCGTAAGCCAGCGAGCCACCGTCGACCCCCAGTCTGAACGAAGACCATACTTCACGAGTTCACGCAGTCTTTCCTTTCAATACAATGAGCTGCTCGCGGATAAGAAGGACTAGCGCAATCATGAAAGTTACTGCAGCCATACTATCTTACTAGTGATTATCAGATTCGGGTAACTGGGAGATCGTTCTTTCTCAGTTCATGCGGGTCTCTTGTCACATTGGGACAACCGTTCCACATAGTGCCTTATTAGCCGGTTTAGCCTCTATGCCACGCTGAGAAGATATATGAGAACGCTTGAGTCCATAGGAGTGATATTTGTAACCGTTTTGGCGTTTTCTTTACTCATCCTGACATCTTACGCGGAGATCGAAGATACCCAGAGGCAAACGGAAAGCATCCAAGGCGTCGTACAAAACATTACGTCGAAAGGTCTTTACCTGAATACTGGTTCCGAGACTCTCCTCATTAGCTCAGGAGGCAGATGGTCATATGCAATTAGAGGGGAAACCAAGACATACAGCTGGGGTGAAATCGTTTCTGGAAGCTACATAAGGATAGGAGATATGGTCATGGTGTCAGCTCTCAAGGATTCTAAAGGAGGTGCGACACCAAAGGCAACTAGAATAGAGGACCTGACCTCAGGGGCCTTGTTGGCTGAAGCCAAGGGCGGAGGAGAGGAGAAGGCGCCTAATGCAACCAATGATATCGAGAAATTCCTCAAGTCTCAAGACACCAAGCTAAATGTTACGCTCGCCATAGTCGGAGGAACATCATTCGTTGTCGGGTTCGGCGCAAGAGATATCCTTGGAAGGAGAAAGCAGCGACAAACGCAAGAAACCATGAGGCATCCGAAGCAGTAAAACTAAAGGAGAAGGCAGATACACATGAAATTCAGAGAAAACTTCCAACGCTCATGGAAGACATACCCCTTTATCATAGTCGTTCTGACATCAGTGTTTGCTTCAATATCTTTTCTGTCAGGCTCCCAACAAGTTCTTGCAGACGCCTTCAAGGGTTTGAAAGGAGGTTCCGCTAACGGATTGCTCTTGACCTACACTGGCTCCATCTCCTTAGTAGCAGCCAAATTCTACACCGTTGTCAAAAGAGTCGGGACGCCTACCTATGCCAGGAGGATGGGAGGCGCCAAGCTCTGGCTCAGCCTCCACGTCGGACTAAGCTTCATAGGACTCGTTCTAGTATTGTTACATGCGGGTCTGCCCTTTCAGTTCAAGTACGCAGCTCTGCTAAGCGGCGGGTTTGCAGGGTTGGCTACATGGTTGCTGATAGGTGTAAGTGTAAGTGGCGTGTTTGGTCGGTACCTATTCAAGAGGCTTCCCATGATGCAGAAAGAGTTCAGGTACTGGAGACAAGCTCACTTGGTGATCGTAGCCCTCCTATTCATGTTCGCAGTTGCCCATATGACAACGACGATAGGTGAAGATTGAGCTAACCATCAGGATGCAGTAGCCATGTTTTGACACACCAAAAGCAAGGAGACGTTTGAATAACAATTACATCCCTACGTAGATAACTCAAGGATTGGGGCAAAAATTCATTCGGAACACCTGTCGGAGCAAATAATTTTGCGGGCTTGGTGGTTTCCGCCCAAAAGATTAGGCAGATGCCCTTCCTGCTCATTGTTCTGTGCGAGTTCCGGTTTTAGGGATGCGGCGAGCCTATGTAATGCTGTCATACATAGCATACCTAACTCTCTTTCCATATCTTGAATGCTCAGACAATGCAGCCCAGCTACAGTGGAGACCATCGATTCAGGTCAGCAACCCTATCAAAATCGCTGTCAGCAGACACCAAATCATTGCAGTCCAAAGTCTTCATTACCGACAAATGAATAGCGTCTCTCGGAAGCATAGAATACCTTTGCATGGACTCTATCGCTTCCTCCACATGGTGTCTTTCAACCGGCAGAACAGTTAGGGCTTCAATCCCAAGTACAATGTCCACCGCTCTGCGAATCTCTGGTGCGTGGACGCCTATTTCCTTCGGAGTCTTCTGCAAAACAGTCAAAGGATTCTTCTTATGTTTCTCCTCAATTTTCTTTAGAAGGATCTTGTAGATGAGTTCATCTAGCACAAGTGTAGAAGTGTAGCCACCAATATCCTTCCTTTCGATCCTCTCAAGGAGAAGGATACAAGCTTTTTGTAGGCTGCTAGGCCCTCTCAGATAGAAGTGGAAGATATTCGCGTCTACGAAAACGGACTTCCCTTTGGGTATGTCAGCCAGCGGCTTAACCATGTTCATCTAGGATACTTCTTTGAATAATGCTGAAATATCAGCTCAGGATCCATTATCGCCAACTTAACCTCATCAGTATCCGCCTGTCCAAGAGCACCCGCGTCATCCTTCACCCTAGTTCGTCTAACAGGCCTAATGACAGCACGATCCTCCTCAGCGGCTATCACTATTTCTGCTCCTTCATCTAAACCCCATCGTTTCCTTAGCCGCTGGGGAAGCGTGATTTGCCCTTTTTTTCTTACTCTAACCCTCGTTGTCTGCACATTGTTCCTAAATCCAACCAAACTTAAAAAGTCTTACCAAAAAGATATTTTCCAACCAAATAACAGTGTTCTTGCCTTTTCGTCCCGATGGAGCGATAGTTCCCATGGAGAACTGAGGAGGATTGGGCGGGCCCGGTGGGTTCAAGTCTCTTAGGGTTCGCTACAACGGTCATTATGGATGGTTCACATCAGGATTATGTCCCAATAATCACTAGGTTGTTTCGTTGCCCATTTAGATATGGGCTGGGGGACGGTTAAGGAGGTTTTCACGGTAGGTTGTCATTCGGAAGGTAAACAGTTCATATCAGCTCGGCGCTCAAATGACCTTATCCACGAGCCGTTCGCCGCCAACCATGACAGCAGCGAACTTATGAGGATGATATGACGCTACCGGCACATGGCAAGGCGACTGGGAAAGTCTGGCCCGTCGAAACATACATGGAGAATCATTGGTCTGGGCGCAGAGGGACCATTATCGGATCTGCAGGAAAAACTTACGCTCTTCGGCCAGTTCGTCGGCGATTGGGATATCGTAGAATCTCGCTATCCACGACCCGACGGAACAGAGGTCAAGCGGAGGGGAGAACTCCACTTCGGATGGATTTTGGGAGGAAGGGCGATACAGGACGTCTGGATGATGCAAGACAAGGACACTCACGTAGCCTTACCAGTGGGAACAACTGTTCGATTCTACGATCCAAGGATTGATGCTTGGCAGAGTATCTGGATTTCTCCTGTTCAGGGCGTTGTGCAGACCTTTGTGGCGCGAAAGGTCGGAGACGAAATAGTGCTCGAAGGCAAGACCAAAGAAGGATACCCTGAAAAATGGATCTTTTCCCAAATCACGCCAAACTCATTCAGATGGCATGCCGAAGAAACGCATGACAACGGCAAGACTTGGATGCTTACTGAGGAAATGCAGATTCAGAGGCGGCGCACAGAAACCTAGCGGACGCATCGTGCCAGCGTCGAGAAATCCGCGAACATGCCCTCCGGTGCACGCTCCGTCTACGGACTTGACTTATTCCGCACCCTCCAAAGCACTCCGCTGTTTCCTTTTTGCGCATTCCAATGAAGAAAACGACGGGAGCAGAGAAAGCTGAGGCGTACATCTAGCCTCTCTTTGAGCTACCTCCCGTTGACCTTATAGAGGCGGTAAGAGCGAGGACTGAAACGTGCACACTAGAGAGATTGCGGAAGAAAATCAAATTTTGAGCCCACTTACAAGCATGTTCTTGTAGCTGGCCAGGTGGGATTCGAACCCATGACCCTAACTCTTAAGGCTAGTGTCCCAATCAATTCTCCGATGCGGGGCGAAAGTCAAGCCGCCGTCATGCAAGACTGATTTCCTGAATTAATTCATTCATCTATTCATTCTTTCATTCATTTTCACGGCCTATATTAGGTAAACAGCATCCATCCTCCACACCAGCATTACAAGAGGTTGATGAGTTGAACAACCGTGGAATAGAAGAAAAGATCAGTGACGCAGTCGCCCAGCTCAATCAGGGCGACTATGTTACTGCCACTTGGATAGACGCCTCCCAGACCAGACCGATCAGGTTGCAGGGGAAACCACTGCCAAACCACACCGTTGAAACCAGAAAGACCACCTCAGGCAGATTCATTACGCTGCAACGAGGAGACACATGGCACGACCCGCACCTCGTACTGGGAATAGAGAAGACCGACGACCAATGGGAGATCATAAGCATACCCCTCTCCCTAGTAAAACAGCTTTCATCAGCCGAAGCCAAGGAACCCCTGAAAGGAACCCCCAGATCCGCGAAGAGACGCTTCGCAGACGGCAGCGTGAAAAACTATGGTGACTGAAGACACCGTCCACACCAAAGAGAAAGACGACAAACTCGAAATCAAAGACGCCCACCTACGAGTAACGGAAAGAGACTACCGCGCTCTAATAGCAACACTACTAGTAACAGGACTACTAATACTCCTACTCAAAGGAGACCACCAAGCAGCAAGCACCATCGGCCCACTCGCAGGCTCAGCCATAGGCTGGTATTTCACCGGAGGACGACAGCGATGAGCAACCGCCCCGACCAACCAAAGACGACCCCGAATGAAAAATGGGGAGGAGCAAGAACAGGCGGATTCAGATTCACCCACAGACAAGGAACCCACGACGACCTCGCCTACGCCCTAGCACTAGCATGCCGGGCAGCCAAAACCCCGACAGAGGAGAAATAGTCACAATATGAAGATCATCCTACACCCACCACAAAAGACACCCAAAAAAGAATTCAAAGTCAACAAAACCTTCAACACCAAATCAGCAACCACCAAACGAACCATAGACATCTCCGAAGCCTTCGGCATCGGCATAGACGAACAAAAAACCTTCACAGTCTACAAAAACTTCACCGCAGACATAAACCCAGGAGACATCACATACATCACAGGAGACTCAGGCAGCGGCAAAAGCCTCCTCCTCAAAGAACTCTCAACAGCCATCCAAAACCTACAAGAATTCAGAGGCATAGCCCCCACCACCGAACCCGACCCCAACGAAATACTCATCGAAGGCGTAGGCAAAGACACCGGCGAAGCCATCTTAACCCTCAGCAAAACCGGGCTAAACGAAGCCTTCCTCATGCTCCGCAGATACAGAGACCTCAGCGACGGCCAAAAATACCGTTACCGCATCGCCAAAGCCATAGACTCAGGAAAAGGAACATGGATATTCGACGAATTCTGCTCAGTTCTAGACAGAACAACAGCCAAAGTCGTAGCCTACACAATTCAAAAAGCAGCCCGAAAACACAACAAAACACTGATCGTCGCAACAACACACACAGACCTCTTCGACGAACTCGACCCATCAGTATACATCTACAAACAGTTCGGAAACAACGCGAAAATAGACTACAGGCAAAACAACCAACTCGGCAAACACAGCTTCAGCCTACTCAACGAAGCCACAATCCGCGAAGGAACCAAAGAAGAATTCCAACACCTAGAATCCTTCCACTACCGCGGAGGACTACCAGCCTTCACAAAAAAGATCTACGTAGCCGAGCTAAGAGGAGAAATCATCGGAGGCATCATCTACTCCTCACCCCACCTCGCCCTCACAGGAAGACACCTCGCACTACCCGAATACAAAATACGGCCAATGAAGGAGCGACTCAAAAAACTCAACACCGATTTCCTCCGGATAAGCAGAGTAGTCATCCTACCCAAGTTCAGAAGTATAGGCCTAGGAGTCATGCTCGTCAAGGAAACGGTGAAGAAGGTACACGTCCCCTACGTGGAGACTCTGGCAGTAATGGCGAAATATAACCCCTTCTTCGAGAAAGCAGGATTCCGCAAAATCTATGATCCGCTGCAGGAACAAAGCACTCTGGTCAGACTGCTCAAAAAGCTTGGGCAATTGGGCTTGAACACCGATCTGATACGCAGCAAGAACGCCAACCTACAATATCTTAACCGCCTAAACCAGAAAGACCTCCAAGCAATTCTGGACACACTCATCGCCCATAACGCCAACGCAAAGCGTCTAAGCCGCGCCATAACACTCATCGAAAAAGCCAAGAAAGGGGACAGAGAAGCCTTGGCAGACGCTCTAACCAGACTTCCGTTGCCGGCCGTCTACCTGATCTGGAAGAACCCCGCCCACCAGCTCAAAGAACACCACGATCCACATGCTTCAGGCTCCCAAGCAGCAACCTAACCTACCGTACGTATCACTGATGCCTCTAATTCTCCTCGAAGTCCACCTCAATAACAGCCTTCCTCGGAGACTCCACGCCCCTAAGAGGAGTTATGAGCCCTCTCACCACATTACCCACTATATCATTCACAAAGAGAGCAGTTTCCAGGACTTTTCCATCGACGGTTATCTTGACTTTCAACGCAGAGCCCAGTCCCGCTGGCTTCGAGAAAAGGTTATCGCGAGACGTCTGTTTCCTTCAGAAAGGATGTTGAAAAAGAGCAGCCAGCCTCTTAGCCTCCGCAACCTTGATAGCAAACTCGGAAGCCCTCTTCGAGTCAAAAGGCAGATCCAGCTTACTGAAAAGCCTGTCCAAGATCACCATCTCCAGCTTCAGGGAACCCGCGCCGAAGATGGCGAAGAGAGCCTGATGGAACTGATCTAACCTATCCGGCAGATCCTCATCAGAGATGCCTGAGAACTTCCTAACATGGAAGAGCACGACTTCGCGGAAAGGTTCACCAAGAGACGACAAACCTTCGTTGATCGCCTCAACGACAATCTTGTTGAACGCCTTTCTTTCCAGCTTATAGGGGAGCTCTAAGTTCCTACTGTACCCCTTGTCTTCTATCTGCAATGCGTACTCTGTCGACTGATGCATCAAGCTACTTATTACCTTTTTCGGTTAACCCAACTCGATATTTACTCTGAACAGTAACCATTATCTTGAAATAAATCATGACCTAGTTCCCATATCTTCAGCAATCCCACGCCCTACACCAGTCCCAACCTCCCAAGATCCACGACCAACTACTTCAAGAAGCACAGACATTTCCAGCAATAACAACATCAAAACCCATGATTTCATGCGAAAGGAAAACAAATCGGTCTTTGTCCAATAACGGTAAAACTTATACACATCCCAGCGTCTACAGACATGCCATGCCTGATGCGGAGAAACCGGATGCAGTACAAAAGATCTACAGATCATTATCGAACCTAGACTCAATGTTCCTATTCAACCTCGCAGTAGAGGGAATAGAAGCAAGCACAGGAGCAGAAGCCAAATACGGCCTAACCCACAGGCGCTACTACAAACGCCTCAAAGAACTCACCGACAGCGGCCTCATAACAAAACAAGGAGGCAAATACGTGCACACAACACTAGGCTCAGTCTTCTACGAGAGCCAGCTCAAACCCCTACGCCAAATACTCCTCAAACGCGACACCATACAACTACTAGAGAAATTCAAATCCACCTCACCACCATCAGAAGAAGGCCCATCAAAAGCCCTCCAAGAACTAGAAGACATGCTCGGCATCTCAGACCTAAAACCTGTACGCATAATCAAAGAATGGGACGAAGTAGTGGCAACACTCCAAAGAAACATCGAAACCATGAACCACCAGCTCCTAATAGCAACACGCTACGCCGACTTCAGAACAGTACAAAGCACTCTCCAAGCCCTCAAGAAAGGAGCCAAAATAAATGTGCTCCACGGCGACCGCGGAGGAATAACCACCAAAGTACAGCTGATCGCCAACCTCCTCGCCCAAGGAGGCAGCTTCAAAAAATACCTTGAACTAGTCAAGAACCCAAACGTTGATCTAAGACACTCCTATGTCCCCTACTCCTTCTTCATCATTGATGAAACATTCGTCGGAATCGAAATAGTGAACCCCGCCTCCCCCAACGACTTCTTCATAGGAATAAGCTTCGAAAACGCCGCCCTCGGACAAAAAATGTCCGAATACTTCAACATAATGTGGGAGAAAGCCCGGAAAGACCCCATGGACTCCTTCTTCGGCAAACCCGACGAAGAAATACTGAAAGGCTTACTCGAACTCACCGCCAAACAAGACTCCACCTCCAACTGAGGCGAATCTGCTTGCTGAAAGGTGGCAGCCGATATGCCACCTTTAGAAGCTATTTCGTACTGATCCGCTCAGAGAAACGAGTCGTCATATTCGTCTGGGCCCTATTCGCCTCCATCGTAATCGCATCAGGCAGAGTCGTAGACCCGACGAAAACCCTGATGGCCATAGTAGCCATGTATTGCCTAAGCCTATCAGTCTACCTGCTCAACGACCTAATGGACATCGATGAAGACAAAGTCAACTCGCCCAACAGACCCCTAGCCTCAGGCAAAGCCACCGAAAAGGACGCTTCGATCCTAATAGTCATAACCGGCCCCCTCTCTCTCATACTTGCCTATCTCATAAACCCTCTAACGCTAATACTCTTCACCCTCGCCATGATACTCGGTTTGTCATACTCACTCCCCAAAGTAAGAGCAAAGGAAAGATTCCCCCACAAAGTCCTAGTAGCATCCGCAGGAGCAGCCATATCAAGCCTAACCGGCGGAACAGTAGCTGGCTCAATCTCACCAGGCGTCATCCTTGCAGCAGGCGTCTTCGCCCTATTCGCCCAAGTCACACTCCTCCTAGGCGACCTGGCCGACGTCAAAGGAGACATACTGAGAGGAATCAAATCCTTCCCCATAGTGCTGGGAAGCAAGATCACTTCCAGAATTATCCAAAGCATACCGCCAACAATCTTCACACTTACAATAGGCTTCCAAGTAGCCTTCTACCCGAGCATCACGACCCCCCTTCTGATCGGAGCACTATGCTTCTACTGCTGCGTCACAATGAAAGACTTGGCGAAGAAATGCACTGACTACGGGTTCTGCAGGCTGGTTAAAGGAAAGATGAGAACTGTGCATCTTGTGCTTCAGCTCTCCTTGATGATAGGAGCAGTAACCTTCTGATGCGAAACCTAAACAAATATCTCCAGTCACCTCCTCCACCCCCATAGGCGCGCAAAACATGGCTAGAACCTCCGAAATGGCGGCGCAAATATCCAACTATGAGGCCGCAGCCTCCTTCTACGAACTCGCCTTCTACATGGATCTGGAGGACGACCCTTTCAGAGGGAGAGCCTACGAAAGGGCGGCCCGAGCCATCGAGTCATCCCCACAGTCAATCATAGCTCTATACAAGAAAGGAGGAGTAGATGAACTACAAACCCTACCCGGCGTGGGAAAAGCCATAGCAAAGAAACTACAAGACCTATTCAAAACCGGCAGAATCCCCACCTTGGAGAAACTCCAAGCCAAATACCCCATCAAACTAAGCGAACTCCTCTCAGTAGAAGGCCTAGGACCAAGGAGAATCAAAACTCTCTACGAGAAACTCTCAGTGAAAAACCTCGAAGACCTAGAAACAGCCGCCAAAACAGGCAAGGTGAGGCAGCTGACAGGTTTCGGAGAGAAGACCGAGGAGAAGATCCTGCAGAGCTTGGAGTTCCTGAAAGCTGAGAAAGGAAGAATACCCCTCGCAATAGCCATACCCTTAGCAGACCAATTTCAACATGCCCTAGCAAGTGTAGAGGGCGTTGAAGAAGTCTACGTGGCTGGAAGCATAAGAAGAGGCAGAGAAACCATTGGCGACATAGATCTACTCGCCATAACATCTAATCCAAGACAAGTCATAGATACCTTCACGTCTCTCCCCCAAGTAGTAGCAGTACATCAGAAGGGCGAAGTCAAAGCCTCCATCAGACATAAATCTGGCATAGACGCCGATCTAAGAGTCATCCAAAAGGGAAGCATGGGCGCAGCCCTCATGTATTTCACGGGCAGCAAAGAACACAATGTCGCTCTGCGAACCATAGCGTTAAGTAAAGGCATGCACCTCAATGAATACGGCCTATTCAAAAAAGAAAAGAAGACCGCCGGCGAACAGGAAGAAGAAGTCTACAAGACCCTAGGCCTCCCATACATTCCACCGGAGCTAAGAGAGAACAGAGGCGAAATAGAAGCAGCCTCCAAGAACAGTCTCCCACACCTAGTTGAGCTAACAGACCTGAAAGGAGACCTGCAGGTCCAGACCAGCTGGACCGATGGCGCCAACAGCATCACAGAAATGGTTCAAGCTGCGAAAACCTTTGGCCTAGAGTACATCGCGATAACCGATCACACAAAGAGCCTAGCTATGACTGGAGGCCTGAACGAAGAGAAACTCCGAACACAGATGAAGGAGATAGACAAGCTCAACCAGCAATCGGATGGCTTCAGGATCCTGAAGAGCGCGGAAGTAAACATACTGAAAGACGGCAGCCTAGACATAGACGATCAAACACTTGGAGATCTCGATGCCGTAGGAGCAGCGGTTCACACCAACTTCAACCTACCCAGAGAAGAAATGACTCGGCGAATCATCAGAGCCATTGAGAATCCCAATGTGGATATTCTCTTCCACCCTACGGGCAGACTCATCGGGCAGAGGCCACCATATCAAGTAGACATAGAATCTGTGATTGAGGCAGCTAAGAGGACTGACACTATCCTGGAGATAGATGCTTATCCTGAACGCCTAGACTTGAAAGATGAGCATGCCCGAATGGCTGTAGACAGAGGGGTGAATCTCTGCATAGATTCTGATGCTCATTCCAAGGAACAATTCCCCTATTTGCAGTACGGCGTTACGCAGGCTAGGCGAGGTTGGGCTGCAAAAGAAAGCATTGTGAATACTAGGTCCGTAGACGAGTTTCTAAGGTATGTGAAGCATTAGAGAGAGATGATGTAAGAACCTACAGCCACCAATATGCTTGCCAGAATGATTCTTACTCCAATGAACTCCATTCGCTGAATGAAGAAGTATGACCAAATCGCAGCGAAAATAGGGCTTAGAGAAGCAAACGGAGCTATGACTACTATGGGTGAGAGGCTCAAGGCCAACATAAAGGCCAGAAAAGCGGCTGTCGTCACCACTCCTGACGCAAGGAAGTATCCCATAGATCTCCTGTCTGGGACCACCGTGCCTGCACTTCTGAAACTGGGCAGAGCCATGACTGTTTGTGTAACTGCTGCAGCAGCAACAGTTAGAAAAGACGCGCTGAGTGGCGGATATTCATCTACCATGAGTTTCGAGACAAGGAAACCGAAAGCCCAGATGACACTCCCGACAATCCCCATGATCAATCCTCTCCTAAGGTTATAGCCCAAGGGTTTGAGTCTCAGATCCATGGGGCTGAACAACAAGAAGGATATTGCTGCAAATATGATGATCGTCCCAACAGCCACATAGATCGTCATGGTCTCTCCTTTGAACACAACGCCGAAGATTGACGTGAAAATGAGTTGTGTTGCGATGAGCTGGCTTGCCCGAGATGCTCCCAGACTCCTAATGGTTTCAAACAGAAATAGCCTCCCGAGATTAAAGTTGAACATTCCAGTCAACGGGATCAGGATCAAGGTGAAAGGAGTGATCTTCAGCCAAGCGTACTCTCCTGTGATTACTGTGGCGGCAAGAAGGATTGGAACAGCCGGTAGCAAAGTGTAGAGGATCGCGATCTGAACAGGCATATGCATGACTCCTTTCCTATAGAGGATCTTGCTGAAACCGAAGAGCACACTGTTCACTAAGGCGAATGTTACTGCAAGTGCAAATGTGTCCGCCATGGCCTCTACTCTCACCTCCGACCCCAGCGAGGCTAAGTTAAACGTCTTTACGCCTTGTCCATGACGCTACGCAGTCTGTTACAGAAATAGATCTCCGCCGTTAACTGCCAGTGTCTGACCTGTAATGAATTTACTCATATCTGATGCCAAGAATACTACTGTACCTACAACATCTTCAGTCTCCTCCTGTTTCGGCAAGCATCTTGCAGCTACCGCTTGATTCATCCGGTCCTCACCAGCCATAAGCATAGACGCCTCCGTCAAAGTGAAACCCGGCGCCACCGCGTTGACATTGATCCAGTGCTTACCCAACTCTTTGGCAAGAGTCCTTGTGATCCCTATGACAGCTGCTTTAGACGCATTATAGTGAAGGAGCCCAGGGTTGCCTTTCAAAGGAGCCCCTGACGCAACATTGATTATTCTTCCTCCGCCCTGCTGCTTCATGTGCGGCGCCACCGCCTTTACGCATAGCCAAACACCCTTCACGTTCACCGACAATATGCGGTCCCATTCTTCGCTGGACAGCTGGTCGAAGGGAGTATACTTCAACCCGTAGAAGATCGCTGCGTTATTCACCAAGATATCTATTCTGCCGTACATCTTAGCGCAGGTCTCGGCCATGCTCTTTGTATCCTGCTCCTTGCTCACATCAACCTTGAATGGCGTAGCGTTTCCCCCACTTTTCCTGATTGCCTCAGCCACTTTGATGGCGCCCTCACCGTTGATGTCAGCCACCATAACTTTGGCTCCTTCCTCAGCGAACCTGTGGCAGTAAACCTCGCCTAATCCGCGGGCGCCGCCGGTGATTATCGCAACCTTATCCTTGAGAAGCATAGCTAACTGCACCTATCAGCTGTGGATTTAAGCCTTCTAGAATGTTCTGATAACTCCTAGGAGTAAGTATATCATCCATTTGAAAAAACCAGAACCCCCCTAGGTTTCAACGATGCTTAACCTTCAAATCCTTCTCCGAATATAGATCTAATGAAGCTGAAACGAAGATGACAGCAGAGGATCTGTTATCACATAATTAGAGTCAACTTTGTACAGTAACACTGAAAAGATGTTCATATAGAATTATATTAATACTGAATATTGTCAAGGCTGGAAATACGGTCACAGGAATAGAGTGATGCAACATGGTTACGCAGGAGGGGATGACACTAGATTGCCGGGGATTATTCTGTCCTGAGCCATTGTTAAGAACCATCAGCACCATGGACGGAATAAGAGCAAACGAACAGTTGACGGTACTACTCTCCTCGCCAGCAGCCTTAGAGGACATCGCAGCTTGGGCTAAGGGCCGAGCTCAACTGATCTCCAGAGACAACAAGCAAGGCTACATCGAGGTCTTGTTGGAGAAACAGACGAGTTTATCTTAATGCTTCTCTGACACCTATAAAATCAGGGAATGGACTCATTCAAGTACATTCAAGCCAAATGGGTCTATGGGTATCATAGACCAGTAGATGCTATCGCGAAGCTAGGCATCAAAGATGGAGACTCTCTTCTCATAGTGGGCTCAGGCTTCGGGAAAACCGCCATGATGGCGGCGAAACGCTTCAAATGCAACGTGATAGGCGCTGAAATAGTTCCTTTCTTCGTAGAAAAGGCGAACAAACGGACCCATGAAGAAGGATTGAATGAAAGGGTCAACTTCATACAACTAGATCCCGTCAGCCCTTATCTTGATGTGGGTGCAGACAGGGTGTTCTTCGAGTCGTTCTTGAGCTTCTTGGAGAATCCTTCTGATGTCCTTAGCTACTACTCAAAGAAAATAGGGGACGAAGGGAGGATAGGTGTGATGGAGATAACTTACCTGCCAAACGTTGAATCTGAAGGTCTAACCGCTCGTCTGAAAGAGTTTTTTGGGGAGGACGCTCATTTCAGAGACAGGGGATCTTGGTTAAACATTTTCCTTGAATCCAAACTCAACCGCGTAGCGGAAGACGAGGCGCAGCTGAGTTTGATAAGAAAATTCTGGGAGGATTTTAGAGAGGAGCCTTGGGGTATCATCAGGGATCTAAGTAGAACCCTGTATCTTAGCTACACCGAAGAGAAAGCAGGTAAGGCGATGAGGCTCTTCAGACGTTTCTTCAGAGAATACTCGGACAAGATGGCGTCCAGCTATTATCTGCTAGAGGCAAGCCGCTAACTCCAAAGCAATCTAGGGTCAAGGCGTCTTACGCGCTTTAGCTAGCTTGAACAAGTAGTCTGGCTTCAACGTTGTCTCAGTTATTCTAATCTTCAGGGGGGCCAATGCATCTTCAATAGCTCCTGCGATTGCAGCGGCTACTGCACCAGGCCCTGATTCACCAACAGAGCGTGAGCCGTAGAGACTTACTGTAGATGGCGTTGACAGGTGGCTTACCTCGATGTTTGGAACCGAGACGGCGGAAGGAATCATGTAGTCCATCAACGTGGATGTGAGGAGTTGCCCTTGGGAATCGTATATCATTTCTTCCAGCAGACATCCTCCTAACCCTTGGACAAGGCCACCAATTATTTGTCCTTCAACCAGCTGCTTGTTGAGCAAGGGGCCAGCGTCATGAACTAGTGCGTACTTCAGAACCTTGACCTCCAAGGTCTCCGGATCTACTTCTACAACAGCCACGTCGGCGCCATTGCAGTAGACTCCGCTCGTCTCAACAGTTCTACCATCCCTCAGCTTTACTGTGGGCCTCTGATAACGGGCAGTGGCTTCAACAGGTTCTCCTCCATGGGCCGCCATTACCTCTTTGAGTGCAATCTCTTTGCCTAGAGACTTGCAAACCAGTTTACCGCCGATAATCTCTACGGAGCCAGCCGAAACCCCGAGCATTTCTCCAGCCATCGAAACAAGCTCTTCTCTGAGCTTTCTACACGCCTCGACAACCGCGAGCCCTCCCAGAGTAGTGCTCCTGCTCGCAAAGACGCCACCATACTCCGGGCACTTGTCGGTGTCGCCCATCACAACCTCAACCCTGTCAGAAGAGACTCCCAGTTCTTTGGCTGCAACAGCAACGTAACTAGCATCAGCTCCGCTTCCAATTCGTGAACCAGCGATGAAGACTGTCACCACGCCCTCACCGTCGATCCTGACCCTAGCTGCATCTTGGATAGGCGCGAAGACTCCACTCGCGTTCACTAACGGATCATCCATGGGAAAGAGGGTCTTCGTAGGTGTCGCTGACGCTCGCACATAGCAGGCTACCCCTATCCCTATGTGGCGCCCTTCCTTCCTTGCAGCATCCTGAAGTCTTCTGAAACTTGCGTAATTAGCCAGCCGTAACGCTTCTCCAAGTGAATCACGGAATTTGCCGGCATCGTAAACAGCACCAGTCGCCGAAACATACGGAAACTCTTCCTTTCGCACGAAGTTCTTCATCCTAACGTCGGTAGCATCCATCTTCAACTCTCCTGCAAGCTTGTCGATCATCCTCTCGAGCGCGAAGGTTGCTTCAGGAACACCGAAGCCTCTGTAAGCACCGAAAGGAGCCTTATTCGTAACTGCGGCAATCAGCTCAGCGTCAAGATTCCTGAAGCGGTAAGGTCCAGGCATGCTGTAAACCGTTACTAGGGCGGAGGCGAGACCACCATGGGGGTGCAGAGCATAAGCACCAAGATCGGCGGTGACTCTGTCTTTGAACCCGATGATTTCGCCATCTCTGCGTGCAGCTATCTGAACCTGATGTGTCTGTTCCCTTGCGTGGCATGATAACAAATTCTCGCGTCTGCTCTCTATCCACTTCACCGGCCTGTTGAGCAGCATAGAGCAGAACACCACCACGACGTCCTCGTTAAACAGGTGGCTCTTCAGGCCGAACCCTCCGCCAACGTCTGGCGCCACCACCCTTACAGATGAAGGATGCAAGTTGAAAGAATATGCTAGGAGCAGTCTGATCTCATACACGTTCTGAGAAGAAGAGTAGAACGTAATCTTACGGTTGACCCTATCATAATCCGCCACACACCCCCTAGGCTCCATGGGGCAGGCAGCTTGGCGATGAATCCTAATTCTATCGTTGAGGAGAACATCCGCGTCATTGGAGGCCTTATTGTAATCACCGAAGCTGAAGTGCGCAGTAAAGTAGATGTTATCCCCCCAGTCATCATACAGAAGAGGTGATCCCTTTTCTACGGCCTTCTTCGCATCCATAACCGGAGCAAGAGTCTCATAGTCAACGTCTATCAGATCCAAAGCATCTTCAACAGTCTGCTCATCTTCACCCACCACGGCCGCGATGGGCTCACCAACATACCTCACCCTATCTCTAGCCAGGTACGTATAACCTAGCTTACGAGCTCTAAAAGACTGCGCTTTAGGAGGATGCACAGGTACAGGCATAGGGCGAATCCTAGATGCCAATGCAGACGCGTCAAGTGCGAGCAGTATTCCCGCGAAACGAGAAGCCTTTTCCACATTTATCCTCTTGATCAAGGCATGTGAATAGGGGCTTCGCAGGAATGCAGCGCACGCAGTGTTTGGGAACGCCAGGTCATCGACGTATCCTCCCTTACCTACCAAGAACCGTCTGTTTGCGTCCATTGTGCTGGTGGCCAAATTCAGGCTTCACGGCAAAACTATTTCTTATTTATTATCTGTGACGCCCAGATCAATAGAGCAGCATAGTCATCACTACCCACTCTCAGTGATTCCTAGCACAACATCGTGTGAATACTAATCTAGGTTGGCTTTTGTGATGACTATCTGCTTCTTTTCCAGCCGTAAGTGTGTTGAGAAGAGCGCCCTTATGCTTGAAGCAATCTTGGGATCGTGTGCGCTCATATTGAACAAGAATAGAGCGGTTAACTTTGGGCTCGAAAAAAGTTCAACTGTATTAACTAGGAAACCATAGGTTTTCTCAGCTCCGAGGCTGATCACCAGATCGGATGTGATATCAAAAACAATGGCTGTTCCCAAATTAGACCTAGCTAGAATAACCTTGCTTACGGCATCGAATATGATTGCGTGATCGTTGTACGGCAACAAAACCTCATTGGGCGATCTGCCCTCCTTAGGGTAAGATACTGTAGGTGTCAGCGCTAGGGTCTTGATCTCCGTATGTTTGGATAATGCTTGATGTAGAGGGCTTGAGTTACGGGTAATCAGCAAAACATCGGCTGCATTCGCCTCTAATACGAAGTCACTAACTGCCTCAGAATAGGCGTCAGATGGCTCAAATTCGAAGAGCATTTTCTTGCCTGTGATCTTCGACCAATCTAGGTTCAGCCTCCTGCTAAACAGATTGGGTCTTTGCGCAGCGCCCTCTTTGCGGGAAGGCTTTTCGAAAAGTGTCTCCAGAATCGTGGTCTTCCTGAAGTAGTATGCGGTAGCCAGCCAAGGGATAGCTGAAAGGAGGCTTCCCAACGCAGCCGTCTCAAGACCAATCAGAACCAAGTAGACCTTGAACAGGTATAATGAGACGCCGATCATTATCCAAGATAAAGGCAGAGCAAGTAGGGCCTTGGATACAGCTCTAGAGCTGACCTGCCTGCTTTTCAACATCATAAGTCTGAACGGATAACCCACAACGAAGAACAGCGCGCCCAGAAGCACTATGGAATACCACCGTTGATAGACGGTGTAGACAGCTACACCACCAGCGTCTTCAATGATCCCGAGTGAAAAAGGCCTTAGCAGCCACGCAGCGACTATGAGCACAAATATGTACACTCCGGAGAAGATGATAGGCACACTCACTGCTCGGTCAGTTCTAATGGCGGAGTAGAATCCTCCACTAGAATTGATAGTATTGGCTCTGCTGATAAGAATCGATGCAGCCGTAAAAGGCAGCACCGCCATCAGAACAGACGACACCGATAGAGATGTGAGAAAATGCGCGGTGTCCAACGACTGAGCAAAGTCTCTTGCAAACTCTAAGAGCAAAGTCAGCCCCAAGAACACATGTCCTGCAATCAGAAAGATCTGTACTGGTTTGAAGTAAGAACCCCTTTGCCTTATCAATAATGCAACAGTGATTACGATGAACGGGATAGAAGCTCCATTAAGAGCAATGGAAGTGACTACGCTCAAATTCTCACGGGCTAATTATGGTCTGGCTATCTTTTTCCAAGTTTTAAGGGTAAGGGACGCTTGATATATCTTGCTCGCGGAAATCTGACTCATTAAGGCGCCTGAATCCGTCTTACTAGATTGTCATATATCCTAAGTCTCTCTAGCCCAGCGTCGATTCCTTTCTCAGCTTCAGGAATCTTATTCGCTTCAAAGAACTTCTCTACCTCACTAACTTTGCCTACTCCTAGAACCGGGAGAGTCGAAAGGAAGATCCTAGACAGGGTGCCGGTGCCCTCATAGAGTCTGCGCAGCCGACTCACGTTAACCTTGATCCACGTCCAAGCAGTATCCTTGGCCTCAGGGTTCTTTGAAGCCGTCAGAATCATCGCCATCACATCCTGCTTCTTCACATCGCCGCTAAGAGCCAAGCCAAGAGACAATGCGACTAACTCCTTCTCCTTGAAGGTCGTCAACGCAGACAGAAGCCTGAGCCTCTCCTCGTCTGACCCGCTACTTCTATACTTGCTCACAATCCCCTCGAAGTCGCCTGATGACCTAGCATAGGCAACGGCGACCGCGTCGCGCATATCAGGCTCAACTTTACCATAATCCATGAATCTTAACGCCAAATTCTCCGCGTAATTATCATCGACCACGACAAGCCTAGCAGCCATAATGCCCCTAAGCATAGAGCTATTCCCATCATTCTTCCCTTCAAGCCTGTTGAGCTGGGAACGGTGAAACTCCGTTGAAGCCTTCTTAATGCTTCCCGATGAAAGAATGTATAGAAAGGCTAACTGATCAGACACTTCCAAAGAAGGCAGGTAATCGGACTCACCGTAATAGCGGTTCACCAAGCCGAAATAATCCGCGAAAGACAACTTGCATGAAACGAGAAAAGCCAATGCGTCGGAGATTAACCCCCACCTATCAAACTCTGAGAGACTGCTCCTCCAGACTACGTCGTAGAGCCCATCATAACGCACCCTGTAGAACCCCGTCTGATCAACATTCAGCTTAAGCGAGTCAACGCCTCCAACATCGACAGCCTTCTGTTCCTTGTCCAAGAGAACTCTCCTCGCCTCGCCGTTCACTCTAAGAGTGACTGGGATCGGCCAAAGATCCTTCTCATATTCCCCTGAAAGAAGGAACCTTTCCTGCCTCAGGATCAGCTTCCCTTCGTCCATCGAAGCCGTGACGACTGGGTACCCGGGCTTCCGTATCCATTGATCCATAATCCAGCTTATCTGCTTCTCCGAAGCTTTCTCCAACGCCTCCCAGAAGTCCCTGCCAGCGGCGTTTGAATACCTGTATCTGTTAAGATAGTCATCGACGCCTTTTCGGAAACTGTCCGCCCCCATGTAGGCCTCGATCATACGGAGTACGCTGGCTCCTTTACCGTAGCTAATGTCGTCGAATATCTGCTCGATGTCGCTAGGCTGATTGATCTGGGCTTCAATCGGATGAGTGCTCCTCAAGGAGTCCCGGTTCATGGCGCCAGACGTGTCTCCTCTCAGAAAATCCTGCCAAGCCTTCCATTCCGGGTAAGTCGCATCAACAAACTTGTATGCCATGAACGTGGCAAAGCTCTCGTTAAGCCAGAGATCATCCCACCACTTCATAGTCACAAGGTTCCCAAACCATTGATGGGCAAGCTCATGGGCCACCACCTCTGCAACCCTCTTCTTCGTCCTAACCGCACTATCACTATCAACTAGGAGAGCTATCTCCCGGAAGGTTACCGCACCCCAGTTCTCCATGGCTCCGGCGGCGAACTCAGGCACAGCTATCAGATGCACTTTAGGTAGCATGTAGGGTATGGCGAAATAAGACTCGTAGAACCACAGCGCCTTCTTGGCGACAGACAAGGCGAATTCTCCTTTACGGGCCTTTCCAAGAGTTGTCGCTGCAACCAGATCTACGCTTCCAAACTTATCTCTGATCTCTTCGAATCGCCCGACCCCCAAGTAGAGAAGATAGGTAGACATTCTCGGTGTCTTTTGGAAGGAAACAGTCTTCTTCTTGCCATTGACAGTCACGTTTTCGACAGGGGTGTTGGATATCGCGTCAAGCTCTTTGTCTATTCTAACAGCCAGTTTGAAGGTAGCCTTATGGCCGGGGTGGTCTAAGCATGGAAGCATCCTCCTCGCGTTGGCTGCTTCGAACTGGGTAGAGATGATGTGGGTGTCATCATAGGGCGCCCTGTAGATTCCTACAAGAGTGTCTGAAACCGTTCCGGAGTACTCGACTGTCAGCCTGCCACTATGACCCCCGGTTTTTATGACTAGGTTCTCTTCTTCGTGCTCAAAAGGGAGGGTCTTGTCTCCGTCTCTGACCTGCAGAATGTTGAGGCCCAACGCGTTTAAGGTCAAGTCTTCTTCGGTGTCAACATCTATGACAACTTGCCCATCAAACTTCAGGCTCTTGAAGTCTAGGTCAAGGAACAGGTCGTAGCTGTTTACCTGCAAGACACCGCCTCAAACCTATGTGGACATAAAAGAGTTTATCAGCGAAGTCCAGCTAGTGTACGACGGAACAGCCGGCTTTTTCGCATACTGTTTCCCATCTAGTATCCTCGCATTTCCTCGACTCCTTTGAGCAAATCAACCTCTGTCCCTAGATTTTTCTTCAAAGCCTTCTCGTAGACGTATCCGGCGACAACAACGTCTTGCACGCCTACTCCTGAGCTGTCAAAGAGAGTTATCTCTTGGTCAGTGATTCTCCCCTGCTTTTTGCCGACTACAAGTTCTCCAAGGTCGCCGTACACATCTTTCTCTGTTATTGTCCCCTTACTGATTGCGTAGAAGCATTTTCCACCTGAAACAGCATTGGGTATAGAGTCTGCAACGACTTTGCATCTTCTGAAAACGTTAGGGTCGACTTCGGTTCTTCTCCCCATGGCGCTGATATGCATACCTGCTTCGACCATCCTATCGGTGAGGACTGGTGTTGTAGAGTTGGTTCCACTTATCAGGATGTCAGCTTCTTCAACAGCTTCTTTGGAAGAACTTGTTTGCTTGACTTCTACGTTGTATTGGGTGCTGAGTTTTCGACAGAGGTTTTCCCCTTGTTTTCTGTTTATGCTGTAGACTCTGGCTTCCCTTACGCTGCGAAATGCTTCTAGGATTGCTCTGAAAGTGAAACCTGCGGTGGTGCCGCTGCCTATCACACAGATCTTCTGAGGGTTTTTCTTGGCGAGAAACCTTGCAGCTAAGGCTCCACCAGCACCAGTTCTGAGGGCCGTTATGTATTCGCCGTCCATAAAGCAGAGAGGAAGCCCTGTCTTCGGATCGACTAGAGTGATGAATCCTACCGTTGTGGGTAGATTATGCAGCTCATTGTTCAAGTCGAAGCTGTTGCTACTTTTCACAATGGCGTATTCACCATCTTCTGTTTCAACGTAAGAGCCCATCACCTTCAGGCTCCCCTTGTACTTGTCAAGCTCAAGCCAAGAGCTAGGTATACTGATAGTCTTGCTCATGCCAAGGGCTCTGAACGCCTTTTCCTGAAGATCGATGCATTCTTTGATAGTAACTAAGATCTTGGTATCATCCATGGACAGGATCAGAGTTTTCAAACTACTCCCATTCCTATTCTTGCAAGTCCATCAATCAAAGATCTTTGACAGCAGCTTTCTGTCTGCAACACTAGACCCCCCCTTACAATATAAAGTTCAAGCTGTTTTTGGTGAGGGTAAAGTGAACAGGTCTTAAATGGTGCTCCGGGCGGGATTTGAACCCGCGTCGTCGGCTCGAGAGGCCGAAATGCTTGACCGGGCTACACCACCGGAGCAGAAGCATGAACAAGCGCAGAAAACCTGCGTTTTAAGGATAACGCGACTACACTGGACACCTCCCACTAAGCAGGCAGTGGCTTCCGTTGAAATTGTTTGGAGAAAACTTTGGCTAAGTCTTCCGCATGGACTTCACTGCTAGCTTAACGTCGGACTCCTTCACAGTCTTGCGTCCAGCGTGAGACGCGAACTCGACTGCTTCCTTCGCGATCGTCACACCAATCTCCTCCAACGCTATTCGGAGCTCTTCAGCAGCATCATCACCAACTCTCTCCGCCCCAGCCTTCTTTATCAGCCTGTAGACCGCAGCTAACCCAAATTCGGCGTCAGGCATCTATCTTCGTTTCTAAGGCAAAGAACGGCAATATTTAACCGTTCTAAGCTCCCAGCGGCAAGCCAAAAACCCAGAGAACACACGGAATCGCCCCGAAACACTCAAAATTGTTTAATATGACCCAAATTCACGGCTTGGTTGCTTGGACCGCGTGAGAAGGATATCAACACAGCTCCTAGAGCGGCACCCCGCCCTCTTCACGGAGAACTTTCAGGAAAACAAGGTGAAACTAGACGAAGTGGCCATAATCTTGTCAAAGCAGCTCAAGAACCAGATAGCCGGCTACATCACCATTCTTGTAAAAAACCAGAAGAAGGCCCAGGACGCCCCCGAAACATCTGAAGAAATGGTCCCATCTCCAGAAGCGGCCTAGGCTCTCCGAGCCCGCGAGAACAGGCTGGTGCGGTGAAAGCGGTTCGATCAACGTAAAGCTCCTCGGCTACCTTAAAACACTAGTAAAGAAAGGTGAGTTATTCTTAGACAGAGACAGCATGACTGTGGCGGAGATCATAAGGCACATCCAAAAGGAATCTCCCCGTCAAGAGGTATCAGCTAGCAGCCTTCTGGTGGCGGTAAACGGGGCAGAGATCTCAACGCTAAACGGGCTTGAAACCGTCATCTCAAACGGCGACACCGTTACTATTATCCCTGTGGTGCACGGCGGTTAAGACATTGACTAGTGGACAGACTTGCACAGGTGAAAACCCTGATTGATCGAGGAAACCTCTGAGCCAAACTCGGTGCGGTTGGAAGGAGAGGTGTACGCAGGGTGGATCGGGTTGAAGAACGTCGCTATCACGGATGGCAGGGAGTGGATGAGTCGTCTACGGGGTCTTAACTCCAAAGTTATGACTCAAGCGTGTGACGCAAGGTTCGTAGCAGGGTCCAAGCATTTAGAGATCCTTGCAAGGCAAACATTTGAAGCAAATACACGGTCTCAGCTCTATGCTGAAAGGTTTGAAGTGGATTTCCTGATGAGGACCGCCTGCGAAAAACAGATCAAGAATGCTCTCTCTAAAGCTGGGTTAAGTAGCACTGTAAGAGACGTGGCGGTCACCGGGTTTGGAAGCAAAGGTGATCTGCAATCTTTCTTCAAGACGGTTTCAACATTGTGGAAAAGAGATGACAGTGTGCTTGGATTGACCGAGTCGAAGAAAAAATTCCTATCTCGACACCACAAGATCGTCAAAGACACACTAAAACTTGGTGTACGCGATTTATTTCCGCGCTTACTTTCTGAGCGAGCAGCGCTACTGCAAGTCAAAGGCTAAGCCCAAGGACCTGCTCCAGCCTCCAAAACCCTTGCCTAAGCAGCTTCACTTCCCCTTCGGCGACTCGGATCACAGTAGACTCTTTACCCAGCAGCGTCCTACCTCCATCAAGACCGATATCTACACTATCTGCAAGGTCTTTGTTCACCTCCCTCAAAACTCTTGCTGCCGGTTCGCCAGATTTGTTGGCACTCGTACCCACCAAGTAGCCCCCAGATGAGTCAAGAAGCCTGAGAGTGCATCCGAAGTTGGGCACCCTAACACCTAAGCTAGTTGCGCCGGCAGTAACTTCTTTGGGGATTTTGAAGTCTCTTAGAGGTGCTACAATTGTAAGCGGACCGGGCCAGAATCGTTTTGCTATGCGCTCAGCTAACTCGTCTAAGATAACTAGTTTGGATGCTGCTTCCATGCTTGAGCAGAGGATGGGAAGCGGCTTCAGGTCTCTCTCCTTGGCTTCGATGATCTTTGAGATTGTCTTAGAGTTGAATGGGTCGCAGCCTACTCCGTAAACCGTGTCCGTCGGGTAGATTAATAGTCCTCCGCCCTTAGCTACTGAGGTTGCTTCTTCCAAGCCCTCTGGGTTACACTTGACTGTCCGCATCGCTGTGAGGAGGTGCGCAGCGAAAACTTATTAATGCTTAGGGTGCCGTCTGCCGCCGAAAGGTGGCAAAGGCTCTTGTCAGGGGAAGAGGACTTCGAGGAAGACTTCGATGAAGAAGGCTGGGAAGAGGACTTCGAGGACGAAGAGTAGCCTACCCAACAGCTTTATTTTCTTGTCCAACCTTGGCTCGTACCAAGGTCTTTAGGTATGCGTATCACCTTTTCAGTCATAAAGGCAGACGTAGGCAGCCTCGTTGGGCATCATACTGTTCACCCACAGCAGCTAGAGGTAGCTAGGTCATCTCTCTCCAAAGCTAAGAACGAGGGACTCCTTACAGACTTCCATGTCACAGCAGTAGGAGATGACATCCAGCTCATCATGACTCATCAGAAAGGCATCAACAGTACGCAGATCCATCAGTTAGCCTGGGATACATTCATGGAGATCACAGAGAAGGTCTCCAGAAAACTCAAGCTCTATGCTGCGGGACAAGACCTAGTAGCCACAGCGTTCTCAGGGAACATGAAGGGTTTGGGCCCAGGGATCGCGGAAGCGGAGTTTGAAGAGCGGACCAGTGAGCCCATAGTGGTCTTCATGGCTGACAAAACTGAGCCCGGTGCTTGGAATCTGCCTCTCTACAAAATCTTCGCCGATCCCTTCAGCACGCCAGGACTGGTGATTGATGAAACCCTCCACTCGGGTTGCACATTCAGGGTGATGGATGTTATGGAAGACAAATTCGTAGACATAGACACCCCTGACGAGGTCTATGATCTTCTTGCTCTCATAGGCACTCCAGGAAGATACATTGTTCACTCAGTCTACAGGCGGACGGACGGTCTCTTTGCAGCCGCTGCCAGCACTGCTCGCCTCGCCTTGATCGCAGGGAAATATGTAGGCAAAGACGATCCGGTGATGTTTGTCCGCTGCCAGCACGGCTTACCCGCAGTGGGCGAAGCTCTTGAGCCCTTCGCTTTCCCCCACCTAGTTGCCGGCTGGATGAGAGGTTCACACCACGGGCCTCTTATGCCGGTATCCATCAAAGATGCTAGGTGCACAAGGTTCGACGGCCCTCCAAGAGTTGCAGCGCTAGGATTCCAGTTATGCGAAGGCAAGCTAATCGGGCCATCTGACATGTTCGATGATCCTGCCTTCGACAAGGCGAGAGCCACAGCTAATGAGATTACTGACTATATGCGGAGACATGGTCCTTTCATGCCTCACCGCCTCGGCCCCGAGGAGATGGAGTACACCACATTGGTTTCAGTGTTGAAGAAGCTTGAGGGGAAATTGAAGCCGGCCTCAGAGCTACAGTAGGCAGAGCCCGCGAAAGCTTTGAAGATACCTTTCCTGCTCATCAACTTCAAGAACTACGCTGAGGTTGCAGGAGCAGCTTCTCTATCCCTAGCCAAAACTGCTGAACACGTCTCACAGGAGATCGGAGTGAGCATAGGAGTTGCACCTCCGACTCCGCTTCTATCGCAAGTAGCGAAGGCTGTGGAGATCCCTGTCTTTGCTCAACATGTCGACAAAGAGGGGATGGGAAGCACTACTGGTGCTACTGTTGTGGAGCATGTGAAGGCAGCCGGGTGTGTCGGCTCCATCGTCAACCATAGCGAGAAGCGTATTCCGTTAGAGTCTATACGCATAGTGGTGGAGAATCTTAATGGTTTAGGCATGGTCTCCATGGTTTGCGCCAAGACTCCTGCTGAAGTTGCTTCAATAGCTGCTTTTGGACCGAGCTTCGCTGCTATTGAGCCCCCTGAGTTGATAGGTTCGGGTAGGGCGGTGTCAAAGGTTAGGCCTGACGTCGTGGTGGATTCAGTTAAGGCAGCTGAGGGGGTGAACCCTTCTGTCAAGGTGGTTTGCGGCGCAGGTGTTGTTTCGGGAGAGGATGTGGCTGCAGCCATCCGTCTAGGCTCAAAAGGGGTTCTTGTGGCGAGTGGAGTGGTCAAAGCTAAGGACTGGAAAAAGGCCATCTTCGATCTGGCGCTGCCGTTGGTTAAGCGATGATAGGCCTTATATGAAATTCTTGCAAGATGCGGCTACAAGATATATATAACCTATTGTTTAGCGCAGCCTCATGTCATCAAGCCAGCAGTCGTTAAACCCTCTGCAGAACGCTTGGAAGCAGCTTGACATCGCTGCTGAAATGTTGAAGCTCGCTCCGGATCTTCATGAAGTGTTGAAACATCCTAAGAGAACACTCACCGTGTCTATTCCAGTAAAGATGGATGACGGTCACGTTGAGGTTTTCACCGGTCACCGGGTGCAGCACAGTGACGCTAGGGGTCCGTATAAGGGCGGAATAAGGTATCATCCCGGCGTAACTCTGGACGAGGTTAAGGCTCTGGCTTCTTGGATGACATGGAAATGCGCCACCATAGACATACCCTACGGTGGAGCAAAAGGAGGCGTAACCTGTAACCCCAAAGAAATGTCCGCAGGTGAAAAAGAGAGGTTGACAAGAAGATACACCCTAATGATCTCCGAAATTATTGGGCCTCGGAGAGACATTCCTGCTCCAGACGTCTACACTGACTCCCAGACCATGGCTTGGATCACAGACACCTACAGCCAGATCCACGGCTATTCTATCCCCGAGGTTGTGACTGGTAAGCCGCTTCACCTAGGCGGCTCCGAGGGAAGAATCTATGCAACCTCCAAGGGTACAGTGATCTGCGCAAGAGAAGCAGCTTCAGCCCTCAAGATCAATTTGAAGAGTGTGACTGCTGCAGTGCAGGGCTATGGTAACGCTGGCTCCTATTCAGCTATCTTCCTACAGCAGATGGGCGTCAAGGTTATCGCTGCCAGCGACTCGAAGGGAGGAGTATACTCAAAGAAGGGAGTCGACGCTGTTAAGCTGAACATCCACAAGAATAAGACTGGGAGCGTAGTAGGTTACCCAGGCACCGAGAAGATCAGCAATGAGGAGTTGTTGGAGTTGGACTGCGCCATTCTGGTGCCTGCTGCTCTCGAAAACGTGATAACCAAGAAAAATGCCTCCAGGATTCAGGCTAAGATCATATCAGAGGCAGCCAATGGGCCGACTACTCCTGACGCGGACAAGATTCTTGCGAAGAACGAGGTTCTTGTGATACCCGATATTCTGGCTAACTCTGGCGGCGTTTTGGTCAGCTATTTGGAATGGGTGCAGAACTTGAACAGAGAGCATTGGACCGAAGACGAGGTGAACAAGAGGATGGAGGCGAAGATGATTAAGGCCTTCAAAGATGTCTACAACTTGTCCAAAGTCAAAGGTATCGATATGCGCTCCGCAGCCATGGTTCTCGCAGTTGGCAGGGTATCTGACGCGGTGAAGACCCTAGGCATCTGGCCATAGCATCGTTTAATCTTTCGGATCATCATAGGAGATCAGCGTAGCTGCCAGAAGCGATGTTCTAGATAGATGCCTATGAGGAATAGGCTGATGGCGGGGGCGAACAGCGCCTGCAGTGCCAGTGGGACGGGTGCTTCGATGATGTCCATGTAGAGCTGGAAGATGCTTCCTGCGAAGAAGAGTATCATCCCTGAGCAGATGAACCACCATGAAATAGAGATCTCTCCGCCTCTGAGGGCGCTTATCAGCCTCCAGCTGAAGTAAGAAGCTTGAATTGAAATTACTACGTAGAAGACGTCTATGGATATGGCCAACCAGTTCGGCATCAGAAGCTTTGTGAGAATAGGAGGGATTAGTAAGGTTTTTCTCAGAGCTTCTCAATCATAAGAACATTGCCTTCTGAAACAGTCAATGAGACCAATAACCCCCTTAAGGAGCTGCGGTACAAGAGTGACGCAGGAGAACTCATATTAGAAGATGTGGGGGAAATAGTGGTCTTCCTCAGCCTCTCCTTCAGGAGCATGGTGAAGTGGACTGCCAAGAAGTTCGGTAGCGGCTCATCAATGATATGGTATAACATCGGTAAGGCCTCCGCTTCGCCCCTTGTCGAAGTCTTGCAAAAGAGGAAAGGAGTAGAGACGCAGGAGGAGCTGATCAAGCGTCTTGATTCCTATGCAACCATTCTTGGATGGGGATACGTTGAGACAACCATTTTTGATTCTCAGGAGAAGAAGGCGGTAATCAGGGTGACCAATTCTCTATTAACGAGAGGCAAGAACGAGGGGTTGGAATGCCACTTCCTAAGAGGCTACCTCTCAGGTCTATACGACATGATCTTTGAGACCCATACCTTCTGCGAAGAAGCCTTATGCAAGAATATGGGCGCCAACCACTGCGAATTCCATGTCAGGACCAGATAACTGTGTCCTTTGCAATCGTCAAGGTTTTATAGAAACCCCTACCAACGGTAAAAATTAGATTTTGGAAAACAAAGAGGCTTTAATCGCCTCGATAAAGCAATTTCTGCGTGACTCCGGATACATGGTCGCAGCGCCAGCAGTACTCAGAGGAGAATCTGGTGTGGATCATACTTTTGACCTTTATGCTGTAGGTCCCGACAACTTCAAGATTCTCATGGAGACTTGGGTCTCCCTAGAAATGGTTGACGTAGACAAAGTGCTGTCAACTTACGTTAAGGTTCTCGATGTCGGGCCGTCCAAAGCTTTCTTGGCGGCTATCCCGGGCGCCACGTTCTTCGCTAAGGAGCTGGCGCATCTCTACAAGATTCATCTCATGGAAGGGGTTTCAACTCATGAGATCACGTCGAAGTTCAAGGAGATCGTCTTGACCAGCTCTAACGGTTCAAGTGTTCTGCAATAGTACGTATTACTGTGGAATGCGTTTATCTGTCATGTTACAATCGTTTTGGCATTGGCAAAACGATTTTGTATGTAAGTGAAAAATCATTTCATGCTTATCACTGCACTACGACAGGAGCGCCTAGTAGATGTTCATCTAATTCTACTCCTAAGCCAGGCGTATCAATGTTCTCCAATCTAGCTATTCCGTTATCCAAGACTATTCCACCAGTCTTCACCAAATCCTGCCCTTGCCTTGTAAACTGGCTGAATCCGCCACATACGTCTTTAGCTGTAGCCATCGCCAAGTGGAGAGAGGCGGTGCACGCCAGGCGAGTCTGTTCCATTCCATCGTACCGGTAAATCATGCCTGCAGACTCTGCTATGGCTATGATTCTGCCACTCTTGTTAAGCCCTCCCATCTTTGCTGGCTTAACACTGATCATATCTGCTGCTTGTTTCTGAATTATCTCTATAACGTCCTCTGGTGTCGCACAACTCTCGTCAGCTATTATTGTTGCTGCTACGGACTTCCTTACCTCTGCCAACCCATTTATGCTCCTAGTGGGCTGCTCCACCATGACGTCAAACTGTTCTATTCGTTTAATGATGTTGATGGCCGTGCGGGCAGACCATCCGATATTGGCGTCAACGACGAGGGTAATACCATATCCTATTGCGTCTCTTACCTCCCTAACCCTGGCAATCTCTAGGTCATTGTCCACCGAGCCTCCGACTTTCCCCACCTTCATCTCTATTGTTTTGAATCCCTCCTCTACTCTCATCTTTGCTTCTTGAGCCATTTCTTCGGGTTTCTTAATTGGCACAGTTATGTGGATGGGAACCCTCTGTTTTCTCAGACCACCCAGCAATCTGTACACTGGCTGGCCACTGGCCTTGCCCAGTATGTCATAGAGCGCAAAGTCGATAGCTGTCTTTGCGCCCAAGTTGCCTGCTATGA
Organism: Nitrososphaerota archaeon; assembly: GCA_016184315.1. Taxonomy (GTDB): domain Archaea; phylum Thermoproteota; class Nitrososphaeria; order Nitrososphaerales; family JACQRY01; genus JACQRY01. Next base: position 105,029 of record JACPCU010000014.1, read on the forward strand.
TGTCGAGCTGATCTAGGATTTGAGTGATGTTTCTTGGGTCCATACCTACTAGCTTGGCGGAAACGCGCTTCAAGAATCCCACTGCCGAGTCTTGGCTCTCGCCAAAAGGGAAGACTGCTGCTGCTTCCCCCAACCCTACAATGTCTTCGTCTGTATGAACTTTGACCACTACATTCTCCAATCTGGTGATGGGACCATATGATACGTAGAAGATACGGTCTGGTTTGTAGTCTATGTGCAAAGGATAGATTTCGACTTTGGTAATTTTCACGTCTTGTCGACGAAGAAGAATATCTCTTAAAGTATTTGTGCATTCTCAGGGTCGAATCTATCTCAAAGCTTTTGTTTTTGCGGGGTGGTTTGTGCGCGTGTGTTCTTGGGTTGTCTCCTAGGGGGGTTTTTATTGGTTCGGGGTTTGGTTTCTGCTGTTTTTGTTTTGTTGGAGGTGTTTTCTGGTTGTTGGGGTGGTGTTTTCTGGGTTGTTTGCGGTGGTGTAGGCTGGGGCTCTTCTCTACGCGTGTAAGGCAGGTATGTTTTGAGATAGGCTCGTCCTACATCATATGATACGCCAACGTGGTTGGGCAAACCTTTGTAGACCCGCTCGCTGAATAATTCCCTCAGCAACTCTCTGACCTTCTTCCAATAGTTCTGGCTCGTTGAGCGTCTTAACTTGTCTGTTCTCCATCAGGATCTCGCCGTCCACGATTACTGTAGCGACACTATCGCCACATGCTGAGTGAAGAAGGTTGGACACGGGATTAAGCAGAGGCACCCATTCAGGTCGCTTGACGTCGAATAACACTATGTCTGCTCTCTTCCCGAGCTCGATAGACCCCACTTGGTCTTCCAAGAGAAGCGCCTTAGCGCCGTTTGTCGTCAACATCTCCAGCAATGTCTCAGGTGGATACAGCTCCGTGTTGGTTCTTGCATCACGAAAAGCTGCCAACCCATATGCTACCCTTATCATATCTAGGAAATTCGATGCGATTGAGCCAGAGCAGCCCAGTGATAACACGACTCCTCTTCTCATCATGTCATCGAACCTAGCAGCTTTCAGACCTCCGTGTCCGAGGGCGAAGTTGGTCGTGGGCGTCACTGATACCTTGACATTCTTTTCGATCATGAGTTCTATTTCTCCTTCCGTGAGCCATGACCCATGAGCGATGAGAAGATTGGGGCCAAGGACTCCTGCTTCATGGTAACGGCTGATAGGCAGTTTACCTGAAAAACGGGCCTTATGGTTTTCAAGTGATTCTGTGCTTGCAGACACGTGCGATTGTATTCCCACATTTTCGGCGTCTGCGAGGCGTTTGATCTCTGATGCTAATTCGCTTGATACTGATGATTCAGCTCTAAGCGAAAACCAAGCTTTAACTCTGCCACTAGCCGCTCCGTTGAACTTCTTTACGAAACTTTGCCCTTTCTTCACCATTTCATCGGTAAGTGCTGGCGATCTTTCAGAAGCTTTGCCCGGAGGAAAATCCGTGAGGTTTTCCGCGATAACCGCTCTAGTGCCTGATTTTTCGACAGCTCCGACCAGAGGGTAGGCGTTACCAAAGGCTGGTCCCGGATCGGCTATGCAAGTGACGCCGTTCTTTAGCAATTCAAGGATGCATAGGCTGGTTGATAGTTGGAGTTCACTGGGGTTTAGTGCAGCTTCGAGAGGATACATTCTTTCACGTACAACTGTCCCCATGGGGGCGTTGTCAGCTATTCCTCGGCCGAAGTGACTGGCTGTATGTATGTGGGTGTTTATGAAACCTGGTGTTACAACATTGTTGTGGCCGTCGATGACTTTGTCTGCAGAAGGATATTTCTTTAGAACATCGTGCGTCTTCCCAACTGCGGCGATGACGCCGCCCTCAATTGCCATGGCGCCGTCCGCTATGATCTGCCGTTGAGGGTTTACCGTAATTAGGTATGCAATGTTTTTGATAAGTATGTCCACGGTATGAGTGACATTGGGGGATAATTAGAGTCTTACTCTTGCCTTGATGGCGGGTTAACATGGATATGTTTGTGGTTGTCAAAAAAGGGGGAGTGCCCAACCTTTTAGGCTGGGCCGAATATTGGCTCTAGGTACTTCTTCGCGAATTCTTGGGGTTTTGTCAGTGTTTCTGGGTTGGATGAGCCGAGTATTTGGTCTGGGGAAATGTTGGGGAACAGGATGCTAAGAGAGGATTTGGCTACGAAGCCTAGTCTCATGGGGGATCTGTAGGCGCGGGAGTATATTTCTTGTCCGTCTGGACTTAGCATGAATTCTATGAGTAGTTTAGCTGCGTTGGGATGGGGGGCATTCTTGGAGATGATGAAACCTGATGGTAGGACTACAACCGGTGTGATGGGAATGAATTCCAATGGAGCTGCTCTTTCTCTGGCTTGAAGGACATCGTGTAGGAGACCGTTTATGCCTATGCTTCCCTCTTCAGAGATGACCAGTCGTCCTATTTGGCCGGTGCTCCTGAACATTCTTGCGTCGAGGGCTCTGAGGTCGTTAAGGAACTTGGTCCACTTTGCGTCATCATTCCAGTTGACCTTAAGTTCTCCTAGGACGTGCGTGAATGGGCCGGCTCGCGCTGGATGATCCAGCAAGATCTTGCCTTGGTATTTCGCCGCTAACCCTGGTAGCTGCTCCCATCTTGTTATGCCTTGGATGTCACTCTTCTTCACCAGATTGGGATTGTAGATTGCTACTGGGACTGTTGCGCCGTAGAAGAACATGCGGTTAGTAGGGTCCTTGATGGGAAAGAGGTCTTTGGTGTATTGTTTAGACTCGTATGGTTGTGCGACTCCTATTTCGACTGCGCTTGCGAGAGTGGCTCCATCGTTATCATATACATCCCATATGCTTTGAGCTAGTTTTGATTCAGAAGAGACCCTTGACAGAAGTTCTGGGCTTTGGGCTGTGTAGAAGTCAACTTTGATGCCGGGGAATTTTTTCTGAAATTCTTGGGCTAGCTTGACCATGTCTTGCTGTTCTCTCACAGAATAGATCGTGAGTGTTCCTTCTTTGAGGGCTGCTGCGACTAGATTGGGGTCAAAGGGAGTTATTTGTTGGAGAAGGCCTTCTCTTTCAGAAACTTGCTTCCTAGCTTCTTGTAGAGCTGTTTGGAGGCTGCCTCGGAGCTGTTTTAGGTCGGCGTCAACTGTTGCAATGTCTTTGGTTATTGTGTTGAGGTGGCTTCTGAGCTGACTTGCTTCTTGGCTCACAGCTAGGTTTGCGTAGCCAAGGGAGGCAGCGGCTAGAAGTATCGCGACTACGGATACAATGATAGGTGTGTTCGCCATTTTAGCTCGTGAAGAATTCCGCTCTATGATAAAAATATTGCTTCTAATAGTTCTACTAATTTCTTGGGTGAAACAAGTCAATATTCACGTTATTATCTGATGATAATGAACCATATGTCATTGTTTTGGCAATGATATGAGCCGAGGCTTCTAAGGATCTACGTAGACATTGCGCCGGGTATTGCCGCATAATCGTTGAGTCATAAAATCCTTGTCGGTCATCCGGCTCCAGACGTCATGCATCGCATAAATGTCTGCTTGCTCTTAGCCGCGGTGACGGTAGGCTCTTTTCCCTCTTGCGCTATAGAACGGATTAGAACTAGGGTCAAGACAGTGGCATACTGCTGCAGGTGATAAGAAATATTGATTATTTTCAAAGACGCTTAAAATTGCAGAAAAAGCAGATATTGGCGGACAGCTGCACCCGCAGAACAATGGGCAACCGCTATGTAGGCACACGAGTACCACCTAGAGAAGATGTCAGATTTCTGACTGGACGAGGCCAGTATATTGATGACTTGAAGCTTCCTGGAATGCTCTATGCCTCAATCCTCCGCAGCCCATATGCCCACGCCTTGATCAAAAGCATCGATACATCATCTGTCCTAGACCATCAAGGAGTCGCGGCGGTACTGACAGGCACTCAGGCAGCTAAACTTACGGTCCCGGTCTACTCGTGGGCTACGAGGGTCATGAAGCAGTATTGCCTAGCAACGGATAAAGTTCGTTTCGTAGGAGAGCCAGTCGTCGCAATCGCGGCCTCCACTAGGGCTGAAGCAGAAGAGGCACTCGAATATACCAAGCTTGAATATGAGCCGCTCAAAGCAGTTGTGGACATCGACAGCGCGGTTAAGCCAGGCGCTCCCCTTGTGTGGGCGGATTTTCCGAACAACATAATCCTAAAGAAGGTTTGGCATTACGGCGACGTGGAAGCGGCTTTCGCCGAATCCGACTTTACCATCAATGAAAAGCTTAGGATCCATCGATACTCCTCCACCCCGCTTGAATGCTACGGCTGCATCGCAAGCTACGACCCATCAAGCCACACACTAACGATCTGGAGCAACTCGCAGCACCCAGGGAGAGATGCCACCTTCCTCTCCGAGGCGCTAAGGATTCCCCAACACAGAGTAAGGATCATCATACCAGACAGTGGAGGGGGCTTCGGCAACAAGCTGCAGGGACTCAGATACCAGATAATCGCCTCCTTACTCTCCATGGAGACGAGTAGACCCGTAAAATGGATCGAAAGCAGGATAGAGCATCTTATGGCGCTCTGCCATAAGGCAGATGAGTTCTTCGATGTGGAAGCTGCATGCACAAAAGATGGCAAGATCCTTGGCCTCCGGATCAAGGACTTCGAAAACAGTGGATCCGACATGGGCTTCGCAGGCTTCTTCTTGCAGAACAAGGTGAAGGCGCTGCCAGGGCCATACAGGGCGAGACATTTGCTAGTAGAGGGCACGGCGGTCGCTACGAACAAGGGGCCGATAGGCCCAGACAGAGGGGTAGCAAAGCCCAGTGCTGCGTTCATCTACGAACGAATGATGGACCTAGTCGCTAGAAAGCTGAATCTAGACAGAGCAGAAATAAGGCGTCGCAACTTCATACAGCCAAACGAGTTTCCCTATCGATCACCAACGCGAGAGCTGTATGGAAGCGGCAACTACCCTGAAGCCCTGCAGACAGCGTTGACAATTTCCGGCTACCCCCATTTCACAGAGGACGAGCGAGTAGCGAAGGAAGGAAGGCATATTGGCATAGGGCTGGCAACATTCGTCCATGCCGGCACTCCTAACTACGCAGCAGACTACATCTCAACACGGAGAACCGGCGAAGGGCTTGCAAACAGCTGGACCGGTTTAACCTTGGCATCCACCATCAAGGTCAGCGAGCAGGGAAAGGTAACAGTTTTGATGAGTGCTGCAGCCTGCGGGCAAGGTTGGGAGACTGCTTCAGCCCAGGTTGTTGCAGATGAGTTGAAGATAAACATGGATGACGTGAATGTAATTGGCATCTTCGACTCCTTGACCCACCCTACAACCGGTTACTCGGGCTCGTTCTCTAACACTTTTCAAAGCATGATGGTAGGCTCCATTGTTGGCGCGGCGAAGAAGGTCAAGGAGAAAGTGTTGCGAATAGCCGCAAGAATCCTCAGTTCGTCACCGAAGGAGCTGATATGGGACTGGAATGGAATCTATGTCAGGAGCAACGAAGAGAAGCGTACCACGTTCCACGAAGTGGCTTTTGTAGCCAATCGGAATCTGTTTGCTTTATCAAAGGATATTGAACCCGGGCTCCACGAGACCTGCTACTACATTCATCCGGAATACCATTTCCAGGAACCAGATGCACAGGGCAGAACAGGTCATTCTCTGACATGGGGAATTGAAGTTCATGTGGCGACGGTGCAGGTTGACGTTGAGACGGGTAAAGTCGAGGTGCTCAGATATGCGGTGGTATCGGATAGCGGGAACATCATAAATCCGATCATAGTGGAGGGAATGGCTCACGGCTCAACAATCCATGGGATCGGGGCAGCACTAGGAGGCGAATTCATATACGACGAAAACGGCCAACCATTGACAACTACATTCATGGATCTAATTAAGCCAACAGCGGTCGAATGCCCAGAAGTTCAAGTAAAACATATGGGCACAGCGGATCCTTTCACAGTCCTAGGAACCAAAGGCGCTGGCGAAGGGGGGTCAACCCCTGCTCCAGCAGCCATCGCAAGCGCCGTAGAAGACGCATTGTCTTCTTATGGAGTGAAGGTCACGGCTCTTCCTCTGACTCCTGAGAAGGTTTGGAACCTGATTAGACAAGCAGGTCATCAATAAAGGCAGTAACATCTTGAGAATGGTGGCAGAGTGAGAATAATGGTTTTGATACTTCACAAGGCATCATTGGATGTCTACACATAGATGTAAGAAACAGGGGGGCTCAGATTAGGGGTGAAACAACCTGATCAGTAAGCGTCTTTATGAACGAAAACGTGTCTGGATGCTCCTGTATGGCAAAAGAGAATTGGTTTACTCCACTCGTATTCATTATTTCTTCGAGTCTGGAGATGCAGTATGACGGTGTGCCGGCTACGACCATGTTGTCTAGGATCCTGTCGGTTACTAGGCTTATGTGACGAGCTTTCATCCCTTGGTGTTCATAGTAGTCGTACTGCTTGCTTAGTGCTTCGATGTCTTCAATCAGTTCTTTTGACATGTGTTTCCTGAAGGATTCATCTTTGGCGTACCGAGCCAAGCCGTTTGCCTTGGTCGCAGCTGCCCCCCTGACTATTGATCTTGCTTTGTCTGCATCTTCGTTGGGATAACACGTGAGTCTAACCCAAATGTCCAGTTCATGTATACTTCTCCCGGTCTCCTTGGCGCCTTCTGCGAGTTGTTCAAGAGCCCATTCGATGAACCCTGGATGGGAGCCTACGTTGACTATCACTCCGTCGCCTATTTGGGCTGCTAACTTTAGTGATTTGGGTCCAGTAGATGCAATGTAGATTGGTATTCTAGTCTTTGTCCAAGTTAGCCTTATGTTTCCACTGTCAACTTGCACCTCTTTTCCATTCAGTAGATTTCTGATGATTTGCACGGACTCTTTGAGTTTCTGGAGGGTGGCAGGTGACCTGTGGATGGTGTGGACCGCGCTGTCTCCGACCCCCATTCCGAGTACCACTCTGCCGGGCGCCAGTTCTTCTACGGTAGCTATTGCTCCCGCTGTTACGGTAGGATCTCTGGTTACCGGATTGGTTACGCCGGGTCCTAAGTGAATGTTCTGTGTCTTCTGCAGGGCTAAGACAAGGGACGCGTAAACATCTCGCCAGATGAGTTGAGAGTCAGAAAGCCAAGAAATTCCGTTTAGCCCCTTTTCCTCAGCTAGAGCCACATACTCCGCCACCTTAAGAGCTGGCTCAGTCAGGTTAAATCGGCCACCAGCTCTAATTCTCATTTGTCATGTACCGTCGTATGCTGGGCTTGATTAAGATTGTCTGCCCACACATTTCCCTGTGTTTCTTTGCGGGTTGGTAAATATGGTGAAATTACTAGGTAACCTCCTTGCAATATAAGCCGTCCGTCAAATAATGTTCCATAGTCAGCAAAGTTATCTCAACCCTTCAGAGATAGCGATTTAACTCTCTTTTCTCTTGGCAGAAGACGTGGTGCGGTCGTCGTCCAGCCTGGTCTAGGACATCAAGGCTGATGCCGTGTAAGCTTCCCAAGCTGATGACCCGGGTTCAAATCCCGGCGACCGCATTCTCATCTACGCTGCAATTCTCTTCCCAGACGTCTTCCTCCTCTTATGGAGGAGTACTATCTATTCTCATGTGGAGGATGTACATGAGCACTTGAAACCAGAGCAACCACTGAAAAAGTCAAGAATTCAAGGGGGTAAGACCACAGGATAAGACGTTGATAGAGGGAATCAACATCATTCTGCGGACCCAGCGGCTCCAATAAGCTGGGATGCGAAATACGTGAACCACCTGAAGACAATCGGAGAGACGCTTCAACTGAATCATACCAATGAAGGGCTGAAAGGAGTGACGAAGGAAGACATACAGCAAGTCAGCGATCAGATCAAAGGGTATGAGATCGAGTTCCACACAAAGAGTGACTGTACAACTGTACAGATTCCATGAAGGGTGTCATCGCCCCATCGAATGGCGTCTAGGAATTCGCCCAGAATGGGAATGAAGAACACGTTATTCTCTTTGGCCAGAGACTCCATTAGAAACCTTAGGTCTTGTTGGCGGATCTGTTCTTCAGAATGACTTAATATCATATCATGAGAATACTTGAGAGCAGATGAATCTCAGAATAATCATCGACAAGGAGGAGTTCCCCGCGAAACTGCATCAAGCCACTGCCCCTAAGACATGCAGCGCCCTCTTACGGGTTCTACCATTAGCAGGCCATGTGGTTCATGCCCGATGGAGTGGTGAGGCAATCTGGTTACCATTGCCCGATCTGAGAATCGATGTTGGTTTTGAGAATCACACGATTTATCCTTCACGAGGAGACTTGCTTTTTTACCCCGGGCTCGTGAGCGAAAAGGAGATTCTCATACCATATGGGCCTTGTGCCTTCGCTAGTAGAGCCGGCTTCTTGCCAGGCAATCATTTCGCGACTATAACCCAGAAATTAGATAAGTTGGCCGAGATTGGCAAACGCGTTCTATGGGAGGGGGCCAAGAAAATTTCAATAAGGGCGGGCTGAAAATTCAGCCAATCAGCCTATCGGAAGAACCAAGACTGTTCTAGCAATAATGTGAAGGCTTCTGTTCAAACTTCGGGACTTGATGCTTGAACTTCGAGGCATCGACTTTGAGGATTACCTTCTGTGAGGATTCTTCTACCATCGTTTTACTTGCACCGCCGTCGGCGCCGAACCTCCGCGCTCCCTTTGCCATGATATTGATGGCGGTGTTCATGTCTCTGTCGATGGAGACTTTGGGTTTCGGATAGAAGAGGGTGCGGTGTCCATTCAGGTATGTCTTGAACCTACATGCCGAGCATTTCGCACTTGTGCCTCTTGCGTCCATATAGATAATTGGTATGCTTTCCCACTTCGCCTATAATCTATCTGCCTCAGCTTAGCTTAACTATGTTGTTGCATCGACCAACGTTTATCTAATATCGCTGGAGAGCACAACAAATGAAAATCACCAATGAGCAGCTGGACGAGTTGAAGACTGCCGTACAGACCTTGGAGAGGCCCGAATACGATTATCCAAACACAGCCAAACTAATTGAATCCAAGCTGGGCGAACTTACGAGTTACGGATGGAAGGAGCTAAACCAGCTCTTTCACGAAATCAAAACCAATTTCTACAATGAGTTGTGTGATGACGGAACCTTTTGCCAGACTGTCTTCACCCTGATTTTTGATGGTATAATAATTCCATCTCTTGATGCAGATCAAGCAATCAAGATTCAGTTCTTTGACCAATACAAGGCACAACTGGAGAGCAGATGTCTATCAGCAAGAACAGTGAACAGGATAATGCGGGCGTTCCAAACGAAAATCGACCGTGAGCAGATGTATTATGCCGACTGCCTTCTATATTTGTTGCTGGTTGAGGGTGTGTACGACGAGAACATGAAGATTCTTTACAGCCAGTGGAAGGCAGCCAAAGGTGAGATGGTGGATCCTAATGAACTAGCGAACAAGAACTTGGGCGACATTATGGCTGAAATGACCAAGGATGGTTTTGACCCTTTGTTTAGAGGCTGGAAGAAGCATCTTCGGAACTCCATAGCACATGCTCGATTTGCCTTCGACCCTGTATCGGGCAAGATCACATTCAAGGATGGAGAATATGACAAGTCTGAGAGGAAGTGGGTCGAGAATTTTAGTGAAGAGCTTACAGTGCAGGAGTTTGAAGAGAAGTACTTCAACAAGGTCTGGACTGTCTGCGTATGCAATCAGCATCTACCGATGCTAGTCAGGATTTTCGAAATCTTTTTTGCAGAACAGAATCCATAGGAACTATTCAGTGTCAAGAAGTCTCTGGTATCCCGAACTGAAGCCTTTGAAGTCAGGAACCGCTTGGCAATCTAGGCTTAGAATAAGTCCCGAAGTTTGAACAGAACTATGTGAAGGAAGATACAAATTCACCCTCCGTCTGGCCAAGACGGAGAAGCACTCGTGGTAAGGTGAAGAGTGCTGAGGCGGCAAACACTGTCCCGTTGAGCATCTGAGCAGAAGATTGCGCTGAGCGCAGCGACCGCACACACTCTTCCACTGCGAACATTTGGGGTAGTAGGCAATTTCTTGGATGTACTGTTACGAAGTCAAGAGAAATCTTCTGCTCTCTTGCGGGCTAGGTCAATCCTGCATCAGTTGAACAAATCTCTTAATGAACCTTCCTTGAGTCTTTGTCTCACCACATAATACAACCGTTAAATGCACTTGATGCAAAGCTTAGACTATGGCTCCGACACCTGAAGAAACTGTTGAACCACAAAAAAAGCCACAGGAAAGAGCCGACCAAGTCTTCGACGCTTTCACAAATAGACAGCGGCTCAGAATCTACTGGCTTTTGATTACCAGTAGTGAGCCTTTAGGTGTCAGGGAGATTCAGAGAGGTTTAGGTCTGTCGAGCCCCAGCGTGGCTTTTCACCATCTTGACAAGCTTGTGGAATCAGGGCTGGCGGAGAAAGATGCCCACGGCCGCTATCTGCCTGTAAGGAACGTGGAGGTATCTGTTCTTCAAGCCTTCGCCAAGGTTGGAAGGTTTGTTCTTCCACGCTACTCGTTTTACGCGGCTTTCTTCACTACACTGACCATAGGGTATCTAGTGCTCTCAGGTTCATCAGTGAACCTGTTCACTACGATTCTTGGGGTCGCCAGTGCAGGAGCCTTTTGGTATGAGGCAGTAAGAGCATGGAGGAAGAGACCATTTTGACAGCTATGCCTCCGAGGGAGAGCGCTGTTCTAAACCCTAGTCTTATAGCCGAGGAAAACCCAGTGAGACACGGCAAGGTGGGGGCAAACGAACCTTAGAATCCAGATGTTTCTCAGCGTGTTTCTGGCAGTCGCCTTAGCTGCCCCTATTCTATTCTTGACAGTTCAACCCTACTCAGAAAAAGATGCTCCACCCGCCTTCCAGTCAACTCAAGTAGCCCAGTCTGCAGAGAAATCCTTAGGCGTGTCGAGGGCTAGTGTCAATGAGACTAGGCAGCAGGACGCTGCTCCGGAGACCTCCAAAACTGGCCCCGCAGTTACCTCTCCTCCCCCCAATCCCCCGCAACCCTTACTGCTCTTGGCCGCATCCCTGGTGGTAGGTCTGACTGCCTACGGGCTTGTGAAGCGGCTTCAACCATAGCTGGCAGGACTGTTCAACTCTTAGAACACCTTGTTCAAGAGCCAAGGATTATAGTCATCAAGCCTCCAATAGAAGCGTGATGAGCAAAGTTGAGCGCGAATAGCAGGTTGCTTCCCACAGTCACCGTAGGCCTCCTGGTAATTCTGGCAGCGGTCACTGGCATGGTATACACCGGCTTCAACACCAACACAACGCCAGGGACGACAAGCGAGATCAAGAAGATCACTGTAACCGGCATAGGTGAAGTCAAAACTGTTCCGGATCGAACCAGAATATTCCTCGCCATCGTAACCCAAGGAAAAACCGCTGAAGAAGCGTCATCCCTTAACGCAGACATATTCCAGAAATTCTCAGCAGCTCTAAGTCAAGCAGGAGTCACACGTGACAGGCTTGAAACACAATCATACAACATAAACCCAATCTACGATTATCCCGAGAAGGGCAGACCCGTCCTCATAGGGTACGAGGCGAGGCACCGCCTCCTGGTAACAGTTGTCCCCAAGAACATAGATGACTTGGGCAAAGAATCAGGCAAAGTCATCGACATAATTGTCGCACAGGGCGTCAACCAAATAGAGTACATCGAGTTCACAGTCGCCAGCGAAACCCGTAGCAAACTGAAAGATGACGCTTTGAAAGCTGCTCTAACCTCCGCCCAGTCTAAGGCAGAACTGATGGCTCAAAGCCTCGGGGTGAAGATCACTGGAGTGCAAAGCGTCTTCGAAGCAGGGTTCATTGAGCCACCTTCGCCAGTAGTCAGAGGCTCCGTAGCTGAAGTCAAGGCCGCGACTGAAGTCGTTCCCGGAACAGTGACAGTGTCAACTAGCGTCACCGTCGTATACGCCCTAGGGTAGACAGCCGTCTGTGGTAGGGAGGGAACAGTAGTTCCCTCTCCCCCGATTTGTTCCAAACCTATAACCCTTAGCGCCGTTCGACTGGATGCCTGAGAATAGTCTTGAGCTTTGAAGGAGTAGCTCTCCTAGGATCACCTAAGTATATTTCGTGGTGTTTTCCTCTAGTATTGTAGCCCCTCTCCCTTATGTACTTGTGAAGCGTAGCTATGGTGGCTTCTTCAGCTGAATATGGGCCTATGTGCATTATTTGTGCGGATAGACCCTCATAGAAGCTTTCAAGTCTTGCTTTTCTTAATGCGTGGAGACTGCTTTTCTTCTGCTCTACACGTTTGACGGCTCTGCCAAAGAGCTCATCGGTTATCAGCTTGGGTTGCATATCCATCAAGGTCCACTTCCATTCTTCCTTGTTGTTGAGCGAGAATTTGTCCCTTGAGTCGTCTGTCCACCAGAGTCCCTCTAAGGCCATAACCGGGTAATCTATTGCCTGCTCTTGCCTGATCATGAATTTCAGGGTGTAGGAAAGACTGTATATTGCTCCTATCGCGTCTTGAAACATGGCGGACTTGTTTGGGTCGCCTGTTCCGTCGACCATGATGAACTTCATTTCTGGGGCTTCAATGATTTCGGCTTCTGTGGCAGATGGGCTGTACAGGTGTTTGAACTCTTTTTTGAGGTCGAGTTTCTTTGACGTTACCGTTCTTTTCGTTTTCCTTCCCTCAATGCGACGTGGAAGAGTTTCATGTAGTTAAATGGGCGACCTGATTCTCAAGACTGGGTTCAAGCCTTCTGCAAACTAGGAGAAGAGGCTCTGAGAGATCTCTTTACCTCTTCTTGTAGCTGCTTCGACAGCCCTGATCAATGTTCCTCTGAGCCCTGATTCTTCGATGATGGCTAATCCTTCTATGGTTGTACCTGCAGGAGTTGCTACCATGCTTCTCAGCTCGGCAGGATGTTTGCCCGCCTCAAGAACCATCTTGCTAGCTCCTAGCACTGTCTGGGCTGCAAGTTGTAGCGCAATGTCATAAGGTAACCCCGTCTTGACCCCTCCGTCCGTCAATCCTTCGATTATGGCGAAGATGTATCCGGGGCCGCTTCCGCTCAGAGCTGTTATCGCATCCATCAGCTTCTCATCCACCACTATGCATCTGCCTACGGATGTGAAGAGTGCCTTTGCTGCCTCCAAGTCCTCTGGAGAAGCGTTTGTCCCTGGAGCAAGGGCCGTTATCGCTTCTTGAACTGTGGCAGCAATATTGGGCATAGCCCTGACTACCTTAGCTTTCTTCAAATGCTGTTCTATGAATGAGAGTGGTACTCCTGCAGCGATGGAGATCACAAGCCGTTTGTCGCCTATTGCTGTTGAGATCCCATCCAAGACATGTGCCATGTCTTTGGGCTTGACCGACAGTAGCACCATGTCAGATGCTTTGGCAGCGTCAGCGTTGCTCTTCATCGTCTTGACGCCGATCTTCTTCATAGCTTCCAGTCTTGACTCAAGGACATCCGTCGCGATTACTTGTGAAGCTAGACCAGCGCGCAGCACGCCCCGAGCTAGGGCTTCGCCCATCTTCCCTGCGCCTAGAATCGCTACCACCTTCTTCCTGCTAGCAATCTTCTTCTGCTCAGCTGAAGCCATAGGGTCTACGATCTAAGATGAGATCTGATCTGATATTAAAGCCCGCTGTGTGTCTGTCAGCCTAGACTCCTTCAGAGACCTTTCTAAGAGTCAGGCTTCCGTCCTTCATGATTAGGTCGTAAATGTCGTTGACCTCAAACCGTATGCCCAGTAAGTCATACTCCTCCTCGGTGAGAAAGAGGGTTATCTTGGGAACCATCATCTCCCTTATCTGAGGGAAAATTCCCATGGACTGGAACTGGCTTACGATGTTCTTCACCAGTTTCGCCTCGTCTTCACCAACTCCAGGGAACATCGGTTGAAGGCCCTTCGGCCTAATCTCTACTAATTCAACCTGTTTTCCCGGTCTGCCGGTCTCAGGGTCGTTGACGCTGGTAACCCGGTAGATCCTAATCTTGGTCAATTCATGCTAGCCTCGTGTGTGGAGCGCGGAGACTTATGAGCTTCTACAAAAGGGTTTACAATGGGTCACGGCGCCGTCGGGATGAAGTTTGACTGCTTGCATCTTCCTCTTATGCAGCGTTGTGATCTCCTTGCAACATAGACTCATGAACGGTCTTTCTTGCATAACATCTCCCAAGACATGGGACTGCTGGATCCCAGCTTATATCTGCCGTACGGCTTTCTACTGAACAGAGATTGGCGATTCGTTTCACACCGTTGGCCGCGGAGTCACTAGGCGTGAGGTCTATGGCTCTGATGGTTGAAACACCTGACCTTAGGATTCTGCTAGATGCGAGTGCAGCTCTAGGAATGCGGCAAAGGCTACTGCCTCATCCGAGCGAGTATTTGGCCCTCAGGGAATCTAGGAAGAGAATCGTTGAAAATGCGGAGAAGGCAGACATAATCACGATCTCCCACTACCATTTCGACCATTATACTGCCACATGGAAAAGTCTCGAAGTAGTGTCGAGCTGGAGCAGCTACGATGAGGCCAGACGAATCTATGGAGGAAAAACAGTTTACGCCAAGGACTATCGGAGCAGCATAAACCCAAGTCAGAGGAGGCGTGGATATCTGTTCAGCAAAATCGCCTCCGATTTCATCGGAAAACTGCAGTACTCGGACTCCAAGAAGGTCACGGTGGGAGACACAACCATCAAATTCACGAAGCCGCTGCTCCACGGAGAAGAAGATTCAGGCCTGGGATACGTAATCGGAGCCATGATCTCCCACGGAGACTCGACCCTGATGTTCTGCCCCGATGTGCAGGGACCAATGAACAGCTCAACTCTCAGGCTTATTATTAGAACTAAACCAGATGTACTAGTCATAGGTGGACCACCTGAATACCTATCAGGATACAAAGTCCCTGAAGATATGATCAAAAGGGGAATGGGGAATCTGGGGAAGCTTGCAGCGCAAGTCCCTTTGACGATTGCTGAGCATCATCTTCTAAGGAGTATGCGTGGCTTAGGTTGGCTGGACGATCTGAAGAAAATTGCTGCTGAGAACGGCAATCGAATGTGCAGTGCGGCAGACTATCTGGGCGTTGAGAACCGGCTTCTTGAAGCTAATCGAAGCCTTCTTTACGAGGAGGAGCCTCCTGCTCAAGAGTTTCAGAAGTGGGTGAAGATGTCTCCTCTTCGACGGGGGTCTCTGCCGCCTCCTCTATGACTTGTTCAGCAGGTTCAGGCGGCTGGGCAGGCTGCTGATTTGCCTGCGCAATTTGCTTTGCGATTTGCTCTGCGTACTCTTCGGTGATGACTCTCGCCATATGGAGGTTTACCAGAGAGTTGGCTGAGGCTTCTCCGCTGACCTTCCCCGCTCGCCCACGTATCTGTCTCCAGATTAAACGTGTATTGCCGCTTTTGGATGCGTATATGACTCCGAGTATGTCTGTTGCATTGATGAACGAAATGTCACGTATCCCCTTGAGGGTGACTTTGTCAGCTGCCTCTACGTATATGGCTCCGCCTTCGCCTTCTCTTTCAGGGAAGACCTCTGGGTCTCCAAGGTAGCTGTCAGGGATGAAGGATCGGCATGTGCTGTAGATGACGAATCTCCTGAAGCTCTCCAACGATGCTGTGGTGTTGATCTGAACCAAGGCGGCGCTCCCCCTTCTGCCAGAGCACCCGTATTAATGTGTTAAAAACCCTGTTTCCTTAAAGCTTAAGATATATGCATGGCTCATTGTCTCAGTATAAGCTCGGAGTCAAGTAGCCTGCCGCAGCTAGGACACAAGAACTGTCTCAGTAAAGCTCGGCTACGCTTAGGATACATCAAGCCTCCTTCTGAAAGCTCTGCTTCCAGGAATTTGATTGCCAGATTCTTGCCGCCGAGGCTCCATACTCCGTTGCCGCAGCCGGCGCACTCCACTGAAGACTTTTCGTTTTTGCTCGGGCGTAGAGATTCGCCCAACCTGGCGGATCCATCGTTGCGACCTGAGATTAGGAATGTTGGCGTATCAGTGTCAGTTGCCTTTCTCCTCCTTTCCTCACTTATCTCGGCTCTCAGCACTGAGGTTTTCTGTTTGTCAACTTCTTTTCCAACGAGATCGACGGAAACACCGTATATCGCTGACGCTGCTCTAGGTGAAACAAACCCGTTCAACGCGTCGTGTAACACGCTATCCACTTCTCTTTCCAAGGGGTCTCCGTAGCCTCCTCCTGCATTGTGGCGGCAGTAGAAGACAGAGTCGTCTGCAAACTCTTTGGGTGATATCTTCGATGGAAAGTCTTCTCCCTCGCCGTCAAGCTCCTCTAGGGATGCCGGAATCCTACCTGCCTTCAACATGCTGCGGATGTTTGTCTTGCGTCTGATTGCTCTCAGCATACATCCTCCGGGGTAACCTCCGTAGATTCCTTGCGAGGCCGGCACCTCAGAGCCGTGTCCTCCCCCACTCACTTGCACGCTGCTGCTCTTGTGCCTGATGAAGGCGTATTCGCAGGCTAGACCTCCGCGAAACTTACCCGCACCACCTGAATCCATGGCGAGACGGTGGTAAAGAAAGAGAATAGGAGCGAAGGCTTCAGCAGCCTCTACGTTGGGCATGCTGGGCTTGGTTGGTGACATGCTGAAGCTGGAGTCGAAGCCGTCTTTGTAGGCCATTCCTCCCGCTCCGCCACTGCTCTGAAAGGGGAACGAAAATCTCTGCCCGTACTGGTCCTCTCCGCTCGTCAGGGGTGTTGCTTTGCCTCCTTCCCAGACTGCACCTGCTCTCTGCCAATACTTGTCGCTCGAACCAAGCATCCGTGAAATGGCGAGAGTGGCTGCGTTTCTAACGGCGAAGGACGCTGCAGTCGAGGCTAACCCGACTGGAGCAGGAGGAATTGAATTCACCACGCTTCCCTCAGGAGCTATTACAGAGATAGGGTGAAGCACACCGTGGTTCCACGGAATATCGTAGCAGAGGAAGGGCAGCACGGCGCCCATGACCCCCGCCCAGGTGCCCGAAATGGTGCAGTTGATAGGACCCTTTGCTTGTCCGTCTGATCCGGTGAAGTCGAAGGTCAGCGAGTCGTTCTTCTTGGTGAGCTGAAGTTTGACTGTGTAAATGTGGCTCGTGTTGCCGTCGTGATCAATGTAGTCGTTCTGGGGGAAGTTTCCGTCGGGAAGTTCCCTCAGTCTTTGCCTCAGCCTAGTCTCGGAGATCTGGATCAGCTGGTTCATCATGCTGTTTGCAGTTTCGGAACTGTATCGCCTGAATAATGATTCAAGCCTATTTCTCGCAGTGTTGTTCGTCGCTATTCTTGCCTTGATGTCAAGGCCAACTAAACCGGGCTGCCTGACATTGCTCAGAATCATGTCCAAGACATCTTTTTTCAAAACGCCTTTGTTGACAATCTTCAGGGAAGGGATGCGTAGACCCTCCTGATATGTCTCTGAGGCACCAGATGGAGCGCCTGGCTGCATGGCGCCTATGTCAACTTCGTGGGCGACTACGCCTGTCCACGCGGATAGTCGGCCTTCGTAGAAGAACGGTGCAACAACAGCAACGTCTAGCTGGTGGAGGGCTCCTTTGTAAGGATCGTTGGCGATGAACATGTCGCCTTCCGAAACATCGTCGCCATACACTGATGCTATGTGTTGGATGATGGTGGGCAGCACAGTGGCATGGATGGTTACGTAGGATCCCATGGTCACCATCTTGCTATCAGGTGTCATGATTCCTACGTTGAAGTCGCTGGCTTCTTTGACTGTAGGCGAGCCTGAGACGTTCCTCAGCGTAATCGCCATCTCCTCGGTGATTTGCCACAGCCTGTGCCTAACCACCTCCAAGGTGAAAGGATCGGTCGAAGGCTTCAAAGTTTCTACACTTCTCCTGTGCGCAGCCTGAAGTTCAGGAACGGATCCACAGTCAAAGTTGATTTCGGCGCCACGGGGATTGTGTTGCCCATCAGCTCCACTACTGCGGGCCCCTGAATCTGGTTTCCATTCCTCAATCTGTGTCCATCGTAGATGACTGTTCTCAGGAATCTGTCTTCTTCTTCAAAGTAGACTTCTCTGTAACCTTTCTTGGTTTTGGACAGGTCGGAACTCGTTTGTTCACTCTTCTTCAAAGAGGGTTTCCATGTTCTGCCTAGGATATCGACGCGGAAGGTTGACGCCTCTAAGCCTGCCTCAGAGTAAGCTGTCCCACTTCCGTAGCGAGTCTCATAGGTGTCGAGAAACCTGTTCTCTAGGGTCTTCGCGTCGATCTCTGACAGGGTGCCGTTGGGAACAGACACCATTAACTCGTTCATCTGCGCCCTGAACCTTAACCCTATGGATCTGATTAGGAACAATGAGTCCGGAGGCAAATGCCATGGGGCAGCAGCCTCTAAGGCAGTTTTCTCAAGCTTAGAAAAGTTCCCGTTGAACCGACTCAGATCTGGCGGGAACCGCATATAGTCCGACAGAACATATGACTGTTGGAGATCAGACACAGCCACGCCAAACGCACTGTGCACAGTTGCCAAAGAGGGAATAACTACTTGCTGCGATAACTCTTTCGCGTACCCCGGGCAGTGGAGAGGCCCTGCTCCCCCGTAGGCGAAGAGCACAAACTCATTAGGATCCAGCCCACGTTCCACCGTGGCGTTACGAATCAAGTCTGCTGCTTGACTGTTAGCTACACTGTAGATCCCTGCAGCTGCTTCAACCATGTCTACCCCTAGTCTGTCTGCTAGTTTCTTAACGGCCTCCTTGGCGTTATGCTCGTCGAGCCTCATTTTTCCTCCGAGGAAATAGTCAGGATTAAGATAGCCCAACACAAGATCAGCGTCAGTAACTGTGGGCTCAGCACCTCCCCAGCCATAGCATGCAGGCCCAGGATTCGCTCCTGCGCTTCTCGGCCCTACTTTGACCATGCCTCCTTCATCTATCCAGGCTAAGCTTCCTCCACCTGAACCTATGGCTGTCAGATCTATGGTGGGAACCTGAAGGGTGTAGCGCGTCATGTAAGGGCCGAAGCGAGGGGAAAACGCTTCAGCCCTAATTAGGGGGCTACCGTCAAGGATTACTCCGACTTCGAAGGTTGTTCCCCCCATGTCTGTTGTGATGATGTTTGAGAAGCCTAAGAGTTCACCTAGGTATTTGGAGGCGATTACTCCTCCTGCTAGGCCCGATGCTAGTGTTGACACCGCCATCTTGGGGGCGTCCGACATCGGTATGACTCCTCCGCTCGACTGCATCATAAGAGGTGTCGAGACGAGGCCGTTGGAGAAGAGGGCTTCCCGCAGATCCTCAGCGTAACGCCTTAACACGGGGCCCAGATAGGCGTTGATGGCTGTTGTAGCTGTCCGCTCATATTCTCCCAGCACAGGGGCGACTTCAGAAGATAGGCTTACGAACAGGCCTTTCCTCTTACGTTCAATTATCTTCTTGACTGTCTGCTCATGGCTGGGGTTCTTGAAGGACCATAGGAGTGAGACTGCTATCGATTCGACTCCCTTGTCAATTAGGTTTTCGACTGCTTCCTCAGCGCTCTTCTCGTTTAGCTGGCAGATCACTTCGCCGCTGTAGTCAACTCTCTCTTCCACCTCTTCGGTTAGATCCAATGGCACTATCATAGGTGGTCTTGTAACTCTGTTCATGTCTACCGCCTCAGATTCGGGGAGGCCTGCGGCCCTTGTGGCTTTCATCATGTAGAGGTGATGCTGGAAGCCCTTGGTGGTGATAAGCGCGGTTTTGGCGCCTCGGAGCTGGACGAGGGCGTTGACGGCTACTGTTGTGCCGTGGGCGAAGAGTTGTGTGTGTTTGAGGAGGTCTGGTATGCTTAGCTGTAGTTGTTGGGCTAGGATTTGGAGGCAGTTGACTACTCCTGTGTGTATGTTGTCTGTCGTTGGGGTCTTGGCGTAAACCATGTTTTCGTCTTCTCCCATCGCGATTCCGTCGGTGAAGGTGCCTCCTACGTCGATTCCGACGGAGTATTTTGTTGATCTTTGTTCCATTGGTGTTGAGCCTCACATGGACTTTGGATGCTGTGCTTCTGGTGTAGGGGTAGTTATGTTTGACCCATCTTCCTTTCGATTTGAGCTAAAGTTGTTTCGTTGGACAGTAGATGGGGGTTGCGGTGCTTGAATGTTGTTTTGACTAGGGTCCGTTGAAGAGGTTTTCGGCTGGGTATTGGGTTAGTAGTGGAGGGTCTCTTGTCTTTGTTGCAAGGCTGATATGTTCGCGGCTCCATTAGGAATATTAGCAAGGTGCATTCTCTGTGTCATGGTCTTTTCTAAGAGTGTGGGTGTGTGAAGACAGGTTTGAAGAACAGGTGGCTGCTGCTCGTGGGTCTATTCTCTATCCTACTGCTAGTCGCCTCACCTACAGCTGCATACGCTAGTCCTTTCACCGGTAGGAAGAGCGTTGAGTCTTCTTCCACGCAGTTTCTGATAGAGTCTCCGAGTGGTGGCGGAGCGGTGTGGAGTCAGGTCGTCTTGAAGGTCCTCATAGATCCGAATGTGTATTCGCCGAGTTCCATAGAAGTGTCGGCGGGGCGTCGAGGCATAGATAGCTGGAAGACGTACATAACGTGGTTCTCGGTGAAAGATTGGGATGGAAACGGTGCCCCAGATCATCCTTGGCTCGACCGTTTGAGCTTCATAGTTTATGTGATGGGTGTAAACGAGAGTCTTCTAGCAGGGACTGCGGACATAACAGTAACATACTATTCTCAGATATCGCCGAGATCAGCATTGGGCTACGCGAGTTTGGACTACAAGAGAGTCGGCGGACAGTATGCGATAAGTTATGTCGAAATAGCTTTAGCTGTGAGGGGGCTCAGCACTGTGGGCATACAGAATGTTGCGGCACACGAGTTCGGCCACGCGTTGGGCTTGGGTCACAGCAACAAGAGAGGTGATCTGATGTACCCTGCTTTTGATGCGAGTACGGAGAATAGGCTTGTTGTGCTGCCCTCAACGCTTAATCTTTACGCGCTTGCCTTGACATACGGGTGGCTTTCTTCGGGTGTCTTCTCAGAATATCGCGGCCGGTTGTCGGTAACCCTGCCGCCGAGCCATATTGCCGCAGCGTACAGATGATTGGACCCCGAGTTTCAGGTCTTCACATAGGAATCGTCAGAGAGCCGTGGTAGCAACAATTGCCACGACGAAATATCGCAGAGGACATAAATAGCTAGATCTACGCTTGCGAACTCAAATGAGCGAAAACTACTCTTTACCTGTGAACGAGAAGGCCTATGACACTTTGGCGAAGGCAAGAAAAACAGGAGAGAATTTCTCCGATGTCATCATGCGTCTGGCTTCTACGAAGCTAGTAGGTCTTCAGAAGCGAGGAGAACAGGTCATCACAAGTTCAGATGGAAAGAAGATCAGCATCAAGATCGAGCAGGACCTGTGCTTTGGAGCCGAGAGCTGTGTTAACTTGGCACCCATGGTTTTCGCTCTTGATGTGAGTCACTTGGGCTTCGGTCGAAAAGGTTCTGAGCCTCTGGGCATGATGGATGTCCCGGAGGGTTCGGTTACAAGTGAAACAGTTGTTTTGGCGGCGCGTTCATGTCCCTATCGAGCCATAATTGTGAAGGATGTAGAGTCAGGGGAGCAGTTGTCTCCGTAGGCCGCCGTCGCGATTTGCACTGATGTTAACTAATATCGAATGGTTGGACGGCAGTTGGAGGGCTTCATTCAGCCACGTTGCATGGGGTTGGCGTTGTTTAGAGGCTTGTTTTCATCGGTCTTTTCTCGTATTCTAGTAGTTCTTTTAGTCCTTCGCGGATGGAGTAGTGGGGCTCGTAGTTGAAGTCTTGTCTTGCGGCGGAGATGTCGAAGACGCCTCCTTCCATAGTTTGGGGGAGGTTTTTGGCTGTGGTGGAGACTTCTCTTCCGGCTTTTATCTGGGCTCCGGGGATAAGTTCTTGGACTGTGTCTACGAGCTCTCCTATTGTGGTTGCTCCGGAGTTTATGTTGTAGAAGAGGCTGCTGGTCTTGCCGGTTTTGCTGGCTAGGAAATGGGCTCTGGCTGCGTCTTTGACGTATGTGGTGTACATGGTTGTACTGCGGTCGTATGGTAGGGCTGCTGGTTGTCCTCTTAGGGGTTTGCCTAGGGCTTCGTCGGTTATTCCGCTGATGCCTGTTCTCTGGCCGGGTCCGTAGATGAGTCTCAGTCTGAGTCCGTTGATTACTAGGCCGTATTTGCTGGTGTATGTTTCGCAGTAGCCTTCGCTTGCGAGTTTGGTTATTCCGTAGAAGCTGTTTGGTCTCCTAGGATAGTCTTCTTTGATTAGGGCGTCGTCTTGGGTGGGGCCGTAGACGCTGGAGGTGCTTGTGTAAACCATTTTCTCTATGTCGGTCAGCCTGCAGGCTTCAAGGACGTTCACTGTGCCTAGGAAGTTTACTTTGGCTGCGGCTACGGGTCTGTTGTTGGATTCCTTGGTGAGGAGGGAGGCTGTTTGGATGATTTTCTTTACGTTGTTGTCTTTGATGGCCTGCGCTATCTCAGCTAGGTTCAGCATGTCTCCTTTGACGTGTTTGACTTTGTCGGCTGCTTCTCCCAGGATAGTCTTCGGGGGAGGAGCTAGGTCGAAGACGATGGGTGTTTCGCCGCTGTGAAGTATTTCTAACGCGATGTGGGCGCCTACGTTGCCCGAGCCACCGATAATCATGGTGCTCATGGGTTGGAAAGGGTCGGGATAGTCATGTCCTAGATAAACGAATCTTTAGGCTTCTTGAGATCGACAGAGGTGTATTGAAGTTGGATATTGTCTGAGTAGCTTGCTTGTGTAGCGGGGAGACCCCCCTTACAATATAAATTTGAAGTTACCTTATCCTCGGCTTTTTTTCACGGCGACATGACATTGATCTGCGGTCAAGGGTCTTACAGAGTTAGAGTGTTTCTTCGGTTGCTTCTTCATAGATTTTTAGGTCATAGGGAGAGAAGAGGGTGAAGACGACTTCCCGCAGGCTACTTTCTTTGTGCAGGAATTCCGTGACTGTCTTCAAGGCTACTCGGCTGGCCTTTTCAATAGGGTATCCGTATGCTCCTGTGCTGATCGAAGGAAAAGATATGCTCTTCAGGTCTTTGGAGGCTGCTAGGCTGAGCGAGTTGCGATAGCAATCTGCTAGGAGGTTTGGTTCGCCGTGGTTTCCGCCTCTCCATACGGGTCCAACGGTGTGGATTACGTGTCTGGCCTTCAGTTTGCCTCCTGTGGTTATGACTGCTTTCCCTGTTGGTAGTCCGCTAGGCCATTCTGTTTTTCGTATCTTCTTGCATTCTTCATGTATCTTGGGTCCGCCTCGGCGGTGTATGGCTCCGTCCACTCCTCCTCCGCCCATTAGGCTTGAGTTAGCCGCGTTCACTACTGCGTCTGTTTCCTGATCGGTTATGTCTCCTTGGATAATACTGATCTTTGTTTGGCCTAGTATTCTTTCCATGTGCTTACGCCATTTCAGATAATAGTCTGAGTTGCTTTGATATTTTAGTGCTTGGACAGTCAGTTTTCGGTTAGTTGGGGATATTGTTCAGTTGTCGAGAGTCGCTGGGTTTGGAGCACTGACATAGACCTCGTTTAGGGAGGGGTTATACAAAGCGGGTAAAATGAACACGCCTGAAGCCTGAATAGGTGTGTTGTGCAGTGTTGCATAATCATAGCGAATAATCAAGGAAATTTGATTCGAGTGCGCTTGAGCTGACGGCATCACCCCTACTCCATGTCCGCAAGGGATTGGA
>JACPCU010000004.1 GCA_016184315.1 Nitrososphaerota archaeon
CCAAGAGGTGAGACTGAAGGTCTTCACCTACAACTGGCTGATAAAAGGCCTCCCGATGGCGAAAGGAATAGAATAACTATACAGTTATGCACCAACCCACTTCGAAGACCAAGTTACTAGGACAGGGGGCTCTGGTAACTAGGCGGGCGAATGGACAGCATCTTGCACTTTATGTTGGAAAGGGAGACCTAACAGCCCTCTGTGCAAAGCCAGCATGCTCATAACCTGCAACCACGGCTTATATGCTAAAGGGGGTTCTATACATCCACACAGTAAGTCATCAGAAACAGGATAGGAAATAAAAATATAACACGCCTTCCTACTCAAGAACCTAGACGCATTATGGACGAGGACTTGGCCCGCTACGCAATGGAAACTGCTCAGGAGAAAGGCGCTGAATACGTTGAAGTCCGCCTGCAGATCGACAGGGAAACACAGTGTTTCCTGAAGAACAGCATCCCCGAGCCCGCAGTTATCCTGGATGCCCACGGCCTCAGTATCCGAGTATTATGCGACGACGCTCTGAGCTTCGCAGCCACCAACGATCTCTCCAAGGCAAGCATCAGGAGTCTCGCCGAGCAAGCTATGAAGTCCGCTAAAGCATCAGCGTCAATGGTGAAGAACCCTGTCCGGTTCAGCAGAGAAAAGATGGAGAAAGCGAAATGGGCAGCTGCGGAAAAGAAGAAGCTGGCAAACGTCGGCGCAGACGATTTGTTCAAGCTGCTCCGCGAGCTCGACTCTTCCATAGGCAAAGAGAAGCATGAGGTATCTTTCGTGAACAAGCTTCTCTCCGCCAGCATAACAGTGGAAGAAAAGATCTACTTGAACAGCGACGGAGCAGACCTGAGAAGCAGAGTACCGCGATTCCAGTTTTACAGTTTCGTCACAGCCTCCTACAGCGGCAAACTGCAAACTTTCACGATTCCCCCAGGCTACGCTCAGCTAGGGGAGAGCGGCGGTTGGGAAGTAGTCGAAAGGCTCAAGCTCAGCAGCTTCGTGCCGGAGGAAGCCGGGAAACTCGCTGAAGCCGTCAAAGCCACGGAGAACCCTCCTCAAGAGACCGTTGACGTAGTCCTCGGACCAGATGTAACCGGCCTCGTCTCCCACGAATCTTCTGGACACCCAGGTGAGGCTGATAGGGTTCTGGGGAGAGAAGCAGCTCAGGCAGGTGAATCTTACTTGAAGAAGAAGGATCTAGGTTACCGAATAGGGAGCAGCGAAGCCTATGTGAGTGATGACCCGACTATGCCGCATTCCATGGGCTTCTATTTGTATGACGATGAAGGCGTGAAGGCCCGTAAGAGGTGTCTTATCGATGGCGGGGTTATCAGGGAACTCCTCCACAACCGTTCCACAGCATTCGAATTCAAGTTGAAGAGCAACGGTTCCTCAAGAGCGACCCTCTACGATAGGGAGCCCATTGTGCGCATGGCTAACACCTTCGTCGAACCGGGAGACCACGCCTTGGAGGAGCTCTTAGAGCCAGTCAAACTGGGCGTATACATCAAATCCTTCATGGAGTGGAACATCGACGACAAGAGGCTGAACCAGAGATACGTTGGAATGGAGTCCTATTTGATCAAAAACGGCGAGGTCAAGGCTCCCGTCAAAAACCCAGTTCTGGAGATCACGACCCCGAAGTTCTGGAGCTCCGTAGATGCCCGTGGAAAAGACCTAGGCTTCAGAGCCGCTCACTGCGGCAAAGGAGACCCCATGCAAGCAATACCTGTCTGGACAGGGGGGCCGAGCATCAGGCTCAAGAATGTTAGAGTAGGGAGGCGTTGAATTTGACTGAGATCGCAGACTTAGCGGAGAAGGCTGTCAAGGAAGCTGTTAGACTCGGTGCCAGCGACGTCTCCGCCCTATGTTACGGAGTCAGAGAAGGCATGGTGCGGTTCAGCAACAACTCTGTGACAGTAACCAAGAATCTGATCAACGTTGAACTGGAGCTGTACGTCGCGAAGAGCAAGAAGAGGATCCTCGGAGCATCCACGAACCCCAGTCCCAACGGAATAAGAGACTTTGTGAAGCAGCTGCTCGACGCGTGTCAACATCTACCTGAAAGCCCTGATTACACCCCTCTCCCACGAGGAAAAAGGTACCGAGCCTCCGGAGCGGAGAGAACTGCTCCGGTTGCGGATAAGCTGCTCGCCGTGTCCAGAGATGCCATCGACTCAGCTCTTTCCGAAGGCGCGAAGAGGGTTTCAGGAGCCTTGACAAGCAGGAACGTAGCCCTTTCCGTCTACACATCTACCGGCGTCTCAGGAAGCGACGTTTACGGCTCAACAGTTCTTAACGTAAGAGCCTTCGCTGAAGGCGACGCAAGTGGCCACGGGCTTTCATGTGCGCCTATTGTCACAGGAATCGGGGCTGAGGAAGCAGGACAGAGAGCAGGAGAATACGCTAAGAAAGCAGTAGGAGCAAAGACATGTCAAGCAGGAACCTACGACGTCATCATGAGCCCCACGGTTGCAGCAGACATCTTCCAGCACGTAGCTTCTGCAGCATCAGCCTTTGAGGTCGACGCAGGTATCTCTTTCCTAAGTGGTAAGAAAGGCAAGAGAATAGCGGTCAACGGCTTCACCGCTTTCGACGACCCTGCAGCTGAAGGTGGACTGGTACGTAGAAGATGTGACGACGAAGGAGTATCTACCGGCAAACGCACTTTGATAAGAAACGGGAAACTGGAAACCTATCTTCACAACACAACAACCGCAAGGAAATTCAAGGAGGAGACAACGGGCAACGCAGGCATCATCACTCCTCACCCCTGGAACCTAGTAGTGGAACCCGGGGATAGAAGCTTCCATGAGTTAGTCAAAGAAGTCAACAAAGGAATCATAGTGACGAACAACTGGTATACTCGCTTCCAAAACACGCGGACAGGAGAGTATTCGACTCTGCCTAGAGATGCAGGCTTCCTAATAGAGAATGGCAGAATAAAGACCCCTGTGTCAGGTCTCAGGATAAGCGATAGCATCCCGCGTCAACTTGAGAATATTGTTGCTATGTCGAAGGAGAGGCGGTGGGTTCAATGGTGGGAGGTTTGGCTACCCACGTTTACGCCGTGGGTACTACTCAAGAATGTGTCTATCACAAGAGCCATAGGCTGAAACCTAGGACTACGCGTTAATGTCCTCGGCTGAGTTTTTCTTTACAAGACTGGAGACTAGGTTTGTGACCTATTGATCGTCTTCACTCCCTCTTCTAAGCTTCTTTGAACCTGTTTTCTGCGCTCCTTCGGGTTCCTTACTCAAATGCTCGATCTGATTAAGCCTCCCGTTCCTGATAAAAGTAGTGCTGTCCCCCGCCTCTGAGCAGTGTCGAGTCACCGCCAGGCTCCCCACCTGATGCTCATCGAACCTTCCCTACGGGGGTGTTGGCTTCCACCTGTCGCGCATCTGGGTAACCGAATTCACATCTTAGGTATTCGAATACCGGCCGTAACAGCGCTTTCTCTGCGGAAGCCGGTTTCGTGGAGGAATTTCCCCGCCTTTAAGCCTTAGCTGGAGCACTTTTGGATAGCCTCCAAGTAAGGAAGATTCCAAGAATAGGCAGTAAGCCGATTGCAGCTATGGCTGCAGGTATTCCGAAACTTGTTGCTATTGGCGCTGCTGCAAGTGGCCCTATGAGGCTTCCCATGTCTCCTCCTAGCAGATAGATGCTGTTGGCGAAGATGCGTTTGGATGCAGGGGTGTAGGTTGCAGTCATTATGGCGCTCAACGGGAAGAGTAAGCCATGGGAGAGACCTGCGATGATGAAGACTATGATAGACAGTGTTAGATCGGGTGAAAGTGCTAGCGTGACTGTTGCTGCGGTAGCGTTGAGGAGAGCTAGGGACGTCAGGATGTTGATACTCCAACGGGAAACCACGCCTATCAGAAGTATCCTAGTGAAGAGTAGTAGGGTTGAGTATCCGAAGAAAATGGTGGACCACTCCTGATCTGATGAATGGAAGAGATTCTTGAATTGTAGTGGCGCGAAGGCTACTAGCGTAGATGCTATGGCTGTCGACGCCAAATAAATGATTGCGATGTAAACCATGTTTCTGTCTCTGAGCATTGGAAGAAGATGCCTGTATGCGGGCTGCTGGTGAGAAGCATCGTCAACCTTCCAGTTCAACATCAGAATCAGAGCCAGAGCAACACAGGGAATCATTATTAGCCCTGCTAGTGCAACGGTCCATCTGATTCCTATTGTACCCAGGGCTATTACTGTGATGCCTGGGCCTACTGCTAGGCCTGACGCTGCTCCTATGGTATAGAAGGTTATGGCCTTCGCTTCGCCTCCTCTTGAAGTGACTATGGATACTGCTGTTAGGAGAGTAGTGATGGCAATGGCGTTACCGAATCCGTGAAGAAGCCTGAGGATAAATAGTTCAATAGGTGAGTTCACGAAAGCAAAGCCGACTGGCGCCATGATCATGGCTGCGAAGCCTATGAGCATCCACCGTATCGTGTTCGCAGTTCTGATAATTACGCCCGTGGGTATCTTTAGGGCTGACGAGGAGATATAGTAGGCTGCGACTATGAGACCTACTTCGGCGACTGATGCGCCTACATGCTCCTTGGCGTAAATCGCTAATACTGCATTAGTCATGTTCATCGACGCGTTGAGGAAAAATGTTGTGAAGCTCAGAATGAAGACTTGGGATCGGAGTGAGCGGAGAGTGGTTGGAGGCGAGTCTACGACACATCCCAAGACATACTGTGTGCAGAAACAGTTGCGCCAGAGTTTTTCCAGCGTTACTTCATGGTCTCTACGTCGTGAGGCATGCTTTCCTTTAGACCTGCCTCCGTTATCCTGATGAATTCTGCGTTGTGCTTCAGATCCGTGATGTTCTTCCCTCCAGAATAGCTGATGCCTGACTTCAAGCCTCCTACGAGATGGTTGATGACTTCGCTGGCTGAGCCTCGATAGGGAACAAGTGCTTCAACCCCCTCAGGTACTACTTCTTCAAGCCCCTCGTCTAGCTTACCCTTTTCTCTGAGCTGCCTGCCCATCGTTGCTCCGATGGAAGCCATGCCTCTGGTAACTTTGTAGCGGCGCCCATTTCTCAGAATGGTGACGCCGGGACTTTCATCGGTTCCCGCCAGTAGGCTGCCGATCATGACCGTGGACGCTCCTGCTGCTAGCGCCTTTGTCATGTCTCCTGAATTCCTGATTCCACCGTCGGCAATCAAAGGAATGTCTTTCTCAGCTGCGGCTTCTGCGCAATTCATCACCGCTGTGAGTTGAGGAACACCTGCTCCGGTGACTATCCTAGTTATGCAGATTGAGCCTGAGCCTACTCCTACCTTGACAGCGTCGACGCCAATATCGATCAGCTCTCTTGTGCCTTCAGATGTCGCCACGTTTCCAGCTATGAGCTCTACGTCACCAAACTTGTCTCTCACTCTTGCAATGGCTCTGAGCGCGTTCTCCGAGTGGCCATGGGCAATATCTAAGACCAAGGCATCGGTCTCCGCTTCTATTAGGGCCTCGGCCCTCCTCAGGAAATCGTCTTTCACTCCTATCGCAGCGCCCACTCTGAGTCTTCCTTTCGAATCTTTGGTGGCTTGAGGATATTCCCTGCGCTTCACGATGTCCTTGCTGGTGATGAGGCCTTTGAGTTTGCCTTCCTTGTCAAGTATAGGCAGTTTCTCGATCTTGTGTGTCCGGAGCATTTCTTTGGCTTCATCGATGCTTATCCCTTCTTCGGCGGTGACCATTTTGCTCCTTGGCGTCATCAGTTCAGAGACTTTCTTATCCAAATCGTCTTCGAAGATGATGTCTCTTGAAGTAAGGATGCCTTGTAGCTTGCTGTTCTCTATGATTAAGAGACCTGAAACGTTATGCTCGGACATCATTTCTTTGGCTTCGCCTAGGGTTCTGTCGGCAGCCATGGTGTAGGGGCGTTCTATCAGTATGCTTTCGGAGCGCTTGACCTTCAACACTTCTGAGACTTGCTGCTCTATGGACATGAAGCGGTGTATGATCCCTATTCCACCGAGCTGAGCAATAGCTATGGCCATGGCTGACTCTGTGACTGTATCCATGTTGGCGCTGACGATGGGGATGTTGAGATCTATCTTCCTTGACAGTTTGGTCTTTGTGTCTATTTCTCTTCGGGAAGAGACAATGCTTTTCTTTGGGACAAGTAGAATGTCGTCGAATGTGAGACCCACTCTAATAGAGCCGTTGAAGGCGCGTCGGACTGCATCTCCACGTTTCAGAGAGCTCACTATCCCTCTGCCTCCACTTTGAGCTAAGATTTAACCGCTATGGATCATTTTCGGCCTAGTTCGTCTTCTATTAGTTTGCCGATGTTGACTTGGAAGGCTGCTACGGGTGTGCGCAGCTGGAACTCTCTGAGAACTTCAGGGCGAATCTCTCCCACAAATCCCAGCGTAGTGTTGCTTATCTTGACGGAGGCGCTTCTGCCGGGGCATAGACTAGGATGAGGCTTAGATGATGTTGAGCACTTGGTGTTGAAAGCCTGTTTCAAGAGGGCTGAGAGGAGGCTCTTGGCCTCAGTGAAGTTGGCTTCCGAGTGAGCCATGACGGCTGCTACCTGCGGCTCCTCTGTGATCACGTAGGGGTGTTGAGGATCCTGTTGGAAGACTTTGGTAACCTCGAAGACTCGTTGAGGATATTCTTCGTGAACGTTTCTCGCCAGAACCATGAGGAGAGACGGTAGCAAGTTGTCCCGCAAAACCTCGTGCTCCATGCTCTTCGGGTCGTCAACCTTCAGGCTTGCCTTGCCTTTTCCGCCGCTGGTCTTAGCTATTGCTTCTTCGCTTATGAGCGTGAGGTTCACTGCCTCCACCAAGCCTAAGCCTACTAGAACGTCTTCTACTCTGCTCATTATCTTGAGACCCTTGTCGTATCCGCCTGCCGAGTAGGATGATGGGGTGGTAGCAGTGAAGTTTTGGATGCCGTAGCCGATGGCTACTTCCTCAACTATGTCGACTTGATGCAGCATATCAGTCCTGTACCTGGGCACTGAGGCTACTATACTGTTACCTCTTTTCATCGCTGTTATCCTGCATTTACCTAGGCACTGGATGATCTCGTCGCTGCTCAGGTCAAGGCCTAGGAGACGGTTCACCGTTTCAACATTGACAGGCATTTCGAAAGGCGACATGTTTGGAGTAGCTAAGCTTGCATGAGGATAATCTACTGAAACAGTTTCGAGTTTCCCACCTGTGTCGTGGAGGAAGGATGCCACTATCGTAAGAGCGTCACCCACAGCCCTCAGGTCAGTGCCTGTAACATCGATAAACAGATTCTTCGTGGCTGCTGAAACTCGTGTACGCTCCCCGTTGATAATCGGAGGAAAGGAAAGAACTTTGCCGTTAGCATCAGTGATCAAAGGATAGTTGGAGAATTCTTTCACTATGTGACCATAGGTCTTGCCCTGCTCCGTCTTCTCCAAGATCTCTGCCATCGTCATAGGCTCGGTGTAGCCTAGGGGTGGAAACCTGAAGCTAGGTGGTGCTGCAACATAATGGAAGGGCGGGTCTACGACATCAAAATTATGTATACCTATGGAGACTCGTCGCCTCTTCCTCCCTATGCCTGCGTGGAGATCTTCCTGCATCGAGATAAGTTGTCTTATCGATTCGTCGTCGAAGTGTAGACCTCTAACCTTCAGACAGACAATTTGTGGTCTAAGTGGTATGACAGATTGATCTACTATGACTCTAGTGCCTCCCATGATGATACTGTACTTCGGGGTGCCTGAGTTGAAGCCCAGTAGACCGTTCAGGCCTCTTGCAATACCTACATCAGTAGAGTAGTCGGGGCGATTTGGGTTATACTCGACTCTTACGAAGCCTTCTCCAGCCTCTTCGAGGTCCAAGCCTAGGTATGGCAATGCTTCTTTGATCTGTTCTTCCGTCAGGTTCTTCTCGAGTAGGGTCTTGAGGTGGTTGAAGTACAGTGTGACTACAGGCATAGAGGTGTCTCCCTCAGCCACTTCAAGTTGTTCCCGTATAGCTGCCTGACATCATCTATGCCGTATCTCAGCATTATGAGTCTCTCCAGCCCTCCTCCCCATGCGAGAACTGGGTTAGCTACTCCTAGGGGTAAGGTGACTTCTGGTCTGAAGATGCCCATGCCGCAAAGCTCCACCCAGCGATTCAGCTTCTCCCAGTATACCACGGATTGAAGCGAGGGCTCAGTGTAGGGGAAGTAGGTAGGCCAAAACTTTACCTTCTGTATGCCCAGCCTCTGATAAAATCTGCTGAGGAGACCCATCATGTCCCTCAGCGTCACATCGTTTCCAACCGCTATGCCCTCTATCTGATAGAACTCGACGAGGTTCTTGAAGGTGACCTTCTCGTTTCTGAAAACCTTGCCCACTGAGAAGACTTTGGCTTCGGAAGGCTTGAAGTCAGCCAAATACTTTACTGTAGCCGCAGTGGTGTGGGTTCGGAGGACGAGCCTCTTCGCTTCTTCCAATCTCCACTTGTAGCCCCATCCTTTGGAGCCTGTTGATCCACCGAACTCATGGGCCGTCGCTACTGCAGCAATATTCTGATCGTCGAACCTATCCATTGACAGGCCTGACAGATAGAATGTGTCCTGCATGTCTCTAGCAGAATGATCCTGAGGGATGAACAGGGCGTCGAAGTTCCAGAATGCTGGTTGAACTACTGGGCCCTCGATCTCTTGGAAGCCGAGGGACGCAAAGATCTCTCTGACTTCATCAATGAATAGTCTAATGGGATGCTTCTTGCCCGGGTAGACCAATGGAGCGGGTGCATCTACATCCAGAGGCCTGAGTCTGAGCCCTTTCCAGCTGCCTGAGACGAGCATCTCAGGTGTGATGACATCAACCTCCTTGGCTTCTTCAACTCCTCCCAGCGCGCTCTTTGCTTCTGGTGTAGCTGCTACCGTCATGGCTTTGACAATCTTCCTCGAGACAAATCCAGACCTCTTGCTCAGATCGTCGAAAGTCTTCTTCATCCCTTCAGGTAAATCATCGTAATACGTCTCTTTCTTCTTCAACCGTTTGAGTAGCGCTTCAGATGCGCTTGCTCCTCCTTTGTCCGAGCGCAGTACAACGGTTTTTTCTCCCTCGGAGGAGATCTTGATCCACTCTTTTGCCCTAGCTTGGCCTAGGGCTGCGTTGAATTCCTGTTGGTCTTTGAACCGTTTTCTGAGCTCTTCGATCGAGACCGATTTTCTTCCTCGAAAAGCCTTCAGAAGCCTCTTCTCTGGGAGTCCCTCTTTGGCAGCCTTCAAACCTTCCTCGGCTAGAGAAATGTGATGCCGTTCAGTGACTTCCACTTTGGCCAAGCCCTTTGACTTGAGCCACTCGACTGTTCTCCTAGCTTGGTCCTCGGTGATGCCTGCTTTTCTTGCTGCGACTTCAAGAGTGGTTTTGCCCCTACCGCTTAATGCCTTGAGAAGCCTGCGTTCCAGACCATGCAGGGGCTTGTGCAAATATTCTTCACGCGGAGACAAGCTATCGCTATGAGGTTGTTTTAAGTCTTCTACAGTTTTATCTAATCCTTGGGGGCTAGTCCCTCAGCATGAATCTGTCGAGCTGTTTCTTAGCTGCTTCTCTCTTCCTTTGATGCTCAGCCAAGAACCGCTTCACTTTTCCAGCTAGGTTGGCCTTGCAGTCTCCGCATAGGAGGGTCCCATTTCTGCAATCTTGGTAGATGTTGGCTAACTCCTTCTCATCCTCTTCGAATAGAAAGTGGTAGTAATGGTAAACGGGACATATCTCTGGTTGTCCTCCGAGCTTCCTCTGCTCCTCTACCGTAGCCCTGCCCCCTGTGAATGCGCTCATGATCTTCTGTTCAGCTACGTGCGGCGGGTCAACTGTGAAGATTGCACTCTTGGGGTCACTGGCACTCATCTTTCCACCACGAGCGAGGCCAGGCATGAACTTGGAGTGTATCTGCGCAGGCTTGTAGAAACCCATCTTAGGTGCGACGAACCTTGCTATGCCTCTCCAATAAGGGTCCTGATCTATCGCGGCAGGTATGAGACATGGCATATTCTTGGATTTCAGGACTGAGGGAAGGAAGCATGGGACTGCTTGTATACAAGGGAAGAAGACCATGCCTACGTTGGTGCTGTCCTCGAAGCCGAAGACCGCTTTAGCGGTAGAATAAGTGACGTGTTTAGCCACTTCTACAGCTATCTTGTAGATGGTTTTCCCATACTCTATGTCTGAGAAGACGAATGTTTTGCCCGGCTCGAAGCCGCACGCTATTACATCCAGAGCATTTTCGTACGTGTATCCCATGGATTCTTTAATGCTCATCTTCTCGTCGTGAAGGAACTTCTCGTCATCAGTCATCTGGAAGTAGAGCTCTGCGCCGAACTTCTCCTGAAGATGCCTAGTGAAGATCCATGGCACAAGATGTCCTATGTGGGTGTGCCCAGAGGGGCCTCTGCCGGTGTAGAGGAAGAATCTTTCGCTAGCCTCATATCTGTCAATTACCCAGTCTAGGTCTCGGTGGCTGAAGAAGATCTTCCTTCTCAGGAAGAGATGCAGATCCCCGGTGTGCTTCGCGATGCGTTGCAGGAGTTCTTCTGTTAAGGGTTGGGTACCGAATTCTCTGACCAGCTTATCGTAATCTACTTCTCCCTTGACCTCCCACGGTGTGACTGTGAAGCCTTGGTTGTTCGACAAAACTTAGCCCCCCTTACAGACACGTGTTAATAACAGCAAGCCCGCCCATTACCGGAATACTTGGATCAGATTCAACTGGGGAATCCTTTTCAGGCCATATAAGGTTCGCGTGCATAGCGAGTCTACTTCTCCAAGAGGCGTCCTTCAGAATCGATCTCTCCATGCCTTATCCTAGTGGATGAGACCGGTTTGTCGTCTTGGGCCAGAACCCTGTCTATGACAATGGTTTCAACAGGCTTCAATCCTTTTTCAATGCGTAGACGATTCGCCAGCCCTACCCTGCTCAGAGTTTCATCGCTTACAACTATCGCCTCCACTTCCTCAGTGAAGAACAGGGGGCCGAAAAAGTCGTTCAGAGGCTGGATCATGTACTCTCGGTTCGGGAATGCATCTTCAATAAAGCTCTTCAGCTCGCTGACTCTCTCTTCAAAACTCTTGCTGGGTGCCTTCCCCAATTCCGTGACGAACCGGTCAGTGGTGACGCCGATCAGAACTCTTTCTCCGACTTCGAAGGATTTGCGGAGGAGGGCTCTGTGACCACTGTGTACGCCGTCAAAAGTGCCTCCGACTGCAACCGACCGGAAGCCAGCCATCTCTGGCTGTTCTCTGAGTGAGAGGGTTAATTAAGTTTGGAAGAGGAGCCTGCAAAACCTATTAACTGTACTAGTCGGACTACAATAGACATGTCTGTTCCACAAGAATACTTCGAAGCCGGGAGGATCGCTAGTGAAGTCCGTAACAACATAAGGAAAACTGTTAGACCTGGGATGAGCATATTGGAGATCTGCAACACCGTTGAGAACGCTGTGAGGAGTAGAGGTGGCAAACCAGCTTTTCCCTGTAATGTTTCTAGAAACAGTGTTGCCGCTCATTACACTGCTGACATAGCGGATCAAAGTGTCCTTCACGATGGCGATGTGGTGAAGATCGATATGGGTGTGCACATCAGCGGATACTTGGTTGACACTGCTGTAACAGTATGCTTCAACTCTGCCTACGATGACTTAACTCAGGCTACAGAGACAGCTTTGACTGAGGGCATCAAGCTGGTGAAGGAGGGTGCTCGCGCAGGGGAGATTGGGCGAGTCATCGAGTCTGTCGCTGAGCGGTGGGGCTTTAGGCCCATCTCCAATCTTTGCGGTCATTCTATTGAACCATACAGGGTTCATGCTGGTCTGTCAATTCCCAACGCATGGATGCCGGGAACAAGGGATCTTAAGGCTGGCTCAGTGTATGCCATCGAGCCGTTTCTCACTAGCCGGGAGAGCTTCGGTGAGGTGGATGAAGGTAAGGCTAGGAACATCTACAGCCTGCTGGCTAGGAAGTCCTCTGGTGACAAGGCTGCTGACCTGTTCGCGGAGAAGATTTGGAACGAGTATCGCACGTTGCCCTTCGCTCCGAGATACTGGTCAAATGAGTATAGCAAAGCTGAGCTTCAGATTATCTTGAATAAGCTTCTAGCTAAGAAGATCGTGAGGGTTTACCCTGAGTTGGTTGAGCCTGCGGGTAAGATTGTGGCTCAGTTTGAGCATTCTATTGCTTTGACTGAGGAGGGGCCTTTTGTTCTGACTTAGCCTGCTGCTGTTTTCCTTGGGGTTCTTCTCCGAATACCATGGTGATCATTTTCTTGCCGTGGCACTTCTGGCATTCGCCTGCTTCCTTGTAGACGTAGTCGCCCTGCTGGAATGGTCGTTTCACTTTGTCATGGCAGTTCTGGCATTCCTCTATCGTGTAGACCTGCATCTTCTGCTTCTTTTCGCCGAAGGATGGAAACATCATGGCCATCTATTGAGCTACCCCCAAGGTGTTGCCTACTCCCACTACAAGAACCTTGTCTCCTTCGTGAGTCCTGTCTTCGATGGCTCTCTGCACTATGGCAACAGCTTTGTCTCCTGATTCGGCTATCTCCTTCTTCATGACTGAGATTGCTTCGTTAAGGGACTGTTTGACTACTATTGCGTATAGGGGTATCTGATGTTTGGTGGCTACTTCCTCTATTCTGAAGCGCTCTACACCTACGCCCCCTATGGCTGCACCTATGCCCTCGGCGATTTCGCCTGTCTTCTCGCCTTCAAGCTTGAGGGCTGCGTCTATCATGATGATGGCGTTCGGCTTCACTCCCATGTCTTCGACTAGTGCTCCCACTGCTTTCCCTAGGTGACCTACGGTGCCTATGGGGCCTTCCGCCTTTATGACGTAAACCGTTCTACTCATGTAAGTTGTCTCCGCTAGCACTGTTTCTTTCGCGATTGTTTTGGTGGGAATGTTTAGCATAATTCTTCCAGCTACCATGGGTCCTATTCCGTCCCCTATGGGTTGAGAAAGTTTCAAAGCATCCACCGCCCCTATCAAAGCGTCCGCCTCCTGCAGAATACTGGGCATAATCATCTGTAGTTGCATAAGCACGTAGAGGCTTGCAGTCTTCTTTCCTATGAGGTAGTAATGTCGTACAACTTTGTAGAGCATGTTTAGAGTGGTGGCTACCTCCACCATGTTCTCCACCGCCTTAGACTGTATGCTGCTGGCTGCGGGCGCCAAGGCTTTGACTTCGGTGGCTATGCGTTCTTCTTGGAGGCTTACCACGTGCTCTATTTTGTTGACGATTCCCCTAGGGTCTAAGCTGTTGGGCATGATGGTGAAGTATTCTAGGAACTGGTTGATTCTGTCGCCTGGGTCTGACGCTGGCTTGCATTCTTTCACAACGTAGTCTACCAGTTCTTTCTTAGAGCGGTTCCGGAGAGATTCTAGTTTCCCCAGTGAGCGGGAGACTGAGTTGAGAATCACCCAGGTCTGCAGTCTCTGTCCGTAGAGGAAGAATAATACGAACGGCAAGTATAGCACAAAGTTGAGCACTGAGTTGAAGAAGGGGTCTCCTGCGCTTGCTTGTAGTAACACTGTGTCTGCTTCCTATCCAGTTTTTACTGGGTTTGCGGGGGTTTTTAGGTATTTCGTTATGGGTACCGGCACCACCGCTTCACGAAGCCTCTCGGACCTCACTAACACGGTGGCGACAGCGGGTTTAACTTCCGGGTTCGGGATGAGACCGGGTGGGACCCCGCCGCTATGGCCGGCTACTACAGCTCCTCTCAACGCTAATAGATTAATCTTATGCTCCAAAGCTCTTTGATTCTTCTTTCTTCCTGTGGGTTTCCTGAGCGAAGAATTTGACTAGAAGTGATGCTGCTGCTAACACCAAGGCCAAAGCGACGAACGAGTAGTTGTAGCCGTAGATGTCGGCTATGACTGCTGCGATTAGGGGGCCTGCGATGACTCCTGCGTAGGTTGAGGCGTTGTAGAAGCCTAGGTATTGGCCGCGTTTGCCCGGCGGAGCAATATCTATGGCTAGGGTTTGAGAAGAGACTTGGGCCAGCCCTAGAGCTAGACCGAAGGGTATGCCTACTGCTACCACTTGGCTGAAGTTCATAGCTATGGGGACAGAGGCTAGGGAGACGGCTGCGACGGCGAAGCTGGGTACGAGGGCCTTCTTCCTTCCATACCTGTCTAAGATTAATCCTCCTGGTAGGGCTATGATGAAGAGGGTTATCGTTATCACGCTCAGGGCGACTCCTATCTCAGCTGTTGATAGGCCGATCTGAGTCTTGGCGTACAGTGGGAACAGGGTGATGAGCATGCCTTGTCTGAGGGCGAAGACGCTGAAGCCTGTGTAGCCTGAGACCAGAGGGGCTTTCGACTTAACGAGGTCTCTCATGCTTCCTTGCTGTGCGGTGGGTTCTTTGCCGGATGCTGTTTGGAGTTTTCTTTTGCCTGTTTCCTCTAGGAATAACATGAATATGATCAGCATCGGGATCTTCAGTGCAGCGTCGAAGAAGAAGGCTGAGCGTATAGTGAATAGTGAGGCGATGATGGCTCCTAGGGCTGGGCCTATGCCCTCCCCTAAGCCGCTTAAGATGTTCCTTAATCCAACTCCTTTGCCGCGGTTTGACGCGTCAGTGATGTCAGCGATTATTACGTGTCCTGCGGTGCTCCATAGGGCTAGGCCTATTCCGCTGGTGAATCTGAAGGCTAAGAATTCTAGGTATGATTGTGACAGTCCCACTAGGAAGCTTGAGATACCGTAGATTGCGACTCCCAGCATTATGATCGGTTTCCTTCCATACTTGTCGATTAGGCCTCCGACGAAGAAGCTGGAAAACATTCTTGCTACTCCCGAGAAAGACTGTGCGAATGCCACGAGGGTTACTGACACACCTAATGCCAATGGTAGAAGGGGGATGGCCGGCTGGATGGCTCCGAAGCCGAGGGCCCAAAGGAAGAAAGTCGAATAAAAGGACAGGTGGCGACGAGGATATGGCAAGGGCTTGGATTCGGGCACCTATGCTTGGGCTTTAAAACGCTTTCAACGCAGCTGCTTCACCAACAAATAAGCGTCTCTGCCATCCTCATAGTATTCGCGGCAAGTCTTCTTCTTGGTGAATCCCCTCTTAAGATAGAGTTGTATTGCGGCAAGGTTGTCCACTGCGACCTGCAAGTAGACTCGTTTCACCTTCTTAGCCAGCTGTTTCAAGGAATATTCAAGCAGCATCGCGCCGTATCCCCTGTGTCTTGCAGAAGGATGCACTGATATGGAGTATAGGACGCCGTCCCCGTCGTCGTCAACCCCAAAAAGGGTGTAACCTACGATCTTATCTTCTTCGCATGCTACGGCGAAGCCTTCCGGGTGTCTATTCCAGAGATGGTTGAAGACCTCTTCACCGTACGGATGGGTAAACGATGCGCGCTCGATGGCTAAGATTTCAGACAGGTCTTGCTCCTTGAATGGTCTAATGAACATTTAGCTCCGCCAGATCACTTAATTGATGTGATTCTTTCCTTAGAGGGCTGAGTTCTCTGAGTCACAGCTGCTCTAATTGATTTTTGACACAGTTTTCCGGAGATAAAGATCAGCCACATGGCAGACTGGCCTATGAAGGAGACTGCTCTGAAACTCTGAACCAACTCTATGGGTATGCTTACGGGATCAGGGTTTCCGGGCATAAACAGATAGGACGAAAAAGAATATTGATAACATTATGGGTGGCTGATAAGCCTGAAAGAGGCGGCTGACCTTCTCCTTAGTCTAAGGTAGATGAAGAACTCGACTAAGACAACTGCAACCGACAATATCTGAAACCACATGTAGAGTGATTGACGAAAGAAGATTGTTTCAGATTGCTCTTATGCTTTTACTATGCAATGATAGCTGTGGGATGTTCTAAATCTGTCTGACGACTGTGAGCCGTTCATTTTCTTGTCGGAGGTGTACTGCGAAAAGGGATTTTATGCTGGAAACCAGCCTGCTGTCGCAGGCACCTGAGTTTAGCAGGAAAAGAGCTGTTATTTTCGGGCTGGAGAATATTTCTAATACATGCACGAGGAAATTATATGTCTTCTCGTTTCCGAAGGTCATCGTCAAGTCTGACAGAGTGTCGAAGATAACTGCTGTTTCCAGCTCGGTTCTTGCTCGAATAGTTTTGCTGATAGCGTCCAGAATGATCGAGTCATCACCATAGGGGAGCAGTATCTCGTTTTCACTACTGCCTTCTCTCGGATAAGATGTTGCAGGAGATAAGGCGAGGAACCTGATTCCATTATTCTTGGATAACAATTGGTGAAGAGGGCTGTTGCTACGTGTCACCACTAGAACAACTCCTCTACTTGACTCTAAGGCAAAGTCCCTTACGCTATCCAGGTACGGGTCAGATGGGTCGAACTCTAGAAGTATCTTCTTGCCCAAGATGTTCGATTGACCTACTCGTAGACGCTGGCTGAACGGGTTAGCGTTGGGTGACGGTGTTTTTGTTACGTCATCTGTTTCAAAGAAGGTTTCAAGGATGGTAGTATCACTAGACCTTAGGCGTAATTAGACCTGCATGTAAAACTTGCAAGTCTTGGCGCCGTTGTCGAAGAGACCTACGTAGTTAATTATAGAATCAAGACCGATCGGGCGTTAATTACGCCTAAGGTCTACTGTACAAGTAGGCTGTCGCTGCCCAAGGAATAGACGCCAATAGGGTTCCTAAGGCAGCAATCATGCCAGACGTAACAAGAAACACCTTAAAAAGGTAAAGCGAAGCTCCAAGGAAAAGCCATGAGACAGGTAATACTATTAATGCTTTGGATACAACTTTAGAGTGAACTTCTCTACTTCTCTTGATCATTAACCTCATCGGGTAAATTACTAAGAGTGCCAGGCCTCCGAGCCCTAGAGAGTACCACCTTTCGTGTATGACGAAGAAAGATGTCCCGAAAGAGTCTGTAATCACGCCAAAGGAAAAGGGCGTAAACAACCATGCTGCCAAGATGAGTGCAGCTATGTAGCCAGCAACGATGATGATAGGTAACGCAACAGTCCTATCTGATAACAATATTTGCAGAATACTTTTTTTCGGGTAGATTGTGTAGGCCTTCCCAAGTAATATTCCTGTTAAGATTAGTGGTAAACTTGACAAAGCAGCGACTGAGACTGCCAATGTCGTTAGGACATAGACCGTTTCAATTGTTTGAACAAAATCTCTAATGAATTCTAGGATCAGAGTTGTGGCTAATAGTGAGTGCCCTATGATCAACAGTGTTTGTACTGGTCTGAAATATGATCCTCTTTGCTTGGCCAATAACACAACTATGGCAATGATGAAAGGGATAGGTGAGGCGCTAATTAACGTGTGTACCAATAGTTGAAGCGCTATTTGCTTTCAATATATTAACATGCAGTCCATCGATACAATGTAGTGTTTAGCTCTTCACGGAGTGGGGAAGCGATGTTGCCATGCGATACCCGACTAC
Organism: Nitrososphaerota archaeon; assembly: GCA_016184315.1. Lineage (GTDB taxonomy): Archaea > Thermoproteota > Nitrososphaeria > Nitrososphaerales > JACQRY01 > JACQRY01. The sequence continues at coordinate 17,420 of JACPCU010000004.1, forward strand.
TTGGAGTGCCCTCTTCGCGACACGAATACATTGTCAACAATATAAAATCTCCAGGGCTTGTCTGATCCTTCTCTTATCCCGATTCTCCGGGAGCTGGCAATCTGGAACCTGTTCTGTCGATCACTTTCGATCACAAACAGTTGTTTCCCTGTGGTTAGATCTAAACCATTCTCCGATCTTGCTATGGAGAATGCTTTGGTTAACTTACCTGGTCCGCTGGTCAAGTTATGAACATCATCAGTGCCCCGATTTCTCTTCATCACGTCTATCCCCACTAAGGGTTGAAGAGCCCTTATGAGAACTGCTCCAGCAATTTTCTCCCTCTCGGTGGTGAAGTTGAGGCAGTAATGGTTGCCATAGGTGAAGTAGACGTAGGCGACTCCTGCTCTTCCAAACATCACTTTGTTTCGATTAGTTATGCCTCTGTAGGCGTGGCTCGCAGGATCATCGCTTCCACGATAAGCCTCTGACTCAACAATCAAGCCTTCCAATAGGACTCCGTTAAGTTCTCTGACTAGGAGCTTGCCTAGGACTTCTTGAGCAACTGTAACAGTGTCGCGGGCATAGAATTCGATGGGCAGAGGTTTCAGCTCTAGCATCACTCATCTCTAACCCTTCTTGATGGATAGGGAAATAGTTAACCTGAGTAGGCATGCATTCCTCATGGGGGAGGATTCTGGTGCAATATGAAGAAATTCTGAAGGATTTGAAATTTCTATCAAATCCTGAGAACGTTGCAGGCATGGCCCGCTTCGGAATCAGCACGGAGAAGACGTATGGAGTACCGGTTCCCGAGCTCAGGAAGATAGCTAAGCAGGTGGTAAGAAATCATCTTCTAGCTCAACAGCTCTGGAATTCAGGCATTCATGAAGCTAGGATCCTAGCAAGTATGATCGATGTGCATCAGCAGGTCACTGAAGAGCAGATGGACAGGTGGGTAAGGGACTTTGATTCTTGGGATGTTTGTGACCAGTGTTGCAGCAACCTCTTCGACAAGACAAGATTCGCTCATCAGAAGGCGGTTGACTGGAGTAGCAGGAGCGAAGAGTTTGTGAAAAGAGCAGGATTCGTGTTGATGGCAGCCCTCTCAGTTCACGACAAGAAGGCAGATGACAACCAGTTCGCCAAGTTTCTTCCCATAATCAAACGGGAGGCAACTGACGACAGGAACTTCGTTAAGAAGGCTGTCAACTGGGCTCTGAGGCAGATCGGTAAGAGAAACCTAGATCTGAACAAGGCTGCAATTAAGACCGCCAAGGAGATCCAGCGGGTGGACTCCAAGGCTGCTAAGTGGATTGCCTCTGACGCTTTACGTGAGCTGACAAGTCCAACAGTTCAAAGAACACTAACATCAAAAAGACACTCCACCTAACATTTTAGGCAGAAGCATTATCCGTCAAAGCTACGACAGCAACTCATCCTAGGTGCATAGAAGAAATTAGAGGAAAACCAAGCATGGAAGCATTCTCAAGCCGTAATCATAGACATCGCAGAGGAGGTCAAGTCGAGGTGAAAGCTGAGATGCCTACTTTCACCTCCAAGAATGCTCCTCTATTCAACCCCGAAACTTGGAGGCTGACCGTAGACGGGCTCGTTGAGACACCTCTCTCATTTAGCTTCCAGCAGATCCTAGGATTGGAGAAGGCGAAGCTGGAATGCGACTTCGAGTGTGTGGAAGGGTGGAAGGTGCCCAAGAATGTATGGGACGGAGTGAGGCTTCGAACAGTCCTCGGATTAGCTAAGCCTCTTCCTGAGGCTCGTTTCGTCATGGCTAAGGCGGGAGAATTCAGTATCTGCATCAGCCTCGAGGAGGCTAAGGCTGACGATACGCTTCTAGCTTATTCCCTGAAAGGTAGGATGCTGGACGCGGCGCACGGTGCTCCTTTGCGACTGGTCTTTCCGAAGCAGGACTGTTTTCAGAGCGTGAAGTGGGTATATGGCTTGACGCTGCTCAGGGATTACGAGGAGGACACAGGGCGAGCCATAGCCTTGACGCGGATAGGTCTCAAGCCCTGAGATCTTCTGGGTTGCTTGGCTAGCGTATCTTGATGTTTTTGTGGCCTTCTATTTCTAGGAGTTTTTTCTTAACTTCTGGGCCCAGGCCGTATCCTCCGATTTTGTTGCCTGAGGCTAGGACTCGGTGGCAGGGCACCATCAGGGGGACGGGGTTTGCTCCGCATGCGTTGCCTACTGCTCTGTAGGCATTTGGGGTGCCTATGGCTTGAGCTACTTCGCGATATGTCTCGGCTTTTCCGTAAGGTATTGACTGTAGGTGTCTCCATACTTTGAGTTGGAAGGGTGTGCCGCGCAGATCGATGGGTCCGGTGAAGCTGGTTTTCTCGCCTTGCAGGTATCTACTGACATGTTTGGCAACGGTCTGCAATGCCTTGTCGTCCTTTTCTGCTATTCTCCTGAATCTTGCTTCAAGGGTTTTCTTGAATTTGGATTCGTCTACATTGAGGTCCAGCATGCAGACTCCCTTGTCTGTTACAGCTATGTGAACTATGCCGAAGAGGCTTTTGAAAGACGTGTATTTCAGCATCTTTTGAGCCTATGTGGGGGAGAACGTTAAGTGTTTAATAGTGTTCCTCCCTGTTTACCTCGGTTGAGCTATGTCTGAGTTTGGTGTTGTTGAGCCTCTGTATTTGGAGCCTGCTGTAGCTGAGCATACGGAGATGTATCTTAAGGCGATCTGGCTCTTGGATGAGGCAGGTCACAGGTTAGCGCACATCAAGACTATTTCCAAGTTGTTGGAGGTCGCTCCTCCTAGTGCGGTGGAGATGCTTAGGAAGCTGGAGCAGGAGGGCTGCGTGAAGTATCTGCCTAGGCGTGGAGTAGAGATGACAGACAAAGGTAGGAAAGTAGGTACGAGGTTGGTTAGGAACCAGAGGCTCTTCGAGTCGTTGATGAGAGATAAGCTTCGCATAGCCATAGATATGAAGATCGCTTGTGGAATAGAGCATCATTTGACTGAAGAGTTCGCTGACGCTTTGTGCACCTTTCTGGGTCATCCGAGGGAGTGTCCTCACGGTAGATCTATTCCGAAAGGTAGCTGCTGCAAGAAGAGTCTGCAAGCGTGAGAGATCATTGGCAAAATCTGATGACCTTTCAGTGTTTGGATGCATCTTCCCTGTGAAACTGGGGACCCCACCTTTACAACATAAACAGTCAAATTCGGATCCTAGATGTCTTAGTTGTGGAACGCAGCCTCCCCCCTAGCAATATAAATTTCAAGATTCTATGTCGGAGAGCCCTTCTGGCTTCATGTCTTATTTGGGGTGTCGCTGAGGTTAGGATGCAGAGACTAGACTCAAATGAGGATTGAAAGTAACAGGTTCTGTTAAGTCTTTAGCTCATTCGTCTCCCTGTTAACCAGCAGCTCACGGCTCAAATATTATCAGCCTATCAACAAATTGGCGAACAAGGGTATAGGGGTTTCTGCCTATATAGGGATGGTTGCCTAACTTTGCTCAGGTATGGGTTTGAAGCGATTGTTGAGCCAGTCTGCGAATACGGGGTCGGTTATCCTATATTGCCCCTTCATGGGCCTTTCGATGATCATGTAGTTCATTAAGGTGGCTAGGGTCTTGGATATGTTGAAGATTGGTTTTCTTACTTCTCGGGCTATTCCGCTGGGCTGGATTCTTCCTGTGGCTAGGGCTACGAGGATCTCTCGTTCTAGCGGTGAGAAGATTGCGAAGTAGTTTTCGAACTCTCCGTCTAGGCTGAGGATCATGTCTCCGTATGCTCTGTCGATCTCCTCTTCGGTTATCGAGCCTCCTGGCCCTAGTGCTAGGTAGAGCGCTAGCCCGAGGCGTTGGACGTAGTCTGGGTAGCCGTCGCAGTATGTGATCATCTTCTCTATCTGTGAAGTGTTGATGCGCATTCTGGCTGATGTGAACCTCTTCTTCAGGAACTCCTTTATGGTCTTCTCCTCAAGCTTTTTCACCGGGATCTCCACAAGCTGCCTGTAGAATGGTGAGCGGCGATCGTAGACTAGGTCCCGCATGATGGTTATCGCTGAGCCTGACAGGATGTAGCACACTCTCTTCTGCCCTTGCACGACGGTTCGAATCCTCTTCAGCGTATCGTCTCCCCATCTGACGATGTCTTGAAACTCGTCGAGCATGATGATGAAGAAGACATTCTTTTCATTCGCTAGGGACTCAACATAGCCTAGGGCGTCCTCGATCAGCGAATCTTCTTCAACCTCTCTATCCCGGATCTTCACCGAAAACTCCGAGAACTTCGCTTCGCTGATTCTTTTCAGGGCGGCTCTTGCCTTCTCCTTGGTAGCCTTCACCAACCTCTTCAAGTAGGCTTTATCGCCTGTCTTCTGGGCGTATGATATTACAGCCATGTCTACCAGCATCTTGGCGAAACGGCTCTTTGCCGCTACTCCGTAGCAGTTGACCGTCATCGGTACTATTCGTGGATTCGGCTTCAGCTTGACCGCCAAGTTTTCGAGGATAGAGGTCTTCCCAGTCCTTCGGAGGCCGACTAACACCGAGTTGCTGAAACCGCCTTTCTCAACTCCCGCCACCAAGGCAAGAAGCCTTTCTAGCTCACTTTCCCTGTCCACGAAATACTCACCTGTCACCGGCTTGCCCACGACGAACGGCGGCTGGTGCATTCTTACATCAACTTCAACTATAGGGACAGACGCCTATATAGGCATTTTTCCCTATATCTTCCACGCTAGACGGCTATTCAGATCGCTGTCGCAGAGACTTGGCAGTATCAGAACAACCTTGTTTTTCTGGGTTATCTGTTGCTATTCTCCATGGTTTATCCACTAACTAATAGAAAACAGTCCAGGCTACTTTTTCCGGAGCATTACGAGCCCAGCTACGGTGAAGACCCCGCTTACAAGGTGCCACTCGTTAGGAGAGAAACTTCCTTGGCCAGCAGGAGAAGAAGTGCTACCGGATGGCTGAGGCTGAGCCCTCGGCGCGGAGAGGTTGAGGACGCTGACGCCGACGGGTTGAGGCGGAGCGAAGCCCTGTGTCTTCGCTTTCGCAGCATCGTAGATGCTCAGATAGATCTGTATGGCCCGTTTCTGATCTATCCTGTAATTGGGATCTGAAGAGGCAGAAGCTAGACTCATAAAATGAGGATTGAAAGCATACATGAGTCATTAACAAGTTATCAAGATGCTGTCCAGCAGCACGCGGAATTATCGTAATATGCTAACGTTTAGCTGTTGATAGTTTTCTTGCCTTATAGATGCATCCTGCCTTGGGACTAAAGTAGAGCGTAAACCCAAGGTTAAGCAGTGAGATCACCAGCAACACTAGTCCAGCTAGACTGGCTCCATCTTGTAGAAGTATCCAGATCGGAACAGAGAAGGGTGCGAGCATCGAAGTTAAGGGCCCAGCTATATACATGGCTGCGAAGCCCTTCTTCCCCGCTCTACTCCTAGTTCTATCAATCCTCAGTCCTAGTGCGATGACCCCTAGTCTAAGAGAAGAAGGTATGATGTTTCTGAGTCGAATCATGTTGGAGAGGCCGATAAAGTAGTGGCTGAACCTTACCCCGGTGATTGACCCGATGACAAGGTGAGCTAGGTCATGGGTGAAGAACCACAGCAGAATCCAGGCCGCAGAACCTAAGATGATTACAAGAAGCTCATTGCCAATAGGCAGGGAGAATGTTAGTATAACGCCTATGATTGTTGCGAGAAGAGATAGCGCGGTGCCTAGCCGTAGATCTATGTTGAACGGGTCTCTGAAGACTGGTTCAGACTGTTCGCCGAAGACTTTTCGCAGTGCTGTGTGCCTATATTCCATGATTCTTGTGATCATTTGTTTCGCGAATAAGTCTCCGACTGGGCCTAGTCCTGTGCTGTATTCTACTTCTTCCTCTAGGAGCGTTCTGCCGCTAATAGATTTGAGTTTGTGTCTGTGAACCCATTTCTTGAGGGGGGATTCTACTGCTTCGTCGGTGAATTCGTATGGTGCTGTGAGAGATCTCATCTTGGATCTCCATGTGAAGCTTTGACCCAGCAACTTTGTTTGGTAGGTCAGCTGGGAATCCTGCTCGAGTTTTTCTGGTGCTGATAGGAGTTTTAGAGCCATTTCTTTCGGGTAGACTAGCTGAGTGTTGCTGGGCTGAGTTAGAAATTTGAAGACTTGTTCGACGGGCGCGTTGATCCTGACTGTAAATGTAATCTTGGCCATGCAGTGATTCTCTGCCGAATACTCTGATTCTTTTGACTACGGCTTTAAAGGATTGGGATAATCAGTTCTTATGACTGGGGAAACCCCATAGACAATTAGCCCGTCAAAGTATGAGATACCAAACTTGGAATACTTACTATTAGACGATTATTTCAGTCACACTGCTTTTTCAGTCCCGGAAGTATCTTCAAAGGACTTGACGACGCTGACCTTATCCGAGCTCACGGCCACTATGGTAGGGAACAACCCCCGTAGAGCTGAAACTACCTGAGAATCATGGGCGCCGGGGTTTAGCAGGAAGAGGCCGGATACACTCGGCCCTGAAAGCATCACTAGGCATTGGGTCAAGAACTGGTAAACCTGTTTGATCCCCCATGAGATAAGCAGATCAGAAAGGCTGTCCACCACTACACATAACTTTGAGCCGCCTTGAGCATTCAAAGCCTTATCCAAAGCTCCCAAGATTATCCCCGAGTCTCCCTCCGGTAGTAGGACCTCCATGTTTGAAGCACCTTGCTTAGGGTTCGAAACAGCTCTGCTCAGAAGAAGAAACTTGGTCTGAGAGTCTTCTCTCAGCGAAAGATGCACAGGGCTACCTGGCCTAGTGACAACTACAGGCACCACGGACATTGAAAGAGACTCGTAGACGAACTCTTTGGTAAATGTCTCAAACCTGCTCGAAGGCTCGTACTCCAACAGGATTTTCTTGCCCCTCAGGCTACCGCTGGTCCACCCTGTCCTCTTCAGGAGCGCATTGTCGTACTTAGGCTTCGCAGCTTTGATTTCCGTCTCTTCGAATAGGCTCTGCAACACGTCGGTTTTCCTGAAGTAGTATGCGGTCACGGAGAACACAGCTGCAGATACAAGATTAGCCACTTCCCCCACTTCCAATCCAAAAGCCCTGAAGACGCCCCTTAAGCCTATGAGAATAATCCCTGAAACCATCCAAGCAACAGCCATCGAGACAAGAGCCTTCGACGCTCCAGGAGACTTCAACACCCTACCGTGAATAATCATCAGTCTACACGGATAAGCTGCGAACAAAGCCAAGCTGACAAGAATCATGAGACCATACCACAAGTACACTCTGGGTATCAACAACTCTCTTCCGTAAAGAGTCACAGCAGAAACTACTTCGAAGGGCTGAACTACCCACAGGAGCACGAGCAGGATGCCCGTGTAGACCGTGTACGCGAAGAGCCACCTGTTCATCGTGTTACCGACGCTCAGTCCTAGGCGCCGCCAGAAACGGCTCGGAGACTTGGTTATGGCTGACGCAGCTGCGGACAAAGTTAAGCCCGAGAGAAGTAGTGCTGTCGAGGCTAATTGACGGAACCAAAGGGCGGTCTCCGCTGTCTGAAGGATGTCGATGACGAGTTCAGCCATAAGGGCTATGCACAGGAGAGCGTAGGCGGCAATTAGAAACGGCTGTACCAGCTTGAAATATGAGCCCTTCTGCCTGTAAAGCAGCGCCATTGATAATGCTAGTATCACTAGAGTCACGCCGTTGGAAACGGTGGTGTAGATCATCGGAGCCATTCAGGTTGATCTTCTGAGTTGGGAGATTGGCCATAAATCCTTTCCCTAACAGAGAAATAAGTTAAATCCAAGAATAGACTTGGTGGTACCTAGGTTCAAGTTTTTTCGAAATGAAGGGAAACAGGATTGCATTAATTGCTGTAATCTGAATTCTAATGTTATTGGCTTGGGCGCCTTGGTTGACCGCGGAGTATGTTGTGAATAGGGTTGCAGAAAGGTTCGGAGGCGTTGACGCACATTTTTCCTATCTAGGTCAAGACATGGTAGTCAAAGATGTCCCCAAGAAGGTTGTTCGATTACCATTCGTAGCGTTAGTCTATTTTCCCAGCGAAGCCCTCTTCGTCGTCACATTCGCTGGAAACATCCTGTGACTTCATTGGATTCTAATGATTCACGGGATTTGGTGAACATCTAAAACATTCTTCATTTAATAATTGATCACGCACTTCTTGAACTATGCAAACTGTCAGAGCTCCTTGGCTCAACGTGACATGGCGTAAGGTTTGTTTATCTATGTTTGATGTGTCTACGGGTCTTCGGGATGCGTATTCTTCTGCGTCTTAGGCCTTTGCGTTCGGCGCCGTTTGTGAATGATTATCATTACCATGCGCAGGCTTTGCTCTATTCTTTCTTCAGGGAGGAGGGGCTTGTAGGGGTTCATGATAAGCTTGGATACAAGTTCTTCTGTTTTTCGAATATCTTTCCTTTTGGAAATTATGTGGAGGGTGAGGACAAGTGTCTGCTGGTTTCATCGCCAAATATGGGTTTGATTCAGGCTGTTGAAAGGGGTGCTATGAGGAGAATGAATAATCGGGAGATGGTTTTGGTGGGTAAGGTTCCGTTTGTGGTTTCTGATGTGGGTAGGCCGTTTAGGCTTGGTGCGTCTGGTTTTGAGGTGGCTGTGAAGACTGCTACGCCTATTGTGTTGAGGATTCCTAGGTGGCGTTACTTGGAGTATGGGGTTAAGCCTGATGTTGAGTATGAGTATTTGTTTTGGAGGAGCGATGTTCCTTTGGAGGCGTTTGTGAAGCAGCTTCGTGATAATATGATGAAGAAGTTTAAGGAGTATTATGCTGGTGATTCTGATCTTAATTCGGTAGTGGAGGAGCGTCTTCTGCCTGAAATTCGTTATTATCGTTTCCTTAAGTCTGTTGCTATGCCTATTAGGGTGAAGAGGCAGAAGCAGTTGGTCATAGGCTCACTGTGGCAGTTAGGCTTCTCTTTGAATAGTAAGCGTGAACAGGAGGTTTTGGAGTTTGCTGTTGACTGTGGGTTCGGTGAAAGAAACTCGCTAGGCTTTGGCTTTATCAATCTAGCCAATACAGAAAAAAGGATCGTCTCCAATATTAGTTAGCCTTAGGTCGCAGGTTCTTGGTGAAGCCCAACTAGATTCTGACTTCGGTAGATAATCTTGGTAGACAAGCAGGTGGATATGGAATTATCTTTTTGCTCACCAATTGAATCAAAATTAGCTTGTTTCAAGAGAACTATGGTAGGATTGAAAGCTAGAAAAATTATTGCAGGCGCCGTTGAACTTCGGACTTCGTTATGCATACGACTCCCTCATCAATTGGGTTATAAGGCATCAAAGGTGTTGCTGACCCAGAAATGATATGGTTGAGAATTTGATTGCTTACGACGGAAGAAGGATCAGGTTCCCTGACACTTAAAGGATCCACATAGCTTATTTTCATCCAGAAGCGCTCGCAGATGAGAAGAAGATCGAGCTTACGTTGAGTGGGCCTGAACTAGTCACAAAAGGTGCTACTGAAGATACAAGAGTGTGTTATAGATTCTTCACAGAAACTCCTGTTACAGCCAAGTATCTGGCTGTCGTCATGAAACTCTTAGATGGGGAAGGCTTTATAGTGACCGCATGCCTTACAGACAGGGTGAAGAGAGGTAATATCGTATGGAGAAGAGCAAGCTGATAGTCAGCTATGATAAGGATGCTGACGTTGCATACCTAAGCTTTGGAGAACCGAAACCCTCTGTGACTGAGGAGTTAGATGATTATGTTTTGGTGAGGCGAGATCCGAAGACGAGGGAGGTAAGAGGAGTCACGATAATAAACTTCAGCAATTATTTCAAAGTGAAGAAAGAGATTAAAGTGGAGATTCCTGAGCCCTAGACGCTAAGCGGCTCGCCGTCTATTCAAATACTCTCTGAACCCACTTTACTCGGTCAAAGTCAGAGTCGTTGGAGTAGATTTCCTTCACTCCAAGCCTTTCCATAGTCCGCAGTATCACGGCGTCGATGAAGTCGATTCCGAGTTCTCTAGCATCTGTGGCCGCGGGAAGAAAGTCTTCCCATGATGCGGGAAGCTTGCGCATAGCGACATATGAGTTGACGGCTCTGATGAAGGTTGAAACCTCGGGCTCTCCGCCGGTTGTATTCGAGCCAGTCGACAACCTCTTGGATGACAGCCGTGGAAGTCACCGCCTCTTGACCCTCCTCGATTCTCTTTAGAATCCGCCCAGGCAGCCTCGTAGGAATGCTGGGGTGCCCCAACTAATACGTATATGAAAACATTGGAGTCGATAAACCTCATTGCGTACGCCAGCGTTTCCTCTGAAACCTAGCAGCCCCTGCCCTCCTAAGCTCGTTGTCAACAGGTTCCCTCACTTTCAGTCCAGCTGCTAACTTGTCTAGGGTCTCGGTGGGGTTAGGCACAGCGATTGGGGGAGGCTCAATATTTTTCCACTGGCAGCTTCAAGCGTTAACATATCACCCTCTTTGATTCCGACGCTCTCCCTAATCTGCTTTGGTATCGTTATCTTTCCCTTTTGGAGAACTTTCACGTGCATAAGATTAGCTTACGGTGTATCTACGCGGATAACCTAAAAAGGTTTCCGACCGCCAGCTATACCTACAGATGAAGGATGTTTGGCGCCACGAATGCTCAACTCTAACCTTATCTTTATTATCGTTGCAAAAGGATAAAATCTTGTTCCCCATGATCGTGGTGTGCTTGTTAGGTTTCTCCGTGAAGCGACCACCGATGATAAGGAAATAGAGAAGAGATGGACCAAGACCACAGAAAGAGTCTTGGCTGTGGTGATGGCAGCTAAGACAGTTGAAAGCAAGGAGCTTGCCAAGAAGACTGGCTACTCGTTGGGAACTGTTCACGCTCAGCTAAGCATACTCAAGCGGATGGGGCTCATCACTAAGGTAGATAGAGAAGATAGCGAATTAATTCAACGAGAAGAGAGTAGACTTGAAATGTCGCCTTCCTTTGTCCTAGAATCGACCGGGAATGGGTGGATTGACGTAGGACTTGTCGTTCTGGTTGATGATCTTAAAACTACTCAATCAATCAATGTTACTGAGCAAGATGGTTCTTATCTGGTAGAAGTTAACGAAATAGAAACGTTACAGAATGCTCTAAGGAAGATTTTCGAGAGAATCAGAGAAAATGAGTACATTCGCCCTACAGGGAACAAGACCATGATATATGACACCGTAAAGCGAAAATTTGCGATCGTCGAAAAGATATCACTCGCAGGACCTGTCAACTTTCTCTTCAGCGGCGGCGACCTAAAGGTCAAGTATGATGAAGATATACAACTATCGCCAACTCAGGTTAAGGAATATGAGAATCTCAGAGAAAAGTACAAGAAAGTTGAGGGACATCAGTTTCCTAAACTAAACGACGGAAATAATATTCACAGTTCTAGGCCCAAGTTTAACTGGAACTACACGCCTTTACTTAGAGGAAGCGCCTCGATTTGCAGCTTTTGTGGTAAAGAAAGACCTTGTAAGAAGATCCACGCGAACAATTACCCGTTAAGTGTTGGCTCGAAGAATTTTCAAAACTTCTTCTCTAATCTTTCCAAAGAAGCGCTTACCTGTTCGATCTGTGAATTAGCTTCTCTATTAGCGCCGAAAAGCATCATTTACAACTTGAATACGACTGAGGGTAGGTTATTCTTTTCCTACCCAAGAACGGATTCTCTCAGCGAGCTTGCAGAGTTTAGGAATGAGGTTCTTAGCTATTTTCCTAGAGTCTCATTTGCTGATAATTCTAGTATCGGTCTGGAAACGTGGAAATATCCTAAAATATCGGAGAACATTATAGCAAGTACTTACAGAATGTACCGAACTTTAGCTAAAGCCAAGGATTCTGACCGTCTTCTATCAGTTGCTTCTTCAAAGGGATGGGAATTCTATCTTCTCTCAAGATCTGGAAACGTAACGACTTTTGAAAGTCAAGATTACTTGGATGACTTACATTGGCTCTTCAGCGTGTATAAAAGGCTAGATGATGATGGAGTCAATTTCTTGGAAGTTTTTGACAGTTTAGCTATTAAGAGAGGCCGTGATTGGATCACACGACTAAGGGAAATCTTCGCGGGGCGATTAATACGGGGCGCAGAAGTCAGTACAATTTCCGAGCGAATTGTTAACGCCAAAGACTCTCCGGTGAGGGGTCTGACCGGTTTCTTGGAATCTTACATAAGCATATATAAGTATGCCTAAGTAATTATTCCCGCATGGAAAAGTCGCTTGTTGATTATTGCAAAAAGGTTGGGAATCAAATAGGATATTATAGTGCTCAAAAAGATTCTAAGACGCTTCTTTACGATCTGCAGAGATGCAAACGGTTCGACAAGTTTCTTGACGTGCTGGATAGGATCAAGAAAAGAATCCCTGAGCTGTCCACTGATCTTGAGTTCTTCTACCAGACGGATCAAACCAATTGGAGGGAATACAAGGCATTGATCGGAATCTTCGCCAAAGACCAAGAGTTTAAGGTCACTTATGCGAGATCGAAGAGTTCAGGAAGTGCGAATTAATGTCCAAGTCAATAAGTATGACAATGATATTCAAGACATCTGCTGGAAGCATTAACGCAAGCTTCACTGAAGAAAATGTAGGCGTGGTCAAGAAGGTGACATTACCAAATGGAGATGAACTACCATATGTTTCAGGACAGGCTATGAGAAGATACATCAGAGATAAGCTAGAGGAAATGGGCGAGAAGCTTTCTCCCGTTACCAAAGTAGTCGAAAAATCGGCGGCGTCTGCCTGTGACCCGATTAAGTATATTGATGATGACCTCTTTGGGTTCATGCTTGCAGGCAACGAAATCTTAAAGCGAATATCACCTGTGAAGGTATCTCCCGCAGTTGCCTTTTTCCCATTTAAGGACGATAGAGACCTTGGTGTACGGATAACCGATGAGGGAAAGAAAGATCCGACAAAATTAATGCCTCCCTTCGAAACAGAGGTCTACTACAATTACTTCTACTGGACTGTTCTCATAGACCTAGCGCGGATAGGCAATTTTAGCACAGATAATTTTGCCAAAAGAAAAGTTCCACAAAACCTTGATCCTGCAGAAAAAAGAAGACGGTTAATCTTGTTACTCACCACTATTAGAGATCTTTGGGGCGGAGGAAAGCAGTCACGATTCTTAACAGACATATCACCAAAATTCGTGATCTACACGCGTCTATCAACCAGAAAACCAATTCTCCTGGAGAGATTGAAGATGAGCAAGGAAGAAAATCTTGATCTGAATAGCGTCTCAGAGGCACTCACAGACGAACAAGAGATTATTGAAAAGTGCACAATTGGCGCAGTAAACGAATTTGCTGGAATAAAGGTTGGTCAACAGATAGCTATTGGAGACAAGGGCGCGAAGATATTGAGCATATCACAGGCATTTGGGGAAATCATCAAAGATGCCGAGTCAGCAAGCCAATAAAGCAGTTAGGGTAAAAGTAAAGGGTCTCTTTAATTCATTTAAACCAAGACAAGACATTAGATACCATAGAACAATGGAAATCCCTCCGCGAACAACTATTCTAGGCCTAGCAGGCGCAGCATTGGGACTAAGCACAGAGGAGATATATGTAAGATGGAAGAATAATGATTGTTTAGATTCACTCGTAGACGCAGGCGTGATCCAAAATGGTTACGGCGGCAAGGTGACGGATTATTGGACGATAGTTAAATTCGCGGGTAGCAAGAGGCCCTTCCCAGCTATTCAAGTCAGAGAACAACTGTTCAAGGCAGGCTACTACATCTACCTAAGACCTAGAGAATCATCGATGATAAGCTTGATTGAAACCGCGTTTAACGATCCTAACTATCCATTAAGTCTAGGCAGGGATGACGAACTCATTAGAGTAGAGGAAGCCACCGTTGTAGACTTGGAGAAAGCTCATTCGCCGTTTACTATCTCTAATAGCATGATTCCAATAAATGTTGTTGAAAGTCTTGACAAAGAATCAAGAGCTAGACTGCTTTCATCTTTCGCCATCTATGACCTTCCACGCTCTTTTACTATCAAGAAACGAGGTGAAAGATGGGAAACAGATCGAAGAAAATATGTCTATTTGTCATATCCAGCTAGAGTGGACTCGGACAATGTAGAAGCTTATCGTGATTCTACTAGTGATAGATGCTTTGTATTCCTATGAAGAAACGCTAGCCAAAAACGATGAGCATGGTAAACAAACTCTTGAAGAGCATTCAATGGACTGCTCTACACTTTTTGACCATATTAGGCCCTTCAAAGAGAACCTTGCAAGTTCTTTATGCAAGAGACTGCAAATATCTAAAGATGAACTATGGAGGCATGTTTTTCTTTCAGTCGTCCTGCATGATATAGGAAAAGCGACTGAAGTATTTCAGAACTATGTTAGAGGAGCCACAAAAGAAAAAGTGAGTCACGCATTTGTCTCTTTCTTTTTTGCGGATGAAGTATTAAGGCAAAATTTTTCCAGTGGTATTCTACTGCTCCCAGACCCTCTAGCCGTGGCATGTCACCATTCTGAGCTCCATACAGAAAAGTTCAGTGGAAGGTATGAACTGGATGAAGACCCATGTGTATTAGAACCCGTTGTAAGGCAGTTTCTCAATGTCTTTGTACGCAGAGTTTACGAAGAGAGATTCAGAGATTCGCTAAAGCTAACGGCCACGATTCCTAAGACATATTCTCAGATATACGATAGATACAAGCTATATCAAACCAGAATAAGCCGAGAAGGTCGCCTAACTGCAGAGTATTTTCGTCTAAAATACGCATTTACAAAGTCAGTGATTCATTACTGCGATTGGTATGCTTCTGGAAGGTCTGAGTACATACCCTATAAGCCATTGGATCTTCATGCTAAAACGCTCCGCTATTTAGTTAGCAAGACTCATCTTAAGCAACCTCTGAGCGATCTTCAGCAAGCTCTTTCATCGATAGTAGGTAATACTTTGGTTACAGCTCCAACTGGGACAGGAAAAACAGAAGCATCTTTACTGTGGGCATCCAAGAATTTTGAATCTAGGAAGTTACTTTATCTTCTCCCTACCATGACAACCTGCAACAGAATCCGGGCGAGGCTCAAAGATATTTCGGGGGATGAAGTAGGTTTAGCACACGGGAGTTCTGATTTTGTTCTGTGGCGTGAGGAAAATGATACCTCATGGGATTTCAGAAAATCACTTTTTTCTAGGGCGTTTATCTATGGGTCAACAGTAGCAACATTAGATCAGTTTCTTCTGGCCTCTTTGAATTGGGGAAAGTGGTACCTCAAACTCATGAATTCATCAAATTCATGCATTGTTATTGATGAAGTTCACGCGTATGATCCATTTACGGTAGCTTTGACACTGGAAGCTGTCGAAAAAGCAGTTGGGTTAGGTGCAAGAGTTTTGTTTATGACTGCCACTATGCCACCACAATTACGGACCAAGCTCAAGGAATATTTATCCATCTCAGATTTGAACATTTTGATAGACAAATCTCATGACGATGTTGGTAGAGTTCTGCTTGAATTTACGAATCATGGAATCAGTGAGTGTGTTAATGATGTAATACAGGACGCCAAGGCTGGAAAGAAAGTTCTTGTGATCTGCAATACTGTTGCAAAGGCAAAAGAGCTTTATTCATCTATCATCAAGAGACATGAATTAAACCAAGACGAAATTATGCTCTTGCATTCTCAGTTCATCGCTAGGGATAGAGCGAATAAGGAAACTGTTCTTGAAGATCTACCTAAGAAGGGTTTCGTTTGCATTGCGACTCAAGTTGTTGAAGTTAGTCTTGATATAGATTTTAATTCCATGCATACGGAAGCTTGTCCTATTGAAGCTCTTGTTCAAAGATTAGGTCGCATTAATCGTAAAGGCTCAAGACCACCAGAAAAAGCTATTGTATATTCTCCTTCTGATAGCTCAGCAAATGTTTATGACCCGTTAGTAACAGAGTCTAGCATGAATATCCTTAGAGAAGAAATCAAGTCTGACGGTTTGCTAAAGAATAGCATTATTGAACCAGCTATTGAGAAGTTATGTGATGAACAGGATTATCTTGATCAATTGGATCGGGAAATCGCTCAAGCGAGCACTGACATAGATAATCTTCTGAACTCACTAAAATGCTTCCAGCTTACGATAAGTGAAATGAGAGCAAAGGGGTTAACAACGAGAAGACAAAGGTATTTGACAATAGAAATCATACCTAAAGAGTTCTCCCAGAAGGTCTTGAACAAGGAAGAAAGATTCGCAAGGGCTGAGTATTCAGTTAAGGTGCCTTTTTACAAAGTTTATAGACTGTTGGATGAAGAGGATGGTCTAACGTTTGCTGATGTAAGATATGACTCGGATCTAGGAGTCATATATCCGACTGGTCAGATTGATGACAATATAATATGATTTGAAGGAGAGAATTTGGGAGTTGATTATTCGCTGCTGAGAAGTTCTTGGGTTGACTATGTCTTCGCATATTACTGATGTAGCTATTGAAACTGAAACGGTATCCAGATTTACTGGTACTCAGATTAACTATTATTTTGTCTGCAAACGTAAGCTCTGGCTGTTTTCTCACAACATAGAACTCGAATCTGAATCAGACCTCGTCATGCTTGGAAGGCTTCTTCACGAACATGGCTATAAGCGTAAGATGAAAGAGGTTCAGGTGGACAGGATCAAAGTCGACTTCATGGAACACCAAAGACCTGAAGACCCCATCAAAGAAAAGGAACCATTTGCCGCTCAGCCTACCGGTCTCGCTTGGCAGCGCATCGGACCTATGCCTCGTAAAGAAGACGGCAGGATCATCATTCATGAAGTGAAACGCTCGAAGAAGATGCAGGATGCTCACCTCTTCCAACTTCTTTACTACATCTACTACCTTAAACACGCCTACAATGTAAATGTCTCTGAAGGAGTCCTCCACTACCCCCTCATCAAACAGAACGTCAAAGTAGAGTTGACACCCGAAAAAGAAGCCCAAGTCGAAGAAGCAATCAAAGGAATAACACAAGTCAACAAGCTTCCAACCCCACCTGAACCCGTCTGGAAATCCTACTGCAAGTCCTGCGCCTTCCGTGAACTATGCTGGAGCTGAAACGTGTACGATAGCCAATCTTATACTGGTGTCACCTAAAGTGTTCTTTCTGTGGGTGCTGGAATGGAGAGACCGCGTAGGAGGCGCCGGCATTTATTGTAAACTTTACTTGATACTCCTTGCTAGCTCTTCGTCAACTTTCTCTGAGACCTTCTTCGCAACAGGCTTGGCGAACCTCAATGCCTCAGCTATCGCTTGTACGTCACCCTTAAAGTTCTCAGTCTCTTTCCCCGCTCCTTTAACTGCATCTCGGTGAGCTGAAGTCGATCTTCTAGCACGGAGCTTCTTCGCCAGTTTCTCCAATCTCTCTTCCTCCCTCCTGAGAATTTGGTTCTAATGCCCACAAGACAAGGCCATATGTGTATGAACTACTTTTCGGTTTCTATCTCTAAGGTCTTCGCTGGTCCGTCTAACAGCACTCTCCATTTATTCATCAATTCTCTGCCAAGTAGCGGGTTCAACAGGAGCGGCGTGCTATACACCAAGGACTCCAGACGCATGGGGCCCAGCTGAAGGACTCCATTGGAGGCCCTAAGTGGCACAAACGTACCGGTGGGCAGCCTCCCCGAGGTCGCCTTCGAGGGTTCTTCGTAAAGTTCAAGCCCCAGCTTTGTGTACTGATCAAGGGTTATCAAGAGACTTCCAGAGAAGCCTGAATCCACCTTCACTGAAATCTTCACAGAGTTTTCCATAAGTGGATCGTAGAGAGTAGCCTCGGCAACCGGAACAGGGGGTGTTTCATCCTCGCTATATCTAGAATGAAGTTTCATGTTAGCTGCTCCATAACCGACCATCCAAGCTCCATGACCCTCATTGGCTTGTTCTCTAGGCGCGTGACTATAGCATGTTTGACTCCAGCTTTACGAGCTGCAGCGTAGGCGTCCTTGGACTTCGTGAAGGTTCCAAGAATTGTCCCTTGTGCTACAACTACGTATTTACCTCTGTGCTTTGAGATAAGATCAGCCTCATTCTTCTCATAGATTTCGTTATTACGACGTGCCTCATCTTCAAGTAACAGCCAATCCTCAATGAAAGCATTCTTTGATGTGAGCTGAACCCAAAGACTCAAGGCCTCATTCACTGTTTCGCCTATAGTTCTGCCTCTGAGTGAGGCCAGTGCCTTCACCTTTCGATAGAGTTTTTCGTTCACTTTCTTCACAGCTACGGTGGCCACGACCTACATTCTGGCAGAATAGTTAATAAGGTTAGCTAGTATAACAAGATAACCGAGCATAGCTTTCTGTCAATCCTCATTTTATGAGTATAGCTTCTGCATAGGCTCTCCCTAAAGGCAGCTGAACAGAGACTGATCCGAAGACCCCAGGCTGATACGGAAGGCTTA
>JACPCU010000015.1 GCA_016184315.1 Nitrososphaerota archaeon
AGAAGATAGGCAGTTTGGTGATCGACAGGCTGAGGGCGATGAAGGGTGTAGCTAAGACAGTTACCTGCGCCTGTTTCAACACTGTCAAAGAAGAGCCTTGAAGGTTAACTAGATGCCATAATGACTTGATGCTGTGAGTCTATCTCAACATACCTGCATTACATGATGGAGAAGGCCCCAGTCTACACCACCGCAAACAACCCCGCAGCAACCAGAAAACACCCTCAACAAAACAAAAACAGCCGAAACCAAACTCCGAACCAATAAAAACCCCCCCTAGAGGACAGCCCCAAAACACACAGCCACAAGCCACCCAGCAAAAAACAAAAGCCTTGAGAAAGATTCTGTCAAGTTGTTTGCTTATGTGTTGAGGGAGATCCGTGCAACGTAGACCTAGGGCGGACTTAAGAGAATTGAACAGTGGTAATGTGTCTGGATGATTTGTTAAGGGATTTGTAAGGCGGCAAAACCATCTTCCGTCGGAGTGTATGATCAGGGTGTGAGTCACCTTTGCTCACCCTTTATGAAAAAACTCGACAATACCACTGTTGCTTAGCTATGGTTTAAATCAGGGATTTTGAAAGCCATTTTTGGAGAACTGTATGCTAAAGGAATCTGCCGAGTCAAGTCTCTCCGTTGCGGGTAAGAATATCACATACTATTCTATTGGCAAGCTGGCGGCTGCAGGTCTGTTTGACTCCAAGTCGGTGCCCTACAGTATCAAAGTTCTCATAGAAAACATCTTGAGAAATGTTGACGGCACGATAATTACAGATCAGGATGTACAGAACATTGCTTCTTGGAGCCCCGGGATTTCTGAGAAAGACATTGAGATTCCTTTCAAGCCGTCACGCGTTTTGATGCAGGACTTCACAGGTGTGCCTGCAGTAGTCGATTTGGCTGCTATGAGATCAGCTGTGAGCCAGATGGGGAAAGATCCTTCCAAGATTAATCCTCTTGTGCCTGTGGACTTGATTATCGATCACTCTATTCAAGTGGATTCCTCAGGATCTGAGGCAGCCTTCTTCTTCAACATCAACAAGGAGTTCGAGCGTAACCAAGAGCGGTATGCTTTTCTGAAATGGGCTCAGCAAACCTTCAGCAATCTCCGGGTGTCTCCTCCTGGGAGGGGCATCTGTCACCAAGTTAACTTGGAGTATTTGGCCAAAGTCGTAGCCATGAGAGATTCAAATGGCCGATCTATTGCTTTTCCTGACACGCTGGTGGGCACAGACTCCCATACGCCTATGGTTAACTCTCTGGGCGTCCTCGGCTGGGGGGTTGGAGGAATTGAAGCTGAAGCAGTTATGCTTGGGCAGCCCTACTACATGCTTGTCCCCGAAGTAATAGGCGTGAAGCTGACTGGCCGTCTACCTCGAGGAGCCACAGCTACCGACCTGGTTCTCAGTATTACAGAGAAGCTGAGGAGACATGGAGTAGTAGGCAAGTTTGTAGAATACTTCGGTTCAGGTCTCAAAGAGCTGAGCATACCTGACAGGGCGACTATCGCGAATATGGCTCCTGAATACGGTGCTACCGCCGGGTTCTTCCCTGTGGATTCGGAGACGCTCACCTATCTTAGGTTAACGGGGAAAGATGAGACCTACGTGAAGATGGTGGAAGAATACTGCAAGCTGCAGGGCCTCTTCTACGATGGAACCTATCAGCCCAAGTACAGCGAAATAGTGGAGGTGAACATCGGGGATGTAGAGCCTTCTATAGCAGGCCCTGCTAACCCCGAAGACCGTATTCCTCTCAGAGAATCTAGGAACAAGCTTCTTGAAATCATGTCGCAGCATTTCAAGCAGAAGGGCCTTCAAACAGAGGTCAGGAACGGCGGGCTATGGTTCTACGAGGGAGGTGCAGGCTCATCTGGCTCCCAAATTGTGGGGCGATGGGTGGCTCCTCCGAACGCGAAGGTCAAGGTAAACAACGAGGAAACTGAGCTTACTCATGGAGCCATCGTGATATCTGCCATAACTAGCTGCACTAACACTTCTAATCCTACGGTGATGATCGGGGCGGGTCTACTTGTGTGAAGACGAGCTTGGCTCCGGGCTCTGCTGTCGTCACAGAGTACCTTAGGGCTGCGGGTGTAATGCCGTATCTGGAGCAGTTGGGCTACCATGTTGTCGGCTATGGGTGCACAACTTGCATAGGGAACAGTGGGCCGCTGGCTGATTCTGTCTCTGAAGCTATTCAAACTAAAGACTTGTTCACTGTGGCGGTGCTGAGCGGTAACCGCAATTTCGACGGAAGGATCCATCCTCTTGTCAAGGGTAGTTTCCTGATGTCGCCGATGCTTGTCGTAGCCTACGGCTTGGCTGGCAGAATAGACATCGATATGCAGAATGAGCCTATTGGAATAGGGAGGAACGGTCAACCGGTCTACTTGAGAGACATTTGGCCGAGCATGGAGGAGATCAGGAATACCATCTCAGCGTCAGTTAAACCTGAGATGTTCAGGAGTAAGTATACTGATGTATTCAAGGGTGATGAGCGGTGGGAAGCTTTACCAGTCCCTACGCGCAGCCAATACGAGTGGGACTCGAAGTCCACCTATATCCATGAGCCTCCTTTCTTCAAAGGAATCAAACCTCAGCCACCTGATTCTCAAGACGTTGAAAGCGCAAGGGTGTTAGCCCTTCTAGGCGACAGGGTTACAACCGACCATATTTCCCCGGCAGGCTCCATAGCTAGGAGCAGCCCTGCAGGCGAATATCTGATCGGAATAGGCGTAGACTGGGTCGACTTCAACAGCTACGGTGCTAGACGCGGAAACCACGAAGTCATGATCAGAGGCACCTTCGCCAACATCAAGCTGAAGAACCAGCTCGTACCAGACATGGAAGGCTGGTGGACACTGTACTTCCCCGACAAGAAGGTCACCACTATCTATGAAGCGTCTATGCAGTACATGGAGAGGAAGGTCCCCTTGGTGATCTTGGCTGGCAAGATGTATGGTGCTGGCAGCAGCAGAGACTGGGCTGCGAAGGGCACAAACCTGTTGGACATCAAAGCGGTGATAGCTGAGAGCTACGAGAGGATTCACCGCAGCAACTTGGTGGGCATGGGTGTTCTTCCACTTCAATTCGAGCAGAGTCAGAGCTGGAAGTCTCTGGGGCTTACTGGTCGTGAAACCTTTACCATCACAGGTATCAAGGAAGGTCTCGTTCCACGAAAGAGCCTGAAGGTGACCGCAGAGTCGGAGGACGGCTCAGCCAAAACTTTCACGGTCACAGCTAGGCTGGATACGCCCATAGAAATAGAGTATTACAAACATGGAGGCATACTGCAATACGTTCTCCGGAAACTAGCCGCCCAATAGCAAAGAGCAAATACTCCGCATAATAAGAATGCAAGGATTGGTCGGAGACAGAGACTCGGCAACCACTGCTAGGAAACCTAGGAAGAACCGAGCTAAGAGGAATGAAGACTACCTGAATAAGGAAGCATCTCTACTTGAAGAACTGCAGCAGAAAAGTAAGGCGCGTCGCAGAACTAGAGGACCATACAGGAAGGCTTCCCCGGCCAGCTGAGTATCGACCGATAAACTGGTGTTCATAAAAATCATAAATAAGTATGCTTTAGTCCTGAGTCACGCGGTGTAATGGTATTAGAAATCATAGTGCCGCTTCTAATCATAGCGGTATCAATAGGAATCTCCGCAATAATCTGGTTAGCCCTAAGTAAACTGATCCACAGGATCTCATTTTCGAAACCGACCCAAGACGCCATCCTAGCGTTGGTTCGAGGTCCAATAATCGCCGCCGTAATCGGCCTAGGTGTGCTTGAAGCTGCCAACATCGTCTATTCGCAGGCGCCGACGCTCCTACCGTTCTTCCTACAACCTGACGCGCTTTTGGTCATAGTAGAATTATCTGTCCTAGCGCTCGCAATCAGGGCCGCCTCGTCTGACGTTAAGCGTCTCTCTCCAATAATCTCTGAGGAGCGTCCTGTAGGCAGGATGCTTTACTTCGCTATTTATACCATTGGCCTCATCGCATTATCTCAGATCATACTTTCATCACCGCTGGCTCCCCGAACGGTGGCAAATATTCAATCAGGCATCAATTTTCTCGCAGGTCTTCTTGTAACATACTTGGTGGTCTACATCCTTGATGTGATCATCAGACGATATGTCCACTCCTTGGTGGCTTCAGAGCCTCGTCTGAAGACCATGTATACTTTCATCAGGAGACTTGTGCTTGTAGCTGTAGCCCTAATTGGAGTGGCTGCTACTACCTTCACCAGTTTTCCGGCTGCCAGTGGAGTAATCTCTTCTCTTTTCATAGCTGCTGGTTTCTCATCCATTGTAATAGGACTCGCAGCTCAGTCAAGCCTATCTAACATCATAGGTGGTATGCTGGTTTCGGTCTCCCAACCCTTCAAGATAGGAGACGCGGTCGTATTCAAAAACGAATTTTGTTTCGTGGAAGACATAAAACTGGTTCACACAGTATTGCGGACTTGGGACAATAGGCGTCTAATGGTCCCTAACTCAATGTTCCAGACGGAGATCGTCGCAAACTATACTGCTGAGGACTCCACTATGCTGGTGCCAGTGATGGTTCAGATCAGCTACGAGTCGGACATAGACAAAGCTATGAGTATCATGAGGGAAATCGCACTAAAGCACCCTGAATGCATGCCCATAGGGAACCTGCCAAATGTCGTGGTTATGGATTATGGAGAATCAGGCATCAATCTTAGACTCCTAAGCAGAGCCAAGGATCAACCTACAGCTTTCGGCATGGCCCGCGACATCTTATATCAAATCAAGAAGGAGTTTGATGCAAACGGCATCGAAATACCCTATCCTAGAAGGTATTTGGTGCTCAGTAAAGAGACTGAAAGAATGTTAAGTCGAGCAATAGGTGACGAGGAAAAACATAGCGAAGGCGAGCCAAGCCTCCAGAAACATGGAAGAACTTAAATCCCATGAAGTAGGTATTGAAATGGGGAGAAGTAGATGAATGGTGATGATGCCTCTGATAGACAAGGCTCCCCAACCCCAGTTATCAAATAATGCTGTAGACACCACTCTGACATGGACTATTAGGATCGAGTTCTTACTTGGAGTATCGTCATCGGTTTCCACTATGCGTAGTTGAGCGAATCTGTTGGTGACTCTGACAAATGGTTAGAACTGCACCGCCTTACAGACTGACTCTGGGAGGCGTCGGAGTACTTGTCTTGGTGGGCGCTTACCTTACTCAAATCTTAGCTTGGAACCAGATACTTGCCTTAACGATCTTTGTTGTCACTTACTTTCTGATAACCGTAGCCGTCGAAGAAGAACGAGCAATAGTCACAATGTTCGGTGCTTTCCTCATGTGGTTCCTCCAGATCGTTCCCAGCGATAAGATAGCGGGCTACATTGATCTTCGCGCTATAATGCTTCTCTTCGGCATGATGCTGATAGCTGGTTTCCTGAAGAGAGCTGGTTTCTTCTCTTGGCTAGGATATTATTTGATGAAGGTCAGTAGGGGAAGTAGCAGACTGCTACTCATCTACCTAAGTCTCTCAACAGCCCTTCTATCAGCATTGGTAAATGAGATCACTGTTATCGTCTTCATGGTGCTGGTAACCATCGATATTTGCAGGAAGATGGAGATCAGCCCTCGACCATACATCATATCAGAGATCATGATAGCAAACGTAGGAGGCTCAGCTACAGCCATTGGAAGCCCCCCGAACATAATGATCCTCACTGCAGCTGAGTTTCGCGTAGTTGACTTCCTAGTC
Source organism: Nitrososphaerota archaeon (assembly GCA_016184315.1). GTDB lineage: Archaea > Thermoproteota > Nitrososphaeria > Nitrososphaerales > JACQRY01 > JACQRY01. Next base: position 5,749 of record JACPCU010000015.1, read on the forward strand.
AACATGGGGCCCGTTGTGGCTCTCGCTCTGCCCGTGTTAATGGCAATAGTCTTGTTTTGGTACAGGAACGAGCTGCCCAAGGAAAAAATAAGCATTCCCATCAGCGCCAACAAGATCGAGGATCGCAGGCTTTTCACCCTTAGCGTCGGTGCATTCATCGTAACAGCAGCTCTTCTGATAGTCCATGATCTCTTTCACATCTCCCCTGCAGTGATAGCAGTAGTGATGGGCATCGTGGTTCTTTTCCTAGCGGGAAGAGGACAGAGGATGGTTCTTAACGAAGTTGACTGGCCTACGTTGCTCTTCTTCGCCAGCCTATTCGTCTTGGTTGGAGGTCTCAATGAAGCTGGTCTACTGAATATGCTGTCCTCAGGTATTCAAAACATCGCGGGCAGCAACGGCGTGTTGGCTTCAATCCTGATACTTTGGACGGTATCTTTGACGAGCGCCGTCGTAGACAATATTCCCATGGTCGCAGCCTTCATCCCAGTCATCAAAGAATACTCAGTCTCTGCAGGCGTACCTGCCAACATCCTCTGGTGGAGCATGGCCCTAGGAGCCGCGTTCGGAGCCAACGGCACAGCAATAGGAAGCTCAGCCAACATAATATCCCTAAGCCTTGCGGAGAAGAACGGTTACCGAGTTACATTCATGGAGTTCTTGAAGATTGGAATGCTTGTGCTATTTGCGACATTAGCGCTCTCGCAACTGGTCATCTTTGTCAGGTTCGCAAGAGGGCTCTGGTGAACTCGTTGATGCCTCAAACTGATATGCGGCATAGGATGTGGAGGTGAATGGTAAGATTAGGCTCTGCGTGAACACCCAGACGCCCTTGGTACGGTTCAGAATAGGCTACCCCGAGCTCTTAGAAAAGTACGGTAAACTCGGTTCCCCCGTCGATCTTGCAAAGCTGATCCGCGGAGAGGACTACGAATACACTCCTGGGGGCGTGACAGCTATGGTCTTTCCTCTTCTCAAGCGTCTTGTGACGGCTAAGTTCATCAAGCCTCCCTTATGGATTTCCTTGGGGCCGAATGCGCCTACACACGTGTTGGTCGACGGGATTCGTCTCTACAACGTAACCATGGAGGACAACGAGATCCCGCTCTACGCTAGTTTCAAGGAAGGCATCTGGAACGAAATTCATGGGTTTGGAAGACTGGAATTCAAGCCTGATGAATACAAGGCCTACGTCACCTATAACTGGCTGTGTGCCAAAGTGATGCTAGACCTTCTCAAGGATACAGATCTCTACTTTATCCACGACTTCCAGCAGCTTCTAACAGGGATTCTTTTGGGCCCTTCTGCACCAGCCATCTTCCGGTGGCACATACCTTTTCGCCTTGAAGGAATTTCTGAGAGGCTGAGAACCTTGGTGCTGAAGAGCGTGGAGGGTTTTGATGTTATCATTGTGAGCACAAGGCGTGACCTTGAAGGTTTGATCCACTCGGGTTACCGTGGGAAAGCCTATCAAGTATACCCCTATGTTGACCCAAAGCCTTGGGGGAAGCCTTCTAGACGCAGCATCCAATCTACCATAGACAGATTCCGCCTCAAGCATGGTCCCGTGTTGCTCGTAGTTGGACGAATGGATAGAATAAAGAGTCAAGACGTGGCCATAGAGGCTGCTGCTAGGTTAGTCAAAACGTATCCAGCGTTGAGGCTAGTTCTGGTGGGCAACGGGAGCTTTACTGGAAGCGGCAGTGGAGGGCTATCCCATCCCAAGGCTGAGACTTGGCGGGAGGAACTTGAGGGTCTTGCAGCAAACCTTAGGATAAATGATAATGTGATCTTCACAGGTCATGCCAGTGACGAGGCAGTCAAATGTCTCTACAACATTGCTGATGCAGTTGTAGTGCCTTCCCGCACAGAGGGCTTCAACCTTACCACCGTGGAAGCATGGCTCTGCAAGAAACCAGTTGTGGTGAGTACGGGTGCAGGCTCCTCAGAGCTTGTTAACGAGGATGTCAACGGCTATACCTTTGCTCAAGGCGATAGCGTAGATTTGGCTAGGAAGCTTACTACTGTGCTTTCTAGGCCTGAGCGCGCTGAAAAGATGGGTGAATATGGCTTTAACACTGCCAGACGTTGCTCAGTCGATAATGCCACTTCAAAGCTGCAGAGCATCTTTGAACAGTGCATGAGCATGTACAAGACAGAGCGTAGGTCGAAGATTTCTCCCCGAAAACCTAGATTCGAGGCGGTTGAAGCGTAGCTGTTAGGATATTGAGGAATCTAAGAACTTCTTCAGAGTTATTCACGTAATACTTCGCAGCTGAGGTTCTTCTGGTGTTGGATACTAGGACAGTGATGCCGTTCCTTAGTTTTGTGAATGCATCTTCGTCAGTTTTGTCGTCTCCAATATACACGGGTAGCCCCGGACCTATTTTCTGAATCAGCCATTCCGCTGCTTTCCCCTTATCCCACTTGACTCTAGGTCTTACTTCTAACACTTTCTTTCCATATGTGAGTCTTAAACGGGGATATGTTCGAACGATTCTACGGACAATCTTCTTTACTCTTGGAACAAGGTGGGTTACTACTGTTCGATAGTGAACGCTTAGGCTGAGGCCTTTATGCTGGAGGACTATTCCCCCCACCCCGACAAGAGCTTCTTTTAGGTCGCATTCAACATGGGTCAAATTATCTGAGATTTCCGTAGCTTTAGGGTGAAAGAAGCTGAAACTTGGTCCTCTGACCTCCAAGCCATGGTTCCCTATGTAGTATGCACCGTTTACCCCCACAAGGCGCCTAACGTTTTCCTCTGATCTCCCAGACACTACAGCCAGAACGCATCTAGGTCGCCTCGCTAATAAGGTCAACGTGTTTCTAGTGGTGTCAGAGAGTGTTGCTAGGCTAGGATGGTTTGCAATGGGCGTAAGTGTGCCGTCATAATCTACCATAATGTAGACGCGTTCGGATCGGCTGATCTTGTCATGTATTTCTTGGATGTGTCTGAAGAGATGTCTCAAGGTAGCTTAACTTCCGGAGGGATCCACACAGCAAATGTGATGACTAATGCTCATGAGATCTGTCATTAGCCTGCCAATGTTAGGCTTGTCATCCCCAGAATGACCATGCCTGCTCCTGTTATTACTTTGTAGTTCACCTGCTCTACGCGTTGGATGAAGAGGTATGAGAAGAGCACAGTCAGCAACAGCTGCGCGTTCAGTATCGGGGCTACTATCACTATAGGTGCAAGAGCCAGTGCCGCGAACTTTGAGAGCTGTCCGCTGGTCGCAAACAGGGCTGACCATGTTACCAGTTTCACTGATCCTCGTTTAAGACTTGTAACTCTGCTTCTGTAGCGTTGCAGCAAAGCCAAAGGAGCCAAGACCATGAGCGCAAAGAAGCTAGCCAAAAAAGTGCCCAGTAAAGGTGGACCCTGTGACATAGCACCGAGACGGATGAAGAGAGGCACAAGACCTGATCCTACCGCGCTTGATGCGGCGAAGACGAATCCCTTAAGGAACCTAGGCGTCATCCAAGTATTTTTGGCACCGGGTTCTTTCTTCCTAGGCTCGCTAAAAGAGACGATGAAGATCCCTGCTGTAATGGTGGTTATTGACGCCGCGATTAGAAGATCTATTTCTTCGCGGAGGAAGATTATGGCGAAGACTACCGAGAGTAGTGAGTCTACTTTGATGACGGTTGTGGTTCGCGATGCCCCTATGATGCCTATACTAGCATAGTACAATCCTCTTGTGAAAGCAAACTGCAGGATCCCTGCCACAGCATAATAGCCTATCACATTCATACTTAGCGAAGGTAGTTGGCCGAGTTCGCCAGCCAAGAAAGCTACTAGAGCTGAGAACGGAGTGGCAAATAGGATCGATATTAGAAGAGTGGAGTAAAGATCCGCTGCCCTAAGAGACTTCTTTACCAGGATGTCTCGAGTGCTGAAGAATAGGGATGCAAGCAGTGTTACCGCTATAGCAGTTTCTACCATGCAGACACGCCTTCGATGATCAGAGAGGCTACACCAGAGTTCTTGAAGGCCCCGTAATTCCTCTAGCTTAAGAAATTATTGGATACTAGAGCGACTAAATCTACCGAGATGCTGCCGCTTTCAGAGGTCTTGGAGTATCTGAAAACGTCGACACCTGTGGCTAGAGGAAGGTAGGCAGCTACCTATCCTCTTAGCATACTAGAGAACACAGGCAAGACGACCGTCAAGATATGTACAATAGACCTTAGGCGTAATTAACGCCATGCAGAAATCTTATGATTCCTACAAACGATCGGTCTTGATTCTATAATTAACTACATATGTCTCTTCGACAACGGCGCCAAGACTTGCAAGTTTTACATGCAGGTCTAATTACGCCTAAGGTCTAATATATGAATTAGAATGTTTAGCGCGAACCGAAACGCTGTACCTTCTCAAGGACTGAGTTCTTATGGAACTGAGTGTCAAACCATGTTTGCAACATTTCCGAGCTCCACGGTTCCACATCTATCAGGATATTTTCTTTGGACAAGTTCCGTATGGCTCCTTCTAGCTTCTTGGCTTCTTCCATCGTAGTCTTATTCTGAAGGACTACACGTAGTGAAAAATGGGACAGCTCCCTTTCTCTCACCATACTAGGCCTAGTCAATAGGACACATGTTGAAATAAGTGTCGTGAGTTCTAAAATGATGTTATCGAAATCTGTGACGCGTTCGAATTGCGTCTTTCTTATCGCCAAGAGCTTGTCTACCAGGCGCCGGGCGCGAGGCATAATATCTTGGTAGATCCGCCACCGAACCTCCGACGATAATTTGTGAGTCTCGAAATAAAATTGGAAGGGGAGAATAGAAATCTCTCTTAGAAGTAACTCGAACTCCAAAAAGGCGGCAAGATCAAACCTCCGTCTGGTCATTAGGTTCATGATGCGTCGCTCACAGATGCTGAGTTTTCCCCTAGCAGCAATTATTGCAGCAAAAAACTCTGGCGAAACCTTCTTCTTTGACAGGATTTGCCACTTCTTTCCACCTGTCGCCTGATCTGGAGAGTTTATCTGAATACCGTCACTTCTGACTTCAACAAGACCGAGGGGAACAAGATTTTTCCATACGATGTTTTTCAGCCTAATCCTTCCGGGATATGTCGCCGGCGTGACTGATGGAAAATGTGTTTTTAAGAATTCTATCTTTCTTGCATTGACTTCAGAAACAAGCCTAGAAAACGAAATTCCGTTTTCTTTTTGTGATCGACGCCTATCCACATGCGTATGCTCGATAACGATATCCATCACGAGGGCGTTGATTTCCGAGAGAATTAGGTCTTTTCCTAGTGGTTGCATAACCGATCGACCGATCCGATCTACCCATTCTGTTGCCTTGCATTAAATATATGATGGCTAAGGCAAGAATCTGATGAACCCAGAATATTTCTGTACTAACGCTGAAAGGATCCTCGGGACCGAGCTCAGGGCTAGAGGGGTATCCTTTCAACCTAATTGTCCGGTACGATGCAACGGCCGCACATTCACTCCTGACTTCCTCATCGGTAAGAAACTTGTGGTCGAGATACTCGGCGGCATTCATTGGAAGAATGACGTGAGGACCAAAGATATCATTCGGAGGATGGCTTTCGAAGCAAGTGGCTTCACAATCCTAGAGTTTCTGAATGAAGAAGTTGTTCATAATATCAAACGGGTCGCCAGTACAATTGAATTCGAGCTGTCCCGCACTGCATAGCGAGAGGTGCAAGAATTGGCTACGCCTTTGAATATGACATGTCCACTATGTCAATCGATAGTTAGCTTCGAGCAGTTTCCTCCAAGGATTACCGAAGAAACTCTAGAGAGACTTGAAAAGTTCATTGATCTCAATTCCCTAAATGACACCTTGACACCTGCAGAGGTATATATGAATAGGTTGGAACCTGAACGAATCCAAACTGCATGCTCGCTGAAACAGAGCATAGATGAGATACAAATGTCCCTTCTTCCACTCTCCAACGAAATCAAGGAAAACCAAATGAAGTTTCTAATTGAGCTAAAATCCACAGATGATTCAAAACTCAGGAAAACTGTTGATGAATTCATTGCAGCACAGACAGATCTGCAAGGAAGACAACGCTCCGAGTTCCTAGCTAGGTTGGACGCGGTGCTGGCGATTGACATTGAGAGGATGAAAGACTACCGCGAGATCGTGCGAACAGTCTCTGAAATAAAGGAACGACTTATGGGTACCGGCATCGGTCAGGCAAACGAGATCCTGACAATCTTAAATCTGAAAAAGATCTGCCCGTGGGACAGATTCGATGAGGCCAAGTCCAAAGCAGAAGGTATGGACATAATTGCATGGGTCTTTGACAAGGGCTCTGAATGTGGCCGAATTTCAATAAGTGTCGAGTACGATTTAAAGTGGCATGAATTATTCATACAACAGCTCTCGAAGAACATGGAGGATGACGCTTGCCGTTGGGGACTCCTAGTAAGCAAGTCCTTTCCTCAAGAAGCCCTGAATCCAAGATTTTTCGTTACAACCAACGTATTGGGTCGCAATATTCTCCTGATTAAACCTGAATTGGCTCCCTTGGCATATCTAGCGGCGAGACATGTAGCCATCTACTGGAAGGGCATCGCAACAGCGGAGGTTCGTGGCCAAGAAAGATTGCAGAAATCAAGGGTAAGGGAAGCCATAGATCAGTGGTTATATGAGCCTGAATTTGCTACTGACCTGAGCTCTATTTCTGACGCTCAAAAAGAGGTCGAGGAAATGGGCTCCACAACTAGGGCAATACGCGAGTATCTTCTAGAGCGTGTCCGTAGGATCGATGACTATTGCTCCAAGATCTTGGCTCACTTGGCACGCTGCCGTACTAGATTGGATGGTCTACAAAATCGCCTCGATGAGAGCAAACAACTGACCGGCATAGCTATAAAAGTCTGCCCAAAGTAGCGGGGATTAGATAATGACCGAAAGCAGCAGAGCTCAGCTTAGATTCAGATTCGATTCACGAATGGCGACGCTTCTTGGGGAGCAGTCTGTTACGAATAGCGTTGCCGCCATCTTTGAACTAGTTAAAAATGCTTACGATGCTGATGCCAGCCTCGTAGAAGTGGTATTCCACGGAACCCGCGAGAAAGAGAAGCTCCGGGTTACTAGCATCGAGGTAAGAGACGACGGCGTAGGTATGACCTTCGAGGATTTCAGGGACAAGTGGATGGTTGTGGGCACTTATGTCAAAGAACGTGAGACTAGTTCACCTAAGCTCGGCAGGAGAGTCGTGGGGGAAAAGGGCATAGGCCGTTTTGCATCGCAAAGGCTTGGTTCAAAGATAACAATTACTTCGGATCCAGAGGAGTATCCTGCAAGGTACACAGAGCATCCCGGCGAACGAATCATTATGACGATTGACTGGGAAAGATACCAACCAGGAACTACCTTTGACGAGATCGGAAATGACGTCCAGATCGTAGATAAGCTATCCCCGTCACGAACTGGCCTGAACATACGCATTGAGACCCTGAAAGATGAATGGACCGAAGAGCAGATACGGGATCTTAACGAACGTATCGGTTGGCTAGTCCTTCCTAAGGAGCTTGCACAAGAAGCAAGTCAGATATTCGAAGCTCGGATCATAACAGAAGGCTTCGTCCTAGAAAAGTTGGAGGTGGAACCCGCTTTCCTCCTCAAGGCACCTTACTCTATTACCACAAGATTACGTAGAGATAAGGTTCATTATACTATTTCGGAGATGGGCGAGATCAGGAGAGATAGTAGAACTAGTACACCAGGTCAAGAGCCAATTACGTTTAAAGGCCAATGCGGGGATGTTGAAATGAGATTGTACTATTACCCTGGTGATGTTAGGGGGGAGAGGAAGTGGGGGCAGTACTATAACAAGGTACTTGGGGCTGCACAGTTCGAAGATACCCTAGAAAAAATGCATGGACTAAAGCTCTATAATGACGGTGTTAAAGTTCTGGCATATGGAAAACCTGGCCATGACTGGTTAGAGCTAAACAAGCACCATGTTACGCGGAGGGGGAGTTGGCTCCGGAATGAGCGAGTAATAGGGTTCCTATTCTTAACACGAAAGAACAATCCAATGATTAAGGAGACTACGACGCGAGAAGGGATTATTCAGAATCAGGCCTTCTTGGACTTGCAGGAGTTTGCTCTAAGAGTTGTACATGAGCTTGCAAGATTTAGTGAAGATGTTCAGAAAAGAGAGAAAGATAGAAGAACGATTGAAAGCACCCCAGCGTTAATAGCTAGCGAAAGCAATCAAGTTCGACAATTGGTAAAGGTTCTCCCTATTCCCGACGAGAGGAAGCAAGAGGTCATACAAAGTCTCAATACGATTGAAAGAAATGTCTCAAGGATGGATGAGCAGCATCGCGAAGAAGTGATGGGATTTGAGGAAAGGCAGCAGCTGTACCGCAACCTCGCATCAATTGGCATAACTACGATAGCATTCGTTCACGAGATTGTCCATCCGTTGAGCAGTATCGATTTGGTGGTGAGTAACATGATCACTGACATGTATGAGGGGGAGGTGGACAGCAAATTACAGCTCAAATCGATGATAGAAGTTTCCAATCATGTAAGTAGACTCTTGCATTGGCAGAGGTACATTAAAGCTTTCGCCACGCTTATCGCCACTTCGAAGCGAACCGAACGAGAGTATATTGATGTTAAGACATTCATCAACCAGATGTTTGAGTCATTCCGCGGTGTACTAGAAGAACGTAAGATCGACATAAGAAACTCGGTTGCAGACTATGTTCCACGAATCTTGATCAACAGAGCAGACCTAGAGTCAATCTTTGTCAACCTGTTTACAAATTCCGTAAAGGCACTTAGAGCTGTACAGGATAGGAATAGAGTTATCAGGGTTTCTATTGTGGACAGTCCTGGTCACTTTAAGTTTCGATTCAGCGACACGGGCATCGGGATACCCACGAGCGAAGTTCACAGAATTTTTGAACCCTTATACACGACATACCGTGGTCAGGATAGCGGCCCAAGGGGGACAGGAATGGGCCTGACTATAGTAAGGGAGATCCTAGAGAAATATGGGGGAAAGATAGAGGTTGAAAAGCCAGAGCTTAACGGTGGCGCAACTTTCTTGTTGAGCATCCCCTGGAGGGAGATCCAAGCTAATGATAAACAGTCGTAGGAAGATATTGATGCTTGAAGATAGCGAGCTGGATGCTACTCATATCGAGCACGCCCTTGAGAAATATTATGATGTAACAGTAGTGGGATCAGTGGAGAATGCTCGTCGAAAAATGTCGAGCGAGTATGAATGCTTCCTTTTCGATTACGATATCAATGGTCAACGAGTCGGTGATCAACTCCTCATCGAGTCAATGAAAAGGGGTACAATAAAGATTCCTTGTATTCTTATGAGCCAGTACGATCCTGGAAGAGATGTAAGGAAAGAACACGGCTTTGCTGGCTTCATTGATAAGACTTCATCAGGCTGGATAGATAGACTGCTAACAACAGTCCAAGCAGCTTTGGACAACAGCAGTGATGATGTACTGGAGAAAATACTAACCTCAGCCGGGTGTATCGACGATCCTCTGAATGACTACGACTTCGGAAACGATATTTTCTTCACTGGACTGGAGGTACAATCAGCATTTCTTAGAGCTACAACAGTCGGAGATTTGCTGCGTCTAAGTAAGGACCCGGAAATAAGCCCTGGTCCGAGGGCTCACCTGAGAGATCTTCTTAGAGCCGTCTACAGGCAGAAGCAAGATAGAAGGTTGGGTAGATCCTAGAATCCTTTACTGTCAAGTAGCTCGGATCTCGAAGTCTGTCTGCCTCAGCAAAGGTTTCCTGCGAACAAATTCCGCTTTGATAGACATAGTTTCCACATCTATCTTCTCTGCACAAGGTTTCTTTCTTACGCATACATCGATCTGTTGTTCCTGACTTCCTCAATAAAATCAGGGACAAGGTGCTCCAACGGATACTGGGGTCTGTAGCCAAGGTCTCGTTCCATGCGTGCACCGTCCAGCTCAGGGGGGTTCCGCTCCTCCGCCATATGGGCAAGTTCCTCGTTCAACGCGAAGCGGAGAGGCGCGTTAGGAATATGTTTTCTGACCTCGTTCATTATTTCCTGAGAGCTGGGAGCAATAGATGCCAGGTTGTACGCTCCCTGTTTAATGGTCCCAGCCTTGTAGAGGGAGACTGCTGCTCCTACTGCGTCCTTGATGTAGGTTATCGGGGTTCTGAAATTCTCCCGCACAGGGATGTCGAAGGCTTCTCCGAGAGCGGCTTTCTGCACGATGAAACTCGCGAAGGCGAAGGTGCTCCAGTCTCTCCCAGGTCCTATTACCGTGGGGAATCTTATCGCCCTGAAGTCAAGACCATACTTCTTGTTGCAGAACTGTCCCCAAAGCTCACTGAAGACCTTTGAAACACCGTAGCTACTCCAAGGCCACTTCTCGTAATCCTCGTTGACCTTTCCTTGAGAAGGCTTGTATATCGCCATCGAGCTTGAGTAAACAACTCTCTTCACGTTGAGAAGGCGAACAGCTTCCAACACATTCAGGGTACCTTCATAGTTGACTCGGTAGGACGCTACAGGCCTAGCGTCAGCTGCAGCTGAGATAGTTGCGCCAAAATGAAAGACCCCTTCAATATTATTGTCCCTAATGGCATCCAAAACTTCGGACAAAACCGTCAGATCTCCTCGAACAGTCTTCACCTTGCCCTGAACATCCTGAACACGCTTAAGATTGGGAGAAGCGTCAAAGAGAACAACCTTCTCACCATCATTCGCCAGTCTTCTAGCCAAGTGGGAACCCACAAACCCTGTTCCACCGGTAATCAGAATCGCCAACGAAATCAAGACTTCAACTAGGACTCAACCTAATATCCATTTGCGGGGACTACTTTTACTCTAAGGTTCACTGTTGACGAACACTAGTTTTGCAAACCGGGTTTTGAATTGAGATCAGGAATTATGGTTTCCCGGATATGTTGTGGTTCTTAGCTCTACGCAATTCTTTCGTAGCGAGAGTCACGTGGAAGGAAGTTTGGTGGCGATGTGCATATTACGTTCACAGAGTTTCTGTATTGACAAGATTGAAGGTTTCATAGAGGAAGAGGAGGGCTCCTGCCAGAGTCGTGCCTATAGCGAAGAAGTATCCCGCGTTAAGAGGCTCCGGGGTGAAGATTGTAAGCTGGATGATCAGAGCAATCATGAAGAAAGCACAATTGAAGACAGATTTGGGTACGAGGTTGCCCCTGAGCCTGATCAGATGTTGAAGCACAATCTTATCTGGGACGTATCCTAAGCCGTCTTTCTTGACGAGACCGGATTCTTCGAGCTTCGACAAGTGGCGGGCCGCCACAGACGGGCTGCTGAGGCTTAGATGTCTCTGGACTTCTCTTATGCCTACAGGTCTACGTGCCTTTAGTATAAATCGATAGATTCGTGCGCCGTTTCCTGCCAAGGAGTATGTGGGCCCGGTGGAGGCCATTGGATGGGTCATTGATGAGTGGATGCTATTTCAGCGTATCGCTGTTCCTTGTGGAAGAACGCTTGTTCCTCGAGGTAGCACTATATCGTGGGTCATAGATAGGTTCAGTGATTGGTCTTGGTTCAACATGGTAGACAGATCCTGTTCGGGTTGGTTTCTGCAGCTATTCTCGTAGTAGTAATTGCACTTCTCTCAAACCAGGTGGGAAGTTCATCGGCGCTACAGGCAGCTTCCACTTCTCAGGCGTTGGAGTTAGATGCTTCTTCGCCCACTTCTCTTCCGGTGCAGGGACCACAAGCCTTCTTCGCCCGTGGTCTCAGCGTGGTCTCTGATGTTAATGTGGTTGGAATCCAAATTACTGGGGAGAAGTCTGTCAGGGTGAATCTTCGCTACTCTGGGGGAAGCGAGTCTTCACCGAGCGTGACCGTCGTATTGACGGGTCATAGGTTGTCAGGGAGCGTGGCGAACATACAGGTCAGCAAAACTGGGACTGACCTTAACATGGACCTATTGGGGGATGGTAGTCTGCTGCCGGCCAAGCCGGTCAGCGTGCTGGTAGTAAGATCCTCCTAGCGTCGAGGAGGAAGACTAGTTGCGCTCTAGGATTGCAGGATTGGGGCTAGCTCTGATCATAGCTGCGTTCGCCGTCCTGATTGCGTTTGACCCAGCTCTGCGCCTCTTGGCGGGGGGATTCGGACAGGGAACATCTGTATCCACTGGGGGTACGGATGGCTTCGCAGGTCAGAGGCAGGGTGCTGCTCAGCTTGCGGCTGCGGGTCAAGGCGGGTTGCTTAGCATTTACTTCCGGCTGGCAGCTTATCTTATTGGAGCTGTTGGCTTGGTCTTGGCAGTCCTCGGCCTGATCATGGCGCCCAAAGTGAAGGGCGCGGTATCTGGGGGTGAAGATCATGGTCGATCCCAGGAACCTGTAAAGCAAGTCAGAATCGAGGTTCCGAAGGGAGGAGTTGAAGGCGGGTCTCTGGGTGTCGATAAGGATGGCTCAGAGCTTCAGCCGTCTTCTCAACTTGATAGGCGCTCCGATGGTGACTACGTGATACGGCTCGATTCAGTGGCGAAGGTTTACACAGGTGGTAGTGTTGCCACTCCTGCTCTTCAGAGCGTATCTCTTCAAATCTTGAGGGGGGAGTTCTTGGCCATCGTGGGTCCATCGGGGTGCGGGAAATCGACTCTGCTGAATATCATTGGTGCCTTGGATAGACCTACCTCTGGGAGGATCTTCATCGACGGGGTGGATTTGTCCAAGCTTGGGGACGGCGAACTGGCTAGGCTTCGGAACGGGAAGATAGGATTCGTCTTTCAATCCTTCAACTTGATTCCTAGGATGAGTGCACTCTGGAATGTGGAGTATCCTTTGGCTGCTAGGAATGTGCCTGTAGGTGAGAGGAGGCGAATGGCTATGAGGACTCTTGAGATGGTTGGCTTGAGGGACAAGTGCAACCGTGTTCCCCCCAAGCTCAGCGGCGGAGAACAGCAGCGCGTCGCTGTGGCCAGAGCCCTAGCTACGGATCCGGCTATTCTCTTGGGGGATGAGCCCACGGGAAACCTAGATTCCAAGAATTCTAAGATGCTGATTGATCTTCTTCACAAGTTGAACAAGTCTCTCGGAAAGACCATCGTTTTGATCACTCATGACATGGGTATTGCTGCCACCGCTCAGAGGATAATTCACATCAAAGATGGCCTCGTGGAACGAGTGGAGCTTGGCCGAGGAGGTTATTCTGCATGAATTGCTTGAAGGCCCTTGTGGCAGCTGTTATCGTGTTTGCTGTCGTGTCAGCGCAACAAGGCTCTGCGTACGGGGCGACGACCTCTTCAGTTCAACAGCCAGGGAACTCTCCGTTAGATGCTTTGGAGCTGACTTCGGGGCGATATTTCTTCGACTACACGAAAAGTATCCACTGGTTCAAAATCGGGGCTCAGACGGGTCAGACCGTCAGCGTCACGGTTACGTTGCAGGATAATGTCGTGGCAAACCTGATGCTTTACTCTCCAGCGGTGGACCCTGCTGCAAGCGTCGGGCTCGTGGCATCGACCTCTAGGTCAGATGCCGGCGGTGTTCGGAGCGTAACATATCTTGCTGATAAGCCTGGCTTCTACTATGTTAAGTTGGAGGGATTCAGGCTCAACGAGGTCGTATCGAGCTATGAGCTGAAGATCTTCCTATCTGAGTTCAAAGCTTCCTCTGCCTACTGGGGTGATGGTGCCACCAAAGTATCGGCGGCGCCCGGAGATCTAGCTGTTCCTCTTACAGTGACTCTGGATCATAGGGCTAACTACACAATCACGGGCCTGAGTGCTACGCTAATCCTTCCTAAATGGCTCTCAGGTGTTGTAAAAACAAATGAAGCTTCGGCTTCAACGGGCTCACAGCTCGACCCAGGCAAAACAGTTTCCCTCCTTTACACCCTTAACATTAGTCCCGACGCCAAGATCGGTGTCCACACCCTCACCGCGGTTGTGGACTACCATGTGAAAATCGGGAGCAATACGGTTCACGCTATACCCGTCGAGGTGTCAGTGGAGATCCCACTTCTAGGTAGAGCTGATATCGCGGTTTCAGCGAGTCAAGAAGGACTGGTAACGGGTGCAAAGAACGATCTGGCATTAGTCTTCGCCAACCTCGGCGATGGTGCTGCTTCCTCATTCGAAGCATCTATCACAGCCTCTTCAGGGGTTTCGCTGCTCGGGGGAGGTAGTCAGGTAACCATCAAAACAATTCCTCCTCGAGGCAATATTAGCCACGGGCTGGTCATCGATGTGGCTGAGAACGCTCCAACTAGCATCCAGATGAGTATCTCAATGTCATATAGGGATCCCTATGGCAATGTCTGGTCACGTAGTAGAGTTGTTGGTCTTAGAGCCACGGCCCCTGAAAGCGAACGTGTCGATGTCTCCACCACCCAGAAGGAACTCCTCTCAGGCACTGTGAATAACTTCAAGCTTCAATTTAGCAACCGTGGGAACAGCCCTATTCGCGACCTTGAAGTCACGTCCTCCGCTCCTGCGGGCGCCGTCATCATTGGCGAAGGAGCCAAGAGCTTCATTCGGAGCCTTGGGGCTGGGGAAGATGTCGAAGTCCCTCTGTCAATCTACGTCCCCGTGTCAAACGCCGGTGGCGCGGCGCAGCTCCAAGTGTCGTTCTCTTACTATAATTCCCGGGGCTCCCTCCAGTCTTCCAGTAGAAGCCTAGGTTTCGTGGTGAAGCCGTTTGAAAGCCCTGTTCTGGACATCGAGGTGGACTCTGTGTCGATCATCTCGGGGCTTGTAAACAGCATCACGGTGGCTGTGAGGAATGTAGGTGACTCTGCAGCTGCGGATGTCAAAGTGGAGCTCTCTCCTCCCAGTTCCGTGGTCCTTCTCGGTAGCGGCCTATTCTCTTACCCAGGGATACCTGCCAAGGGGATTGTGCGTTTTACTCTCCCAGTTTACCTGTCACCCTCGTCTGCGACACAGGTGGTACAGATCCCTGCTGCGATATCTTATCGCGACGAACAGGGCTCTGTGAGGACCTCCAACAAGGTCTTGGGTCTAAAGAGCGGCGTGAGCACCGGCGGGATGTTGTCGGTGTCCCAGAATGTGGATTCAGTTGTTCAGGAAACCTTCAGCGATGTGGCGATAACTATCACCAATGGTTACAACAGGCCCATCTATAATCTGACCACCACTGTGTCAGCGTCTGCTCCTGCAGCGGTTCTCTCAGGTGCGAGGCAGACCAGGATCGGAGCGGTTAACCCCGGCGAAAAGGTATCCTTGCCTCTACGGGTATTCGTCCCAAAGGGCCAGTCCCCCTCCAGCATTCAGCTTCAAGTCGCATCGACATATGTTGACAACCAGCAGACGAGCCGCAGTGAGAGTGATGTGGTTAGCTTCGCTGTGAAAGGATTTGTTTCTCCCCTCGGCGTCACTACCAACTCGACCTTCCTGTCAGCCGGCCTATTGAACAGGCCGTCGATCGTAATCAGGAACACTGGGGATAAGCCTGTAATCTCCGTCGAAGTTGTCTTATCATCCTCATCGTCATCCGGCGCCGAGGCCTTGTCAATCTCTTCTGGCAGCGACAGATGGCTCATGGACGAGATTGGAGCACGCTCAGAGAAGGCTTTGAAGCCGGAGGTCTTTGCTTCACTTGGCTCCAAGGACACGTTGAAGGAGTTGAAGATGACTCTCAGATACTTGGACGCGTCTGGGAGCTGGCATGAGGACCCGAAGAGCCTCATTTTCACGGTCAGGGGCACCATCGAAGTGATCTTTCAGAGCCAGCAGGTGAGCCCGGCGAGCGGAGGTCAAGGAGGGAATTTCACCGTAACAGGCACCATCATCAACAAGGGTAACTCAGACGCCATGTACTCCACCGTGGGCTTGAAGACTAACCAAGGCTTCCGTAGCAGCCTGACCAATGGGCAGTACTTGGGCAATATCCCTCCCAATACTCCTCTTCCCTTCAGCATCCCTGTGACCGCTGAGAGGACTATTGCCGAAGGTTCATACCAGCTGGCTGTGAGGGTCTCCTACGAGGACAGTTATGGGGCGAAGAACTCAGTAGAAGTGACAATTCCTGTGACGATTACAAGGGCGTCAGCCAATCCGAGGTCGACAGCGGGGGCGCAGCAAGCAACTTCAGCGTCGACCGATGTGATCCTGCTCTTCTACGGGTTATTAGGTGCCATAGTCGTAGGAGGATCACTAGCAGTCCTGAAGGTGAAGCGCGGCGCAGCCAAGGTGAGAGGTGTATGAACCCATGTTACTCAGGGACATAGTTGCCTACGCCTTCAACGCTCTCAGCAGCCGTAAACTGAGGACTACGTTGACCATCATCGGCATAGCCATAGGGCCTGCTGCAATAGTGGCCCTCGTCGCTGCCACCCAGGGGCTCAGCGCTTCGCTGGAGTCGAGGTTCGACAAGCTAGGGGTGAACACGATGCAGGTGCAACCCGTGGGCAGAGGCTTCAACTTGGGCCCCCAAGAGGTTGAGGCGATAAGCAAGCTGCCAGGAGTCCAAGTCGTCATCCCATTCTTCAGGGTGCAGGGCACCCTACGCTACGGCAGCACGACTACGTCTACAGCCGTCATCGCCTTGGACACGACTAGGCTCAACACCCTTTTCCCAGGGATCGGGACTTATGATGGGAGGATACCCCAGGACTCCGATCTAGCATCATCTGTCGTAGGCTACAAGCTGGCTAATCCCACCAACCCTGATGCCACCCCTGTGTCTCTCAACCAGGTTCTTACTCTGACGCTCCAGTCGGGTCCTCAACGTTTGAGCCGATCGTTTCTCGTTACAGGGGTGTTGTCGGAGTTCGGCCAAGGCCTCTTTCTGAACCCGGATGAC
Organism: Nitrososphaerota archaeon; assembly: GCA_016184315.1. GTDB lineage: Archaea > Thermoproteota > Nitrososphaeria > Nitrososphaerales > JACQRY01 > JACQRY01. The sequence goes on from JACPCU010000015.1 coordinate 22,540, forward strand.
AGCATCTTTGTGCCGGTTAGTGCAGGCAGGCTTCTCACGAGCTCGACCCGTTACTCTGGTCTCTACGTTGCCGCGTCGAGCCGTGATGGCGTGAACGCAGTCATGAACGAGATAAGCGATCTATATGGCAACAACGTTAGGGTCGTCGCCATCTCCTCTATTCTTTCGACGATCCAGAGTGTTACAGGGAGCATCACTGCGATCTTGGCTTCGGTGGCATCTATTTCGGTTGCAGTAGCCTTCATGGGCATAACTACGACGATGTTCACATCTGTAAACGAGCGGACCAGAGAGATCGGGGTTGCAAAAGCATTGGGGTATGGGCGTAGAGCCATCATGCTTCTCTTCTTGATGGAGGCTATCTTGGCTGGGTTCATAGGGGGAGTTGCCGGAAGCCTAGCCGGCTCCGTCTTTTCGTTTTTCGTCACCTCTTTCTTCAGCGGGGGGTTAAGGCTGGGCGGATCTGGCGGGCCTATTGGCGGAGGGCCGGGAGGATTTCCAGGGGGTGGAGGCGTAGGCGGAGCTCTTGCGTCTCCTGCAACCCAAGTCATACCGTTGATCACCCCTGAGCTGATCTTGGGCGCTATTCTGATGGCTACTGCCGTAGGCGCCTTGGCTGGCCTGCTTCCAGCTTGGAAGGCTTCTAGATTAGCCCCAGTAGAAGCTCTTCGACACGAATAGTCTAACTTCAACTATCTGCTGACGACTGGAAGTTTCCGTGTCGCAAGAGGACATATGTTGGTCTAAGATGGCAATGGATCGCCCTAGTAGAAACCTGAGTCAGAAATCGTCACGGAGGGTAAAAGGGTCTCTGATAACTCTCAATTTGATGGTTTATATTGTAATGGCGGTCAAAGCTTACACACATAAGACATATTGATCATACTGCTCAGGGAACGAATAATAACCAATCTTGGTCTCCACACCCAATATGGCGAAGTGCAGGGCGCCAGTCTTCGTCGGCGCAGACAAACGTCTTGAAGTCAGGGAATACGATCTGCCAGATCTGAAGGCTGGAGAAGTCTTGGTGAAGATGATGACAGCAGGAATATGTGGGACGGACGTGCACATGTGGCACAACCCCAAGACCCCTGCACCCATGATCTTCGGACACGAAAACGTCGGTGTCATAGCTGAGCTAGGCGAAGGCAAGAAACTGGACGCGGTGGGCCAAGAGATCAATGAAGGAGACCTAGTGGTCTTCGGAGGCTTTGTTCCATGCGGAAGCTGCTATACATGCACCATAGCCAAGGAGCCTACAAGCTGCCGGAAAGGAATAACCTACGGAACCACCTCCAACAATACACCCCCATATCTAAGAGGAGGCTACGCGGAATACGTGCACCTCGTCCCAAACGCAGGCATAGTCAAAATCCCGAGCGAAAGACAGGTGAAGAAAGCCCTCCTCGCAGTCATAGGCAACAGAACTATCGTCCACGGATTCGAGAAGATCGGGGGTCTCCAAGCGGGAGACACAGTGCTGGTCCAAGGCTCAGGTCCCATAGGCCTAGCCGCATTGATACAGTCTAAGCTGAGCGGCGCAGGGAGAATCATCATGGTGGGTGCCCCTGAATCAAGATTGAAAGTAGCTAAGGATCTGGGCGCAGATCAAGTGGTCAACATCGAAGAGGCCAAGGCTCCTGACGACAGGGTTAGACTGGTGAACGATTTGACCGAGGGGAGAGGCGCGGATGTGGTCATCGAGGCTTCAGGCGGCTCAACTGCAGTCGAAGAAGGCATCATGATGACTAGGATTGGAGGGAAATACCTGATCATCGGTCAAGCCACGGATTATGGTCCTAGAGCGATTAACCCCTATAACATCACAAGGAAGCAGCTTAGGGTTGCTGGCTCATGGGCTGCTATGCCTCACCACTTGTTCAGAGCTATGCAGACCCTTCGCGATCTTGAGATTCCTTTGGATAAGCTGTTCACTCACCGATTCAGAGTGGAGGAAGCCACAGAGGGACTGGAGACTGTCGACAGCTTGCAGTCCATCATCGCCGTAATTCAGCACAAGTAGGGTTACTTCCAGAAGCCTGTGAACATCCAGTAGGCGACTGTGCTAGGGATCACAACTACGAGTGTTATCACTGAGAGTAGTAGCATCATTCTGATGGCTTGACTGGTTGTGAACATGTTGTAACCGTAGGCGATTACCATAGGTATTGCCTCGTAGGGAAGGAAGGCCGTGTTCACTGCTGGTATCTGGATGAGGAGGTGGCTAATGGGTTCAAGGTTGCTTCTTGACGCTTCGGCGATAATCATGGGTGTCACTATGGCTACTGCAGTTATTCCTGAAGAGGAGAAGAGCTGGGTTACTGTGGTGACTAATGAGAGGGCATAGGCTTTCGTAAATGGCTCCATATGGGCGATGTCGAATAGGTTGAATATGGATCCAGCGGCCCAAGAGGCGAATCCGCTTGACTGTAATACTCCACCTAATCCTATTGCTCCAGCTATGTAGAACAGTGAGGGGAAGTTGACCTTTGAGGCCATTTCCTCGAATCTGAATATGCCGATCTTCGGAAGAGTGACTAGGACTGCTACGAGTAGCCCGATCCAAGCGGCGTTGACGCCGTGAACAAAGTCTGTCGACCATAGGATTAGGGATGCGGCAAGGTAGATCAGCATCCTCTTCTCTATGTTGGTAAACGGCTTTGACGGACTGCTCTTGTCTTTGGTTTCTGTTTGCTGTAAGGTGACTTCAGGTTTGAAGGCCATTATTGTCACTGCGATTACTCCTAGTAGGGTTAGAAGTCCGTGAGTAGGTAGGAACCGGATGAGCCACTCAGACCATGTTATGTGTTTGCCTAGTAGGGCTTCTATTAGTCCGTGGAGGGTTAACGCGGGTAGGCCTCCGCTTAGAATGGCGGTAGTCGGGTAGCCTGTTGAGCATACAGAGGCGAGTGTTAGTCCTGCCATGCCTTTTGAGTGAGGAACATAGCCGAGTTTCTTTCCTATGGTTATGGCAATCGGCACGGTGATGGTGACTCGGGCTATTGCTGTGGGCATGACGAAGGCGAGTAGGAAGCCTAGGGTTGAGATTCCTATGACTGAGGAGGTGTAGCTTGCTCCGAAGAGCCTCGAGATGGCGGTTGAGATACGCTGGCCTAGGCCTGACTGAATCATTCCAGCTCCGATAACGAATCCTGCGAAGGAGAGCCACACAGCGCTGGTCAGGAAGCCTCCAAAGCTCTTCTCGACTGGTGCGATCCCTAGAGCTGTGAATAGAACCATGATCAATAGTCCTGTAAGCTCGGGTCTGATGAGCTCAGATACCCACAGAACTATGGCTAGGACTGTGACTGAGATGGCTTTCTGCCCTATGGGGCTGAGGCCTTCAGGGGTAGGCATAAGCCAGATTGCTGTTGGAAGAGTGATTGCTAGGATTAGCCCTATGATTCTGCGGAGGGTGAAGTATTGGTGGCTCATGTCCTTTTCAGCTATCTCGGGTAATGCAACATCCTCGTAATTGCATTCTCTAATATGTTGTTCTTAATGACCACTGTTTTCGCTTAGGTTGCCTATGCTCCGCTAAGACCTGTTGAAAAATAAAAAGGAAGAGGGGTAGACTCCCTTGAGCCTACTTCACGTAGGTTGCCATCAGGTCCAGCCACTTCTTTGGGTTCTTGATGTAGTCTTCGTTGGCAGGCATGATAGAGATGCCCGCGGGTAGGGTCTTACCTACTGAGATGGGGTGGTCAAGTGTGAGTAGGGCTGGTGATCTGCCTGTTTCAGCGATAGCTCTTTGACCTGTCGGGCTAAGAAGCCATGTGAGAAAGAGCTTGGCGAAGTTGGGGTTCGCAGCCTTCTTGCTAATTGACATTGTGGTTGCGTCTCCTAGAGGTATGGATTTGGGATCTGTCGTGGGCCATGCGACTTTGATTGGGCTACCTGCTGGCTGTCTTATTACGTCGTTAAGTAGGGCTATTCCTATTGGGAATTCTCCTGCAACGACCTTGACGAAGGCTTCTGTGCTGCTCTGTGTGTACAGTGGGTTGTTGGCGTTCATTCCTTTCATGAGTTCGTCCCATTTCTGCTGGCCGAGTACTGGTTGGAGGTCTCCGAAGACTTTGCTTGCTCCTGATCCGCTTCTGATGTCTTGCATGACTATCTTGTTCTTCCATTTGGAGTCAGCTAGGGTCATCCAGCCTTTGGGAGCGTCCGCGTCTGTCACAATGTTCTTGTTGTATACGATTACACCTGGGAGTAGGTGTGTGACGTATAGGAAGGGTTGTTGTTTGTTGGGGAATGTCATGGCGTCCTGGTAGAGGTCCTTGTACTTCATGTCGGGCCAGACTGTAAGGTAGTTGGTTAGTTCTGCTACGCTGGCTGCGATTGACTGCCAAATTATGTCCGCCGTGGGGGCGTTTGCATTGTACTCTGAGACAAATCTGCTTCTGAGGGGTCCGAATCCTTCGATGTATTTGCCTTCAGCTGGTGCCCATGGGTAGCTTTCTCTGAACCTGGGCCAGACGGTGCTTGCGAAGTCTGGTGCGTCAATTACACCGTAGATGAGGGGTGGCTTCTCTTTCTTTGCTGCTTCTTCAAGGGCTCTTTCTGCTTGTAGTGCCTGGAGTTCTGCTTGTGATTGCTGTGCCTGTTTCTCGGCCTGTGCGAGTCTCTGCTGGGCTTCCTGTAACGATTTTTCTAGTCCTCCGATTCTCTGGTCCACTAGGCTTCGGATGGCTGTCTGCTCACCCTTGACTGTGTTCACTGAGCTCTCCAAAGGAGAGATCTTGGAGTTAACTTGGCCGAATTGGCTGGTTATTTGGCCGCTTAGATCCTTCTTTGCTGCGTCTATTTGGCTTGATACGCCTCCTATGACGCTGCTCGTGTAAGCTATGCTTCCTGCGCTTACGAGGATGGCTACTACGGCTACGGCAAGTGATGCCTTGTCGATCATAGTGAAAAATTTTCCGTTGCGGCGTCTATAAGAGCCTTTCTGTTTAGACAGCCCTATTATTTTTACAGTTATTCTACAAAATCTTTATCGTTTTTTCACTTTTTGACTCATAGCAGATGCACCGCTAGTTGATCTACACATCTGGAAATGCGCGGAGAGAGCCACCTTCAGACTGGGGGAAGCCTTGAAGCAGCTACCATGAATATGAGGGACAGTGCCATTAAGGCTAGAGCTGTTGTCGAGGCTATTCTCATGCGTTTCTGAAGGACTGGTATTTGGGGTGATGGTCCTTGCTGCGGATTCTGCTGCATCTGTTGAACCAGCCCCACGATCTTTCGGGTAGTAGGCATGACTATTGTCATTGCTATCACATATGCTATGACTGCCAGTGATGCTCCGACTGTGACTCTAAGTCCCCAAATATTGTTTGGAGATAGAAGGGATAGGTTTCCTCCTGTCTTTGAGAAGGCTAGAATTATTCCGACGACACCTGTGAGAGTGGCGAAGACTGCGATATATCTCATTATTCTTGGAAACAGTCTGATGATCAGTTCACCTCGTGTCTGAGGAGAAAGACTGGGCATCAATGGGCCCATAACCATAACAATGAACATGCCTGTACCCATCCAGCCTACAACAGCGAAGATATGTAGCCAAGCTAACGCTGCGTCTGTCAACGGGTCTGCCATATCGGGTGGCCCCATTCACTACCTAGATATTTAAGCGCAGCATCGATCCTGAATACTGAAACTATTTATGGAAAGGGGGGCCAGTAATACTGTTGGGTGCCCTTAAAGGGAGCCTTTGAAGGAGAAAGAGAGGAGATCTAACGACCTATGCTTAGGAGAAGTAGGCAGAGAAGAAAAAATAAGGCCATAAGCTACATCCTGTCAGTTATCATGATGACTCTGGTTACCACAAGCCTTTCTGCCGTTGTTTTGCTTTGGGGGTTAAACGAGGTTTCAACTAGCCGTAATAGTTTTTCGTCAGCTATCAGAGCTAGGATGGAGCGGGTTCAGGAACGCATAGTTGTCGAAGATGTGTTTCTTGACGTGATAGGCTCGACGTTGGTTGTGCATGTCAGAAATGCTGGGGGAATCCAAATCGTAGTTGACCGTGTCTATGTGAATCATCAATCTGCCACCATAACGCTTGTGAATAATCAGGCGGGGACTAAGCTTTCACTTGGTGTCTCATCATACGGGAATGTAACTGCCACGTCACCAGTAACATTAAGCTCGGGTACAACGTACACTGTCACGGTTGCCACTACAAGGGGGTCGACTGCAACTGGTCAATGGACAGCTTAGACGACAGCATAAGCGTGGCATCGGTACTGTCGTTGCTACGGTAGTGTTTGTCTTCTTATTCATCTTTACCATGGGTCAGCTTTACGTCTGGTTTGTGAATCAGCTAGATGACTATAATGCTCTCGCCGATCAGATGCTTACACTTGACCAAAAGAAAGTCACCGAGAGGGTTCGCATCACCGGAGTTTCTATTTCAACAGGAAACGTGTTAAACATAACAGTTCTGAATGACGGCGGGAACATTGCTCACCTCGTAAGCCTATGGGTGATAGATGAAACCCCCAACCCTGACACACATACCCGTTACACAGTTGACAAGTATGTGTCAATGGGTGGAACCACTTTTGTCACAGGGACCGCGACCTTTGGGAACATAATTAACCTAAGGCTGATCACCGAGCTGGGCAATTCAATCTCCCATAGAATTGCTCCAGCCTCCAGTGCGAACAACCTTCGTATGACTCTTGTAGCTGACCCACCCACTGTCATCGGTAAACACTCTGTTGGCATCTCACTCACAATCACCAACAACAACACTAGCTACGACTCTCTCTACAACCTAAAGATCACTCCAGCCAGCGACATCGCGTACACCTACTCAGGTACAGGAGAAACCATCAATCTAGAGTCACCCACCGTAACCAGCATCAGTTCTATTCGCACAGGCGAATCAGCCCTCTTCCACTGGGAATACGAAATAGCGTTGGCCACTCCAAGTCAAAACTTCACTTTCAAAGGCCGATACACCGGGGCCTCAACTTTCGCTACAGATGTCGCCCAGGTCGTCACACCGTTCGGCACCGGTCAAGAATCCTCTTTGGCAAGCGTAACCGGCAACATAAGAATAATCTTCACCTCAATACAGTGGCACAAGCGAACACCTGACACTCAGACATCAGGATTCTCATCATGGAACTCGAACTGGCAAGTGGACAAGGACGACTACCTAGTAATAAGAGTGAACATGACGAACGACGCTACCCAAAACATCACCTTAGCTGAGGATACAGCTATCTACACACAGAGATTAGACACTGGCAATTATATCCCATTCTACATTGTCTCATATAACTCAGGCACCAACACCATCAGCACCTACAACAACGTAACCCTCCAAGCAAACGGCGCAAACATCGTGACAGTCTACTTCGCTGTAGACAATGCAGGCGGCAACCCCAACTCCAAAAAGCAAAAGTTCGGCAACACAGGAACCTACGCCGGAACCATAGGGATCTTCGGCACCGCAGGGACCACGCCATACGGCCAGTCAATACCCTTCCAAGCATTCATAGCAACAAACTGATCACCGGATTATGGATTAGCTTTGACAACCAAACGAATGACACAAAAGGGCGTTAGCACAGTAATCGGCAACCTACTCGTACTGATGGGCTCAGTAGTCATGGCTAGCATCGTCATGTTTTGGAGCCTCTCCTTCCAAGGCGGATCACAAGCATCTTACTCAACTTCAATATTCCAAAGCAATGCACAGGCCAGCGAACAACTATCCATCGACGACGCCTTCTACAACAGCAGTGGAACCAAAACCATAACAGTCTACGTACGAAACTTCGGAGACATACCGTTAACAGTAGCACAAATCTACGTAGACGCACAGAACTACACTCTAATCACGCCATCATCACAACGCATAATCGTATCAAGAGCATCCGCAAATATTAGACTCCAATACTCCTCGTGGACAAGCGGAGAAACACACATGATCCGAGTAGCCACCCATAGAGGCAACATCTACGAGAAAAGCTTCCTAGTCCCATGAGAAAACCCTACATTCTAGTTCGTCAATGTCTCTTCAGACTCACAGCATACACCTCCACTAACCACCCCGACACCTTTCATCCAAATCCCCCTTCTCTAATACGCAAGAGAAGAACATGATTCTCACGACGAATAAACGCCTCTGTTCACACTCCGGGAAGAATTCGCTTTACCCGCTTTATATAGCCCCCCTAAACCAGTTCTACGCGAGCGCCTGAGATCCGGCAAACCCCCGATGATTCAACAACACACAATGAACCAAACCTCAACAAACTCTGGGCTCCCCAACCGCCGCGCAAACCAAAACCCAGCCATCGCTCCACCATCACCCACACAAACCGCACCGCCCAACAACTAACCCCGAAGCAACGTAGAAGTTTTATACCCTAAGGTCTCCCAGCAAGCCTCATGCTGTTTGAAGATTTTAGAGAATACATAGAAAAATGCCGAGAAATAGACCAAGTAAAAGACATCGAAGGAGCAGACTGGAACCTAGAAATAGGAGCCATCACCGAAGTGATGGCCACCACAAAGCCTGACGCTCACCCCTTACTACTCTTCGACAAAATCAAAGGCTACCCCAAAGGCTACAGAGTAGCATCCAACTTCATGAACACCGCTCGACGAACAGCCGTAGTCATGGGAATGCCGCTCGACGTTCCCAAAATGGAGCTCATCAAACACTGGAAGGAACGAGTCAAAAGCTACAAGGGCATCCCACCTAGGGAAGTCAGCGACGGCCCAGTAATGGAGAACACAGACAAAGGCGACAAAGTCGACCTCTTCAAATTCCCAGTACCCAAGTGGCATGAACTAGACGGAGGCCGATACCTAGGAACCGCATGCATGGTCATCACCCCTGACCCAGACACAGGCTGGGTCAACCTAGGCGTCTACAGACTCCAAGTCCACAACAAGAACACAATGGGACTATACATATCGCCAGGCCACCACGGCTGGATCATAGGCAGGAAATGGTGGGCCCAAGGCAAAAGCTGCCCAATCGCAGTAACCTTCGGCCAAGAACCCGCAGTCTGGGTCGGAGCAACATACGGAGTGCCATACGGCATCTCAGAGTATGACTGGACAGGATGGGCCAGAGGAAAACCTGTCGACGTAATCAAAGGCCCAGTCACAGGACTACCCATACCTGCTACTGCAGAAATAGTAGTCGAAGGAGAAGTACCACCTCCAGACAAAGAAGGCGAGATCGAAGGACCATTCGGAGAGTGGCCAGGCTACTACGCTCACGGAGCGTTAAGAGAACCCATAGTAAAGGTAAATTCAGTCATGTATAGGAACGACCCGGTCATCGCTGGAGCACCACCACTCAAACCAACATCCTTCTACTCACACGGCATACCTTTCGGCGCAGCCCAGATCTGGGACCAACTCGACGCCTGCGGTGTACAAGACATTAGGGGAGTATGGACGTACTACTGTAGCACCTCAGGTGGAGGAGGACTACCGTTCATAGTCATCTCACTGAAACAGAGATACCCAGGCCACGCAAAACAGGCCCTTCTAGTCACTGCAGGAGCTAGAGCAGGAGCCTACCTAGGCAGATACGTAGTCGTAGTCGACGAAGACATTGACCCCACAGATATACGTGAAGTCATGTGGGCCGTAGCTTCAAGATCAGACCCAGCTACCTCAGTAGATATAATCAGGGACACTTGGAGCACCTTCCTAGACCCGAGAATCCCGCCGGAGAAGAGAGCCAAGGGAGACCTGACCAACAGCAGAGCCTTGGTCAATGCCTGCAGACCCTTCGACTGGATCAAAGACTTCCCACCAGTCAACTCGATCAGCCCAGGGCTCAAGAAACAGACCATCGACAAATGGGGCAACTCCCTAGGTCTAACCTAGGCAAACAAGTTCCCCAGCATAACAGAGCTGGCCGCATAGGCCAGCCTGCCCTATCTTTTTCTTCTCCGCTATCTTCAGCGCGGAGGACTGAATCTGTAGGATACGCCCCGGTAAACCGTTATGAGCCCCAGCTTCTTGTACATTTGCTCCGCGTAACCCCTAGTAGTCCGGAGCCACAACATTCGGTCACCACGGTTCTTCGATTCCTCCACCCCTCTAAGCACGCTTGCCGCTGCTACTCCACGGCCCCTGAAGTCAGGGTGGGTGCCGACCTCATATATTCCTCCAGTCTTGTGATTAGAGTATAGAAGCAGACCCCCTGCAGGCTTACCGTCAACATAGGCCAAGATAGGCCTAACAGAATCATCTTTCTTGACAGCTTTTACCATACACTCAGTCCAACCAGTTTTGGTGTCCTCAGGCCAGCCGAAGGAAGTGTAGATTACCTCTGCCCACAGCTTCACTGTTGACGCATCAGCGATCCTTGTTTCCACTTTAGGCCTGTCTTTTTGAGGAGCCTTTCCCTCCCAGATCATATAGGTTTGTTCACCAGAGTTGCTTAGGCCTTTGGAGAGAAACGTTTCTTCTACACTCTTCTCTTTGGGAGTAGGTGACTCGTACCAAGCGTAGGCAAGCTTCTGCTGAGCGAACAGCTCGTTCGCTTTTTCTATCAGCTCAAAGTAGTCAGCGTACTTGGCTCTCAGTCTTAGAACGACGTTTGAGTGGCCTGCCGCCCTTCTAGCTATGGGGTTAGTGTAGGCCTTCGCACCAAGGATCTCGTGAAGAGCGCCTCCTGTCGCTACGCAGCAGTCGCCCCAGTTTTCTTCAACTTCGAGTCGTATCTGTTCTGGGTCCAATTCGGGCGGGGTGAGCAGTTAGCCCCGTTATTAATGTTGCAGAAATTTGACGATTAGAGAGAGGGGTGTTTGTTTACGTAGCCAGTGGCCTTCTCGAATTGATGGCTGACTGCCAGTATCTTGTTTTCTTGGAAGGCTTTGCCGATGATTTGGAGGCCCAGAGGTACTCCTTGTTTGGAAAAGCCTGATAGCGTTGATACTGCAGGGTGACCAGTCAAGTTGATTGGGATAGTGCATCTAGCCAGGAACGAGTAGATTCCTCCGACCTCCACTTTTCTGCCGTCTACATCAAGGTAGCCTGACTCGTGATCATCTATTGTAGGCGCCGGGAGAGGAGTAGCGGGAGTTATCATGAAGTCAAGTTTCTTGAAGGCGTCTTCGAACTCTTTGATCAAGATGGCTCTGGCTCGCTGGGCTTTCAGGTAGTAGTGGGCTCCTATGAACTGGCCTAGAAGTATTCTGGTGAGGATGCCTCTGCTGTAGCCCTGAGGACTACTACGAACAGTCTTCTCATGAGCTGCCCAAGCTTCGACTCTGCTAATCGTGGCCCACATGAACGGAGCCTTCCTGATGTGAGGGAGCTTAACTTCATCAACGCTTGCGCCGAGTTTCTCAAAGACTCTGACTGCAGCCTCAACCCCCTTCTTGACTTCCTCTGCGCAAATGTCGAAGAAGTGATCCTTGATCACGCCTATCTCTAGGCCTTTGAGATCATGGTTCAGATTAACTTTTCCTAGAGGTGGAAGCCCTACACTGCCTTTGTCTCGCTCATCGGGTCCGGCTAAGGCCTCCAGCAAGAACGCAGCATCCTCGGAGGTTTTCGTAAGAATGCCTATGGTGTCGAGAGACCAGCTGCCGCTTCCATCCACAACACCGTAGTGGGGTATTCTTGCGAAGGTAGGTTTTAGACCCACGGTGCCGCAGAGGGATGCAGGCATCCTCACAGAACCAGCTGCATCGGTACCCAATGAACCAAGGCACAGGGATGCTGCTACTGCAGAAGCACTACCTCCCGACGACCCTCCGGGAACCCTGCTGATATCCCAAGGATTCTTAGTATGACCGTAAAACGGGTTAAGCGTCGAAGAGCCCTTAGCCCATTCATGGAGATTGGTTTTACCAAGTATAACCGCCCCTGCGTCACTCAACCTTTCAACTACTGCAGCGTCATATTCGGGAACCCAGCCAGCCAGCAGTTTCGAGCCCGCTGTGGTCGGGAAGCCTTTGATCCAAATGTTGTCTTTTATTGATAGTGGAATGCCGTGTAGAGGACCTCTGCGCTTGCCTTGTTTTATCTCCTTCTCTGCCTTCTCCGCCTGCTTCAGAGCTTTCTCCTTTAGGAGGAGAGTGTAAGCGGTAAGCTTAGGGTTAAGCTTATCAATACGATCGAAAAATGCTTCAGCGAGATCTACTGGCGATATGCTGCCTGAACTTATGTCACGTGAGGCCTGTGCCAGAGTCACGTCAGCTATCTTCAAGCCTTCTCTCTCCTAGTGAACGTTACCGCAGGCTCCCAGTTCTCAACGTCGATCTCATCAAGCTCCTTCAACATAGTTTCTAACAATTCGAGTTGATGGGTTAGACTCTTGATCTCTTTATCGGTGAGGTTTAACTCCGGGATATGAGATTGAATTCCCTTGATCTTATCCTCTAAATTGCCCTTCAAGATTTCCTCTCCATGCCCAGCCAGGTGCTATGCACTAAAGATTTCGCTTTTCAAGTCTAAGATGACTGTCGTTGCTGCATCATATGCGAGTGGTCCGTAGATACGCTGCAGCCGCTAAAGTTGCGAGGAACACCGATGTTAAGGCTAAAGCTAAGATGTCTTGAAGAGGAACTGAACCTTCTTGGACTAGGTGACGGAAGGCTTGGACAGCCCACGTCTTGGGATTGACCAGTGTCAAAGGCACTAAAGCAGCTGGAATAAACTCCAGAGGGTAGAATGCTGTGCTCAGGAATGTCAGATAGAGCTGTATGGTACTCCTCAGAGTTATGAAGACTTCCGTGCGCTTAGAAACTATCGCAGCCATGACTGATAGCGCAGCACCGGCCAAGGCGAATAAGGCAATGACCAGGAATGGCCCAACTATTCCACTAGGAGTAGTCGGCGAGTAGATTACCAGCAAGACTATGGTGCCTGGGGCAGTAGCTACGATGCTCTTGATTACTCCAGCTGCCATTCTAGCGGCAACATACAGGTATCTTGGAACTGGTAGCGTCAGATGGTAGGGAGACAGATCCCTCAAAGCTTTCTCAAGAAATATTTCTCTGCCCGATTGGAAGGCCACGGTTCCAGCTGTGACTAGGGTTGCTCCTGGAGCGATGAAGAGGAAGTAGTTGAAGCCTGTGATCATCTGTGAGAATGTTACCCCTGACACGAATAGATCTATGGCGAAGTTCATGAACATCAGGACAAGAGAGATCTTGTCGTGGAAGAGTATCCTTAGGTCCCTTTCAAAGATGAAGAAGATTTTCGAGCTGTACGACAGGTTCAATCGAAGTAACCTCCCTCGATCTTCCGCAGATACATAGCTGCGCCCAAGGCTAACATGGACACTACAAAAGCTACTAATCCCAACATGACAGTGAGATCTACTGTTCCATGACCCAAGATGGATCTAACAACATCAGATGTCATGCTTACAGGAGAAAAAGGAGCCACCACGGATGCAGCCAAAGGCATGAAGGTCTGAGGGTAGAGAGCTGTGCTAAACCTGATGAAGAACAGCTCCAGCAACGCCAAAGTTACGTCGAATCGATCCTCGTCCCTTATCGATAACGCGACTGTGATAGATAGACCCGTTATCCCCGTAGCTAAGAGAAAGATCAGGAGGTAAGACCCAGCTAAATCTAAGAGATTTGAGAAGCCTTCAATAAAAGCAACTATGGCGTATAGTGGCGTCACATAGATGATGCTCCTCAAAGCTCCTCCAACAGCCCTCGTCAAAACGTATCCTCGCCTTGAAAGGGGCAAGCTCAGAAGATAATCCAGCATACCTGTTTCAGCCTCCTCGTAGACATCGTAGCCAGTTAGGAAGGCTATGGACGCCACTGTAACCAGCACAGTGCCTATGGCGTAATACGTAAAGAAGTCGAAGCCCGGCACATTCACTAGTCTGCTCATCAATACTGCGAAGACAAAGATTTGGACTAGAAACGCTAGTCCTCTTGAGAAGATAATCCAAGGAGTCTTCACCAGAACCCTGAGATCCCTAGCTATCAGTGCTATCAGAAGGCCTCGAACAGTCTTATTCTGCTGGAAACGTTCATCTGCAGTCATAACGAAATCGACACTGTCTTTAGGATGTCAGCTTTGATCCGGTGTACTGGAGGAATACGTCTTCAAGAGATGCTTCCTTAAGATAGACGCTTTCCACTGTTACGCCTTGTTCACTTAGCTTTTCCAATACAGAAGGCAGAGTCTTTCTACCCTGAGTTACGAAGAGTTTCAAGACTCCGTCCGAAGCCACTATGTGTTCAATCTGTGGCAGAATCTTGATAGCTTCCAGATCTATTTTGGCAGAATCTGACGGCTTAACCTCGATTACCTCTCCGCCTGTGACGCTTTGCTTCAACTGGCTAGGGGTTCCTAAGGCAACTAGGCTACCGAGATTCATAATTGTAACTCTGTCGGAGAGTTTCTCCGCTTCGTCCATCATGTTGGTAGCTAAGATGACTGTTCGTCCCTCTTCCTTCATCTCCTCTATCATTTCCCAGACTAGCATCCTAGTCTGAAGATCTAGGTATGCAGTAGGCTCATCGAAGACAGCGATCGAAGGTCTCTGAATGAAAACTTTGGAGTCTTCAACTCTCTTCTTCATGCCTCCACTCAGAGCCCAAGTTCTTCTCTTCCTTATCTCCCAAAGCCCCAGGCGTCTCATAATCTCCTCTAGTCTGCTTGCCCTTACCTGCTTTGCCACTCCAGTGATCTTAGCATGCCACTCCAAAACCTCGTACACGGAGAGCAGTCTGTCGAATCTAGGATCCTGGAAGGCTATGCCGATCATGCCTCGGACCAAAGTAGGCTTCCGCCTAACGTCATAGCCGTTCACAATTACGGTTCCTTCGGATGGATGATAGACCGTGGCCATGGTAAGTATCAGAGTGGTCTTACCTGCGCCGTTGGGGCCTAGGAGACCCATGATTTCGCTGTCTTCGATAGCTAGGTTGAAGTCTCTGACTGCCGCAACATTCTTGAAGTTCTTGGACAGGTTTTGAAAGATGACGGTCATGTCAGGTTTGCTTTGTCCTTAACAAGGCTCTGAACCGCACGGAGACCTTTACATATGGGTGTCCTATGTTCCTTTGCCTCTTAACCAGTCTGCAAGAGTCACTTCAGGCTTTCTTTCAACAATCCGCTCATAGCGGCATTTGGGGCATTTGATGTGGTCGCGTATCACGTTTCGAATGGGGTTTTGTTGGGATCGGACATTCGCTTCACTACCACATCTGGGACATGTTATATGCGAAGTTGCTTGAGCCATATGACGCACCATTCTTATGATTCTTGCCGCGCTAATTTAAGAGCTATGATGGATCGTTACTAGTAGTCTTCCTACGGTTACTGAAGGTCTATCTTGATCTTAGCTTCTGGATCTTCTTCTTCGAGTTTGAAAGACAGTACCCCTCTGAATCCTGAGAGGTCAACGGTTTGCCGGCCTTGCTTTAAGTTGCAGGTTTCACTATATGCTCCGCTTATGGGCAGTGATAAGTCGTATTCATAGGTTACGAGTCTGTTTTCACGAGTCGTGTCAATTACAAGCCTAGGCTGCCGGTATCCATATAGAGGAATTCCACCCCAATTCTTATTCTCCACAGATCTACCGCGCAGAATGAAGCTTGCCGGCGGGGGCTTGGACAACAAAAGATTATCCAGACCGAGCATGGTTATGTCTCTGAAACCAACATCTATCAATGGCGCATCATCAGCTCCCAAGTTGGCAACCGTGGAGGTCGCCAGTAGCAAAGTCCTACCCACCTTTTCAAAAGAAGTGACCCTTGCACCCAATACGGCAACTATTCGTGCTACAGGCGGCGTGATGTACAGGAGGACTGATGGCCCGTTTATGGAGTTGTTGCTATCCGCCATCTCCTTCTCAAAGGCATTCTTGGGATGAAGGGCGCCATGAGTGTAAGCGTTGAAAGCCACCAATACTCCTCCAGCCATCGGCCGAGCCATAGTTCTAGTCGGTGAATAGCCGCTTGCTCCAAAATCAAATAGTCTGACAAACTTGATGGGCTCGAGGTTTCCTAGTGGATCGCCGATCAAAGCACCTCCCTTTATGAAGAAGAATAGGCGGGAATAGGCTGATGTGGCGCATCCAGGTGAAGGTCCTCTGACTGA
The DNA here is from genome assembly GCA_016184315.1 of Nitrososphaerota archaeon. GTDB lineage: Archaea > Thermoproteota > Nitrososphaeria > Nitrososphaerales > JACQRY01 > JACQRY01. The sequence goes on from JACPCU010000015.1 coordinate 38,608, forward strand.
CCCGCCGTCTACTGATTTCTCTGAATACTGTATCTCGGTTACGCTGCGTTTCCCTGTCATCAGATCAATTGTTTGTATTGCTTCGACACCTTTGTTCAAATCTCTTTTGACGTCAAAGCAAACGTAGTCCAAATGCAGGCTTCCTTTGAGCCCTGGCTGGTCACTTATCTGCTCTGTGTTTCCGTTGGATTTGTTTACGGAGTATATTCCTAGGTTGCTATGGCCGTCGGATCTGCCGACTATGAGTCTGTCTCCGATAGGGTCGTAGATTATTTCGGATACTTCGCCGGCCCACTCGGTTTCGTGATGAACGCTGTCACTCCAGAGAAGTTCAACTTTGTCTTCTCTTGCGTCATAGACGTGGATGTGGCTGTACTTGTTGTGGAAAAGGATTCTGCCGCCTCTTTCCGTTCTTTCTCCGTAGATAGCCGGTGCGTGGATCCATCCTCCGAAGTATATGTTGTCATCTACGGCGTCTACGGCGTTATATGTGTCTCCACCTGAACGTGACCCGGGTTCACTGCCCACTTGGTCAAAGCTGTAGACATTTACGCCTTCTTTTTTGGCGAAATGGGCTTTGGCTTCAAAGGAAAGTGTGTAGTAGAGTACTTTGGCGTGGTATTTTAGGCCGAAGATGCCTCCTGAACCCCATTCGGGTCCGAATCTCGGCGGGTATTCGAATTGGCTTAGGCTGTCTGCTATCCAAGACATGGATGGTTGATCTGTTTTGGTGATTTGGGGTAAAATAGTTACCTATGAGTAATGCCTGCTTGTGCATGTGTTGACTAGGGGGTTTAAGAAGGGCTGGCGGGTTGCGTGTTCTCTGTTTCTTTGTAGGTTTGTATGGGGGTTGTTTGGGGTGTTGTTTTGGTTTGCATGGGTTTTGGGTTGTGGGTGCATTTCTTTTCCAAGAGGGAGGCAGGCATGAGGGTTGTTGGGAAGCAGTTTCAGTCTGGTTGTTTTTCGCCCCATCGTTTGAAGAGGTTGTGTTTGATTTTGAAGGCGTCTAACGCTTTTCCTACTATGTGGTTGATGAGGTCGTCCATGGTTTTGGGTCTGTGGTAGAAGCCTGGCATGGCTGGCAGTATTAGTGCTCCTGCTCGCGAGGCTTTGAGCAGGTTTTCTAGGTGAATGGTGTTGAGGGGGGTTTCTCTGGGGACGATGACTAGGGTTCGACGTTCTTTGAGTGTTACGTCGGCTGCTCTGAGGAGAAGGTTGTCTGAGTAGCCGCTTACGATTCCTGCTAGGGTCTTCATGCTGCAGGGTATGACTGCCATGCCGTCGGTCTGGAAGGAGCCGCTGGAGACGGCTGCGCCCATGTCTCTGGGCGGGTATTTGACTGAGGCTAGTGCTTCGACTTGTTCGACGGTCATGCTTGTTTCATACTTTAGGTTCAGTTCTAGGCCTGGGCTTAGGACTAGGTGGCTTTCGATGCCTAGGTCGTGGAGGGCTTGGAGGAATCTGACTCCGTAGATGACTCCGCTTGCTCCTGATATGCCTACGACTATCTTCAAACCGGTTTCAGCCTGCCTTGCTGTCTGCTATCAGATTTAAGCGCTCCGTCACGCAGGTAGAGTTTCCTCTGATCATTTTTACATCGGTATGACTCTTCGATACATTCTGCGCAAGTAGTTCGCTATGAGTATCAGGACTATTAGTATGGCGGCGGAGATGATGAGTAGGCCTACGGTGTCGGTGATTAGGAGTGTGCCTGTTGACTCGAGCTTGTTGTTGACGCTTTTCAGGGCCGTGTTGGCTTCGCCTAGCTGAGTTGTTGTTCCGTCTAGGCCTGTTATTATGGAGCCCAGTCTTCTGTTAGCGTCGGAGATGCCTGATGATAGGGAGCCGAGCTGCTCTCTCATGTTGTCCAGCTTGAGGTTTGACGCTCCGATCTGGGTTCCTATGTCTTGCAGTCTGCTGTTTGTCACTGTTGCGGCTGAGGAGACTTTATTGAGGTTTGACGAGATGTCGTCGAGCTTGAGGTTTGACGCTCTTAGTCCTGTGTTGACATCATCGAGCCTTGACACTGAGTTGTCTATGCCCTGGGAGACTTTGCCTAGGGTTGAGGAGACTTCTCCGATCTTCTTGCTCAGATCGCTCAGCATGGAGTTGGCCGTAGGATCTACTACGGGTGCTCTGGTGATGCCTCTGACGGGGACTCTGAAGCCTTGGGCCGCTTGGGCCTCGGGATCCAGTTTCGCTGTGACAAGGGTGGTGTTGACTGCTACCACGCCAGTACGCTGGTTTACTGATATACTAAGTCTGAAGGCTTTGGCTTGGCCATGAATATCTACGAAGGTTGAGGTTGTAGAGGGGTCAAGGTAGGCTCTTGAGTCGGTTGGAGGGGTAAATTTGTAGTCATAGGTCCAGATGCCTTTAGGCTGGATGGTTACGGGCATCCCTTTTGTGACTGTGACATTGCCCTGCCATTGCCCTTCGTAGAAGCCATACCATGGGAACCTTATCGTCAGGGAGTCTATTAGAACTGGGTAGGTGCCGTTCAAGTTCTGAATTGAGAGGCGTAGAGTGTTCTCGACGCCTGGTGAGGTGGGGGAGGTTACGAGGGCTGTGGATGAAACAGAGCCTGAATACGTAACTGGGGTTAGACCGACAGGTGCAGTGGTTAAAGTGGTTGCAGACATGCGTATCAATCCGCCTATGTCATGGTAACCCTCAGCCCTCACGGTCACAAAATAGTAGGCCGGTGTCTTGACTTCTATTGATGCCAAGCCATTATCAGTTGTGACGATTTTGTTAATTAGGCGTATAGAGCTGGCATTGTAGAGTTCTACAACGACGCCTCTGATAGGCTGTGAAGTTTGCCTATCTAGAAAAACTAGGTTAAGTGTGGGTGGTGGGTGAGGCCTAAGAATAATGGAGAATTTTCCTGTTCCCAACTCAGGGTCAAAATGCTCTACTTTGACATAATAGGTGCCTGCATCTCTGAAGCTGTAGGCTATTCTTGATGAAAGAGGTTCTTGTCCTCCGTCGTCGTCGGTGGCGAGGATTCTTGACGTGTTGTCATAAAGAGTGATAATCGAGTCCATGGTTAAGCTGAAGTTGTAGGTTTCGACGATCCATCGGCTGTTGGCTGTGGCGTTGAATTTGAACCAGTTTACGTCTCCGGGGGTTTTAATTTCTCCTGATGCGGGGGCTTGTGGTTTTATGGCTATGGCGTTTTTCATGGTGTTAGCATCTGCTGCGTGCGCATAGGGGGTGAGAACTATGGCTGCGATTAGGAACAGGCCGATCGTCGCACTTGATTTCCTCAAGTTAATCCTAGGTTGATGGCCCGTAGTATGCTTTAGATATAGATTGCTAAATTGACTTGGCTGGATTGCGTGATATCAATAGCGGTTGTTGAAGACTGTGTGCAAAAGTGGTTGTGAATGAAAGTCTTTCCCTGTGCCGGTCTCCACAAATCCTATAAGGGTAGTGCCATTTGACTATAGAGAAGGTCTTGCGGAGTAGCTGATGGCATGAATTCTAGAATATCTGCTATCTTGATGATTCTTTTGTTAGGAGTGGGGTTCCTAGTGGGTTACTCAGCGTTCACCACTGTTGGAGATTTGGGCAGGATTCAGGGGTCTCTTGGCACATTGGAGACATCGGTGCAGACAACTCAGGGCGACGTGACTAAGCTTCGCGCTGATTTGAGAGAGGAGCAGAGAAGGCTTGATGATTCAGTAGCTAGACTAGAGGCTTCATCCAAGGATTTGAAGGATAAGGTTGACAGGCTACTTTCTCGCAGCGAGCAGCTGGAGTCCAAGGTGGAGGTGCTGTCTAGGAGCGTGGGTAATCTTAGTCTTACCCAAGAGAGGGTAAGAGCTTTGGAGACGAGCCTCAGAGAGAGGGAGGCTTCTAACGCAAAGATTCAGACAATATTGGCGAATGTCAACCGCACCCTTGCAGCGACAACACAAGAATTGACAGCAAGAAGATCCCAGCTAGAGGCTACTGCCAAAGACCTTGAGGGCTTCAAGGAACAGGTCAAGAGCCTAGGCGCGAAGATGACTTCACTCGAGACTAGTCTGAATCTTCTAGCTAATGATAGGTTAATAGTGGTTGAACTGCGGAAGGATACTCCTGCTACGAGAACAGATGCAAGAGCATACTGGGAGAATCTTAGGGCATTAGCAGCCAAGGCCGATCCCTCGCTAGCCCTGCTGGCAGACTCGGTTATAGCTAGGATTGACCCGTATTTCGACTGGTTCGAGGGTCAGCCTCCTCCGTCGGCAAGTACTCAACAGTTCTTGGATTGGCTTTTCAGCTACGGCAATTCAGGGGCAGCTGACTACGATAGAGCTGCAAACAGATTCCAGAAGGACACCTTGCTGGTAGTCATTACCCATATTGGCTTGGCTGTCGATAGGCTCTAGAGCAGTCAAAACTGCTTACTTAGTTGTAGGCAAACCATATATCCGACGCCTAAGCCGTAACCTGTCCAGCGCAAATATCATGAAGAATGTTAAGATGCTATTGTCTGCTCTAACCCTGATGGCTCTACTAATCCTCCCTGTGGTTGCATCACCGATTTTGGGTGAAGAGGAACCAAAGTTCTTCCTAAAGCCACCGCAGGAAGGAGTCAACAGCCTCTGGGAAGTCGCCAAGAAGACCCTCTCAGGACCAGTAAGCCTTGTCGTGGAGGGTAAGGACCCTCGCTTCCACAGAACCAAGGAAGCTGAGTCTCAGGAAGCTTCTCGTGGAGAGCGAACACAGGCAGCTGCGGCTGCTCTGGTCCCCTATAGGAGCGCAACAGCAAGATTTAGCAGAAACGTGTTGATCACAAGGGACTTCAGCCGTACACCTTTCCAGACTGAGCCACATATCGCAGTCAACCCCAAGAATGCCGAGCATCTCATAGTGGGAGTGATAGACTACAGCTTCCCCAGCATCGCATCCTATGTGAGCATTGACGGCGGAGCAACATGGGAAGGCCCCTTCCAATCCAAGTACCTTGATGCTGACCTAGGAGTCGGCGGAGACCCAATCGTAGGCTTTGACCGCGATGGCAACGCATACTACGCTTACATCTCAATTGGAGATGAAGAATTCTCTATTTCAGGAGTCGCCTACTCCGACCTTGTTTCAAGCATCTCTGTAGCAAAATCGGCTGACGGAGGTCGCACCTGGTCTAGACCCATCTCATCGTCTCGAAGCACTATCGTGGTCAGGGAGAGCGCAGGCACTAGAGACGGTCCGTCTGGGGAAATCGCGATCGGCTTCCTAGACAAACCTTGGATGACAGTAGGTCCAGACAGAACCGACATTAGTCGTGACGCACTCTACGTGACCTATACTGAGTTCGTTACTCGCTTCCAAATCGTTCGCATCTTCCAAGGATCATTCTTCTACTTCGCCAACCCTGTCCTTGAAACTACCATTAAAGTTGTGAAGTCAAGCGACGGCGGTGTAACATGGAGTAAGCCGGTAGCAGTCAGCCCGACAGTAAAACGATTCTACGGTGGATCACAGGCTCAGGGTAGCAACCCCAGCTTCTCAACTCGTGTAGTTCAAGGATCCCAGCCCAAGGTAGCCCCTGACGGAACAGTGTATGTAACTTGGCTTGATTCAACTGATGACGACTCCTTTAAAGGATCAGCTGAGATAATGACCGCGAAGTCTGAAGATGGTGGAAGAACCTTCGCAAGACCCGTCCGAGCAGCATTCATAGACAAAGAGCCTGACTTCAGTTCCAGAACATCATTCTTCAGGTCTTGGTCTTCAGCCTTCCCTCAGATAGCTACCGGCCCAAATGGAGAAGTCTACATAACATACGTAGCCAGATCTCCTAGTGACCCCGTTGATGACGGAGACGTCTTCCTTGTAAGCTCAACTGACAAGGGCCTGACATGGACTAGGCCCCGAAGACTCAACGATGACACGGGCAGCCGATTCCAGTTCTTCCCAGCAGTCGCAGTCAACGAGAAGGGAGTGGTTCACGTTATGTGGGGAGACATGCGAGACGACCCCCAAGAAACCTCCTATAACATCTACTACACAAGATCAAACGACAGCGGCAAAACATGGCTTGAGAACTCCAGGGTAACAGACTTCCCGTCTAACCCCAACTACGGGTTCCCCGGAGGAGCATTCATCGGCGACTACTACGCCATAACAGCATCAAAAGATGAGGTCTATCTGGTTTGGTCAGATTCAAGGTTGGGAGAATTCGGCTCATTCAACCAGAAGATTGCCTTCGCCAGACTCAGCCCTATGCCTTCGCCCTCCATATTCCTCAGCCCCCCAAGAGGACCAGCCGGCAAAGACGTTGTAATACAGGGCTTCAACTTCCAAGCTGACCAAGAGATCTTCATACAGGTAGCTGGAGAAATCGTTTCCACCGCGAGGACCAACGACAAAGGCAGATTCACCGCCAGCGTCTTCACCCCCATATCAGGCCAAGGAGCCCACAACATATTGGTCATTGACGCGTCTGGAAACGTTGCATCAGGCTCGTTCTTCACCGAATACGGCTTCGACACCCTCAGGGACAGCTTTAAGAAGACCACAGATGACATCCTGAATAAGATTGCACCCATTGAAGCAGGTCTCAAGCGATTGAACATCACCGGAGTCTTACCGGGTATCCCTGGTCAACCTCAGGTGCCTCAGCCCGGCTTGGGTGTCACCGCTGAAGAGCTAAGCAGAACTATCCGAAGCGCAGTGGGTGACCAGATGACTCAGACAAAGGCTGATCAGCAGGAGTTGAAGAACAGGCTGCAAGCAGTTTCAGCAGATGTAGCAGGCATAGCTGCTCTCACTCAGACGTTGACTGCTCTGGTTGCCGTTGCAGTATTGGTATCAATCGCTGGGCTCCTCATGATTATGAGGAGAACGAAGTCTACTACGTAAGGCCTGAGATTGTCTCGACATAGACAATGGGATGTAAGACCATGAATATCGGCATCAACATAAGTCTCGAACACGGAGCAGTCAAGATACTGCTGGTCGTCTCTTCCTTACTCATACTTCTACTCCCCAGCGTCCACTTCGCCTTCGCGCAAGCGGTGAGCTACAGGCCGCCTCACGACAAGCCTGGGCCTGCCCTCGACAAGGTAACCTTCAGAGCCTTCGCCCAAGAAATTGTTCCTCCAGCTTTGGAGAAGGGCGACATGGACCTCTACATCTTTCCCTTACGTATCACCACCGCGAGAGAAATGACAGGAAAGCAGGGAGTCGAACTGCTGAAAGCTCCTGCTAACACCCTCTCCATACTGGTCAACCCTGCCCCCGCGCCAAGAGGACAGTTGAATCCCTTCTCGATAAAAGAGGTTCGACGGGCACTGCAGAACCTGATCAACAGAGAGTTCATCGCCAACGAAATCTATGGAGGTTTGGCTGTCTCTATGGTGGGCCACGTAAGCAGGTATGACTACGACTATCTAACCGTCAGAGACACGGTTCAGAAGTTCAACGCCCAGTATGACCCTGAACAAGCTAGACGTACCATAAGTGACGCTATGCAGAAGGCAGGCGCAAATCTCAGTGGAGGGAAATGGATCTTCCAAGGTCAACCTATACGCCTGAAGTTCGTCATCCGTATAGAAGATGAGAGACGTGAAATCGGCGACCTGATCTCAGCCGAGCTCGAAAAAGCAGGGTTCACAGTTGATCCTCTCTACCAGCAGTTCGGCCCAGCCATACAGAAAGTCTATGTCACCGACCCTAAGCTCTTCGAGTGGCACCTCTACACTGAGGGATGGGGCAAAGGCTCAGCGGAGAAATATGATTACGCTAACATCAACCAGATGTACGCTCCGTGGCTCGGAAACATGCCCGGCTGGCTTGAAACAGGCTACTGGCAGTATGAGAACGTCGAAGCTGACCGAATAGGCAAGAAGATCTTCACAGGGGGCTTCAAAGACGCAAACGAAAGAGACCAGCTCTACAAGCAGCTCACCAGCATAGGGATGGATGAGTCTGTAAGACTATGGGTTGCCACGGTGCTCAGCAGCTTCCCCGTCAAAAGCGGAGTGCAAGGCATGACCACTGACCTAGCTACAGGCCCCAAGAGCATTTGGACTCTCAGAGAAGCCTTCATACCAGGCAAAACCGAACTGACAGTCGGGAACCTTTGGGTTTGGACTGAGAGAACCATCTGGAACCCCGTGGGCGGATTCGGAGACATCTACAGCGTAGACATCTGGAAGAACCTGTATGATCCACCCACCTTCAGACACCCCTTCACAGGGGTGCCCATACCCTTCAGAGCCACATACAGCGTCGTAACATCTGGTCCCAACGGCAAGATGCCTGTTCCCAGCGATGCTTTCCTCTGGGACAGCGCTTCCAAATCATGGAGCAGTGTATCCGCGGGCACACAGGCCACAAGCAAAGTAGTATTCAACTACGGCAAATACCTGAACTCCAAATGGCATAATGGGCAGCCTATCACGATGGCTGACATACTCTACAACATCTACCAGTCCTTCGACATGGTCTATAATCCTGACAAAGCCAAGATCGAGTTCGCAACAGCAACAGTAGCCAAACCCTACCGAGACACTTTCAGAGGATTCAGAATAGTCAATGATACCAGCATCGAAGTCTACGTAGACTACTGGCACTTTGAACGTGACTACATTGCTGATTACGCTCAGCCCGTCGGCTTATCGATGCCTTGGCCTATTCTTGCAGCCATGGATACGCTTGTCTTCGAGAAGAGGCAGGCAGCCTATAGTGATACAGCAGCAGCGAAGTTCGGCGTCCCTTGGATCAGCCTTGTGGAGGAGAATCACGCTAGGCTGGTAAGAGACACGTTGAACGACTTTACATCTAAAAGGTTCTTCCCTGAAAACGTCTTCACGTTGGCAGGAAACAGGTATGCTAGGGTGGATGATGCTGTCAACGGCTACAGAGCTGCAGTAGACTGGTTCAGCAAGACCAAGACCATGATTGTCAGCAACGGCCCCTTCGCGTTGAGCCGTTTCGATCCTGCTTCACAGTCAGCTGAGATCCAAGCGTTCCGCGACCCTAGTTACCCCTTCAAGCCAGGTCAATGGTATTACGGTTCGCCGAGTCTAGTGGAGATAACAGGCGTTAGAGGAGGGCCTCTGGCGATAGGTTCAGCTACGTCCTTCACGGTTCAAGTAACAGGTCCGGGTAGCATAGGCGTCAGATTCTCTCTGATAGACCAAGCTCAAAGTCTAGAGGTGTTCAGCGGCACAGCCCAGAGGACAGCTCAAGACAGCTTCACAGTTCAGATACCTGCCGACGCAACATCGAGGCTCAAAGCAGGGCAATATCAGCTCGTATTGACAGCTTTCAGCGACCAGCTCTCATACGTCTCCGAGAGAACCCAGGCCGTAGCAGCCACCGTAAGCCCACCCGCCACAACCACCACTACAACCACTCAACCATCAACTCAGACCCAGCCGACAACTACAACCACAGTTACAACTACACCTACGAGAACCACGACTACTGAAACAAGGTCTCAAACCCAGCCGCAGACAGCCCTAGGTGGACAGGAAACGATGCTGATCGGGGCTGCCGGAGCAATCATACTGATCATAGTAGTTATTGTGGTGTGGAGGCTTAAGGCTAAGCCCAGTCAAAAACCTTCTGCAACTACGGTGCAGAGTTAAACCTTAACAACCAGCGTAGATCAGTGTAAGACAGTCGCAGAGGGATGGGTCTAGCAACTTCCCTAGGGCTCAGAGCATTAACGCTGTTGGGCGTCCTCATCGCTGTCCTCCTAATGGTGGTGATCGCCCTCGGAGCCACAGGCCTCTCAGACAAGATGCTCGGCGCCATTGTAAACGATCAGATCCGGGGCCTCAGACAGGGGCTATCTCAAACCATCCGTGACCCCGATGAACTGGAACGGGTGCTAGAAGCCCAGAAGCAGCAGCTGGCAGAGTTCTACGGACTAGATAAACCGTGGTACCTCAGGCTGCCAGACACTGTGCGAAGAGTCATCCTCCTAGACCTAGGTTCAGCTCGAAGCCTCAGAAGTTTCTCAGGTAGCTCACAGGTCTCAGACCTCGTCCTCGAAAGACTGCCCAACACCATAATGCTGGTGACTACGGCGACCATCATCAGCACCGTAATCGGCCTCTACGCAGGAGTCAAGCTGGCAACAAAGGTGGGCAGCAAATTTGACCGCGCATTATCATACCTCTCCGCAGCATCAAACGCTCTGCCAACTTGGTGGATGGGCATACTGCTGGTCATAGCCTTCTCCTTCCAGCTGCGAATCTTCCCTTTCAGCGGAATGTTCGGCCCCAGCCCGGCCGAGGCCCTCTTGCCTAGAACCCTTGATCTGCTTTGGCACAGTATCCTCCCTATAGCTACCTTGGTGGCTGTAAGCGTAGGAGGATGGACCTACGTGGTGAGAACCATGGTGCTGAACACTGCTCAGGAAGACTTTGTTACAGTTGCTAGAGCTAAGGGGTTACCTGAACGAGTTGTGATGAGCAGGCATATTGTTCGAGTAGCAGCCCTGCCCATTTTGACCAACATCATACTGGGTTTAGCAGGATCCCTCGGAGGAGCCATTCTCACTGAGACGGTCTTCAACTGGCCCGGGATGGGCCGACTCTATTATGATGCAGTCATCGCTCTTGATGAAACCGTCATCATTGCGTTGACCTTCATGTTCACCTTGATCTACGTGTCAGCCAGATTCATCTTGGAAGGATTGTACATCGCTCTGGATCCTAGGGTGAGGTATTGACAGCTGTACGTAGTAGGGAAGCAACACGGGAGTTTCTCGCGACGGGGAGCGGCAAAGTAGGAACAGTATTCTTCCTCGCATTGGTCGCAGTGTCAACCTATGTTCTGGCTACTTACCCCCTCGACTTCGGAGTAGTGTTATGGAATAACCCTGCCGTATGGGCGGACAACCCGAAGCTGGCTCCACCGGCGTGGGTAAACTCCTTGAGCAGCATCAAGAAAGCTGAACATAACATAATGGAGCTTAGAAAACCTGAAGCTACTTCGACCATACCCGGGCAGATCAGCTTAACCTACACATTCAGGTTCAACTTTGAAGCGGATGAGCCCCCGAGTTTCACTTCGTTCACTGTATTCAATGTTACCTACCACCGGACACCAGTCACCCTAACGGCAACGTTAACTAGGCCTGATGGCAAGAAGATAGAGATCTATTCGTTCACCGTCCCAGCGCCAAGAACAGGGGAGAATCTGCCTGTTTCACGTTACTTTGAGACTCCCCGCAGGATCTTTCTGAGCGGTGAAGACAGAGTGGTGACAGCTGCGTCAGACTTCCTGAGGCGCGAATACAGTGTTTCTCTGCCCGGCAGCGAAATTCTCTCCAAAGGAGTTGACAGAGTGCTATTCGGAACCCCCAGCAAAGGAGGAAGTTTCGACATTTTGAAAGGAAACTATGTCTTCACTGTCAGAACCGATACGGGTGATGCTTCCGATTCCATCGGTTCGGTGAAGCTGGTGGTCGGAGGCAGGGTTTACGGACTCATGGGCACAGATTCGTTGGGGAGGGATCTGGCTGTTGGACTGCTCTTCGGGTTCCCTGTAGCTCTCTTCATAGGTTTATCCACATCCATTCTTGCAACAGTCCTAGGGACTCTTCTTGGGATCCAGAGCGGATATAGAGGCGGTAAGACTGACCTGACTATCCAACGGGGCTCGGATGTTCTCGCTAATATGCCTCTTCTACCCATACTGATCTTTCTCACTTTCATCGTGGGTCAAAAGCTTTGGATCGTGATGCTGGTGCTGGTAGCTTTCAGCTGGCCGGGGCTGGCGATTACGGTTCGATCTATGGTGCTTCAGATGCGTTCAGGTCAGCTGGTTGAGGCTGCGATAGCTATCGGTGCGTCTCCCAGTAGGATTATGTTTAGACACATCCTGCCCCAAGTGGCTCCTTTCGTCTTCGCGCAGCTGATCTTCTTCACCCCTGCAGCGATTCTGACTGAGGCCGCTCTCAGTTTTCTGGGGCTGGGAGACCCTTCGCTCCCAACCTGGGGACAGATCCTTGAGCTGGGGTTCAGGAATGGGGCTGTCTACGTGGGACATTGGTGGTGGGTTCTCCCCCCAGGCTTCCTAGTGGTGTTTACAGCCCTAACCTTCGCGCTACTTGCTTTGGGCCTTGAGCCTCTTGTTAACCCTCGTCTTAGGAGGATGAAGTGATGCCTAGGCTGCAGGTGAAGGATATGAGGCTCTACTATTCAACTCTGAGGGGAGTGGTCAGAGCAGTCGACTATGTATCATTCGACATAGGTGAAGGCGAGGCCCTAGGCATAGTGGGTGAATCAGGAAGCGGCAAGACAAGCCTAGGTCTTTCTCTCATGAGGCTGTTGCCCAGAAATGTTCACACTTTCGAAGGGAGCATAAGTCTCAACGGCACAGAGCTGAAGACTCTTCCTGAAGAAGAGTTCCGGCGAAACGTAAGGTGGCGCAAGATCGCCATGGTGTTTCAGGGAGCCATGAATGCGTTGAATCCTGTGCTCCGAGTGGAAGACCAAATAGCCGAACCGCTGTTGAACACCACATCCACCAGTAGAGAAGAGGCTCGTAAGCGAGTAGAAGATCTTCTCAAGATGGTAGGGTTATCCAAAGAGGTTGCACGCCGGTACCCACATGAGCTGAGCGGAGGGATGAAGCAGAGAGTCTTAATCGCCATGGCACTGATTCTTGATCCGCAGATACTGATCATGGACGAACCCACCTCAGCCTTGGATGTCAGTATTCAAGCCCAGATCATGAATCTGATGAAGAGGCTCAAATCTAAGCTGAACCTCTCTATCCTGTTCATAACCCATGACATTGCTTTGGCAAGTGACATCTGCGACAGGCTAGGAGTAGTTTACGCAGGTGAATTAGCGGAGATCGGGCCTTCAGAGACAATACTCACTGCGCCGAAGCATCCTTACACCCAGCTCCTGTTGGCAAGCATTCCTAAGCTGACAGGCAGCGAAATGCCAAAATTCATACCTGGGCAGACCCCTGACTTGGCGAATCCTCCTTCCGGCTGCAGATTTCATCCCAGATGTCCCTACGTATTCCAGCCGTGCAGTCAACAGAATCCATCCCTCATAATACTCAACCAGCAACACTCTGCTCGATGCTGGCTTCTGGAGAAGTCTTGACATGGAACTGCTCAAGCTGGAGAACCTAAGCGTCCACTTCCAAGTCAGAAAAGGCCTGTTCAAGACGACACCTTCCAAGGCTGTAGACGGAGTGTCACTCAGCATGAATAAAGGCGAGACGTTGGCTGTTGTAGGTGAATCTGGCAGTGGTAAGACGACGCTGGGCCGTGCTTCTCTGAGGCTCCTGAAGCTTACTTCTGGACGGATCTTCTTTGACGGTGTAGACGTGACCGATCTTAAAGACAAGGAGCTCCAACGGTTGAGGAAGAGGGCCCAAGCGATCTTTCAAGATCCTTACTCAAGTATCAATCCGTTCATGAGCATACGGGAAGTCTTGATGGAACCTTTAGCTATCCATAAGGCTGCTGAGGGAAAAGAAGCTGAGGAAAGAGTCTACAAGGCTTTGGCTGATGTTAAGTTGACCCCTGAAGAGGAGTTCGCAGCCAAGTATCCCCATATGCTGTCAGGGGGTCAGAGGCAGAGAGTAGGTATAGCTAGAGCATTGATCTTGAACCCTGATTACGTTGTTGCCGATGAACCTGTGTCGATGGTGGATGCTTCCAGCAGAGCTGAGATTCTTCACCTAATGCGGAGCCTCCAACAGAAGTATGGGATCACATTCCTCTACATAACCCATGATATTGCTTCAGCGAAATTCTTCTCTGACAGGATTGCTGTGATGTATCTTGGCAGAATAGTTGAACTCGGTTCACCGAACGATGTCGTCAAGGACCCTCTTCATCCCTATACCCAAGCCTTGATTCAAGCTGTCCCAGAGCCGGATCCAGCTAACAGACTGCATGAACGCAAAGTGATCCCCGGAGAACCTCCAACACCCACCAACATACCGAAGGGATGCAGGTTCCATCCTAGATGCCCCTCTTTCATGAAAAGTAAATGTGATGTAATCGATCCGTCTCTGGCTGAAGTCAAACCTGGACATTACGTTTCTTGCCACCTATACTAATCCAAACGTTCCTGATAGTTCACTGACCGTTTGGTTTAATACGACTAATCAAATTGTTCTAAACAATGTGGCCTAGCCTTGCTGGCGGAGGAATCATAGTATTTCTCTTCGGCTTGTTCTTGACGCTGAACGGGCTAGGTTTCGCATTCCTCTTCATAGTAGCTGGCCCAGTCATGATCATCGCAGCACTTATTCTTCCAGAAGTTCCACCGGTGAAGCCTGAAGACCCTAACATGAAGTACTGCAGGTTCTGTTTGAAGGAGATATCTGTTGAAGCGAAGATTTGTCCTAAATGCGGCTTAGCTCCGGACTAGGCTGGTAGAATAGCCTTGACTGTTTCCCCAGACATGTACGCCCTTACGATGCGGGCTCCTATGTCGGACTTCTTAGATACCTTGATGCTCCGCTTCCCGCCTACCGTAGCGGTGAAGAGAAAAGCGTCGGCAACGTAGACGCTCAGTGTTTTACCTACTGTTTCTCCTCTGAAGACGAGTTCGATGGAGTTTCCTGCCTCTTTGATGTCGAAAGGGACTTCTTCCCCCATGGCTGAAATCTTGGGTTCCACGTCGATTCTTATCCCCAAGGTGTCCTCGATTTCAGAAATCATTTCGCCGCCTTTGCCTATGATTCTCGGTATGGTGGAGCGGTCAACCTTCACTTTGGCTCGATTAGGAGCGATGATCTCCACTGCAGCGTTGGGGTCAAATTTTCGGAAGTAGTGGGTTATTCTCTCCTCGGCAAGCCGTTGAACTGCGTCCGCCTGCCTGCTTACTGAGGTAACTGGGATTATCACGTTTTCTTCTCCGAACGTGTATATCTCATATTCCAGCGAAGCAGTTTCAAAGTCCCTGATCTCCACGACGGGTCTAGCTAGATCAGCCTCCATCATACCGGTAGGAACCTTCACCACCAAGCTAAGCCTCAAAACCTTCTTGATCTCCCCCCCTTTCACGAATATTGCTGTGTCAATGATGCTGGGTATCATGCCCAGCTCAACTCTCCCCATGAACCTTTGCACAGCATCCACAGGGCCGCTTGCGTGCACGACACCTACCATTCCGACGCCTGCTAGTCTCATGTCGCAGAAGACCTCGAAGTCCTTGGTTCTCCTCACTTCGTCATACACAGTGTAGTCAGGCCTCACCAATAGCAGTATCTCAGCCGTCTTCTCAAAGTCTCCCTCCAAGGGCCCATACTGCGTGACTTCAGGGCCAACTTGGAGATCCTTCGGCGACTCGAAGGTCTTCACTATCTTGCCCTGTTTGGTGTAGAACTCAGCTAAGCTGCTTGCTAGGGTCGTCTTGCCTGAGCCTGGGGGCCCTGCGATGACTATGCCCTCGGCCCTGTTCTTTAAGAGGTCTTTCAGGCTCTCAGACAGGTTGTAGTCGTCAAGAGAGAGCTTGACGATCGGTCTGACGATGGTCACTTCTAAGCCGTCGGAGAAAGGTGGTCTGGAGACTGCTATGCGGTAGGAGCCTAGCTGGAAGACTGTTGCTCCTGCTCGGCTGATCTCTACTGTACCTCTGCCTCTGCTGGCCTCCTCAGATATTTCAGCTATGATTCCTTCAAGCTCGCTGCCTGTGCAACGATCATCCCTTATCTTAACCAGCTTGAAGTCTCCCGGTTTGCCTCTTTTCGCTAGAGGCGCCACTTCTTCTTTGAGGTGGACGCTGAGGGTGTCAGGGGTGAAGAACTGCTCGAAGTCCGATCTTTCTACGAACCTTGCCTGAGGTGGGAGATAACGGACTTTGACGCCCTCAGCTTCAGCAACCAACGCTTGGACAAAATCCGCAGTGTAAAGTACTCCATGCTCATTTTTGGCGACATCTCTGATGATGGCGTCTATTCTACCGCTCCGTGCAAGTCTGATATCGTCGAAACTAGGTCGGCTTCCCTCTATCCGGAAGCTGATGGCCGCTTCTTCACATCTCTCCCGTATTTTCTTGAGCTCTCTGAGACCTATGAAGCCGGGCTCCCGGCTCTTCGACGCCTGAGCCTGAAGCTCATCAAGAACTGCTCTAGGAACCACGATCTCAACATCTTTTTCCT
The DNA here is from genome assembly GCA_016184315.1 of Nitrososphaerota archaeon. Taxonomy (GTDB): domain Archaea; phylum Thermoproteota; class Nitrososphaeria; order Nitrososphaerales; family JACQRY01; genus JACQRY01. The sequence continues at coordinate 54,700 of JACPCU010000015.1, forward strand.
TTTCGTCCTTGACTAGCTCAGTAATCTTACCGTCGATGATAATGCTAGTGTCAGGAATAATCTTCTCCATAGGCTAAGACGCTGCTCCCTTAGTTTTCAGAATAGTTTTCAACTTACTAATCTGGGGCGTGTTTCCTTGGCTCAGCTATTTATTGTGTTCCTGCTTTCACCAAGAATAAGAAGGATAGGCAGCCAGTGGATCTAGTCTCCCCTTTTTCTAGCTTCTGGCTGCCTGTTAGCTGAGTTTACAGAACAAGGCTTCTAATTGCCTTGTCTGTTCAGACTAGGATTGCTCTTGCTGACCGGTTGCCATTGATGTCATTGGTAGGTCAGGGAACTTGTCTTTTATGCCCTGTTCTGCTACTGCGGATGCCTCCGTCAGGATCTTTTGAGCCTCTTCATTGGCAGCTTCGAAGTTCAGTGTTAAGCCATTGATCTGACCGACATCTAGGAGCATGCCACCGAGCATGTTGCTGATCTCGCCGATCTCGTTTTCTGCGTTAGGTATGACGCCTGTGAGCCCTATTCTAACGGATCTTATGATGCCCATGGCGGGTGCAAGAGTGGCGGCGATGTCTCCGAGCTCTTGGACGGTGCCTAATCTTACGCCGATCTGCTGCATAGCTATTTTAGCTTGAGTCACCATCTTGGACATCTTTCTTACCTCAGCCACCTCGTTTGAAATGGCTGACGCCGTTTGAGAATCATGTCTCTGAATAGCTACTGTGGCTCTCTTGAAGAGGGAAGCTTCTCTTTCCTTCAGTTTGGCTATGGTTTTATCCAGTTTTGTACTGTGAGAGTCTATCATGCGGGTGGCTTCTTGGAGCCTAGGCTTTAGGGGGCCGGCTGGAAAGAAGGCCTCTTTCGCCTTTTGCTGTAAGCCAGGCTCCTGCGGTGGACGGACCCATTTCTTGGAAAATTCGGACATAGTAAATCTCCTAACTGTGAATAGGGGTGGAGGGGAGTGTTCTTACGGACGGGAGGAAAAATGCGTAGACCTCGCGCTTAACACTTGCTAACCTAACTTCAGCCATTCATTTGAAGAACTATTCTCTTCCAAGTATTTTTCAATACTGAATCAGGAAGATAGCAAAGGTTTAGTATCTGAGACAAGAGATTACCAGCTAGCGACCATCGTGCAGACCGCAGTTCTCCAGATAGGGGGAAACGAGTGGATTTGGATAGCCTTCATAGCGGCAATACTTCTCTTTGGATCCAAGAAAGTCCCAGAGATAGCTAGAGCCTTGGGCAAGGCCATGGGTGAATTTCAACGAGGAAAGATGGAGATAGAACGGGAGCTAAGAGAGGCAGCAGCTCAGACAACGGCAAGCAACATGCCGCCAACATCCTCTCCACCTACCCCATTCAAAAGCGAAGGAACACATCCAGAGGGCGCATCAGCACCCACATTTGCAACACCCTCATCCCCTCCGTCTCCAAGTGAAGAAAGTCCTGCGGCTGGCAAGGGACGGCTTCTCGCAGCAGCTCAAGCCCTGGGCATAGAGACCACTGGAAAGACAGAACAACAGATTAAGGAAGAGATTAGGAAAGCGATGGAGCAATCGGCTTAGACCCAACATTCACCTCTAAAGACAAATGCCCTGCTTTTGGTGAGGCCATTTATGGCGTATTCGCCTCCTCCTGCCGGCTTCGCTCCATGCGACAAATGCAAAGAAGGCTACCTGCTACCGTTCTTAAGATACGAGTTGGACAAGAGCATAGCTCGCTTCGTCTACAAGGTTTACTACAAGTGCAGTGTGTGACAAGGTTGTTGAAGGCTGATCCGATGTGGACTAAGGATTAGTCTTCCCGAAGACTTCTAGAAGATCTGATGGCTTCGACACAATGAGATCTGGAGCTGCTTTGAGAATACGATCATTTGCATGAACTCCACCTATTATTGAAACTACTGTTCCTATGCCTGCACTCTTCGCAGCCTGCACATCCAGCACACTATCTCCCACATACAGTGCCTCAGACGGGTCAACACCTAGCGCTGCCGATGCCCTCAAGATCCCCTCCGGATCAGGCTTCATTCTCTCCACATCGTCTCGAGTAATCACGATGTCAAAGAAACGCCTCAAAGAATGCTTGTCCAGAATTACTGAGGCAGCAGCTCTACCATCATTGGTCACAAGCCCCATCTTGAAGCCCTGAGACTTGAAGTAGCTCAAGACATCCACGACAGAGGGGTTAAGTTCAGATTCGGAGAAAGCCTCTGACTCAAATCTGTCCAGTATAACGCCAAGGGTTCCTTTAACCGCCTTGAATTCAAGGTTCAGTTTTCGCTGACGGATCTGTTGAAGAGCACTGTCATAGATCAGTTGAGTAGGCATCTCTTCGGAGAAGCTGGAGGCGTCGAACCCCATTTCCCTCAGCTTCGCGATCAATGCTCGCCTAGACTCTTTGACTTTGAACTTGAATTTGATGAGGGTTCCATCCATGTCGAAGAGCAGTGTTTTGGGAGCCGCTTTCAAGGCGTTCATCTGCCGATGCTGGTTTTATAGGCTCAGGGTAAGGGGCTTAACCGTCTTCTCACGTCGAAGGTTACCACTGATGCAGGAAGATCCATTGTTAAGGCTCTTTCAGCAGGAGGCTTGAATCTTAGAACGTGAATCAGCTGGCTGGTCTTGGCTTCTTTCTCCGACATTTTGGCTAAGGTGAATCTTCTAGTTGTTCTTTTTTCGAGTCTTATGTCAGGCTCATAGAGGGCGTCAAAGAAGTAGCGGTAGGTGTCTCCCCAAATCGTGAACGTGTATTCTGCTCTGGTATATGGGACGGAGATGCCTCCGGGGTGATCGCGTCTCCCTGTGTGGAGGATGGTGCCTTGCTCGTATAGTCTGCCTGTTCTGTCATCGATGAAGGGTTTGACTGCTCGAACCGTTGATCTGGGTTTGTCTCTGGAGGCTAGTCGCTCATATTCTTTGAATATTGTGTCCGGCAAATAGGAGAGGCCGTATCTGCCGTCGTCGTAACTAGATAGCATCCTGTTTACAATGATCTTGGATTTGATTTCCAAGAGTTTTCTCAGGTTTTCAACGAACTGGTTTTCGGTGCACTCGTAGGTTGTCAAAGCGGAGTTCACGGTTCTCTTGTGATTAAAGAGCTCCTACCAGAGAAGCTATTTTCCTAATGGTCTTGCTGCTTCCCCATACTGTTATCACTGGGTCGCGTAGATGCATTACGGTTCCAACTTCGTCTGAGACTGTGACTGACTCGCTTCCCGATGAGTAGATGCTCTTTTTCCAAAACTTTCCGTCGCTTACCACAGTGGCTTCTGAGATCTGCTGAAAGCCTAGGCTGAGGAGCTCTGCTCTTACCTTCGATGCGGGCAGATAGGTGGCTATTGAACGCACCCGCATTCTTCTAGGCGTCTCCGAGTCCACTCCGATTGTTACCATCTGTATTATGCTAGGGAATAGTATTAATCCTTTAACCTAGTGATCATGTTTGATTGGTGTGTCCAAGCAGCTGAAGATTGCCTTAGACATAGACGGGGTTCTGGCTGACTCGATGATGCTATGGACAAGGGTCTTCAACCAAACATACAGCAGGCATCTTACTACCAGCCAGATGGGGACATGGAATTTCTGGAGCGAACTCGGGCTCACCCGACGCCAGTTCCAGGAAATCTTCACTAAGATATGGGAAGACTGGACTCATCTTCCGCCCACAGAACCAGAGATCTCAGAGAAAGTGCGTAGGCTTAGTCAATACGGTGGAATAGACATCGTCACAGGGAGAACCGAAGATACAGCTGAATACGCCGAGAAATGGCTCAGCATGCAAAAAGTGCCATACGGAAAACTATACTTGATGCCTGGCAACACAACAAAGCTAGACTCAGGTCATGACATCTACGTTGACGACTCTCCGCTAATCGCCTCTGAGGCGCCAGTAGTGCAACGCAAAATATTGCTGTACAATCAGCCTTGGAACAGATGCGTAAGAAACAATCACTATGTCACTAGGGTGAGCAGTCTAGACGACGCTGCCACGGTCCTAAGCTCAATATCAAACAAACCCCGTGAGTAGATGGGTCATTACCATCCAACGGCGTAGCCGTCTCGCCTAGGATCGGCGCCACCCATAAGCACGCCCTGCTCCTGATCTACTCCTATGACCTCCTCTCCGCCAAAAGCCCACCCAGAAACAGTCTTCAACTTGTGCCCCCTCTTCTGAAGTTCAAGTACCGTATCGCCGGGATATCTGTCTTCAAGCCACAGCTCGTAGGGCTTAGCCTCATCTCCAGGCATGGAGCCGGGTCTACTGCTCCAGCGGGGCGCCTCAATCGCTTCCTGAACATTCATACCGAAATCCAGTATGTTCATCAAGACCTGAGCATTGGTCTGCACTTGATCGTCTAGACCAGGGGTTCCTCCGACGAGGGAGGGGCGTTGATCTTTGAAGACCATGTAGGTATTCAACGTGTGCGCAGGCTTCTTCCCAGGTTCAAGATGGTTCACCTTCTTGCGGTCCAAGCTGAAGGCGGAGAGCCTGTTCGTGCATAACACTCCTGTGCCTTCGACCATGACTCCGGATCCGAAGGCGAAGAAGATGCTCTGTATGAATGAGACAGCGTTACCGTGACCGTCAACCACGCAGAAATACGTTGTGTCATTGCCGTGTTGTGATGCGTCAGACATGATGGGCAAAGCCTTACTCATGTTGATTCTGCTTCTCAGATCTTCCGTGTGTTCCTTGGAGAGGAGATGCTCTAATGGGACTTGGTGGAAGTTTGGGTCAGCTAGATGCATAGCCCTGTCTTGGAAGCACAGTTTCTTAGCCTCCACAGCCGCGTGCACTGCATCGGGAGACCCGAAGCCCATTTCGCCCAGATCGTATCCCTCCATTATCTGCATCAACTCAACAAGAATATGCCCTTGGGACACAGGGGGCTGACCGTAAACTGTGTAGCCGCGGTAATGTCCTTCCAGCGGAGGATACCACTTCGCCCTGTAGGCTGCGAGGTCCTCTTCTTCGATCAGTCCTCCATGCTCCTTCATGTATCGGCTTATCTGGGACGCCACCTCACCGCGGTAGAAGACCTCCTCCCCACCTTTAGCTATTTTTTCGAGGGTTGACGCCAGTCCAAGTTGGGTAAGCACCTCACCTTCCCGAGGCGGAGCGCCGTTTACGAAGAATACTTTAGGGATACTGTCAGGCAAAGAATAACTTGTTTTCCGGATAGAGCTTGCCAAGCTGCGGTAGACAGGGAACCCGTTAGAAGCATATTCTATGGCAGGCCGAAGGAGGGACGACAGGCTTTTTGTGCCAAATTTGCTCAACGCTTCACTCCAAGCACTCACCAGTCCTGGCACCGTTATGCTGAGAATACCGGTCAAAGGAACCTTCTTCAATCCTTTGGACTCGTAATAATCAATGCTTGCTTTCATGGGGGCGGGGCCACTTGCGTTAAGAGCATGAATTCTATCTTCGTCAGCTGAATAGATCAAGGCGAATCCGTCTCCCCCCAAGCCGCAGGTGTGCGGTCTAGTCGCGCATAACACAGATGAAACAGCTATGGCAGCATCAACCGCGTTGCCCCCCTCCATCAAGACACGTAGACCTGCTTGGGAGGCCAGCCAGTGACCAGAAGAGACCATTCCGTTTCTGGCCATGACCATGGGTCTGTGGGCGTGGATACGCATGTTGAAGGCGGGATGGAAAGGCGATGCTTAATGAGCTTTGTCTTCGAAGTGGGTTGGTGCATAACTAACTATTTGCTCAATTCTATATGACCTCAGGGTTCTTTCCTCTCCTCTGCGTCTTCAGCTCATGAGCTGGAGGGAGATAGA
>JACPCU010000016.1 GCA_016184315.1 Nitrososphaerota archaeon
AGCATGTTTGCCACGATTATCCAAGACCAGTTCGGAGCCAATATCACTAGGATGGGGACAGGGAGGCCTAGGAGCCAGCCGAGGATTAGGAGTTTTCTTCTGCCGAATCTGTCTGCGAGTCTGCCGGCGTAGTAGTTGCAGAAGGCTTTGGTTACTCCGAAGCTGAATATGTAGGACATTATTACTGTATTAGAGGTTAACGCGAATTCTTTTTGCCCTATGAGGGAGACAAGTGAGTAGAATCCTACGAGGGCTCCTACGAAGGCGTTGATCACGACTAGGATGATGAACTGGTTGAGGTTGGCTTTTAGTCCCAGTGTGAGGCCTTGGGTTTTGTCTTTGCTTGTCGTGTTGTTTTTTCGCCTCCGTTAGTCTAGTTGGAAGGGTGTCATCTTCCCGGTCTTCAGGAACGTTGCGCCCATTTCTCTGATCTTTTTGAGGTTGTAGCCGTCATAGGTGTCTATTTGGCTTGAGTCGATTTTGCTGAGGGCTCTTTCGAGGACTGGGATTACTCTTTGGTATCTGGCTCTCTGCTGGTGTACGTAGGCTGCTGCGAACAGTATGAGTCCTTGGAGTAGTTCTTTTTCGCTTCCTGTTTCGCTTCTCCAGGCGTCTTCCAGGGTTTCGTGGACTTCCCAGTATCTTTCTTCGTTGAAGTAGTTTTTTGCTTCAGCTAAGATCTCTTGTTTGCTGCGTTTGGGGGTGGTGGGGTCAAGTCTTCTGATGGTCAGTGTGCTTCCTATTTCAGAGAGTTTTGAGACGGCGTGGTCAACCTTGTCGGGGTTGTTGGTGAAGAGGTCGAATTCTAGGGCTTTTCCTGTGACTCTTAGGTTGACTGCTTTCATTTCTTCTTTTTCTAGGGTTTCTTTGATTTTCTCGGCTAGGGTTTCACGGTCGTCGCTTGTATGGTTGGATGTGTTGCTTAGGCGGATGAGGAAGCGCATACAGCGTTTTTCGTGTTGCTTACTGTATGTAAGACTTTTGTTGAAGGCCGAGCTGATTCTCCCGGGTCTTGGTTTCAGGTTTATAGCTTGTGTGTGCGATGCTGGGACCCCCCTTACAATATAAATTTCAAGTTCCCCGTAGATTCGGGGGGTTTACTTGACCAGTCTTTTCCCGTCTATGAAGATTTTTCCGTTACCGGTTTCTATGAGTTGGCCTTTGACGGTAGTGTTGTGCAGGTAGATTTCGGAGTTGTCGTGGGCGATTACGTCTTGTTCGATGACGGAGTTGTAGAATCTGTATGTGACTTTTTCGCGGGCGATTGCGATGGAGGCTGTGCTGTTTCGGATGATGACTGTTGATGTTCCGCCGTTGAATTGGACGTCAGCTAGATCGGAGTTTGATATTTCGACGGTGGCGTTGTTCCATGCTTGGGGATACCAGCTTGTCACCTGTGTGTTGACTAGTCGTAGTCTGTTTGTGTCGTAGATGAGACTGTAGTCGCTGTAGTTCTTCGCCTTCAGATCGGAGACTTTGACGGTGGGACTGGGGTTGTTCTTCCAGTCTGAGCCTGCGTTGAGGCCTATGGTTATGTAGGTGTCTACAAGGGTTACGTTTGTGTGTTTGTCGAGTGTTGTGCCCCAGCTTGTGAACTCGGAGTCTGATATGTCTAGTTTGATGTTTGAAGCTGCGCTGTTCTTTATGTTGAGAGTGAAGTGGTCTACGTGGCCCTTTGGGAGTCTGAATGTTCCGGTTACGTTGGTTAGAACCAGTTCGATGAACATCTTACTTCTCTCAGCGTGGATGTTAACGTTCTCACTCATGGTTAGGCCGATTGTGCTGTCACTTATGTGAAAGGTGGCGTTGTTGCTTGAGCTGTGCCATGGTAGGCAACAGTCTTCGCCGCTGACGTTCTTGAAGTCCACCGTAGCGTTGTCATAGTAGTTGAGGTTGAACCATTTGCCTCCGGTGTACAATCTGACGTTTTCAAAGTCGATCTTGGCGTTGCTGGTTGCTATGAACTTGTACTGTTGATTGTAATCTTGAGTGAAGTGAATATCTGAGTCCTTCACGATAAGCCTACCGGTTCCGTTTACGATCAGGTTTCCTTTCAGGAGGGCCGTTGAATGGTTGATGAGCATTGTGTTTGTTACTACTAGGTCTCCGAAGTAGCGGGTCTCTTTTCTTGGTTCTTCGCGGGTCAGTGTCTTGGCCTCTGTTTTTGTTTCTGTTCTTGTCTCCGTCTTGATGTCGGTTGTTGTCGCTGTTCTGGTCTCAGTTATCGTTCTTATGCTGGTTTCTCTTGTGGTCTCAATCTTGGTTTCCGTTTTTGTTTCTGTTTTCGTTTCTGCAAGAGGTTCCGAGGGCCTTGAGTCAACTCTGAGAAGATAGACAGCTGAAGCAGAAACCACGATTATGGCTGCGACTATCGAAACTATGATCGCCGTTTTCGATATGCCTCTTCCGCTTGAATCCAATCTGGCTCCGCTCAAAACAACTTCTGCCTTATGAAGCCTAGTCCATATGTTAATCAACGATTCGACGTTTGAAATGCTCGCTTGTACTCCACGTTATCATAGAGGCATTTATGATCGTCATGTTGACTATGAATTTTTCTTGGTTACGTCCAACGATTATCTGGCTGTCAACAGCTTTAGTTGGATATTTGAAGTGAAGATATAGCGTGTCTGCTTCTTCGTCGTAGTGCCACATGACTATCTTAGGGGGGAGCCTAAGTCTGTACTCTTTAGCTATTTTGTTCGCCAAAGTTTCCGCATTTATTGCTAAGGATACACTCTTCGCCATGACCTGTACCTGCTGCTCACCCTCCTTGAACTGATAGGATATGCCGTTATTATGAAGCCTTCATTGATCATGACTTCTCTATGAACTACTAACAGATTTTCAGCCAAACCTGCCTTCCCGAGATTCTCAAACTTCTTTACAGCGTGTAACTGGGGTTTCAATGGTGAAAGAGGTTCAAAGACCATGTCTTGACTGTCTACCGTCTTGAGGATCGCCTTTTGGAAGGAGGCTAGTTCAGGTCTTGCCTTTATGATATGCTCTCATTGTGTAACAGTGGATCTAATTCTGGCCCCGCTGGTTGCTTTGACTTCGCCGATGATGTCCATGAACATCAGAGTTTGTCTTGGGTGTGCATATATTCCTGAACTCTGTTGGATTAATCATCAGGCGGAGGCGTTAGGTGCGGTCGCTGGGATTTGAACCCAGGTCGTCAGCTTGGAGGGCTGATGTCCTAGACCAGACTGGACGACGACCGCCTTTGTCCGTAGCCTATCGCACGGAGCTAGAAGCAAGGCTATCCATCTGCGGGTTTTAAGTCTTAGTATTACCTGATTGCGTGGGTGTCTCCTAGCAAGGTAACGCGAAGACTAGATTTCGCAGCCTCCCGAACCGTAATACCGTCCTACCTTGCCGAAGAACTCTTTGACCGATGGTAAAGCCTCAGAGACTTGCAGACAGGAGTTCCTTGATAACATTCAAGCCTTCGATAGTTCGGTTTATTAGCTGCGTCACGTCTGTTCGCAATCCGAATTGTGCTCTGAGTGCGGAAGGGAATCTTTTCGCGCTCATGGTTTCTATGGCCGATGTTATCTGTCTATGCACTTTCGCTTGCTCCCCGCATTTTACGAATTCCGCTACCGTGTGCCAGTCCGCACCTTCACTCAGCATTATGACATCTCTCATGTCAGTATCTCTTCCTGAATGTATCTTCATTGCCATCAACAATTCTCTGGCCGGAACGAAGGCAGTTGCAGAATCTGTGACCCCCACAACATTTGCTTCAAAGGAGTTCCTTCGGATGAGCTCATAGCTCCACTCTCCTCCAGTCTGGCGACATAGCAAACTGTTCACAAGCAGATCTACAGACACCTTTCTATCCCCCACAGCTTTCATGTATTGCTGGGTCTTTGCACCATAGATGCCTTTGAGCTGTCTTGTTGGCCTCTGCCTAGCGTATCCTTCTTTCTCCAATACGTCTTCGAACAGTTTTGCATCTTTCTCGGGTATTACCATGTCACAGTCCACAGAGAATCTATGTGAAGTCAGGGCGTTGACTGCATAGCCGCCAACAACGACAAACCTACCTAGCTGTGGACCGAGGGCTTTCAATATGCGGATAATTTCTGCTTCCCTTGCGGTAAGGTCAGCGGCGATTGACATCTGCTCACCTGTTCCTATACTTCACTTTCAAGCTGAGATGGTATTCCTCATCCAGCATTTCAAGGGCAGGCTCATAGGTGTAGATGTGTCTCCTGCAGAATTCCACTGTCTCCTTGAGTGGCTCAACCCTTAGTCCCGCAACAGTCTCAGCTTCAATTCTGCTCTCTGGATAGAGCACGTAGAAGACGCTGAACAATGTCTCCTTCGGCTTTTCGTCTGCCAAGAACACTTTCCTGCGTGCCTTCCTGAAAAAGCTCTTCCACTTTGCCACATCTGGCTTCAACACTTTGATGTGTATGGGGTAGAACCCGAAGAAGCGGTCTGCGTTGTATCCTCCTCCAGTCCAGACGAATACTCCGTCCCCGCCGGTCAACGCATAAGGATATTCAGCCTTCTTCAGAAGCTCGTAACCAGCTCCCACATCGTTCTTTGCCCTCACATAATCTCCAACTGATCGCACCCTATACTTTCCATACTCCACGTGCTCAAGCATACCCTTCCTCGCCATATCGTGTAGCACCTTCCTCGGATTGTTGCTGGAGAAAGTTCTAGCAAACTCTCCGCTGGTGAACTCTCTTCTCCAGCTGTTGAGAATAGTCCACAACTCGTAGTACGACATAATGTTACTATGGCAGTTACATCTTATAAAGACATCATTTTAGGACAGGTTCCGGTGAAGATGCTCGCGAGCAGCAGTCTGACTTTCGGTTGTGACCCTGGTTCCTGATCCGTCAAGATGGAATCTTGATTATTGCTTCCCCGCCAAGCAGCTGATCAACATACTCCCATCCCTGTCCGATGAAGTCCTTGACCTGCGTGGCTGAAATCACTCGCTGCCTTGAACCATTGTCGTATTAGATCCTTTAGGGTTGCTTTGCCGGTGGGGGATAGGATGATCTTGTCTTGCTGGATCTTGGGTCGTTTAGAGCTGTTGTCCTCCAGTGTGTGTATGATGGGCATCAGGTACTTACCTTGGAACATCAATTTTCCATCGTCGAACACTTTTTTGCTTTTCGCCAAGTCGTCGTACTTCTTTAGTATCCATCTTTGTTTCTTTCTTTCTGATGACTCCACTTATGTCGACTTTTCTCATGGGGAGTAATATATCGAGGGTCAGGTCTGGTCTAAACCTGAGGTAAACGTAGTTCCTGCTCTTGCCCCGCCCTATCCTGTATGTTATAGATCTTCCCGCGAGCTCTAGCAAAGGCATGACGGTGTCACTCGAACTTAGATTTGTTTTTCGATTTGGCTCAAGAACTCGTCAACGAATCCCTTAGCTTGGGTGACAACGGCCTCCGCTATGTCTTTCCTCGCCTGATCACCTGGATGTGAGTACATATTTCGTTGTGTAATGATGTATTTCAAGGAGTTGAGTCTACTTGCTCCGAATCTCGAGGTGAGCTCTTCATACACTCCTTTGTCATACAAGATCTCGCTCGCTGTAAGTCTCCATCGAGGAACAATCCTCAATGATTTGCCTCGTTTTTGAGCATACATCATCACCAAGCATGCCTCAACTGCGTAACCGGCGTTTCTTATGGCGTCACCGTAATACTCGGGTCTGTAGCTGTCAAGAAAGGAATGGACCTTTTTCATTGTACTCCTTATGTTGGTCAGCCATGTCTTCGCCTCCTCTGAATCCCATTTCATAAGACCTGGCCTTCCAATCATTTTCCGAATTTCTTCGGTTACTCTCCATGTCAGGTTTTTCCATTCGGCAAGGGCGGACTCTCTTTGCGACGCTTCAAGGATGCAAAATGACGGCAGCTCACTCAAAGTGAACACCGTTGCCTGCAGATTTGTGGCACGAAGGAGATTGTTAACCCGTTTCATGCACACCAGATCCCGACATAAAATGATATGCTCGCCTGCCGTATCACAAAACTTTCTGAGATTATCAACGTTGGTTTCACCGACTGTGTCAAAACGAATTCCGTCCATCCCCTTCCTGAGATCTTCATCTTCCAAGTCTTCATGCTGCAATGACTGGAAGCCTAGAACAAGCATGACTTGGGTTATCTTCGATGGATCTACCTCTTCTCTAGGTGACTCTTTCTTTTCAAGAAACTTTGTTTCTTTGGGATCTCCGTATAGCACCAAGAAACCCTCCTCATCGGCCACTTTCGAATCAACAAATTGGAAGTACCATTGAGATGGAACGAAATCGGATGACGGTTCATACATTGGATGGTAATTAATGAAGTGTAGATGTGGATTGAACGCCGGTATAAGAGTCTCACATATGTCCGGATTGATTCCTTCAAGTATGAAGGATTCGAGTAATTCGACGGGCTCTGAGAGATACAGCCAGTAGTCGGATGTAACGGGGTTCCAGCCTCGCTTCTCGAAGAAGAAATGAATGAATGCTGCTAGAGTCCTATTCACCGTGAGCCGTAAAAGTTCGATTCGACCGTTTGCTTCTGTTAGGTCGATCGAAGGGATGGTCATTGAAGCAAGACTAGGGAGCCTTCCAAGCACGAATTCATCGTCAATAGTCAGCATCAAGCCACATCACTAGGGGTTGTATTTCCTGACGAGTCGGGCTATTTTGCCACTGATTCGTGAAGGGTTCTTTGGCCCTATGTGTATTGAGTAGCGCTGGAAGCAGTTGTCGAAAACCAGCTCTTCGTCTTCATTGACTACCTTAACTTTTCTACGCAAGACTGGTGAGAATCTATGACAAGTAAGAAGATAAGCATTCCTTGTGGATTATGACAGGTCTGGTTACTGAAACCTAGTGAGGGACTAGGCTACTATAGCAAAGACTGGCTAAGCCTTCCTGACGGATTAAAGCTCTTCCAGCTCCATGACTTAGCTGCGGAACGACTCGCGGATGATTGTAAGAGAAGACGAAGATGGGTTTTTGAAGATCCTAGTCCTATTCTTTCGGTTTGAGGAGCTTTAGAAGCTCGTTGTGTTGTTTAGCCATTCTTGCTATGTAGAACCAAGCTATCCCCGAGGCTATTCCTATTACTATGCCCGATAGTGAGCTTAGGATTGCAATATACGATTCTATGCTTGATAGTAAGGCTGCTATTCTGGAGAGTATAGGTAGTGATGCGCCGAATGATATGAATGTAAGTATAAGAATGATTACTCCAAGAGCATAAAACAGGTCCGAAGGTATGCTTTCGGGTGGTGGCCCAGATTGAGGTTTCTTCTGTTGTTCTGACTGTTGGAGTCTTAGTGCGTAGTAAGTGTAGTAAGCTGCAATTGTGCTTACAGCAAGAATCAGTATTATAAAAACCCAGTTTGGTAGTATATCGGTTATCTGCAGGATCATTTCAAAGATTCATGTCATCTTAGGCTTATAACTTTGGTTTGGGTATTGATGTAAAAGCTCTGTCGTCATATCAGGGTTGATTCCCTAATTCTCGAAACGTCTAGGGCTGATGAGCACACTAGCCTGTTCTTTTGCGTTTAAACAGCCGTGTAAGCTATACAAAACTATGATTAAGAGTCATCTGAGTTGTATCAAAATAAGCTATGCTTCATTATTTCTGTCTAGCCAATTTATTGTTTAAGAAGGTCATGATTCCATTTAGGGTCGATTAAGCTAGGAGTTACGCAGTTGACTTTCGTTCGTGGTTAACTTCCTTCAGCCTTTCGGCTAACTCTGATTCTCTCGGATTGGTTTATCCATCGCGCTCAGCCTTCCATCAATGAATCCCTCTAGATGCGATGATCTTGACTACATACACTTCCTGGTTGCAGCACAGAGGGTCTTCACCTGCACGGAGGCAGCGAGATGCCAGCCAGATGGAGAGGATAGGCCTGCCCACGATGCCTTCACACGCCTGCTGCAGAGGCAGCCTTCAGATACGGAGGCGTTGTGGAATGAGGCTAGGGCATTCGTGAAGCTGAAGGGAGGGCTACTCATCCTAGATGATACAACTCTTGACAAGCCATACTCAGAGAGGATGGAGCTGGTCACATACCATTGGAGCGGGAAGCATCACAGGGTCGTGAAGGGGATAAGCCTCCTCTCACTCCTATGGACGGATGGCAGGAAGCTCGTACCATCAGACTTCAGACTCTACGACGCACCTGTAAGCGGTCTGACTAAGAACGACCGTTTCTCAGAGATGCTTGAGAAGGCAAGGGAGAGGGGATTCAACCCAGATTACGTGCTCTTCGATGCATGGTACTCAAGCCTCGACAACCTGAAGCAAGTTAGAGAGCTGGGCTGGCACTTCTTCACCAGGCTCAAGGAGAACAGGCTCGTCAGCCCAGATAGAGGTAGGAACGTTCCGATCAGCAGCATAGAGATACTTCCAGACTGGAGGATTGTATATCTGAAGGGCTTCGGCTTCATCAAGGTGTTCAGGACCGTCCCCAAAGACGGGGACGCTGAATACTGGGCTACGGACGATCTGAGCATGAAGGGGCAGAGGAGGGAGGAGTTATCTCATCAGGGATGGGGGATCGAGGTGTATCACAGGGGGATCAAGCAGTACTGCGGGGTCGAGAGGACTCAGGTGAGAAAGGCCAGAGCGATCATCAGCCACATACTCATGTCACTGAGAGCATTCCTACGCCTCGAGGCCTACAGGCTCAGCAGAGGCATAAGCTGGTATCAGGCTAAGGCGAACATAATCCGTGACGCGATGCGCACCTATCTCGCGCACCCCATCTATCTGTTCAATCCAACTGCGTAACTCCTATAAGCTTTGAACCATCTCTAGAAACTTGTTTGATTACCGTTAGGCATTGTTGGACTATGCTTTTGATATCGTAGAATCTTTTAACATAAGGGTTGTTTCGATCGTATGTTATTTCTTGTTTTGAGTTTGGATATTTTGTTTGGCTTTCCAAAGGATCAAGAATGACGGAAAGACCTAAGAGTGGACCTAGTATGAGCGCAAGTTTTATCATTGCAAAGACCCATCTGTACACACGTATCTTAACTTTGGATAATGTCTTTGTGGTTACCTTTTCTAAGATTTCTGCTGGATTAAGTGTCGGATCTATTCGCCTAAGGAATTGAGCTATTTCTTCTACGTAATCCTTATCACCTTTAACATCAATTTGCTCTGGTATTGTGTTGATCTCCTCCAAAGCTTTGTTTAACGATTTGAAACAGAAATCCAAAGCTGTTGATAATTCTTCATCAGTCAAGTCTTTGTATAGGCTCCCATGCGTGATTTTCACCGTATTGGCTCTTGTAGTCTCTAATCTATCCTTTATCTCCATAAGTTCCTTTCGTGAGTTGCGAAATTTTGAAATATCGACTTCGTTAAGATAATATCGAGGATTATCGATAAAATCTTCGGCCTGCTTTAGTGTCTGATCTACTCCTAGGATAAGATGAGGTATATCCTTAACTAGACCGAGCAGAATTCGATGCCCATATTCTCTTGGATTCTTGGCAGGATAGACAGTGAATGATTTCGCTTTGTTAGTTTCTGACTCGGAAAATAGGTAAAAGAAAAGGAAAACTGACTTGAACAGTTTTTCGTTGGCTTGTTGTAGATGGTAGAGTGCTGTTGAATAAAGACGTTGATGAAACAGTATTCCAGCACTTATTAGATCATATTCGGCGTAAATAACCCATTGCTTCCAGAGCGGTTCTTTTTTCATTCACCTATGTATTCTCCATATGCTTGATAAGAGTATCAGGCTTAAGACAACTAGATTCTTAACAAAAACCTATCCATTCAAACTCAAGACTGATTCTTTAGAACTTAGCTCATAGGTGGGTTAAGCGGCTTCTCGATCGCCACGCTGCCAGCCCTGCCTATTTCCTATGCTTTTTCTTTTAGTCTCTAACAAGACCTGCCAAAATAACGTCTTTCAAATCAAAGGACTGCGCCTATGATCTTCCCGTCGCTTGGTCATCGGCGATTGAGGTCAGAGCCTTGTAGATTAGGCCCTCTGTAAGCATCACCTTATAGCTGTTCATCTGCAGCGGCTTTGCCTTAACTACTCCCAGCCTGCTTGCCGACTTTATGGTTTCCTTTCCCAACTGTTTGCCGATGATAGCCTCTTCAGCTTCGACGGCGCGGTATGGATAGGTTGATACGCCTCCCAAGACGATACGGGCATCAGTAACAACCCCACCTTCAAAGCACGCCGCCACGGATACGCTAGCAAGCGCGAAGTCCCAAGACTCTCTGACACTTGCCTTGCAAAACGCAGTTCGAGTTCCTTTTTTCAGTCGAGGAACCTCGATCTCATAGAGGAGCTCATTGGAGGCGAATGTTGGCGGCGGGCCTTTACCGTCCTCCGCTGCCGAGCCGCTTAATAGTGATTGCAGATGCTGAGCACGTGTTCCTTTCGGTCCGACGATCATTGCACTGGCATCGCAAGCTACCAGTACTGGAGCCAAATCTGAAGGTTGGGCGGCGACGCAGAATCTGCCGCCGAATATGCTGAAGTAGGTGCTGTTTTCTCCTGAGGCTGCAGGACAACCCCTTCCCTCATTTCTCCAGCATGGATAGCCATTTCTCAAGTACCAGCACCATACGTTCTGCAGTAAGTTTCCTCCGACTGTGGCGACGTTTCGAATTTGGGGGGAAGCTACTCTGCTCGCTGCGTCCGACAGCATGCTTAACTCGCGTCTCACATCTGAGGAAGAAGCAATGTCGCTGAGGGTGGCCAGAGCACCAATACGTAGTACGTCACCGTCGACCATTATTGAGCTCATTTCCTTGATCCCCTTGATATCCACAAGATACTTGGGGCCCACGCCCTTTTTCATGAGGTAGAGGAGATCTATGCCACCTGCAAGAATCTTGGCTTGACCTTTAAGCTCTTCCAGTATGTCAACAGCTTCCTTAGCTGAAGCGGCCTCAAGATAAGTAAACCCCTTCATCGCAAAATCCCCTTCCCCGATCTCCTCAAAGCATCCAGGACCATTCCACGAGTTACTGGAATCTCGTAGAACCGTGTGCCCACCGCGTCGCTAAGAGCGTTGATTACAGCTGGGAAGATCGCGCCCATTGAGGCCTGCCCTGCGCCTTTTGCGCCGAAGGGTCCCAGCGGCTCGAAGGTTTCTATAATTATCGGCACAATCTCAGGCATTTCAAGGATCGTGGGAACCTGATAATCCAAGTAGCCTGGGTTTAACACTCTGCCCGTTTCATGGAAGGCCTGAACCTTTCCCGGCTCAAAGACCAGCTTCTCGTAAATAGCGGAGCCGATGGCTTGGGCGACACATCCGTCGATCTGCCCCTCAATGAGCATCGGATTGATAGCTTTACCAACATCTTGGGCGACAACACACCGCTCAATCTTAACGTCGCCGGTTAGAGCATCCACTTTGAGTTGAACTAGAGCCGAGGCGAATCCGTGTACACCTTCAAACGATGAATTAGTCGAGAAACGTGCTGAAAGCTTCCGGCCCCTCCTATCAAGTTCAGACGCCATCTGAGCATAGCTGATGTTCTTCTCTGGATGCGTCTTCGAATAGATACGCCCGAGACTTACTTCAAGGTCTTCGATCTGCTCACCCATGATTTCTGCAGCTACGCCCTTAGCTTCAGCTACTAAACTCAACGCAGCCTCTATGACGCATCTTCCGATTGCAGCCGTGCTGCGGTCGCTGAATATTCCGAAGTCTGGAACATTGTCATCAGTATCAGCGTAACATACTTTCACATCGTCAAGATGCGCTCCAAGGGCGTCCGCCGCAATCTGGGCTTGAGATGTCTGCTGCTCGGTCCCAATATCAGGAGTCCCGATCCTGACTATGAATTCACCGTCCTTCAGCAGCTCTATTCCGGCAGAGGAGGGGGACAGCCGCGGACCAAGCATCTTTATGCCTAGCGCCATGCCTGTTCCCCGTATGACGGATGGCAACACATCATCTTGAGGTGGCCCTGCAACTCCCGTCGAGGCATAACTGACGCACTTAGAGACGCATTCTTCAAGGCCCACCGAGAACACCTTCTCCTCCGGGAAGAGTGGTGCTAGATCGTCTCCCTTAGTGACCCAGCTCTTTCTCCTGAGATCCATGGGGTCAAAGCCAAGGTCGACGGCGATTTCGTCGAGCAGGCATTCCAGCGCGAAGCCTGAGATCCTTTCCGCATACCCCCTGTAAGGGCCAGCAGACGGAGTGTTGGTATACACCGCGTAAGCTTCGCTTCTAACATTCGGACATTTGCGGTAGAGTGTCGCTGCGGTTCGGGCTTGTAGGCGGGCGTATTTGTCTCCAAGCTGGTTCCATCCGCCTACGTTGCAGATGCTCCGTTCATGGATCGCCGTGAGACTTCCGTCCCTAGTAACCCCTATCTTCAGATCTATCTTGACTTCTGGGCTTATGTGCCCAGCCAAGGTTTCGTCCTCTCTAGTGAACCAGAGTTTCACAGGCTTACCCGTTCTCATGGCGAGAAGCGATGCGATGAAATGATAGGGCTGGACTCGAGCCTTACTGCCGTATCCTCCTCCCGTTGCTTGACAGACCACTCGAACATTCTCCGCAGGGAGCTGGAGAACCTTGCTGAGGGCGTCCTTGACGTGGTATGGCGACTGGTTAGTATCGTAGAGAGTCAGCCGCCCGTCAGCCCACGTTGCCACAGAGCAACGTGGCTCCAATGCCATGCCGTGCGACGCGTGGAAATGATAGTTTCTACTGTAGACTTTGAATGCTTCCTGAAAGCCTTTAGCGACATTCCCTCTATTGAGGGTGAAGGTTGAATCAGGCGGGTCGCCTCGCAGAACATTGTCAGGAGGATAGATCATGGGCGCCCCTGGTTTCATGGCATCTATAGGGTCAAAGACATGAGCGAGGGGCTCGTAGTCGACATTGATGAGATTGAGCGCGTCAGAGGCTATATCTTCGTCAACGGCCGCGACTGCTGCAACATAGTCTCCGACAAATCGAACGACGCTGTCAAGGATTCTGCGGTCGCGAGCAGGCCCGATGAATCCGCTAGGGACATCTTTGTGGGTGAGGACGCACGCTACGCCATCCATCTCCTCCACCTTTCGCACGTCAATGTTCTTGATGCGGGCATGCGGTAGCGAACTCTTCAGAATTCTTGCTTGTAACATTCCATCCAGCTGAATATCGCTGGGATAAGGGTAGGAGCCGGACACTTTGGCCGGGCCGCCTCTTGGAACGATCCTCTGTCCGATGAACTGCTCCCAAGTTTTCAACGACTCTGCCCCTCTTTCAATCCTTGAGCAGTTGCTAATACCGCACCGACGATCTTGGAATAACCAGTACACCTGCACAGGTTTCCGGACAACGCGAATCTTACGTCCCTCTCCGACGGATCGGGGTTCTGCCGTAGAAGCGCGTAGGCGGACATGATGAACCCAGGAGTGCAGTATCCACATTGAGAAGCATAGGTTGAGGCAAAGGCCCTTCCTAAAGCCAAGGCTTCTTGGTTCTGGAAGACTCCTTCAATCGTAGTTATGTCTTGCCCGTCGGCATTTACTGCGAGAAGCATGCAGGAGTAGACAGGCCGTGAACCCAAGAGAACTGTGCATGAACCGCAAGTACCCTCATCACAGCCACGCTTGGTGCCAGTCATTCTTAGATTATCTCGAAGCAGATCGACGAGAGTTCGTCTTACAGGAACAGTTACAGTTGTCTTTTGGCCGTTGATCTTCAGAGTTATCAGCTTAGAACGAGAGCCCTTTGCAGATGAATCGGCATTTCTGGCCCCCACACTTTTTCATCTAGCGTGAATTGTCGGGGCGAAAATTAAACCTTGTCCCTCACGCGTCAGCATGGCAGACTGATGCACCGCTCGTATTCGTAAAGGATTCTGGCTACGACGACATGAGCTTCCAAGGACATGTCACACACCGAGTAAACCTCATCCAGCGCTTCTCGAACTTGACTTGAGAAGGGTCCTTTCGGAAACCCGCCTACAACCAATAGAGGCTTCTCCTCCAAGGAGAGAAGTGATGCAACGTCGCGGAAATTGTTCTTCTCGCCGAGTTTTGACAGGCCTATCACCTTGCTGGGCTTCAGTCTAGTGATCAGTTCAGAGAGGTTTTCTTCTGTGAGTTGCATCAGGGTTGTTCCTGTCTCCGGGACCTTCTTTTCGGCGAAGAGTTTGATGATGAGTCCTTCGAACCTGGCGTAGGTTTTGGGTAATCTGACGTTGTCTGCCAGTTCAATTACTTTGTTGGTATACGTGTGGAGGTAGAATTTGAGGAGTCCTTTCAGGTAGAGGGGTGAGGCGGTTGCTTCCAGCGTGGAGAAGTGGGCTATATCGGGTCTGCCTCTGCGCTCCGCGTCCTTTAGGTGTAACATGGCTTTGTGGTGGTAGCTCCGATCAAGTAAGATGTCCTCGGGCTTTAGTTTCTTCTCTGCGAGTTGTCTAGAGATGTCTCTGCGCCGCCATATTTCTGGTGGAAGGGTTTCAAGAGCTGTCTCCGCCATGACTAGGGTAAGCATTGGGTAGCATCCTCTACGTAGGTTTTGGAAGCCTTTTATCTTCACCTCATCTCCCATGTTTCTTTGGCCTTGCGTGGAGCGAAGAGCCGCCTGAAGGATCTGGCTGCTGAAAGAGTGCAGATACTGATGGAGAATGCGTTGCTGAATGCCAAGGAGAAGATGGATCTGGCTCAGCGTCAGGCAGCGATAGCTAGACGCATCTGTGAGAAGGTCAACCTGCGTCTGCCCTATTGGTTGAGACAGCACTTCTGCCGTGGATGCAAGCGGCTTATTGTGCCGGGGATTAACGCAAGGGTCAGGGTTTCGGGTAAGCCCAAGGCCGTCAGAATCACATGTTTGGAGTGCGGCCATACCTACCGCAAGATCCTTGCAGATAAGCCGAAAGCCTAAATACATGAGTAATTCCGCGTCCTCCTCAGAAGAGTTGCAAGGTCAATGCCCACTGTCTACGAAGTTCCAGCGGACTTGCTTTTGAAGCGGCTAGCAGAAGAGCTTAAGCGCCAGCAACAAGTCTCTCCTCCACAGTGGGCCACGTTCGTAAAGACGGGTTCACATGCGGAGAGACCTCCTCAGGAAAAGGAGTGGTGGTACACTAGAGCCGCCTCTCTTCTCAGGAAGTTGTATCTCCATGGCCCTATCAGCTTGAGCGAATTGGAGGCCGAATATGGAGGCGGTAAGAGCATCGGTTATTTTCCGAGGCATCGCCACGACGCTGGAGGCGCCATAATCCGTAGGATTTTGCGGCAGCTTGAAGAAGCGAAGTTGGTTGCAAAGGACGGTCGGAAAGGAAGGGTTCTGACTCCTAAGGGAAGAAGCCGCCTAGATAAGCTGAGCACCGAGGTCTTTGCTGAGCTGGTCAAGACTCAGCCCCAACTCGCCAAATACGCGTAGGAGGAAATAGGGGGTATGGCTGCGAACGAGGCTGATGCTCAAGGAAAGCAGCAGGCAGAGCGGCGAGCGCTGAAAGAGCAGGCTCTGAGGATTCTTATGACCTCTGAAGCTAGGCAAAGGCTTGCCAATGTGAAGATGGTGAAGCCTGAAGTTGCCCAGATGATTGAGGATCAGATCTTTCAACTGGCCTCTGCGGGGAAGGTTTCGAAGCCTATTACCGATGAAGATTTGAAGAAGTTCCTGTCCTCCTTGCAGCAGCCGAAGAAGGAGTTCAAGATTAGGTGGGCGTAAAAGTTGGGTAGAAACAAATCCTCTAGGTTGAAGAACCAGCTTCAATCCGCTGCTAAGAGCAGTAGCTCTGTGCCTACTTGGGTCGTTATGAGGACGAAGAGGAAGGTTAGAAACAACCCTGCGAAGCGGAATTGGCGCAAAAGGAAGCTGAAGATCGCTTAGGAGCATGATTAAGCATGTCTGAGAAGGAACCCCGTGTTTACGCAATACCTTTAGGCAGAGTGCGGAATCTTCCTCCGTATAAGCGGGCTCCGAAGGCAATACGAACTATACGGGAGTTCGTCGAGAAACACATGAAGACCAGTGAAGTCAAGATCTCCACCGATCTTAGCGAACATATCTGGAGCCGGGGAATAGAGAAGCCTCCGCGCAGCGTCACGGTAAGCGTGGAAAAAGATGAAGACGGAGTCGCCACAGTAAAGCTGGCTGAGTAACCGGTTTTCCCTGAGTGTTGTCTTTAGATTTCTTATCTAGATCTCGATTGAGGGGAAGGTTTCGAAGCCTAGATCCACCGCTTCCTCTTGCCCTGAATCGATGATCCTATCACCCAATATCTCTGCTATTGGGTCGTAGTGGTCGAACTTGGTCTTAGAGAAACCTGATGCTATAAGGATGGCCATTGTTGAGTCTTTGCCTCTTGTGCTGAAGCCGTATTGAACCCCTACCGTCTGATTCATCATGCTGGTAAGCATGCCTATGGATTCATCCAAGTGGCGTGCTGTTAGACTTGTGTCTCCCACAACATAGAGGAGCGCTTCCTTGGCTTCTGTCGGCTCTACGCATCCGTTTAGCCCTCTAACTGCTCTGGATACTGCTTCTTCGAAGCTGCTAGGCTCAGATGTGCCCATGGTGAATACAGAGTAGCCTTTGCCGGATGTTGCTCCCAAGAATTTTCTGAGGCCGAGGGGATAGTCTCCGTTATCGGAGGATGTGATGATCTTGTTAAGGGCGAATCCGATCTTCTCGTTCACCATAGCGTAAAGATCAGCCAGTGGTGTCTCAGGCTCGGTTCCAGCCACTTCGCTATTATCGACTATGACTACTGAGTCGGCGACGGTCTGCAGGTGCTTCAGGCCTATTGCAGAGTAGAAATGCTTGTTCTTCTCGAAGCTGTGAGGCATTGCTACAAAAGCTACGACTGCTGCGCCTTGGTCACGGGCCTCTTTTGCTACGATAGGGGCAAGGGCTGTTCCTTCTGCTCCGCCCATACCAGCTATGACGAATACGAGCCTCGCGTTCGACACAAGTTTCTGAATATCCTTGATCTGTCTTCTTGCAGCCGCTCTGACGTCCCTGGGTGCGGCTTTTCCTTGGAAACCCAGTTCGACTAGAAGCTTGTCGCCGCGTAGTGCCCCGGCCAAATCCTCTTCTCCGCAAGAAATGTAGGCGTATTGATCAGCCATGACGTTGAACCGTTGAAGCTGAGACGCGATCCTGCAGCCTCCACTACCTACTCCAACAACCATAGATCTTTTTTCTATATAGTCAAAGAGAGTGGCGTCCAAATTAAGCGCATCTTCAAACGTAAGCGGAACTTAAATCGGGATTAGATAGGCGGGGTTTGACCCAAGGTCTATGTTTGTTAACCTTTCAGCGGATCCGGCCTAAAATACAGGCTGAAGACGCCCCATAAGCCTCCACATCAACATTAGAACCAAGAGGAACATTTTCGTGGAGAGCCACAGGTTTGTAGGCGAAATTCCTGCCAATAACGCTTCCTTCCTCCCCGTGCTCATCCACAAGTGTCTCTCCTCGCCAGCCTATCCACTGTTTGTTTGACTCAAGACAGATCCTTCTGACCAGATTATGGATCACTGTGCTCCTATCTTTCACCAGGCCTCCTCCCAGCTGAGGCATAGCTGCTGCTTTTGTTCCTGTTCTTGCACCGTATTTAGAAAGGTTAACGACATCAGCCCTAACCTCGTTAAGCAGATCTATGGTCGCCTGGAAATCTTCTTCATCCTCGGTTGGGAAACCCACTATGATGTCGGTGCTCAAAGTCGTCTCAGGTATAGCTCTCCTAAAAGCCCCCACGATTTCCTTGAAGTCTTCCACAGTGTGTCCGCGAGCCATGTCTTCAAGGACTCTGTTGCTTCCTGACTGGATCGGGACGTGGAGAAACTTGAAGACTTTTTCATGCCGGTAGGCTTCTATCAGCTTGGGCAGAAACGGTAAGAGATGCATAGGGTTCATCATTCCCACTCTAACGCGGAAGTCTCCATCTACTCCGCAAACGAGATCGATGAGCTCAGCCAAATCGGTGTGGATGTCCTTGCCGTAGCACCCGTTGTCCGTTGATGTCAGCCAAATCTCTTTGCAGCCTTGTTCCACTGCTTCCTCTACTTCCTTGACTATTGCGCCGGGCCTGTAGCTGACAAGCCCGCCTTTGGCAAGCTTGACTTGACAGAAGGTGCATGCGCTGACGCAGCCGCTCCCGATCTCAACGATCTCCACAACGGGATTACGTCTGAGCCTTGGGAGCGAGACCTTTTCTTGACGAGAATTAGAGGTGAATGCTACTCTCCTCGCCTCCAGTGTAGATGAGACTGCCTCCAGAGTTTTGTCTAGGTTTGCTGGGCCGAGGAGGGACGCGTTGGGGGCTATCTTCTCTAAGGTCTGCTTCTCTGTTTTAGGCATGCACCCCGCAACGATCAGAGGTTTTCCTTCCGAGTGGAGCTGCTTGATTCGATGGGTCATCTTGTGGAAGGTCGGAGTCTTGACGGTGCAGGTGACGATGATGTTCAGGTCGGCTATGTTCTGATCTTCCACGATCTGATAGCCCTCTTTGCTGAGGAGGCCCATTATCATCTCCGAGTCTGCGAAGCTGGCACTGCACCCGTATGCTTCCACGTACACCTTGTTCGCCATGGAAAGAAGCCTCAGCTTAGAGATCCGCCTGCGATGGGCGGCAGAATGACGAATTCATCGCCTTCCTTCAGAGTTTTCTTGGAGAACGGAGGCTCGACGCTTTCACTGTTAAGCAGCAGGTTGTAGTCTTCTTTCAGCTCTTCTTCACTCACAAAGATCCTTGACGAGAAGATCTCTCCATGGATCTCTTTGAGCTTCTGCAAGAGCTCTTTTACCGTGGAACCATCGCTCATGAGTAATGTTTCCTCCTTCTTTCCAGTCATATCCCGTATCTCTGCAAAATACTTCACCCTCACCGAAATCATCGAAGCCACCAATCGCCACAACAGGCTCTGATCAGTCTTTACACCGATTTATGTAAGTTAAAAACACTCCCAAAGCCTCCAAACACACCACGGGATCAGATTTGTCTGTCAAAAGCAAGACGATTCAACTGGAAACCAGAGGAGAGGTGCAAATGGTCGACATTACTGAAAAAGTAGCAGAAGCGTTACGAGAAGTAAGTATTAACAACGGTATGGTAAACATCTTTGTCGTCGGATCCACGGCAGCGGTGACAACCATCGAGTATGAGCCGGGGCTGCTTAAAGACTTCCCAGCACTGCTGGAAAGAGTAGCGCCGAAGAACATCAGCTATGAACATGAGAAGACTTGGCATGACGGAAACGGCCATTCACACGTCAGGGCCTCGCTGCTAGGCCCAAGCCTAACCGTCCCATTCAAAGACGGTAAGCTGATCCTCGGAACATGGCAACAGATAGTCTTCGTGGAGCTAGATATCCATCCAAGATCGCGTACTCTATTCATACAGTTCATCGGTGAATAACTACTGATTCTCCAATGAACAATATCAGATCTATCGGTAAGACGGCAGGACTTCCTTAGCGAAGAGCTCTATCTGCTTCAGGAAATCGGTCTCTTCTTTCCACATGAACATGAGCTTAAACCTGTTCACGCCAGCGTCCAAGTAGCGTTGCACTTGACGCGAAATCTGGTCAGGAGTGCCCATGAAAGACCTTCTCAGCACAGCTTCCAAGGAGCTATCGATAGACCTCTTGTTATACGTCTCATGACCTTGAGCCCTGACCCGTTGAACCCCCTCCTCTGACCACCTCTTCAAATCATCCTCATTCTTAGCAATACAGGTATCAGCTTGGAAGCAGACAGGAATATCCACCTTCCTACCTATTTCATCCAAATACTTCCTCAACACATCCCTACCCTTGGAAATGTATTCAGGAAACTCCCTAGTGAGCGTCCACCCGTCACCATACTTAGCAACCCTCCTCAGCGCAGCACTGGTCCTCGAAGCAATCCACATCGGGAGAGGCTTCTGAACAGGCTTGGGATAGAGCAAAACATCCTCAAAATGAACATATTTACCATGGTAGCTGGCCTTCAAGTCGCTCCACAAGACCCTGAAGGCCTCGATATACTCGTCAACCACGGCTCCCCGCTCCTCAAACCCCACCTTGTAGGTCTTCTCGTAATCATGCCGCGAAGTCTCAACAGAACCTATCCCAACGCCGAGCCAAAGTCTCCCTCCTGAAAGATTGTCGACGTTCGCAACCTGCTTGGCAACAGTAACAGGATGCCTCCTAGGCGGAACCAACACATGCACACCCAGCTGAACCTTTTCTGTAATAGAAGCCGCGTAGGCAAGAGTAGTCAAAGACTCAAACGTGTCGATACGCCTATTGGCCGCTGCTTCTCTCAGCTTAGTTTCATCATTCACGAAGGACATGGCGTACTGATACGATGTTATCTGATCATTCACGTAAACCTCGTTGAACCCAAACTCCTCCGCCTTCATAGCCACCTTCTTCAGGAGAGTTGGGCTGGTCTTGGGGCCGCTGAACGGAAGAAAAACTCCGAACTTCACCATTCTCTGACTCGACAATGCTCCTTCGGCTCATGATAGTTAAGTCTTGCCCAGAACAGTTTTGTTGATCCTCTGGGCGTTGATACTTGAATAGTAGCTTAACCCATGCTTCCTAGACGCGCTTTTGTCAATTCACATGCTTGAGAAATCTACTTTTGAACAACCCCGTTCGATTCCCCATATCATAGGGCAGGGACCAACCAAATCACGTTTGACGAACGGCGAAGTAGCTCCCAGTTTTTTCTGAAAAAAACTATTCACAATAACCTAACAGATCCTTGACGCTCATCAGCTAGATGACGCAACACTCTTCAAAATGTCTGGGAAGGCATCCTCATTCTTCAAAAGCGATAACACAAGAATAATCCTCTCCCTCTCAGCCAACTCGACAGCCAACGGATCAACACTGCTAGGACCATGAACCACAACCATACGCGGCTTCAGCTGAGAAACCCTGATCGCGACAAGAGGAGACCTCCCCATACCCACCCTGGTAAAAACCAAAGCTCTCTCAGTAGTGGCACCAAAGATACGGTAGAAATCATACCCCGACAACGCGTAGATTGTCTTAATACTATCCAAAACAGTATACCCGTAGATACTGGAGTTCAACATCTCTTTACCAGACAGAACTTGCCCCTCAACCGCCTCAACCAGCCTATCAGCGCCCACGGGAGCAGGAAACTCAGCCAACGCCAAAATAGCCGAAGACTGAGAAGGCTCAATAGTCTTACTCAGCACCTGCTTCTCCTCCATATCCATCTTGACCAACGCCTCAATGTACTTACGGATGAAACTGACTCCGGGAGAAGGTCTGCGCCCACTCTCATAATCACTAAGAACAGACGGCGAAATAATCATCTTCCTTGCGAGCGCCACCTGACGGATCTGAAGCCGCTCCCTCCAAAGCTTCAACGCTTTACCCGGCTCATCGCTAACAACAATGCTTCCAGCAACTCTCGCAGCTAGATCCCTCTGGTTATCAGGCATGACATAGGCATCTGTCAAAGCGGTATTAATCATTTGTCGAATAATTATGGTCCCAGCACACTGAACTAGGTTACCAAAGGCACCGCACTCCTAGCGCCGCTATGAATCGGCTGAAAAATCCTCTTGGTCTCACCCAGAGTCATAATATCCGCCTCAGAAACCTGCACAATCACAGGCAGCTCCTTAGACGCCTTCCCCAAAACCAAACACATCCTCTGAGGCAGAAATTTGACGATAGACCTTACAGTATCAGAATCAGCCGTAGAAGCCTTAGCTACCGTATCAAGATCCGTGTCACTAGTAAAATTGAAGAGAAAAATATTGTCCGCCTGCCTGTAAATCCCTTCCTGAATGGCATCCGGCTGATTAGTAATAAAGACAGTAAAGATACCGAAATGCCTCATCCTAGTTACAACATCGTCCCAATAAGTCTCTCTCAAATAGAGATGGGCCTCCTCCGCAAACAAAAACACAGGCGGCACAACATTCTGCTCAAGAAGCTCCACCAGCTTGCCAAGAATAAGCTCAACCACCATCCTACGCACAAGAGAAGGCACCCTAGCCAAAGAAATCACGAAAACACCACCCTCAGGAAGAGAAGAAACCAGCTCCTCAAACCTGACACCGTTCTGAGACGCATCACAGAAGAGCCTAGTCGACATCAACGAATAGATCCTGGATAGTAAAGCATCCTTGACCAGCTCATTTCCACGCCACCCATCCAACACACTCTTCAAAGCACCCAAAGACAAAGAACCCTGATCAACAGCATCCCAAACCCTCAGAAACTCGCGAAGAGAAGTACCAGGCAGGTCTAGACTATGCTGAAGAATACTGACCATAGTCCTCTTCCCAACATACGGAAGTGAGAAACGCAGCTCAACACCTGGATGAAGCACCTTCACCTTGGAAGCAATCCTGCTAGGCGAACCATCCCTGCTCATAGATAGTCCCGAATACTCATCATTCAAATCGAAGATGAAGACATGGGCACCCAGCTCCGCAAGATTTGAAGCCAAAATCTTGGCGAGATGCGACTTCCCAGACTCCTTCTTACCAGTAATTATGGAAAGCCTACCATCCAGAGACTCAGCATCAATCTCAAAAGGCTCCTTGCTCCAAGTAGCCCCTATCCGGATAGGACGCATGCCTTTGCCCTTAAGAAGGGACGACAACTCAGAGATCGATAATCTTCTAACAGCGGACCTCGTTCGAGCCGGAAGCCAGAAAACATCAGAAGATATTCCCACATCGTCGAAACCAGCCCTGATCTTGCATCTCAGAAGCCTAGCGTTCTTCACCAAATCAGAAATAGACGCCGTTTGAAGAGGGTCATAGTTAACACCCTCCACAGAAGCATTAACCACCTCATCCCTCAAAATGTCGTCAAGGAGACCAGGAGCATCAACATAGGACTCATCGTACACCTGCAGAATCAGTTTCTTTCTAAGCACACCATCCTCCAACAAAAGATAGTCTCCTCTACGAACCTCCTCCCCGGAAAGAGCGAGAATAACCAAGTCTCCGCCAGTCTTACTGAGAACCCTCATCCTAGCTTCACCCACCCCAACCAGACACCCTGCCCACCTTGATCTCCCCTAAGACGGAGTGCCGCAGATCTTCCCCGAGAACAGACTTCACTTCACCATGCTTAGCAAGGTAACTCCCTATGCAGAGAGACTCATGCCTAGAGAAGACCGACAAATGATGGGCTATCCTAAGAGACTCAGGGTAACCTCTGGTAAAAGTGTCATTGAACCTCACCGAGGACAACACCTCGGCGACACCTGAATCGTCGCAGGCTGCAACATCAACCCTAAACGGGAAAGCACCCTCATCGAACTTGACTAACACAACTCTCCCAAGTAAACCCCTAGACAGACAGCTCACATACTCATGAACATCTATCAAGGAAGGAGCCTCAGCAGAAACAAGTTTAGACGACGCTCTCGACAAGAACTTCACTCTAGTCGACTTCGATATTCCCACCACATGGTTCAGCCTTGCTCCTGCCGATGAAATGATACTGCCCAACGCCATGTCTCCCACATCCAATACAGACCCTACAAGAGCTCCATCAAGCATCAGAACACCATCCTCCATCTCCAAAGCCAGCTTACACGCCACCGCCCTTTCAAGACGCGTCCTTATCGTCCGCTGAGCTATCGCCCTGTCCATCAACACAAGCTTAGCGAAACGCGACTTTTTTGGGCCCTGAAAGAGGCTGTGGGCAGCATCCTCATCGATGTAAAGCAACATGGGACCAAATTTCGCGAAGCTCTGTATTCTTCCCCCATAGGCGAAGACCACTGCCACTCTTGCTGCAAACACCGATCCATCCCTTGTTTCTGCGACTGGAATGCAAGACGAATCTATCGACGCCAACACGCTTGGTTGAGATGATGCCGTAAATCGCTCTACGTTGAATTCAATGGTATCCCCACTCCATCCTCCCATAGGCGCCATTTCTCTTTCACCATCACCGAAGATGACTGTTGAGTGAGGTAGACGTGTTGTTGCTCCTATGGTACAGGGTTTGATGGCTGATTCTATTAGGTCGGCCAGGCTGGAGGCGTGTTTGGAGATGTCGAGGGGAAGGCTTAATTGCTTGTTCATCTTGCCCAACATGGGTATGTTTGCTTCACTAATAAGTGTTGCGCATCTTGCACACTATTGCGCAACAACATAGGAGAGTTAAATGAGCGAGAAGCCTCCGGACGTCACCATAAAACTGAAGAGAGGCACATGGGAGATAGAGATAACCACCAGCGAAGACAGAATCAGACAAGTAGTCGAAAGCGTCCTAGCAGGCTTCAGCAGCAGCGCTCAAACCACCCAAAGCCTCCCAGAAGAGCCTCAGCCCAAACCTACCTCCACCTGCAGAGGCTTGATCCTAAACATGTGGCAAGAAGAATGGTTCACCCAAGAACGCAACCTAGCAGACGTCCACAACGAACTGGCACGCAGAGGATACCACTACGACCGCACAGCAGTATCTCACTCACTCACAGATCTAGTAAGAGAAAACGTGCTTACAAGAGTAGGCGAAGCCAGGAACTACCGTTACGTGCAGAAGAAGCCACCCAACGAGAAACAGCCTTAACCCTTACGAACAGTCTTCTTACTCAAGACACCTTGAAGCCAATGTATCCCCTGAGTCGTAATCCTGTATCTGACACTCTGCTCAGAGCTATCCCTCTCGACGCAGCCTGCTTTAGATAACTCGCTCAATCTTGAGCTCACAGACTTCGGATTCAAACTGGAAAAGCTCTGAATATCAGATAGAGACAACGATGCACTGGTCGTCTTACCAGTCTCAAACCCAATCTTTGAAGCGACCAGCTGGAGCGCCACAACATCTTTGTCACTCAGCTTCTGCCCCTCCGACCAAACCCGTGGCCCCTCAGGAGTTACCTTGACGTGATCAGAGAACATTCGAATGAGGTCCTGCGTTGAATAGTTCACGTAGATCTTGTGGGCCAAGTCGATTGCAGGCACCTGCTTAGCGATAAATTCGTTCACCGACAAAAGCACAGTCTCAGGAGGACCCTTGAACTCGGCTTTTACATCGCCGTAGGACACAGATATGGTCATCTGACTTGTTTGACTCAAAGCCTCAACCACCATTCTGAATTATCTAATATGCCACCATTGTGCGCTGAAGATTGCTTATATCCCTTTACAGCCATTTTGATTTCATCTTACTCGTAATCGATGACAGCGACTTTGCTCGACCTACATTTAGGGCATGCAGCAGGTACGCGTTTCCCTCTAACATTCTGAAGAACCCACTGCTGGTACTCGCCAAACTCATCGCCCAAATATCCACTAGGATTCCATGCGTGACCACACGCTAGACATTTCAAACGGGGACCCCTCAAAGCTAATCCAAACACTCTCCAAACAACATCTAGCTACACATCACTTCAGCTGGGAGCATTGAGGAGACTGCCTTGCAATGTTTCCTGAGCCTCTTGGCCGATGGGAGCATCAGTGACTGGCGGCGGACTAGGCCTAGCTTCACTTGAAAGCGCTGTAGATGCAACATACACAAACTCGCCTCCTTCACCTTTGAAGCGCCGCAGTTTTCCAGATTGAGCCAGTCGGAGTAGAGAGACTGCAACAGACTGTTTGGGATATATGAGACCGTATGACTCGAGGACTTCCCTGACTTGGTTCAGCTTCCGTGGCTGTCTCCCCCATGGATCACCAAAGATCTTGACGATCACATCGGTCAGAGAGTCGTCCTTTCCGATTTGAACCTCTGGGATTGACGTGGCAGGTTGGGGTTGAGCCGCGGATTTTTGCATCTGGATCTGTGAAGACTGCGCCACTGCTACGCTGGCTGGGGTAGCTTTGGAGCCAGTCTCTTCCATGGAAGGAATTGCCTCAAGTAGGCGAGGAATAAGGTTGGCAGCATGCTCCAGGGCAGAGGCGATCCCCTCAACTTCTACTTCGTTTACACCGAGCTTCACTCTGATCCTTATCTTCTCATCAGACACAGGAAAATGCAGATGTAAACGAACTAATATGCATTCCCAGTGACAGACGAGAGAAGCAATATGTTGATCAAGGATCTTGGTTTACATTCAGATTATCATTGCTTCACTACACCCTAGATCGGATTGCTTCAGCAATCTTGGCTTTCAGCAGACTGCTCACCCTCTGTCCGTCTGCCTTCCCCCTCACCGACACCATCACCCTGCCCATCAATAGGCTAAAGGCTCCTTCGCCCTTAGAAGCAATCATCCCTTTGTTTTCCTCAATGACTCTAGATATTATTTGGACCACAGC
Source organism: Nitrososphaerota archaeon (assembly GCA_016184315.1). Classification (GTDB taxonomy): domain Archaea; phylum Thermoproteota; class Nitrososphaeria; order Nitrososphaerales; family JACQRY01; genus JACQRY01. The sequence continues at coordinate 26,199 of JACPCU010000016.1, forward strand.
ATCATCAGACATCGCTGATAGGCCTAGCTTGTTAGCAGCTTCCTGCACGCTCCGAGATTCTCCTTTGAGTAGCAGTTCAAGTATCTGGGGAACAGCCTCCTTAGAAACTGCTCCACTGTCTACATGTTTGAACAAATCCAGCAAACCATCATCAGTAAGAGTAGAGGAATCCAAGCCCTGCCTCTCCAAGCTGACCAAAGTTTCAGTTAAAGTGGCTGCAATAACACTCGGCTGCACACGCGTAGATGCCGTGATCTTCTCAAAAAGATCCATGTAACCCGAGTCATAGATCTGGAGAGCCATCTTACTGTTCAATCGATGCTTATCCATCAAGCCCTGCAATTGCTCCTCCCACTGAGGAGGAATCTGCTTAGAGAGCTCCTGTAGTAGACCTTTGGGAACTGGGCAGGGCGGGATGTCAGTCTCAGGATACATTCGTGCCGCGCCAGGCCTAGGCCTGGAAAACTTGGTTTTTCCATCAGGAGTAGGTCCACGCGTTTCACTTGGAACCCCCTTGAATGCTTCCGTCAGACGATCTATCAGCGCTCTTGAGGCATATTCTACGCTGGCTTCTGGACCTGCAATGATTATGAATCCATCTTCTTCTCGGACTCCCAGCTTCTCCTTTACTCTAACAAGATCATTCTCAATGATACCGTAGGCAGGGAGCTCATCTGAGTGAAATATGCCTCCAATACCGTAGAACCTTACCACCTCCGCCAACTCCCGTCCAAGCCTAATACCTGGGATAGGTTCATAGCCAAGCATACCTTTGAACCCTTTTAGGAAGAGCGCTACAACTCTGCCGTCTTCCTTCAAAGTCTTCTGAAGCAGATTGCTGCTCGTCTCACGGAAAACTTCAGTTACATCTACAGGATTATCAGCTACGCAAGAGGAATCAAGCCCCCTAGACAAGAGGCTGTCCTTGATTTTCAGTAACCCGGTCTGCCTGACAGCCTCATACTCAATAATCTTGGAGATCAAATCAAGTCTCTGCACACCCTTGACCTCCACGACTCCGCCCCCTCCTGCAACAGAGACGTTGACGTCCTGCCTGATAGTTCCTAGGCCCCTTGCTACCCGCCCAGTTGCCCTCATCAATCTACCTAGCGTAAGAGCAATCTCCTGCACTGACTCTGGTTCAGCCGCGACAGGAGCAAGAGCGACCTCGACAAGAGGCACACACAACCTACTTAGAGAAAACACTTTTTCTCCTCCCTTCTCCTCCAACAGTCTTGCAGCATCTTCCTCAAGACAGATGGTCTGCACGGGGACACTTCGATCCTTAGTCTTAAGCTGACCGTTCAAAGCAACTACAAGAGTACGTTGGAAACCGGTAGTGTTGGATCCATCGATAACGATCTTCCTCATCACGTGCAGCTCATCCACAGGAGTGGCGCCCAAGGACAGAGCTATTATCAAAACCGTTTGCACCGCCTCTTGGTTCAGATCGTGAGGCGGCTCTTCGTCAGCCTCAACAAGACACGAGTCGATGTCCGATGCCTCATAGATGATGGCGGTGCCCCTCCTAAACTCGAATAGGGCTGCAGGGTCAATCTGCCCCATTTCGCTTTGAGTGGGTCTCAGGCGCCTCATGAATCTGAGTTCAGGCTTAGCTTCGCTAGGCATAGGGCAGCTGCAGAACAGTTTCTTTTCTGTAGCTAGCTGCTGATGCACTTCTAATCCTACTTTCAACCCGATCTTTTCCGGCTCTATGTTCATGCGGCGTTCTTCCTCCTCGTCAAGGGTCGTCTAGACATGTATTCTCCAGCCAGATTCTCAGTCATCAGCCTAATCGAGTCATTACTGCTCTTGGTGTTACCCAAGACCCACATCATTTTCACAAAGGCCGTTTCAGGCAACATATCGCCAAGTGGGATAACTCCTATTGAGAGAAGATCTCGGCCAGTGTCGTAAACAGTCATTCTCACACGACCCCAAATACACTGCGAAGTCATAGCTATCAGCACACCGCCATCGATGGCCCTCTTGATCGCACCATTACATCTTGAGGCGACCTGTCCTAGCCCCGTCCCCTCCAAAACTATGCCACGGATCCCCCTTGAAACAAGATGATCTATGATTTCAGGGTCAAAGTCAGGATGAAACTTGAGTAGGGCTGTCTTTTTTTCAAACTTAGGCTGAGGCATCAAAGTCACTCCTTCACGCCTGTGAGGAATGTCCTTGGATACTACGGTTATGTCACCGTTCTTCACGAAGGCAACACATGGAGAGTTAACAGACTCGAAGGCGTCTCTCCTGCTGGTGTGATTCTTCCTAACCTTGGTGCCCCGATGAATAGATATGGTATCGTCGCTTAGATCGTGATGCATAGCCACGAATATTCCTGAGAAAACTGCGTTCGCAGCAGTCACTGTCGCTGCGATCAAGTTTGTCGCCGCGTCTGAAGACGGCCTGTCAGAGGAGCGCTGAGAGCCTACAAGGACAACTGGCACAGGGCAGCCCTTTAACGCAAAGCTGAGAGCTGCTGCTGTGTAGCCCAATGTGTCTGTCCCATGGGTAACCACCACACCTTTAGATCCATTGTTCACTTTCTCAGCCACCTTCAACGCCAGAGCAGACCACTGATCAGACGCCATATTCTCGCTGTACAGGCTGAAGAGAACCTCAGAGTCGATATCTGCAATTGCGGTGAGCTCCGGCACCGAGGCGCATAACTCTTCTACCGAAAGAGCCGGACGGACTCCACCAGTCCTATAGTCGACTCTGCTCGCTATGGTTCCCCCTGTGCTTATGATGGTCACTTTAGGAAGATCAGTTGGTGCTGGTCGATTCGGAGGGGTGACGTACTTAGGTCCTGCGGCTTCAGCTACGCGTGAAATATCCGTAATTCGGTCTATGCTGATGCCGACGTTGTATCCGCTGCGGAGCTTGATAACGATGTGATGATCATCAGCATAGCCGTATCTAGTCATCAATGTTCCCTCGTATACGCCTTGCCGTGTTGTTATTGATATGAGGTCGCCTATTTTGACAGGGTATTTCTGAAGGAGGGCTAGGCTGCGCCCCACGTACCCCTCAGTTTCCGTCATGCCGATCTGGATGCACCGCTATGTGCAGAATTAAACTTTCGGAAGCCTGCTGTTTGACTAACATCGAAATTAGACTTAAAAGGCGAGCTTTTGAAGTATAAGCCTGTAAGCTATTGCAGATAGAAGGCAGAAAGTCTAGGGGACTTGGAGTTACCCTCATAGCATCCACCTTCTTTCTCATCCTTTTCTCTATGCAGAACCTAAGCGCTCTCTCAAGCCAGAACACAGAGACTGGTCCACCGGGCACCGGCGACACCTCTGGAGACTCGCAGCGGGAGGGCCTCGATCTTTTAGCAATCTCCACAACTTTCGTGGATGGCAATGCAAGAATCCAACGTAGAATAGCTTTGATCGGCCTTCCGGTTTCAGTCTATGGGTACGTAGGGAAGGAACGGACCAATCTATCATTGATTGCGGAGGGAACAACCGACGGTCGGGGAAGAATAGGATTCTTCCTTCCAGCAGGCGCCTATATTGTGAACTTCAGATATCAGTTGTTTGGAAGCAATGTCACGTTAGATCTTCCTGTGACGAGAAGCATAGTTGAGATGAACTGGACCGTTAGTAAACGTACTCTGAGACCTCTTACCTTGGTGTTTGGCGACAAATTTGCAGTGGGAGAACTCGGACCAGGGGACACTGTCGACGCATATTTCCGTGGAAGGGAGGAACGGCTTCCAGTTGTAGTCGAAGTGGGACCTGATCTCCGTGTCACGAATCAGCCAAACCCAAGTCTACTCCTAGACGTAAATGGGGGTGCACAGTCTGAAGGCAGTCAGTGGGTTCAGCTGAGCCCCGCCAATAAGCTGTTATTGACGCAGATAGATCCGCAGGCAGGGGCAGATTATACTGCGTACTGGGTTACGGTGGGGGAGAGGACTAGGCCTTGGAGGTAGCTTCCGTGATTACTCAGGCGGCTTTAGACTACAGGATTTGGCAGGGGATTTATGCTGCAATATTCTCATTGGCAGGTGTAGCCGCCTTGGGGTTGGTTGCTCCTTTCGTGGCATCTAGAGGCTTGTTCAAGCCGTTCTTCAGACGTATCCATGTGGAGCCTAGTGTCCCGCTGCTTTCAGTTGGTAGGAGCGAGGCGTTGTTGAAGGAGTTGGAGGATGCCCGCCAGAAGAAGGAGTGGGCCTTAGGCATAGTCTCCGCGTATCAGTCGATAAGGAAGGAGCTAGCTGCGTCAGCAGGAGTCAGGCTCAGAAAAGACTTGACTGAGCATGAAGCGGTTGAGCGTCTTGCGTGGAGCCGTGGCCTTGGAACTGCTGCTGCTAATCTTAGGCATCTTTACACGCTCTACGAGAAAGCTAGATTCGGAGCCGAGCCGGCTGGGGAAGCAGATCTCGATCAGACAGAGAGGCTCGTCGTAGAGTTGTCATCACAACTGAAAGAGCCGTCTAACTTCCCCAAGGAGGATGTGGGTCAACCATGATAGAAGTTGTGTTCACAATTCTTCTTGCATTGCTGGTCGTTGGTTTCCTCTTATATTTGCGTAGAAGTACAAATTATCACTACTCTGATGTCGAGTCTTCTCAGCGCTCTTCCAACGGAAGCCTATATGCTGCATCCGTGCAGCATCTGAGAGCGAATAATCCTGATTTCAAAGGCTCGCTCGAGGCCATGATAACCATATTGGACAGCAAATTGCTTCTGAGTCCGAAGCTGTCTGGGGATTACAGGCGGAGAGCCAATCGTCTAAGGGATAAGCTTACGAGCCTCATGGGTCAGAAAACCCTCGGCAAAGAAGTCTTCGCCTCGACGTATTCTGAGTATGCAGAAATTGCTAGGAAGACGGAGGAGAAAGGAGGGGTCCTAGATGGATCCTAAAGTTCTATACATGAAGGTCAGTAACGAAGTCTCGAAGGTCGTAGTAGGCAAGACGGAAGTGGTCCGCCTACTCATGGTGGCTCTCTTGGCCGAAGGTCACGTATTGCTGGAAGGCGTCCCCGGAGTTGCCAAGACTCTGATCGCACGAGCCTTCTCCAAAAGCTTGGGGCTGAGCTTCAAACGCATCCAGTTCACTCCAGATATGCTTCCTTCAGACATTACAGGAACATTTGTCTTCAACCCTAAGACCCGGGAATTCGACTTCCGCATGGGCCCTGTATTCGCCAACATGGTTCTTGCCGATGAGATCAACCGTGCAACGCCGAAGACTCAATCAGCTTTGCTGGAGGCGATGCAAGAGAAACAGGTCACCATTGAAGGCACGACTAAGACTCTTGAAGAACCCTTCGTGGTTCTAGCAACTCAGAACCCCTTGGAGCTAGAGGGCACCTATCCTCTCCCTGAAGCCCAGCTGGACAGGTTCATGTTCAGGGTTCTTGTGCAGGTTTCCTCCCACAGTGAAGAAGTAGAAGTCTTAGCCAAAACCATGGAGAACATCGACATAACGTCGGTGAATAAAGTAGCCGAGGCTCCGGAAGTCTTGGCTGCCAGAAACATAGTGAAGAACCAGGTGCAGGTCTCTCAAGACGTACTAGACTACATCGTCTCCATAGTAGAGTCGACAAGAGGCGATAGAGATAGGCTGCTCCTAGGCGGAAGCCCCAGAGCATCCGTGCAGCTTCTCCAAGGGTCAAGAAGCTTGGCAGCCATCAAAGGGCGCAGCTACGTTATACCCGATGACGTCAAGGAACTTTCGTTCCACCTGCTCAACCACCGGCTGATACTCAACCCTGAATTCATGTTAAAAGCTAAGGCTACAGCATTCCCGTCGAACTACGAGCAAATCGAAGGAATAGTTACAGACGCGCTCGCTTCAGTTCAGCCGCCGAGGTAGACCATATGCTGACGCGAAGGGGATACGCCGCTATCAGCTCGGTGCTTTTCTTCACTCTTTCAAGCAGCCTCACTCTCAGCTACCCATTCGTAGTGACTGCTCTAATCCTACTCGTGTTGCTCTCCATCGACTTTGTGTTATTCAGACTTTCTGCAAACACGTTTGATAGACTGGATTTGACGCGCAATGTGAGCGCTGACTCGGTCTTGGTGGGGGACGGCTTCAGCTATGATCTTGTTTTGACAAGCAAGGGTTCGGGGACCTTGGGGCCAATGGTGATCCATGACTTGCTGCCTGAAAACATTGATCTTTTGACAGGAGGCTCAACTATCGGTTCAGTGAGACCTTGGGCGCCCACCTCACTTAGGCGAAGTGTCGAGGCAGTTGAGATGGGAGACGCACAGTTTGGAGAAGTAGAGGTCAGGTTATTTGACAGGCTGGGCTTACTTTGGACTAAACGCGTCTTCAACCTTAAGAGTGTCGTCAAGATCTATCCGACCATAAGACAAGCTGTGAGGCGAAACAGGAGAGGGAGACGCCTCTTCCATAGATCGATGGGCAGAGTTGTCTGGCGGAGAAGACTCCTGTCCGAGTTCGCCGGGATGAGAGAATATTACCCCGGCGATGATCACAGGTTGATTGCTTGGAAGGCGATGGCCAAATCGCCGACCTCTACTCCCCTGACCAAGGAATTGGAGGAAGAAATAGACGCGGATGTCGTCATAATCGTTGCAAACAGGAAGTCTATGGCTGACGGGGAAAAGGGAAGCAGAAAGATCGACAAGGCTGTTGAAGCGGCATTAGCATTAGCGAGGGAGGTCAGTAGGGCCGGCCACAAGACTTCTGTCGCCTTCTATCATAATGGTGTGCCCAAGATCGCGTCAGGTTCGACGATCCGTCTTAGCCAACAGATGTACAACATGGGTTTCCACTCGAACGACGATGTCGATCTGCTTCTGAGGGCTGTTATGCGGATGCGTGGGAGACCGGGCTTGGCGATACTTCTAATTGACTCCCCCTATCCCAAGGAGATCGACTCTTCGCCTTTAGTCAGATTGATGCTCGCAAAGTTCGCTCTTAGAGTATTGTTGCTCGACACATCAACGTTCTTCGACGAGAGTAAAGGGCCAGCTAGAGAAGGTTTCTGGGCTATGGATATCCTTGGAGATAGAGAGCGGCTACATCAAGGGAGAGTTGCCGACAGGCTGATAGCTTCACGTATCCCCGTGCGAACATGCGGGTCAGACGATCTTGTAGACGTAGCTGTTGAAACCTTTTTGGAGAGCCAGCAGGTGCTTCGCAGATGAAGAATCTAAGCCAGCTTCTAATTCAAGCAGGATTCATACTCGGGTTCTCTCTACCATATGCGCATCTAGCTTGGCTGACGAGTTTCGACGTATTCATCCTGCTGCTGCTTGAAACTCTTCTTCAAGGTGGATTGGCTTCTATATTTGTCGGGCTGGGGTTCGGCATGGTGGCCATTCAGGCACTGCGGGGACGGCTCATCAGCGTGAAGCTCTATGAGCTTCTCTTCTTTTCCTCGATTATGATTCTGATGGTAGTTCCCTCCCTCGCGGTCCCCGTGCTGGTCTTCCTCGCCCCAAAATACATCATGATGAGTATCAGCCTGTACTTCACGGGGCTGACAACGATAGTTGTTGTGGCTCCGCTCATCATCTTCTTCTACCAATCAGACATTATCACCAAAGTAAAGGGAGGTGTTACTGCACCAGCCGTCCTGACGCTGAGCAACTACGTTATGATCACCCTGCTGAGCCAAGCCTTGATAGGACTAGGAACATCAGGGAGCTTGGACGTTACCTCCTTAGGGGTGAGAATATTGGGAAGCGTTGTGGCATCAGCAAACTCTCTGTTGCAGACTTTTGCTGGTTCTTCTACGTCAACTCCGTATGTTGCGATTACCAATTCGATTCTAGGCGCTTCACACCTTGTCTTTCTCACATCCTTCTCAATAGTTACCGCTCTCTACGTTTATCAGAGACTATCTTCAAGAGGAGAGCCGCAGGAAGGCGTTGACAGAGATCTGGCAGAACTGGTTCGTGGAAGACTTACCCTACACTTTGTGGGCGCCAGTCTGCTGGCAGCTGCATTAGCAGCCTACTTGTTTGTGTTCTTAGCCGGGAGTCTCCTACAGTCTCCTGCATCAGGTAACATCGCGTTAGTGATAGGAGTCGTTGCAGCATTCATGGCGCTTTTCTGGGCTGAAAAGAAGGCGGGGAGACGTTGAGAAAGATTGCTGTGATTATCCTGCTTTGGTTAGCAGCCGTATCCATCCCGACAAGTCAAGCCGAAGCCCGTGAGGCTAGGGTACAGATCGGGTTTACGCCCTTCTTTCTTTACGACGCAGATGTATATGGCGCGCCAATATTCATGCCCGGTGAACCTCTGTGGCTCTACACGTTGGAATCTTCAAGAGCAAACCTGATTGATCCCAGAGGCAGAGTTGCAGCATCAGTCATTGTTGATAGAAGACCTACACCGATTTACACGTTTGGCAACCTCGATCCTCTAGGCGGATGGACATTAGATGTTCAGGGGCAAAGATTCTCTTCTTCCTATCTTGTCCAGCTCCAGAAGCGCAGTTTAGACAGAGTTGAGCTTACGAACACTTTTCAGCTGGAAAACCAGTCACTGCTCTCCACAGGAACGGTGCGAATACTTTCCGATGAGGCCATAGGTCCACACAACATGGTTTTGGTGAGACATCCTCCTGAATTCCTATTGCAAGAGATCCCTACAGGGAATGTAGGTGGCTTAAGGCTTCAGGTTAGGCTGACGCAAGCTGCTGAACAGCCAGATAGGGTAGCTCTTGAACCGTATGCTCCCGAACTGGCTCAGGACGAAGAAGGCCTTGCTTCACTGGCTAGACCCGCTCCGACTAATGCTTCAGCAGTATTCTGGGCGGAGGCGTCAATGGATCTGCCCTTCTATAAGGCTCAAGCCGGTCGTACTGCCATTACAATAGTGTCAGGCGTTATAGCGAAAACCCTGCCGATCAAGGTCTTATACACCGATCGGCCTACCGACCGAGTTGAGCTCACACTTCCTTCGCTTAGCAAAGTTGGTGCAGGAGGAACCATGCCTCTGAGATTCGGAAAGGGCAGCATCCAGGTCTACACCCAAACAGAAGACAACATCCATATCACAAAGATCCCTGTTTACTTCTTATCTCAGGGACTCTCTGTAGGAATCGCAGACGAATTCTCTTCACCCCCGCTAGTATCCTCGTTCAATTATGCTCTGAGGGACAATGTCACCAAGGCATCCGAATACAAGCTCTACTTGTTGAGCAATGTCAACGGCGCCCAGCAGCTGTGGAACTCATCGGCGAAACCACCAATAGCAAAAATCACTGTGTTCAACAACTTGACGCAGAGTCCTCTACAAGGATACCGGACGACTCTTAGCGGCAGAGACGGGGGCCATGTCACCGTGGAGGGTGATACCTATCTTCTCCTGTCACGGGATCAAGAAACAATTCAGATGGATCTCCACGTAGACGGTGTACGCTTCAGAGAAGAAGATATCTCTCCTCGAATTCTCACTGTTAGCCCGCTCTCAAGCAAAACGGTGAATGTGGCTGCAGGCAGGATTGAGTTCAGGGTCAAAGACATCTTAGGGGTTCCACTAGACGATGGCACCATACAACTCTACAGGAGAAACGGTCTCACAGCCGAATTTGAAACAGAGGTCAGATGGTCACAGGGAGCCATGCCGACCCTTACGATGCCGACAGGAACCTATACCGTCAATGTCAACTCTCTCGGCGCCACTACATCCACCTTATTCTTCGTTGACTCAGCTGAAAAAGCGGTGGATCTGTCTGTCAACCGCCTACAGGTCACCATGGAACAGGCGATGATGTCAGCTGCGGTCACGATCATAGCTCTGGAAGTTCTTCTTGTCTACAATATTTGGAGGCGTCTCTTCAGGTTGAGAAACGCTCTTTCGCCTCCATCAGCGCCAAAGTAGGCTCAACCCTCTCCTCGCCAAACTTCAGAAATCTTTCGTAGAAACCTATCCGCTGCTTCTGGTTCCACATTGAGACCCTTACATATGCCTATTAAACCGGCTTGATCCACTCCGTCTAAGTATGCTGCCAGTAGGGCTTCGTCCACTGTTGTGAAACCAACTTTCTTCAGGAGCATATTTCGCTCTTCACCAAGGGCAGCGATTAGAAGGAAAAGTCTCTTTTCTCTTTGCCTGACTAGTCTAAGTCTTCTACGCCAGCTCCTCGCCTCTTCTTCAATGTCCTGGATGATTTCAAAGATCTTCTTCGATGTTGTTCTGCGTCTCAGCTCGACACTTTCTTCAGCTCTAGGTTTTACGAAAAGGTGCAGGGAAAAAACTCCGTCTTCGTCGCTCTTGACAGCATCTATAGTTGCGCTCAGCCTGTAGAGATGTCGAGGTCTTTGGCGTTCCTCTTGGTCCAAAATTATCTTCTCCACAATTTTGTTTTCAGCCAGTATGTTCACGTGTTTGAAGACTGCTTGGGTTGTTAGATCTAGTTCTCTGGCCAGTTCAGGGAGCGTTCTGGGTCTCTGTTGAAGGAGTTCTAGGAGTCTGAGGCGGATGGGCGATGCCGCGATCTTGTGGGTGGTTCCGGTTTTCAAGGGTTGTTTGGATTAGGATGCGAAACTTTTATAAGTTATCCTATTATTAGTAACCATTGGTTACTAACCATGTGGAACAATAGGAGATGGATCCACGACATAATGGATGACTTAGAAAGTTTCATGGAGGAAACCGAAGAGGAAATCGAACGAGTCATCAAAGGTTTCTACGAAGAGGGCCAATGGTCCCTTTCGAAACCGCTCGTCTACGGTTTCTCCATCAGGTTTAACTCAAACGGTGTTCCTGTGATAAAGTCATTTGGCGACAAACCTCTTAAGGAAGGATTCAGGGAACCTTTCAGTGACCAGCTAGTGGATCAGCAGAGAGGTGACCTCAAAGTCATTCTTGAAATGCCAGGAGTGGAGAAGAGCGACATTGACGTGAAGTCCACGGAGAGCGAGACGACGGTGTCAGCAGCCAGGGGTGAAGCCAAATATAGAACCAGTATACAACATCATACCCCTGTGTTACCAGAGACCGCAACAGCCACCTACTTAAACGGCATACTGGAGGTAGCCTTCCGCCTTAAGGACAAGGCTAATAAGGGGTTTACGAAGATCAAGGTAGAATAAGGGGGAAAAGCCTCTGAGCCAGAAAACTGTTGAACTAAAAGTTCTGGAGGCCTACACTAGAGATGTAGGACGAGGAGTAGCAAGAGTAGACTACGACGCTATGGATGCAACAGAGGCATCCACAGGAGACATCGTAGAGATAAGAGGCAAACGCAAAACCGTGGCCAAATGCCTACCACTCTACCCTTCTGATGAAGGGAGAGGTGTCATAAGGATAGACGGCTTGATACGTAACAACACAGGCGTAGCTATTGGAGACACAGTAGCCATCAGAAAGATCAAGGCTCTTCCCGCTGAGAAGATAATCGTAGCCCCACTTGAGGCTATTCCTCCGATCGATGAACGTTACTTAGCTGACGCACTGGAAGGCGTTCCCGTAACCAAGGGTGACAACATAATGATCCCCTACTTCGGAGGCAGACTGACCTTCCAAGTTGTCGGCGTAAACCCGTCTGCTGAAGCAGTGTTAATCGGGCAGCGCACTGTTTTCGTCATCTCCGAGAAAGGAGAGACTCTGCGCGGAGTTCCACAGGTCACCTACGAGGACATAGGAGGCCTGAAGGAGGAAATACAGAAGGTCCGCGAAATGATCGAGCTTCCCCTGAGGCACCCAGAAATCTTTGAGAAGCTGGGTGTTGAAGCCCCGAAAGGGGTGCTGCTCTACGGTCCTCCAGGCACCGGTAAGACCCTTCTCGCAAAAGCTGTAGCAAATGAAAGCGCCGCTCACTTCATCAGCATCAGCGGACCTGAAATAATGAGCAAGTTCTACGGCGAGTCCGAGGCTAGGCTCAGAGAGATCTTCAAAGAAGCTAAAGAGAAGGCCCCTACAATCATATTCATAGACGAAATCGACTCGATTGCACCGAAAAGAGAGGAAGTCACAGGCGAAGTAGAGCGAAGAGTCGTCAGCCAGCTTCTGTCTTTGATGGACGGACTGGAAGGAAGAGGCAAAGTCATAGTAATCGCGGCAACGAACAGGCCTAACGCCATTGATCCTGCTCTTAGACGCCCGGGCAGGTTTGACAGAGAGATAGAGATCAAGGTGCCCAGCAAGAAGGGAAGACTGGAGATCCTTCAGATTCACACAAGGCATATGCCTCTGGTGCAGGACGTGGACTTGGAGAGGCTGGCAGCTGTGACCCATGGTTTCGTCGGCGCTGACGCAGAATATCTCTGCAAGGAGGCTGCTATGAAGACCCTGCGGAGGGTTCTCCCAGAAATGAAAATGGAGGATGAAAAACTGGGCCCAGAGTTCCTTAACAAGCTTGAGGTGACTATGGCTGACTTCGAGAATGCCCTGAAAGATGTTATGCCCTCAGCGATGAGAGAGGTCTACCTTGAGACTCCTGATGTGAATTGGAGTGACATAGGGGGCTTGGAGAACCTGAAGAAGGAGTTGCAGGAAGCCGTCGAATGGCCACTCAAATATCCTGATCTCTACTCACGCACAGGCTACTCGATGCCTAAGGGTATATTGCTCTACGGTCCCTCCGGCACCGGTAAAACCCTTCTGGCAAAGGCTGTAGCAAGCGAAAGCGAGGCCAACTTCATTAGTGTAAGAGGACCGGAGCTCCTGTCAAAGTGGGTCGGCGAATCAGAGAGAGGTATCAGAGAAGTCTTCAGGAGGGCAAGGCAAGCAGCCCCATGCATCATATTCTTCGACGAAATCGAGTCAGTAGCGCCCGTCAGAGGACTTGGAGGAGACAGCATGGTCACAGAAAGAGTCGTAAGCCAGCTGCTTACTGAGCTGGACGGTATCCAAGCCCTTCAGGGAGTCGTAGTTCTCGCAGCGACTAACCGCGTAGATATGGTGGATCCGGCTCTGCTTAGAGCAGGCAGATTCGACAAGCTGCTTTACGTTCAGCTGCCTGACCGGGGAGCTAGACGGCAGATACTGGACATACATGCCAAGGGCAAACCACTCGGCAAAGATGTAGATCTTGAGAGGGTTGCTGATCTGACGGAAGGATTCGGCGGCGCGGATGTTGCTTCCGTGTCTAACACCGCTGTCTCACTCCTGCTACAGGAGTTCGTGGCCAGATACTCGAAGCCTGAGGACGTGAAGAAGCACATCGATGAAGCAATTCTCTCAATGCGCCACTTCGAGGAAGCCATTCGTAAGGTGAAAACTTCCAGAGAAGGTAAGCCTGCGGAGAAAGTGGCCGTCCCCTACTACCGCTAGGAAGACAACTAACATCACAGCTGTCGACAACATGCTTCTATCTGCCCCCTGAGGGCGGGTAGGAGCAAGTCTTATGAGCACCTCTAAACCAGTGTTTCTATTGACGAACTATTGCGGTTGATGATCTTGACCTCCAAGTCAAGCCTCTGCATACCAGAATCGAAGTAAGGGTTCAATTGGAGCGATAGCTATGGTGCACAGAGTTGCAGCCCTAGACAAAGATTCCTGCGTTTCAAGGAAGTGCGGATTAGAATGCATCAAGTTCTGCCCTGTAAACAAGACTGGATCAGACTGCATAATTCTCGGTGAGGACGCTAAGGCAGTCATAAGTGAAGAGCTATGTACTGGCTGTGGCATATGCATAAAGAAATGCCCCTTTGAAGCCATCACCATAGTTAACCTCGCCGAAGAGTTGCTTGAAGAGAAGATCCATCAATACGGCGTCAACACCTTCAGGCTCTACCGTCTCCCTATTCCCAGAGCAGGAGGCGTAGTGGGTCTTGTGGGAAGAAACGGTGTCGGCAAGACAACTGCTCTAAACATTCTTTCTGGGACCCTTAAGCTCAACCTCGGAAGGTATGAGAAACCTCCTGAGTGGGATGAGATCATTGGAGCCTTTCAGGGAACTGAGATGAAGCAGCATTTCCAGAAGATCGCGTCAGGGGAGCTGAAGGTTTCAGTCAAGCCTCAGCAGGTCCATTTGATCCAAAAAGCTTGGGGCAAAGACGCACTATCGCTCCTCAAGAAGTTTGACGAAAGAAACGTGGTCAACGACATGGTGACGGGTCTCAACCTTGACACCTGCATTGACAAATCTGTCGCAGATCTGAGCGGGGGAGAACTCCAGCGGCTTGCTGTTGCAGTAGCAGCGTCTAGGGAAGCAGAACTCTACCTATTCGACGAACCTTCATCTTACAACGATGTCTACCAGAGGCTTGCAGTCTCGAAGATTATCAGAGGTCTCTCAGAGCAGGGGAAGAAAGTTGTTGTAGTGGAGCATGACCTTACATTCCTAGATTATCTGAGCGACTATCTGTACTTGCTCTACGGTGAGCCTGGTGCCTACGGTATCCTGTCCACCCTGCAGGCTGCTCGCACAGGCATCAACATTCTGCTGGATGGTTATCTTCCCAGCGAAAACGTCAGGTTTAGAGACGCACCAGTAGTCTTTGACACCACTGCGCCAGTGGAAGAGCAGCTGCTTGAAGAATATGTGGTCAGATACCAAGAGTTCTCCAAAATCTATCCCGGCTTCAGCCTGAGCGTAGAAACAGGAGGTCTCAGAAGAGGCGAGGTCATCGGCATACTGGGCGCCAACGCTCTGGGCAAGACCACTTTCATGAAGATTATCGCCGGCGTGGAAAAGCCTAGCGCCGGTAGCGCCGAAACCCTGTTGACCATCTCCTATAAGCCCCAATACCTTTCCGCGGACTTCGAGGGCAGTGTTCGAGACCTATTGTCAAAGACGTCAGGAGGCCAATTCGAGTCTGGTGCCTATGAATCCCAGATAATTAGGCCACTGGGCGTCCACAGGCTCTACGACAAATCTGTTCAAGAGCTGAGCGGGGGAGAGCTGCAGAAGGTCGCCATATCCGCCAGTCTCTCACGTGACGCCGATATCTATGCTCTGGACGAGCCCTCAGCATTCATAGACATAGAAGACAGAATTATTCTTGCGAAAGCAGTGCAGAGATTTGTCAGGGCTCAGGGAAGATCAGCATTCATAGTAGACCATGACGTTCAACTCGTTGACATTGTGGCCGACCGATTGATCATCTTTTCAGGCAAGCCTGGCGTGAAGGGACATGCCACGCCGCCGTTAAACAAACTTGAAGGGATGAACAGCTTCCTCAAAGAGTTAGGAATAACTTACAGGCGAGACGTTGACAGTGGAAGACCCCGGGTCAACAAGCCTGGGAGCAAACTTGACAGACATCAGAAGACAATTGAACAGTTCTACTATGTCCGCGTCGCCGCTGATGAAGAGAGCGGAGAGTAGGACCGCCTAGGCATGGCTAGGATGCTCAAAGAAGCACTAAGAGGCGTTTTGGAGCGTGATGAGCTCAGCTTCTTAGCATCAGGCTTTGACACAATTGGAGACATAGCTATTCTAAGGCTGGACAAGAGGCTTGAGCCGAGAAAAAGTCTGATCGCATCCGTGATTCTTGGGAAGAACAAGGCGATCAAAACGATACTCAACCAAGTTTCCCCTGTGTCAGGGGAATACCGAGTCAGATCCTTTGAGTATGTAGCGGGAGAGGAGAAGACTCTGACGACACACAGAGAGAACGGCTGTGTTTTTGTCGTCGATGTTGATAAGGTGTATTTCTCGCCACGACTGTCCACAGAGAGGCTCAGAGTAGCAAACATGGTGGAAAGCGGGGAAACTGTTGTCAACATGTTTGCAGGCGTCGGCGTTTTCTCCGTTACAATTGCCAAGAAGCACCGTGATGTGAAGGTGTTCAGCATTGACGTCAATCCAGTTGCCCACGAAATGCAGGTCAAGAACATACAGCTGAACAAGGTTGAGGGCAGAGTCATACCTCTTCTTGGAGATGCTCGAAACGTAATCAACCAGTCGTTCAGAGGAGTTGCGGACAGGGTTATTATGCCTCTGCCTGAGAATGCTCACTCGTATCTTCCTGACGCTGTTTCAGCCTTGAAAGAGGCAGGAGGAATGATTCATTACTACACGCATGTTTTCACGGGTAGGGGTGAGAAACCAGTGTTGAAAGCCGTCGAAGGTTTGAATAGTTTCCTAAAGGCGCCGTATAGTGTTCGAAGCGCAAGAGTTGTAAGAGAAGTGGGGCCTGGATGGGTAGAAGTCAGCCTAGATTTGAAGATAGGAGGCGGTGTCTAAGAGACTTCCTGTAAACTGGTGTCTATTCTTTCTTTTCGCCTTGTGGCTGTTGAGGGGTTTCTGAGGTTGCTGGAGGTGTCAGAGGTTCGACTGCTGGGGTGGTGGCCATGGTCCAGCCTATCCATGCTAATATCCCGAAGATCGCCGCTACTGCGATTAACGCAGTGATCCGAAGTACAAGAAGAGCGACAGCGTCTGTGACAAGAAAGAGTAAGTAAAGGTATACTAGAATGCCTAAAATACCACCTGCGAACAATAGTCCTCCTACGGTGCGATCTCTACTCAAGCGGTTTCGTTTAATGTGCGATTGCAAATCCCTATTTATACTTTGGCGTCAAGGTTTCTGATAACTCTGCAGGTTATGCAATTTTAGGATTAATAGTGGAAGGAGGGGTGATAGGTATCCATACCACGAACAGTTAACAGAAATGTGTCAACTGTGACGGTTATTCTGAACCGAGCTCTGCTGCTCATAGATCTCTTTGACCTTCTTAATCGTGTCTATTTCTTCGACCGTTTTGTCGTCTCTAATCCTTTTGATTCGGGGGAATCTCAGAGCGTACCCACTGTCATGTCTGTTGCTCGCCTGTATGTTGTCGAAGGCTACTTCCAATATTATTTTAGGCTTAACTAGTCTTCTGTAGCCTAGGTCTTTGATAGTGAGGGTCTTCAGATTCTCTGTCATGTAGAGTATCTCTTTGTCTGTGAGACCTGAATACGCTTTGCCGATGACCTTCAGCTCATCTCCACTCTTCACCGCGAAGATATAGTCTGACAGTACTCCAACCCTCTTCCCATGACCATACTCAGCGCCGACAACTACCACGTCAAGGGTATCTAGCTCCTTCTTCAGCTTCACCCAGTGTTTGCCGCGTCTGCCAGGTTCATATGGCGAAGACGATTTTTTTAACACTAGCCCTTCATAGCCCAATTCTTTGCTCTGCTTGAACATCTGTTCTATCTGTTCCTCGGACTCCACTTCTTCTAGATGAGAAAGGTGAATGGGGTGTTCAAGTTTCAGTGTCTCCAATAGTTTTCTTCTTTCGGCTAGCGGGTTGCCGAGGAGCATTTCCACGTTGAATTGCAAAACGTCGTAGACAAGGTATGTAACCGGCGTCTGTTCCAGTATTTGCTGAGTAAGATGTTTTCTTCTTAGTCGTTGTTGAAGCTGGACGAAGGGCAATGGTTTTCCTTCTCTGAAAGCCAAGATTTCACCGTCTAACACGAAGTTGCCTTCGATCTTCTTCAAACCTCCGACTATTTCGGGGAATGTCCAAGAAACATCTTCCAGTCTTCGGGAGAAGATTTTGATCTGGTTTCCTTCTTTGTGGGCTTGAGCTCTTACGCCATCATATTTGTATTCCGCGAGGAGGGGCTGTTTGAAGTATTCAGCTATTTCTTTTGGCGAGGGCATCGAATCGGCGAGCATGAAGTTTGTGGGATGCATGATCCGTATCCTGGCTTCCTTAAGCTTGCAGTCTTTGGCGTAGGCTACTGTTAGTCCGATGTCTCCTGTGACTAGGCTGGCGCTTCGGACATCCTCGGGGGTTTGGTTAAATGCTTGGGCCGCCGCTTCAATGACCAAGCCTTCCACGGCTCCGATTCTTAGTTCACCTGTGATGATTTTTGACAGGTACTTGGCTTCAAGGGGGGCGCAGTCTAGGTAGATGCCTTTCAGGATGTTTTGTCTTTCTGAGGCTGCTCCCGATCCTTTGATGGCAGCCATCTTTTCAAAGGTTTCAGCAATTCTGTTGAGGGTTAGGTCGTTGCGGAACAGGGGTCGGAGACGTTGTTTTGCGTAGAGTTCCTCGGCGGTTTTGCCTAGGTCGCCGTGTTTGAGGTAGAGTCTGCTGAACTCTTTGTCAGAGGTAGTGCACAGTTCTTGAAGGGTTCTAATGACGTTGGCGTAGCCTACGAAGAGTTCTTTTTCGCTTCCCCGAGGGAACACGTATCCGCATAGCATTCTGCAAGCGAAGGATAGGTCTGAAGCGGAGATGGAACGTATGTATTCTGAGAGTATTTCGATTTTCTTGAGTTTGCTTGGTGTTGACGCGGCTTCGTCGCATGTCTTGCAGAAAGATGTGAATAGCTCGTTTGGGGAAGGCATAGCCAGTTATGCCACGTCTTCACTGGGGTTAGGCAAGAGGCTTGGTCATGAGGTAGGCTGCTTCTCCGTCTCTGTAGTACCCTTCTAACCTCGAAGCGGTCTGGTACTCCATCTTCTGGTAGATGCTTATGGCGGTTGTGTTAGAAACGCGGACCTCGAGGAAGGCTTCGGAGCAGCCGCGGTTCACCATTCCACGCATGGCTTCTTCGATGAGGGTTCTTCCCAATCCTTTGTTCCTGTGCTCCTCTAGGACTGAGACGGAAACGATGTGACCTTTCCTTGCTAGGCCGAATCTTTTTACGTTTGAGAAGCCGAACTCTATTCGACACATGATGTACCCTACTATGGTACTGTGGTTCTCCGCTATGATGAATGTTTCAGGAGATTCTTGAAGCAGTTCTTCGAAGAATAGGTCACTATAATGCTCAGGCAGAGTGGCGAGGTTTATCCTGATTACGTTAGGTAGATCCTCACGCGCGCATTGCCTGACAACATATCCACCTACCTGCCTGTGAAAGGTTGGCTGCAACTGGTTACACCTTCCTTCTCAGCCCTTTTAAGGGTTCACATTAGCTGTTTCAGGGGCTTTTCCGACTGAAACAAGGGTTTCGGAAGCATTGGTGACTAGACACACCTTGGTTCGTGCTCCTTGAGTGCTGTAAAGATGGTTCAACGCTTCTGACGCTCTGCCTGCACTGCGTAGGCCGAGTTTTGTTTCTACATAGTATCTTGGAAGAGTGGAGACTAGGACGATGTTGAACTTGGATGCTGTGTGCTGGAGGAATTGGAGATCTTCCAGACCCTCCACGTAAATGCCTTTGTCTAAGGCTTGATCTACTGGGAGTCTCCCCGTAACATATTGGGTAAAGGCTTCGCAGCCCAATCCTTGAGAGCATTCTGCTAGGAGCACTATTGTCCCATTCTCTCTTAACCCTCCGATAACGTTCCAAACTGATTTGAGTGCAGAGTAGAGACTGGAGCCAGCCGACTCGGTTCCAGGGCTTATCAGCATGCTTCTTACAGGTTCACCTAATATCTGGTGAGCACAGCCAAGAAGATAGTTTGATGCCTCTATGTGGGCAGCCTTCAGGCTTCCTGTGAAGACTGCTGAAACATCGTCTCCGCTAGCCACGATTTCAGCCGAGTGGACGTCCTGATACTGGTCTGCCATTATCAAAGCGAATTCAGATGCTTTGGTCGGTCGACCTGGTGACGGTTCGCTGTTTCCATATCGGGTGAGGGCTTCACGCATAAAGTCCTCGTCTATGCTTCTGAATAGGGCTACGGGGCCTCCGTCGAAGCCGAATAGGGGGTCGAATCGAGCTGATGAGAGAAGCAACTTCGTATTGTAGTCCTTGAGGATTAGAGGTTTCTTCGCGGCGTAGCTATTTGTGGTTTCGGTTGTTTCGTTTGGGCCGAATGAAAGGATTCGGCATCCTGTTCCCTCTAGTGTTCGACGTAGGGCTGATAGGTTTCGGGGGTGTGTTGCTGCCGCTATGTTTAGGGCGCGCTGCCGGTCTACTTTGCTTAAGATCATGCTGAGTACTTTGACTGTGACTGCATCGGGTCTTGGGATGATGAAGAGAGTGCCGTCCTCTATGGTTATGCGGGAGATCTCGGCGTCTAGGGCGGTAGTTTCTATGGCTTTGGGTTTGGTTTCGATGGTGGTGCCTAGGTTCTCTGCTTTGATGTCTACGTTCGCTTCTACTGCTCCGTAGCTGAGCCATATCTCCGGCATGTCGGCGACCTGAGGCTTATCTGAGGCATTCTATCAATATTTGCCCCTTTTTCTGCTTGCAGTCGCGCAGTTTAGACTGGTTTGTCAATATTTGGAAAGGCTTAAGGAGGCCGCTGGCTTCTCTGAGCAGAGCGGAGGGCTGCGTCTCTATGGTCAAGACTGGGAGCGGGTGGGAGAAGAAGAGAATGCAACTGGTTTCTGAGCTTGGGAAGATTCTTATGAAGACGGAGGCGCTTCGTTTCGGAACCTTCACTCTGTCAAGCGGTAGACTGAGCTCTTACTACGTAGATCTGAGGATCGTTCCTAGTTTCCCGGGGGCTTTCAAGAGGATCGTTGAGTCCTATGTGGCTCTTCTTCGCAACGAGGTTGGTGAAGTGGAGGCAATAGGAGGGGTTCCTACTGCTGGATTGCCCTATGCTTCTGCAGTAGCCTATGAGTTGGGCAAGCCTCTTCTGTATGCTAGGACTGAGGAGAAGAAGCATGGGAGGGGAAGGGTGATTGAAGGGGTCTTGACCCCTGGGAGAAGAGTGGTTCTGCTGGATGATTTGATTACTACCGGTAGCTCGCTGATTCAGGCTGCTGATGCTATTAGGAGTGAAGGTGGGGTGGTGGCTGATGCGGTGGTGCTGATAGATAGGATGGAGGGTGGTGCTGATGAGTTGCGTAAGAGAGAGGTTACGCTGCACAGTTTGTCCAGTATTCTTGAGATTGTCAACCTGCTTTCAGAGATGCAGGTTATCAGTGATGATCAGTTAAATGCGATCAAAAGTCAGGTCGGTTCAGGCTAGTAGATCATTAGCTCTCTCTGTTCTAACACGTTGTGCAGATTGTTGACTGCCCTGTAGACTTCTGCCTCTTTCTTGGCTCCTGTGCAGACAAGTTTTCCACTCGCGAAGAGCAGTATCACGGTTTTGGGATCAGCCATTCGATGGATCAAACCTGGGAACTGCTCTGGTTCATACATGGATTTGGGTAGTTGTCGGGCTGCCTCTTCTAGGTGGACTTTTCCGCCTAGGCTGGCTGAGGCTACTATGTTCTGTATTACAATGGTGGGCTGGTTGTAGATGTCTACTCCGCCTTTCTTGAGTTTCTGGACTACTGTGCGGACTGCTTTGTCTGCTTGGTCTTCGGATTTGGCTCCTGTGCAGACCATTTTGCCTGAGCTGAAGATAAGAGTGGCTGTCTTGGGGGACTTAAGACGGAAGACTAAGCCTGGAAACTGGTCGGGGTGGTATTCAACGTCAGCAAAGTTTCTTGTGATCTGGTTGAGATCCACTTTTTGGTCGATTGATGCTGATGCTACTACGTTTTCGATGCTGATGATAGGCTTCGTCTGTGGCATGATCGACGTTAGAAAAACGATATCCAGTATTTAAACGCATGGCGAATTATTTGAGGGAATTCAGGTCGTCTTAGGCTGTTTTTCCTTACTGGGGTAGATCTCGCTTAGGAATATCAAACCTAGTATCAGTACTATCAGGACATAGTTGGTCGGAGGAGACAGGATGCTGGACACGAAGCCGACTTTGGGGATGACTAGGACTACTGTCCCCACGTAGCTGTTTTGGTCAACTATCCATCCGTCTGCGGCTTGATTGTGGTCACCTTTGGTGATGAAACCTGCGCCGCCGTCTTTCGTCTGCACTACTTGGAGTATTCGGTGGACTATGATCCGGTCGGGCGTGAGGGGGCTGTGGAATGTGATGATGTCGCCGATCTTCAGTTCGTTTACGGCCATACTTCTGACTATGATTAGATCTCCGACTTCAAGAGTAGGTATCATGCTTCCGCTGGAAACTACGAATAGGGGGGTTGATGTGCCCATGAGTAGGGTGAAGCCTATCCAGAGACCTCCTGTTAGACCCACTAGGATTATGATTGTGAGGAAGGCGCGTCGCAGCCTGCTTCCGGTCTGAGCTGGCTGCGGTAATGTTGTTGGCTCTGGCTCCATTTCTGACTCAAGCACCACCCCGTAAGCAGTGTTTTAACCTTCTTGATGGCTCTTTTCTCATGGGGCCATGACGTTTCCTAGAATCTAGATGGTTTAGCGGAAGCCAACAGAATGAAGTGTCGTTATTGTCACTCTTGAATTGTTATGATGCGTGTTTCTGCTGCAATTGTCGTTTGATGCATTTACCTATGCCGGGTTTGGCGAGGATCAGGTTCTTTCTCTTTCCTCCGTCCCATTCGGCGACAATGTTTCCTCGCAGCATCGTGAGTATCGGCCAGCCCTTCATCTTCCATCCTTCGTAGATGGACCATCCTGTCCAGGTGTGCAGATTCTCTGAGGATACTTTGACCTCCTGCTTCAGATCGACGATAACTAGGTCAGCGTCTGAGCCTACTGATATTACGCCTTTCCTGGGATATAGACCGAAGGCCTTGGCCGCATTAGTGCTGACAACTTCGGTCAAACGCTGCATCGATATTCGGCCTTTATTCACGCCTTCAGTCAGCATAACGGGGAGAAGGGCTTCTATTCTTGAAGAGAATCCTCCTTTAACTGTCCAGCCGTCTTTGCTTTCCAGTTTTTCACGGGGGCCGTGAGCAACGTGATCCGAACCTATGGAGTCTATTGCACCTGATGCTAATGCATTCCAAAGTATCTGTATGGTCTCCTTGTCTCGGAGGGGGACGTTGATCCTCCATCCTTTCTCTCTTGGGATGGTGAAGTAGTGGTGGCCTGCTTGAGCCGTGATCTTGACTCCCTCCGCTCTGGCTTTCTGAATTTCTTCAATGGTTTCCTTAGTGGTAGTGTGGATTATGTAGAGGGGACAGTTGACGACTTTAGCTAAGTAGGCGTATGAGCGAATGTGGTGCGCCTCGCAGAAATGGGGGGAACGCTCATCCCAAGCTACCACATCCATGCGCCCCTCCTTCATCAGCCTCTCTTCGTATAGGCTGGCTATCTCCCAGTTCTCCGGGTGGATGCAGAGCAATCCTGGTGGGCCGATTTTGGCAATGTTCTCCATGGTTAGGAAGATCATTCTGTCGTCGAAGCCGAAGAAGCCGAGCCATTTCGCATGCCAGAAACGGGAGTAATTCGGGTTCTTCATGTGCAGATAGAGTTTGTACGATGTGCCCCCATACTTGGCCGCGTATTGAGGTATCTCGGCTGCCTGGTTCTCGGTTTGAAGAATCGGGGTGTAGAAGAAGTCGGTTGCAGAATATTTCTCTCCTATCTCTTCTACAATCGAGAAGATTTCGTTAAGGGAAGGAAGCTCGTCGGGGCTGGTAACCTGTTTCTTAGGCTTCTTGATGCCGAGAGACGTGTTCATGAATCCCCAGCTGGTTACCCCCGCAGCAGCTGCGGCCACGCTTTCACTCTTCACGTCGTCCATGAATTCGCGGGCTGAACCCAGATGAGCCTCCGGATCAACTACTCCCGGTATCACAAAGTTTTCTCTTGCGTTTATTACGCGGTTTCCTTTTGGGAGAGCTGCATCTGTGGCTACAGCGGCTATTTTACCATCATCAATAGCTACGCCACCTTCGATAATGCCGGCGGGTGTAACAACTTTTCCGTTTTTGATGACCAAATCGACTTGAGGCATAAAGCCTGAGAACCGTGTGAAACCGATATAAGTGTTGTATTTTCATCCTCTATGCAATACTACTTTTGGATTCAGGGGGGATAGGTTCATGAAGTTCGGGATCAGGCTTCCTCAAAACGGGCCTTTCGCTTCTCTGCCAAACCTGTTGAAGACTGCGGAGGTATGTGAGGATCTTGGTTATGACTCGGTTTGGGTCCATGACGGTTCTATCATAGGTCTACCTGACGAGAAATACAGTCATGGGTTGAGCGTTGGTTCAAAGGAATCTTTGGATTTGGAGGGCAAGCCTCCTAGACAATACGAAGCTTTAACGCTGCTCTCTTTCATCGGAGCGAGGACTCATGATATTCGTCTTGGCACTGCGGCAACCATACTGCCGTTATGGAATCCTTTGATTCTGGCTAAGCAATGTGCCACTGTTCACGAACTCACAGAGCGGAGGCTCATACTAGGTGTTGCCGTCGGTGGCAGCGAAGAACCTTTTGAAACCTTCGGAGTGCCATATAGGCTTCGAGGAAGAATCACCGCGGAGTATCTGGAAATGCTTCGGCTAGTTCTAGCATCTAACCCAATTTCGTCTTTCCATGGCGCATACATAGATTTTGAAGGTGTCGAATTCTATCCTGCTCCAAGAGACCTTCCCATATGGTACTGCGGTAAAGCCCTGCCTGCCATTGAAAGAGCAGCCTCCTTTTGTGATGGATGGCTGCCTGGCTCAGGCTACACAGTGGAAAGATTCCGGGAAGGGATTGCACGGCTGAAGAAGGAGGCTGCGGAGCACGGCAGGGATCTACGGGGCTTCACCATGGGGCTGGAAACATACCTGTGTGTAGCGGAATCAAAGGAGAAGGCTAGGCGGCTAGCAACCAGCACCTTAACTGCGAAAAAGATAGATCCCAATGCAGACTGGGTCTTTGTAGGCTCGGCAGCAGATATCTCTGAGAAACTTGATGCCTATGGCAAGACTGGGGTTAACTACGTGGAGTTCAAGGTCATTGCTCATTCCTTCGGCGACTATCTAGAAATGGTGACTGGTTTCGCAAAGAACATTATGCCATCCTTCTCCTGATCGATGCTGGTTTTGTCTACAGGTCAAGGGTTGTTTCAGCGAACAGTTCTTCAACGCCTATGTGCTTGGCTAGAAGTCCTTGCTCATGTTCATATCTGATTAGAGTTTCAAGGGTCTTCCTGTTCTTTTTGATGCCATAGGGTCCTATGTCTCGCCCCATCAGTTCGAGGCTCTTCTCTATTACTGCTTGCATATGGGGCAGCGTGACCCGCATCGATGACAACGAATATTCAACACCTATGTCTTTGGCTTCAAGGAAGGCGTCGTAGAGGCTTCTCGCAACCCAAGGCTCCTGCTCCAAGATCTTGCTCTTTACTATCAGAGTGTGCATTATGGGGTAGATCTGTGTTCTGGCGTAATACTCTGTTTCAATGGAAGCATAGTCTGGGAACAGCCTTGCTACCACAGGTTTCCGCGTAGGCTCCAGTTCTTGAGGCCAGAGCAGTGCGTCAAGTTTCCCTTCCTCCAGCATCCTGAAAAGGTTGCTCCTAGCTGGAAGAGTTTCCGCGAAGAGTCCTTCAGGGTATGTTACTGGGATGAGTTCTTCGGTTTGGGTGTACCATTTGATCTTTAACGGGTTGACATCGTAGTCGTCTTGGAGTATGCCGCGGATCCAGACGGCCAT
>JACPCU010000017.1 GCA_016184315.1 Nitrososphaerota archaeon
GAAGGCAAAAGCGGCTCAGAAGTACAAGTCCGCAACGTGCAATTCGGAATAATGCCGCCAACAGGCTTCTTCACCCAGTTCAACATAGCATCCATCATCCTATCCCCCAACTTCGGCGCCAAAGGCTCAACAGTAACGGTCAAAGGCCAAGGCTTCCCCACAACAATCGGAACCGTGATAAACGGCTACAGATTCGGACCAGTAGAGAAAACCTTCACAACACCAGTCTCCGTTGCCACAGACGGAACATTTACCGCCGTCATCACAGTCCCAACAGAAGCCTCCCTCACCCAAGGAGGCAGATACCCCGTCGAATTCCGTTCAAGCCCCACAGAACGCTTCTCCATGTCCGAGTTCCAAGTAATCTCCACATCAGGCTCATTCATACTCGCCGCGTCACCAACGTTCCTGCCACCAGTAGAGCAAGGCGGCACCGCCACCCTATCAATATCAATCACATCACTAAACCAAGCGACACCAACAGTAACAGTCTCAGTCAGAGGACTCCCACCCAAGATCACCTCATCCGTAAACGGCTCCTCAACAGCAGCAGTCACCCTATCCAAAGGAGACACCAAATCCCTCCCACTCACGATTACAGTAGACCAGTTCGCCCCGCCAGGCCCCTACCCATTTGAAATCAGAGGCGTATCCGGCAGCGAAGAAGTCGTCATACCCATCATGTTCGGCATAATGCCCAAGATCTCACTATTCGGATTAGCCAACATCCTCCTCTCACCAGACGTAGGCGGAAGAGGAACCACAGTAACCATATCAGGCCAAGGCTTCAGCACCGTCGCAAACACCAAGATCAACAGCGTTCAACTCGGCCCCAGAACCATAACCTTCACCACCCCAGTAGACGTAACCAGCGGCGCCTTCACAGCAGTCATCAGCATCCCGTCAGACATGCCCTTCGGCTTCCACCCACTAACCGTAGCAGACACACAAGGCCGACAAGACACCAAACCATTCAACGTCATACCCGGCAGCCTCAGCGAAGCAGGAACATCAGGCCTAGCATTCGCATTCACCCTAACAGCATCACCACCCTTCATAGGACCAGTCGTACAAGGAGGCACAGGCACCACCAAGATCTCCATCCAATCATTGAACAACCAGAACCCAACCGTACAACTCAGAGTGGACGGCGTCCCACCCGGAGTGACCGCCTCATTCGACGGCGCAGGCAGCACAGTCACCGTCACCGTGCCACCAGGTCAAACGGTTAGCAAAGAACTAACCCTAACCGTGGGCAGCACAACACCACCAGGACCCTACGGACTCAGCATCACAGGCCAAAACGGAACCCAGATCTTCAACCTCCCACTCGGCTTCGGAATCATGCCCAACATAGGCGGAGGAATAGGATTCGCAAGCATAGTAGCTAACCCCGACTCCGGCCGCCCAGGCGACCAAGTCACCATATCCGGAGCAGGCTTCCAATCAGGCCAATCCGTAACCATCCTGGTAAAGCCACCAGGAGCCCCAATAGAAATCACATTATCCTCAAGCCAAATCACAGTCCAATCAGACGGCACATGGTCCTTCACCGGCCAAATCCCGTCGAACACACAACCAGGATTCTACGAACTCATCGCCAGAGCAGGAGGAAGAGAGGCCAGATCACCCATGAACATCATACACGGCTCCACAGGAGGCTTCTTCGTCAAACTCTCACCAGACTTCCTCAGAGTAAACCAAGGCTCCTCAGCAAACACAACCCTGACAGTAAAGTCCTCAAACTCCTTTACCACCAGCCTCTTCTTCGGCGTAGAAGGACTACCCCCAGGCATTACAGTCAAATTCATCAAAGAAGACCAAACCATAGTCAGCCAATTCACCGGAAGCGGCTTCGGAAACAATCTCATCACCACACCAACACCCGTAACACCTCCATCAGGAGGAGTCCTCAAGATAACAGTAAACGTAGCCGCCTCATCCTTCACATTCGCAGGCGCATACCCCATCTTCATCAGAATAGACCGCATCGGAGCCCCCGGTGAAGGCAGACCCCTCGGAATAGCCGTCTTACCCACCGGAGGAAACAGCATAACCCTCACCCCGCCATCAGGCTCAACAGGAACCGGCGTCTCAGTCTCCGGAGTAGGATTCGGAGCAACAGAAACAATCAGCATCAAATTCGCGGGATCAACAGTAACAACTGTGCCAACAACAATCACAACAGGATCAGACGGAACCTTCTCAGCGGCAGTAACGATCCCATCCGGGTTTATCCCAGGATTATACCCAATATCGGCGACCGGTGCAACAAGCGGAAAATCCTCTACCGCCCCATTCAGCCTGTTCCCCAGTCTGAGTACCTTCAACTTCTTCGTCTCACCACCCCAGATCGCCATCCCTAAGGGAGGCTCAGGAAACTTCACACTAACCATTCAACCCTACGGAATCTTCAACTCCACCGTAACCCTCAGCGTAGCAGGTCTCTTGTCAGGCGCCTCCACAGCCTTCTCACCCTCATCATCAGTAGCACTTACCGTGGGAACCCCCACAACCGTAGCACTCAAAGTCACAATACCAAGTAACGCTCAGACTGGCGCATCCTTCTTCAGCATCACCGCCTCAGGAGGAGGAACAACCCAACCCTTCCCCGCATCCATCCGGGTCACCCCGATAGCAAGTGAACAAGACTTTGACCTCATCCTGGGTCCACCGGGAGTCGTAATCCCTCAAGGCGGAAATGCCAATGTTTCAATCATCATAAGAAGCTTCAACGGCTTCTCATCAGCCGTTACGCTGTCAACCACCTCGACAACCGCAGGCCTGACTCGCACCCTAGGAGCCAGCAGCATCATACCAACAGCAACAGGCATCGCCTCAACAAGCGTTTTGGTAACAGCATCAGGAAGCCTACAGCTAGGAAGATACCAAGTCACAGTAACCGGAACATCCGGCGCTACAGTAAGACAAACGGTCCTACAAGTCGGCATCATGCCCTCAGGAATAACCATACAGCAGTTCAACCCGCCGCCTGTGCTGCCCCAGCAAATTACTCCACTAACCCCACTGCCCATCGAGCCTCCGTGGGGAGACAAAATAAACATCAACAGCATGATCACCGATGTTTCTCAATCAACCCAGATCATACCAAGGAACATACCCAGATCACCGTCAAACCTCAGCGCTCTACCTACAGGCTCAAGTGACGCACTTGGAAGGGTAACCAGCATCGAACCCTCCGTCAACGTCACGAAAGTTAACGCCCTCCTAAGCTTCCCCTACGACCTCACAAGGCTCGGCCAGCTAGGCCTAACCCCAAGCAACCTTAGAGTAGCCTTCCTGGCAGACAACGGCACATGGGTCAGAGTCACAACAACATTGAACACTTCTACTGGCACAGTTTCAGCCAACATTACCCACTTCTCAAGCTGGACAGTCCTCGGCTCCCCGCCGAGCTTCTCAGCATCAGCAAGCCCATCAACCCTCAGCATCACACAGGGAAAGTCAGACACCTCGACCATCACCCTGACCTCTCTTAAC
This sequence comes from Nitrososphaerota archaeon, assembly GCA_016184315.1. GTDB lineage: Archaea > Thermoproteota > Nitrososphaeria > Nitrososphaerales > JACQRY01 > JACQRY01. The sequence goes on from JACPCU010000017.1 coordinate 3,502, forward strand.
ACCTTCAACTCAGCCATAACCCTCACAGTAACCGGAGCCCCATCAGGAGTCACCACGTCATTCTCCCCAAGCTCCTCAACGTCCAAGCCGCAGCCGCTGCCCCAGGAGCACCCCCCGCAGCACCAGACTTCAGCATCACATCCAGCGAAACAACCCTATCCACAGTCAAGCCCACCACTGTCTTCACACTGAGTAGCATCAACAACTTCGCCGCCCAAGTCAGCCTCACCGTAACCGGTCTACCTTCAGGCGTAACAGCGAGCTTCACCTCCACAAGCCTCTCCCTCACAGCAGGAGGCACAGCCGGCACATCCCTTACGCTCGTAATATCCTCAACCGCAACACCAGGAACCTACACACCAATAGTAACCGCGGTAAGCGGAAGCCTCACACACCAAGTCCAACTCACACTCACCATCCCCACAGGAGTAGCTAAATCCTCACCCAACAGCGTAACCGGAACCACAGCCACAGTAGACAACACCGCCACGACAGGCATCAAAGTAGCCCTAACAGGACTAACCTACACCACAGGAACCCAAGGAACCATAACCACAGTAACCTACTCATCCACTCCGACCACAGCAGTAACACTGCAAACAGCCACAGGAGGAACACCGATCAAATACCTGGACGTCGCAGCCACCAACATAGCAGGCGGAACAGCCACAGTCACGCTCACCTACAGCGAAAGCGACCTGGGAGGAGTATCCGAAAACACCCTCACACTCTACTACTACACAGGATCAACATGGTCAACCCTATCCAACATAAGCAGAGACACCACCGCAAACACAGTGACAGGAACCATCGACGTGACCAAGCTGACAGGAACCATCATCAGCCTAGCGGGAGCATCACTCCAGCTGGGCGCACTAACAATAACATCAGCAGGAGCCATAACAACCATAGACGAAGGCCAAACAGTCACATACACCGTAACGGCAACCTACACAGACGGAAGCCCAGCCTCATCAGTAACAATCAAGATCCTCAGAGACAACGCGCAAATCGCCACAGCCACCACAGGCATCGCCGGCACAGCAACCATCACACTGACCTTCGACCAGCCAGGCACCTACATCATATCCGCAACAGGCGACCTAACAGGAATACAGAAGAGCACCCTAACATCAACAGTCGTAGTAATATCCAAGAGAGTCACCGCCGCCCTAACCATCGAGAAGACCAAGCTCCAACCAGGAAGCTCACTCAAAGTAACCCTCAACCTCAACTCCACAAAACTCCTCGAACAAGGCACCGTCACCATAACGCTACCACAGAGCTTCACCGCCAAGAACGTCCAAACCACCGGCTTCCAAGGAACAGCCACCATCCAGAACAACATCCTAACCATACAGAAGACCACCGCAACCACATCCACAAGCCAAGCAACCATAACCTTCACACTGTCATCACCCATCAAAGGCATCAAAATCGGCCAAGCAATCACAGTAACGGCAACCGTAGACGTCCTAGGCCTAAGAACAGTCTTCAGCACAGACAGCACCTTCCAAATAACCATCGAGAAGCCAAGCGCGAACAGCGTATTCAGCGTCTTGGACAGCTACTTCGCCAAGACCGTTAGCGCCCTAACCGAAGACAGAGTGCCGACCGTGGCAGACATATTCGCCTTACTTGACCTATACTTCGGAGCGTGAAAATAGCGATGAATAACCAGATTCAAGCCCCACTATTCAGGATAGCAGCAGCCTCAGCAGGCATACTCATGCTTCTACTGGCTGCTGCACCACTTATCCACGGCCAGGCAGCCCAAGCCACCGTGGACTTCGCCCTCAAAGACAACGTCATAACAATCACCGTCCAGAGCCCAGTGTCAGTAGCAAAATTCCAAATCTCAATAACAACATCCACAACATACTCAGTTAACCCTTCCACCGCCAAACTCTCAGGCTTCCTACAAGGAGCAACCCAGCTGACCAACACCGAAAGCGGAAGCAACGAACACAGATGGTTCAACCTGAACGCACAGCCAAGCCAGACCGGCACCCTAACCCTGCCAGCCTCACCACTCACAGGAGGAGCAAAACTCAGCCTCATCAAAGTAGACCTACAAGACGCCTCTGGTAACACAATCGCCGTCTCAGGCACCCTCCCAAGAGACCCAGTCATACTGACCACCACCGTTACGACTACAACAGCAACGACAACCGCCCTGTCAACAGTAACCGCAACAGTCACCTCGGTGGCAACAACCGCGACAGTCACTGCAACCCAAACCGCAACTACGACACTCCCAGTTACTGTCACTAACACAGTCACCGCGCCAGCAGGAACAGTCACCTCAACGGTAACACGGACAACCACGATTCAAGGAGCTGAAGGGATCTCCCAGACTGCCCTGATAGTAATCGCAATCCTAGCCATCATCGTCGTGGTCCTGCTCGTACTCGGAATGAGACGAAGACCAGCCTAGAACACGCCGCTTAACGCAGAGCAGCAGACAGCATCCTTATCTATGATCGTCAAACCGAGCATCGCCCTGATTGAGTACAGGTGAACACTTCACGCCCAAACACAGACAAATCCTGCTCCTCCTGACCATTGCCGTATTCATAACACTGCCCAAAGCCTACGGCCAGACGCTGGAACTCTCACTAGACAGGAACGCGTATCTCCCAGGATCAAACGGGGAAATAACCATCACCCTAAGAGAAGCACCCAGTCAGAGGATCAGCCAAGCCAACGCCACCCTAGAGATCATCTACTACAACACAGAGGGTAGAATCAACGTTGACAGATACTCCTCCAACAGCACCCAAGCCAAACTCGGCGATCCCGTCGTTTTCCGAATCAGACTCATCATCAGCTCATCCGCCTCACCAGGCTACGCCAATATCAACTCACAAGTCTCATACGCTACCACCGGTCAACTCAAGATACTGTCCGGTGAACCCAAACAACTCTACATAGAAAGCCCCTACCGTAAGACCGCAGAACAGCTCGCACAAGAACTATCAGCACTCAAGTCAACCATCGCCAGTTCAAACAACAGCATCAAACAACTCTCAGACAACATCAAGAAGCTCACAGAGGAAAACCAGAAGCTCACTCAGTCAAACAACGAGCAGGCAAAGAAAACCTCCGATCTCGTCCTGACAACCACCAAGCTGCAAGACGAGATTAGATCTCTCAACGATAAACTCCGGGCTGAACAACGCAAATCATCGAGCCTCGAACAACAACTAGCCCTCCTCGGCATCCAAAACTACTTTGTCGGCAGGGAAATCATAAACTACGTCACCATCGGAACAGTAATCATCGCCGCAGGTCTTGTCTTCGTCTGGCTCATAAGGAGCAAAAGACTCATAATAGAGATTCAGAAAGACACGAAAAGCCATGACGAGGACAATGCCACGTAGCTCTTCGGAAACATCGTGAATAAGGAGTCTACCATGTTCCTACTAGGCCACGTCGCATACAGCTACATCGTCTCCAAGTCATCCGCCAAGCCGTTGGGCGCAAAGATACCAATCAGCCTCGCCATCATGCTGGGCATTCTGCCCGACCTTGACATATTGCTTCAGGGACTCGGGGTTCCGCATCACACGTTAACTCACTCATTCATCTTCTGGCTACCCGTCGCCATCATATTCGCGGCAAAACTAGGATCCAAATCAATACCACTGATCTTAGGGATCTACTCACACCTTGCCGCCGACGCCATCGTAGGAACAGTCCCAGCTCTCCTCCCGATCTCAAGCATAGAAGTAGGACTAAGCCTACCTATCCCATCTCTCTACGACGCCGCCCTCGAAGTAGGTGGACTGACAGCTGCTCTACTCTACATGTACACCAACGGCGACCTCAGCATTCTCCTAAGGGGAAGCAGACAAAACCTCACCGTCAGCGTTCCCGTGATAGCGATAGTGGCCCTCAGCACCCTCTTTGCAAACCACAACGAAATATCAATAGTCACCTACGCCTTCTCAAGGTGGGCCATGACCGCAATAACAATCGGCCACATCATTCTCCTAGCCTTACTGTCTACTGGCGTATGCACCGGAGTACTAACTTACTGGACAACCCTTGGGGGTAACCTTGATTCCCTGCCCGCCTCGTCATCTCTTGAGTCCAAGCGCCGACAGAAGCGCTCCTAGAGTGGTAGCTTATGGGCCACGCGAGTTGAGCCCTTATTGCCCTGCCTTGGTCATATATTTCAACGAGATTAGAGTCGAATCCCTAACATCCTCATCCGCATCAATCAACGCGCTGCGAAGCTTCTCCACAGCTCCCTCATCACTGACAGAGCTCAACGCCACAGCAGCCTCATGTTTTCCGCTACAAGAAGGCTCTATGCCTTGTTTTCCATTTTCCACTTGCGTAGATATTGAATAGCCTCGTCGAGTGACACGACGTCAGCGTACTTCTGATTCATGTCGAACAGGTTTATGGCGTGGGCCGCCTCCGTACGATCGAACACGCATTCCTCAACCACTATCATGCGGAACCCATAGGTGCGACCATCAACCACCGATGCCCGAACACAACCACTGGTACTCTCCCCGCACGTGACGATAGTGTCAACCCCAAGTGAGTGCAGGTGAGCTATGAGCGGAGTCCCCCAGAACGCACTCGGAGCGGACTTACGCAGGAAAGCTTCGCCAGGAAGAGGCTTCAACTCCTCCACAATCTCATATTTGTCCTGCCTGCTCCCATCAGACCTCGGATTCTTGTTCCCCCCTCGCCCTGTGCCTCGCCCGGACCATCCGTCGACACCGGACTCCTCAGGATAAAGTCCAGTCACATACGCTATGGGTATCTCTGCCTCCCTAGCTGCGCTCAGCAACTTCTGGATATGAGGAAGCGCATTCCAACCAGCCAGCCCACAGCTGCCCGGCCAAGTCTTCACAGACTCCAACACGGGTTGAGGCTTGTCTCCGAATACCCATCTGTAGATATCGACGAGGAGCAACGCTGGATGCTTACCGAACCCTACTCGTCGAGGAGGCTTGAAAGACGCAAGAGCACGGTCCTGTTCCGTGAGAAAACGGTCCCAAACTCGTTCGGTCATATCCGCTCATGCTTCCGAAAACTGAGTTAATTAACTTGAATGTTCCCGTGGAAAGCCCTAAACTTGAACGGAACAGCAGATGTATGACATCAAATAAGATCTGGCATAGGTCTCACCTGCTACTTGTCTTGCTACTGTTCACTCTTAGATCAGGAGTGAGCCATTCGTCGCATCAACTCGACTATGTATCTTGTCCCTCGATGGAGATCCTCCACCCGTATGTTCTCGTTAGGCGCGTGGATCTTAGAACCGAAGTGGCCGATGCCTATGGACGCTGTGGGTATCTTCAACCTATTCACAAACAAGTACATGGGGCCAGAGCCAGCCATGCTCGGATGCACTACCGGCTCAACGCCGTAGATATCCTTGGCAGTCTCTCTCACGACTTTCACTATGGGGTCGGACATAGGCGTTCTAGCTGCCTCGTAACTGCTCTCAACCAAGAACTCGAAGTCGCCGTAGCCCTTGGCCCTCAAGTGGCTCCTAAACGCTTCCAGTATCTTGTCAGGCTTCTGCCTGGGAACCATCCTGAGATCAATTTTAGCGAAAGCGCTCTTCGGTAAGACAGTCTTGCTCCCAATTCCCGTGTACCCTGAGTTGACGCCTGCAATGTTGCATGTAGGTCTGAAGAAGTGTTCAAGCTTTGCCTCCAATCCGGAAAGATTCTTGGCGAACCGGCTCACACCGTAAGTCTTCTTAAGGATGGTCTCCTCGTCGAAAGGCATCTCTTTCAAATACTTAATCTCGTCGCTGCTGGGCTGCTCTACATCGCCGTAAAACCCGTCTACCAAGACTCTTCCATCCTTATCCCTGATGCTGCCCAAGGCTTCAACCAGTCTCCAACCAGGGTTCTCAATTAGAGTTGAGTAAGAAGAATGCATGTCGACATTGGGGCCCTTAGCCCTGAGCTCTATGTAGACCATGCCCTTAGCCCCAAGGGCTATTACGGGTCTCCCCTTTGCGTCGCTTGAAGCACCCTCCCAGAGACAGCCGTCTGCCTTCAACAACGCTGGGTTCTTCTCAACGAACCTGTAGAGATAGGGGCTACCGACTTCTTCCTCTCCCTCCGCTAGGAATTTCACGTTCAAAGGAAGCTTCCCATCCACTCCAATCAGCGTCTTCAAAGATTGTAGCCTAGCAATGATATTCCCCTTGTTGTCGGAAGCTCCCCTCGCATAGAGAAAACCGTCCCGTATCTGAGGGTCAAAGGGCCCGCTTTTCCACTCATCCAACGGCTCAGGAGGCTGAACATCATAATGGTTGTAGAACAGAACCGTCTTTCGAGCTCCCGGTTCCCATCTTTCCCCGTAAACAATAGGCTGACCGCCGTGCTCAGTAACGATACGCGTTTTGAGACCAGCTTCCTTCATCATAGACTCAAGTAGGCGGGAACATTCCTTGACGCCCAAGTCCTGCGCCGAGACACTGGGTTGTCGACACAGTTCCTGAAGACTTCGAAGAGTTTCCCTCTTGCTTGCTTCAACAGCAGCTTCGACTCTAGGATCCAACTGCATAAGGCAATACGAGCACATATCCAGAATTAAAGTTAACCTAACGCTGTATCTCTAGACTGGTCGAGTAGGCGGTCTCTGAATTGCAGGGGCTGCCAAAGCAGGCATCTTGTGATCATACACTGCAGGCGTACGCTCCTTCAACAACGCTGCCACCAGAGCGGTCGGAATCGATGCGGCCAAACCCATAACGCCGAGCGCGTAGAACCCGTACAAGCTGGTTATGTAGCCGCCAGCAACTGGAAGGCTAACGCTCAAGATCCCTGAAGTCAACTCTACAATGCCGAGCACACGGCCACGAATCAAAGGAGGCGCCACGTCACCCACAACTGCAGTAGACGCCACAATGGCCGCGCTCCACCCCACGCCCACCAGGAATATGCCAATAGTGATCAGCTCATAGGTTTCAAACAGCGGCGTCATGAAGGCACCAACACCTGAAAGAACCGAACCCAAGATCAACACCCTCTTCCTGCCCCACCGATCCGCAAGTCTACCCAAGGGAATTGAAAGAGCATACATCCCCAAAATATGGGTGGCGACTGAAACAGATATCGCAGGCAAATCAAACCCATGGTGGTTCAATACAACTGAAACCATGGACATCATCATATTCATGTTTCCCCAAGCCAGAGACGTTACCACAAGAGCAACAACGATGGGGTAATACGTGAAGTAAGGTCTCACACTCTCCTTGACCCCCAAGTTCCCACGATTCTCCTCAGACGGACCAACAGTAATACCCGGATAGTATGCACCAAGATTCCTAGCAATGTCCCGAGGGTCTGGCCGAGCCAAGAACACCAGAACAGCTGACACAATAGCCATGGCGGGCATGAAGAGCCAGGGTGTCGCATAGGGGTCCAAGTTTGTGGACTTCGAGTAAGTGGTCGCATAAGCCACGATAATGGGTCCGCCCAGCGCCCCTATGGCGCTGCCGCTCATGATGTAACTGATTCCCTCTGCCTTACGCTTTGGCGGATACATGTCTGCTGCAGCGATCCGCATCTGATGAATAGCTCCCTGACCCATGGTCACAAGGATAAGACCCAGAATGAAGAAGAGGAAGTTACTGTTAAGAACTGAGAAGTAGATCATCATCGCTCCTGCGCTCAAAATCAGAATTCCCATTAGGAGCGCAGCTCTTCTACCCAGAACATCAGCAACCTTGCCCGCTGGATAGGAGATCGCCATCCGGCTTAGCCCAAGCATTCCCTGACCTAGGCCGACCAGCGCAAGATTACCTGTCAGCCTCAAGATGATCAAGCCGGCTACGCTGGGCACCAACTGGAATGTGGAGCCAACAACTGCCTGCGCCGAGGCGAGATATGCGGTGTTCCTCTTGATCAACCGGGGAATCTGGCCTTTGCCGCTTTTCTCCTTTGCAGGAGACACCTGTTTGGCTTGAGCCATCTCTGTATGCGCCCTCTTGAATGTCGCTATAAGGATGTTGCTTTCTGTCTAGCAGAGGAACTAATTACCGGTGAAGTGGGGCTTGCGCTTCTCAAGAAAGGCTTTCAACCCCTCTTTGAAATCCTCAGACCTGCCGAGTGACTCGTTCACTTCGACCTCATGTTCAAGTTGTTCCTCCAGATCGTTCTCGAAGCTACCGTACACCAACGCCTTCGTTCCAGAAACCGCTTGAGGCGCACTCTGGGCCAAAAACGAAGCTAACTCATCAGTGGCAGCGTCAAGGCCGCCGTCAGGCACAACTCTGTTGACAAGTCCCATAGAATATGCTTCATCAGCACTCAGGCTTCTATTAGTCAAAAAGAGCTCCAAAGCTTTGGATTCGCCAATTATTCTAGGAAGGAAATATGTTGAGCCACTATCAGGAGCAAGCCCGATATTGGTGAAAGCAGACACAAACCTAGCGCTCTTCGTCGCCAATCGCAGATCACATGCCAACGCAATTCCCCAGCCACCTCCTGCGACCACCCCGTTAATCGCCGCCAGAATTGGCTTCGAAAGCATCCTCATGGACCTAATAGTCCCGTGCAGAACCCCCATCAGGTCAATAAGATGTTCGTAGTCTCCGGAATCAACCGATTTGAGCATCTCCCTCACATCACCACCCGCTGAAAAACTCCTCCCGCTACCCCTAACAACCACACAACTCACCTCTCCATCGCCGGAACACAGTTTGATCTTCTCCCCAAGATCCTTAGCCAACTCTCCGTTCACAGCATTCAAGGCCTCTGGCCGATTCAAAGTAAGATAGGCTACGGATCCTCGCTTTGACATAAGAACGACGCCGCTCATGCCCATTGTTAAAAAATTGCATATATTTTTCCTTTGAACCAACGACACAAAATACGAAATCTACTGATCCGGCCAGGCCGAGGGTTCCAATATCTCCACCACAACTAATCAACGATCAAACAACTGCATTCAACTCTTATTGGAACGACGAGCCTCCGACGCGGGATCCCGAGCCCTGCTCACAACTACCGCCATCACCAACAACACGACTACAACCACGTCAAAAGGCAAGGGCTCAATCCGATCTCCTCTCGTCACTCCAATCAACCCGCCTACCATAATCGGCCCAAGTGTTACAGCCACATCATTGAAGAAACGGTACATGCCCATTGCCCCTCCCCTCACCTCAGGCGGCGCCAAGTCGATGAACCAGGCAGCGGTAGGCCCCACAAGCCCGCTTGACACCCCAAACAGCAAAAGCAGCACCGTCATGGTGCCTGCATCAGGAGCTCTTGCCACGAAAGCAACAACCAAAGACAGCGACAAGAGCGCCGTGATCATGAACGGTTTCCGACCGAACCTGTCCGACAGATATCCAGCCGCATACAGCAAAGGGAAGGATGTCAAGCTTGCAGTCGCCAACATACCGCCAACGGCTCCCTCGGAAAGGCCCAAGTTATCATACGCTATCAGCGGAATGCCTGTATAGAGGATACCAAATCTCGCAAGAAAGAGCGCAAAAGTCGCGAGGTTGACTTTGAGCAAGTCCCTATTAAGAATCAGTCTCCTCAACGCCTTGAGGTCAAGACGTACTTGACCACCAGTCAAGCTGGGCTCACGGAAAGAGAAGAAGACGAAAGGTATGCAAAAGACCGCAAGTAAAACATACAGATAGAAAGTGTACACTAGGCCGTAGGCTTCCGCCACCAAGCCGCCTATCGCAGGGCCAAGCAGATTTCCCATCTCCACCATGCCCGTTGTTATGCTCATCAGCTTGCCCCTGCGGCCGGTTTTGGTGAGACCGGCAATTATTGTGAGCCCCGAGATGAGAAAAAGGCTGACCGATGCTCCCTCAATAAAACGCGCGACAAATAGAACTGAAAGCTCCTTTGCGGAAGAAGCCAACAGAGAAGCAACGATGACCAGTGCGAGACTGAAAAACATGATACGTCTAGCTGGATACCTCTGAGCCATGGCTCCGGTCGGAAGATCAAAGAACAATCTACCAAGGCCAAAGACACCTACCGCGACTCCTATGAGCGCCTCACTTGCACCCATCCCCCTAGTGAACGGGGGAATAATCGGTATTATCAAAGACCTACCTGTAAACAAAAGCAGATAGACCACCGCAAGGGGAATTATCCACCTCGTCTCGCGGTCCATGGCGCGAGTCTAATGCACCAACAAAATAAACCTAGAGAACACACTGCAAACACTTTGAACACAAATGTCATCTATGAACGGAACAAACCAGTTAGCTTAGAAAGGTTCAGGCACAACAAGGTTTTCCTCAATGTCACGATACTTCGACGAGAGGTTTTCCGAGCAACCGAAGGGGATTTTAGGAAGGCAACCAATTCTACGGGTAACTTGGAGACTAAACTATTCACTGCTCAATGGTGCCAGAGATGCAGAGACATAGCCGAAATCGTCGAGAAAAGCGGCCTAAAACATGAGAGCATACGCCTAGATGACAGTCCTGCAAGCCTAGCGAGGCTGAAAGAAGCCATAGACTCGACCGAGGTTCCCTCTTTCAAGGCAGGAGCAAATCCGCTCATCGGATACTATCCGAAACAGCTATCCATTCTGCTAAAAATCAATCTTGAGGGCAGAGATCACCCAGCTCATCCGCTAAGCAGACAGAACAATTCTAAACAACAAGAGGGCAAGGTCCCTCATTAAGAGATTAGCGCTCTGTGACCTCTGTTGCATTAAAGCCCACATAAGTTGGGTGGCTGAGGAAATTCACAAAGACACCTCAGCCCTTGGAATCGAAGCCTAGAGGCTCTCAGAAACGGTCTTCCTCATAGCTCCTGCCTACTTAGCTGGTGACCCTTGTTGCTGTTGATATGCGCCACTGCACTAGAAACCTGAAGGGTTTCAAAACCGCAGGAGCATCTATACTTCCAGCCGTTGAGGCCGCCGCCGGCACCCGCCTTCTTGCTCATTGCGTAACCTCCTAGTGAAACGCTCCGACTTACAGAGACTTATATGTTTTTCCCAAAGCTTTACACGTTTTTACAAGAACCGCTTAACTACTGTCTTCATCATCTCCAAGCGGTATGGTGCGCGATCGTGTCAATGATCATCAGCTATGTAACTAGTCCGCCCAAGATATTTCTGATATCTGTCTTGGTGCTAGTTGCCTACGCCTCTGATCCTGGGAGCTTCGCGATGGCATGGAACCAAGGCAGGGCGGCTATGATTGCCGTGATCCCTCTTGCGATGTTGGAGATGGGGAGAGGCGCATTTAGTCGAGAGCCTTGGATGCGGGCACGGTACGGTTACATGGTTCTAGGTGTATCTGTTGCGTACTATCTGATCTGGACTCTGACGAGCGCTAGAGATCTGGTTACTCGTTTCGCCATAAGACAGGGTGTTTCGCCAAGCGTTGCGCCTTTCAGCCCGGTGCAGTCTGTTGACTATGGTGTTACCACGATCATGCTTGCATCGCTTACGTTGGTGGTGTTGCGTTCAAAGGCGGTGACACCTGTTCTTTATCTGGGCGGTATGACTGCTTTTCTCTTTGTTGACGCGGCTCTTCCATATGATTCTTTGGGGTTGTTGCAGTTTGTGGTTCCGTCTATACTCGTGTTCGTTGGGGCGATCGTCAATGCTTCTGGGCTGGGAGGAGCCTTTGCTCAAAACAATATTCTCACATTGACCCGTGGCGGAGGATTCATGAACTTGGCGGTCTTCTGGCCTTCAGCTGGCGTCCATAGTATTATCATCACTCTTTTGGCCACAATAGGCCTCTCAGCCAAACTTCATACATCTGCCAACCGTACACTGGCATATCTTGGTCTAGGTATTCTGGGAAGCCTAATCGTTAACGTTTTCCGGATCTCTCTCCTATCCCTGTACGCCTTAGGCAACATTTCAGACCCAGAAGCCTTCGAACGATTCCACTCCGTAGCAGGTGAAATACTGTTTCTCCCATGGATCGCAGGCTACCTGCTATGGCTCGTAAGACGGGAAACCCACTTCAAACACGAGCCGACCCGCATCAAATCCCATGCGGTTGACGCAGATCGTTCTTAAATAAAGCGCTACCCCACCTGACGCAGGTTTGGCTAGACTCGTAGCTGCTATGGGGATGACCCATACTCCGCTGATCTACTGGTCTAAGAAGACCCCCCCTGAAGCTGACCGCGCCGCGGTTTTCGCGAGCTTTGGGCAGCTAAGAAAACGCATGGATGAAGCCTCTCCAGACGCAATAATCGTCATCGCGAACGACCATATAGACAACTTCTTCTACGACAACATGCCTCCCTTCTGCGTAGGTATCTCGAAGAAGGCTGAAGGACCCTTCTCCATGGAACACGAAATGGGGCTCCCAAAATACTCCTGCCCTGTCAAAGACGACTTGGCCACCCAGGTGTTTAAGACTGGCCTCAGCATGGATATGGACCTGGCTTCGACTCAAGAATTCGGTGTGGATCACGCTTTCGTCATGCCACTCCTCTTCGTAGCTCCCTCTATGAGTGTGCCAATAGTTCCGGTCTTCACTAATACTCTTGTGCCCCCGATTCCGCAGCCCAAGCGCTTCTACCATCTAGGGAAGATGATTTCTGCAGCTATAGAGAAACGTCCAAAGGACGAAAGAATAGCTGTTCTTGCCAGCTTTAACCTGAGCATAGAGGTCGGAGGACCGCGAATGAGGCAGATCGACCAAGACTTTAACCAGTCAGCTCTTGAACTCATGGGCGCAGGACGAGTAGACGATATCTTGTCCCAATTCACTCTGCGACGAATATTCAACGCAGGAAACGCAACGGGTGAATTCCTCAACTACTTGGGTCTGCTAGGCATAATGGGTTCAGAGAAACCTGCCTACATAGATCTCAGGAACCCACCGTTCTGGGGAAGCTGCCCCGCCATAGCGTGGGACACCTAGCTGGTCTCCTCTTCTTCTAAGTAGTAGTCTTGATATGGGTTTCTCAGATTCTTAAGCCTAGGAACATCCTCCTTCAGAAACTTTTCATAATCTCCATTGACACTCACTATGTGCGCGACTAGCATAGGGTGTACACCCATCCCGTATAGCGCCACGTAATCCTTCTCCAACAGGACTTTCTTCTCCTCTTCAGTAACATCAACTGTGTCTATGATTAACGCAGGGTCTTCTCTGAACCGCTTCCTAAGAACCTCATCAGCGTATAACCGATGTATGAGCTTACTCACTTGATAAACACTCATGCCACTCGTTTTCTCCCTAGTAACCCCAACCTTAAAAACTGTGATGGCTACTGTAAGGAGTGTCCAGAGTAGCCATGCAGATTAGCGACCGTAGATATTTCTTCTAAAACCATGGAACTGGAAATGAATCTGCAGACCCATACGTTGAACATGACTGGCTTAGCAAAGGTAGGATAACGTTTCTTATGGTGAGGGAGCGGTCTGCCATCCTCCTAGATGCTTCTTTGGTTACGGCATCTGAGGCTTTGTGCAGGCTTAGTTACTATGTGAAGACCGTGGTGTTAGGCCGTGTACACTTCTTTGCCGCTGAGGTCGCGGTCTATCCGTATCGCTCCTTTGTTTATCAGCTTCTCCACGTGTTTCCGTGCTTCCTCGGGGGCAATCTTGGTTTCCGCTGCGATTTCTTCAAGGGTTACTCTGGCTCTAACGTGAACAAAGTCTGAGATGTGCTTCTCAACCTGTGAGTCTTTGCTCTTAAACAGGATCATGTCTTCCCGCGGGTAAGTTGATTGTTGTCGGGGCAATAAATGTTTCCTGAAGCGGTTCTGATAACTCTTCAGGACGCGGCTGCTTCTCCCCGCTGGATCGCTGAACCTCGCCCTTCAACATGAATCACAAGTACTGCAAATAACCTGCAGAGTTATCAGACACCTTGAAGCTACTCACCGAATGGTGGTTCTAGGACTTCTGAGGTTGTTGGACTGCTAGTTTGGCTACCTCGCCTCGACTGATAGCCTCCAGCCTCTCAAGTCCCTTTGTGATCTTGCCAAGGGGGCTCATCGGTGTAGCAGTGTTGGCATCCTGTAGGAAGATGCAGATGGAGCCGTTCATGGGGAAGAAGGCGATTTCGCCCTTGGAAAAGCTTCTCTTACCTTTCTCGACGCCCACCTTTAGATCGGTTAGCATGGACACGTACTCTGTTTGTCTCAAGAGTCTTCCTTGTAGAGGGCTGCTTCTGACTAGTGCGCCTATTGTTGTAGGGGCTAGGTGTCTGAAGATTTCTCCTTGAGCGTCGCCCCTGCCTATCACGGTGATGGTGACTGGGATGCGTGATACTGAAGCTGCCAAGGCGTTGCGAAGTATCATTGCTCGGGCTATAAGTGTTGGTGTGCTTCTTTAGGGAACTCATTGGGTTCCGATGTGTCTTGGAAACTTTTGGGTGCTGCTCTGTTTGCAGTTTCAGTCGGGGTAGAAAGGGGCAAAGGATGGTGGAGAGGTTCGTGTTGCCAGTTGTTCACGCGTCGTGGCGATGTACAGGTGCGAAATCATCGCAATACTTATGTGTGAGTTTTTTCACGGGTTGTCTTCTCCTGGGGGCCTAGGACGTAGTGGCTATGAGTGTTGAGGATGAAGACGTTAAAGATGCTTCTCGTCGAAGCGAATCAGAGAAGAAGCCTAGAGCGAAAGCCCCGAAGCCTGCTGGTAAGGCCACTGGGTCTGAGGGTGAAGCATTCAGGGTAGAAATAGGCACCGCGAAGCTGACCAAGTATGAGAAGGCAAGGATAATCGGTGCAAGAGCGCTCCAGATTTCCTTGGGCGCGCCTCCGTTTGTGAACATTGATGGTGCCGATAGGGATCCTATCCCTATTGCGACGAAGGAGCTGAACATGGGGGTGCTTCCAATATCTATTCGCAGGACTCTGCCTGATGGTAGGAATCAAGATATTCCTTTGCAGGCGTTGCTGTAAGGGCAGGTTGCTTGTTTCGGAAAGAATTATCTAGCAGGAAACCGGTTTCTTTTCTGGTTAATCTAGCAAATGATTGTGTGTCAGCGATGCGGTAAGCTTAGCGAACCTCTTCCAGAGCCTCCTCTCTTTGGGCCACTCGGAGAGAAGATTCAGGGAAATACGTGTAAGAGTTGTTGGGAAGAGTGGAAGAAGATGGAGATGGTAGTCATCAATGAGTATCGTCTGGACTTTTCTATGAAGGATCATCGGCAGTTTCTGGTAAACCAGATGAAGCAGTTTCTGAACATAAGTTCCTAGTGACTGTGATTGTATGTGCCTTGTTGAGGTATCGCTGCCCCAAGTGCAGCTCTAAGGTTGAAGTAAGACGTCTGTTCGACGGCAGGCACCTTGCTTCCTGTGCGAAATGCAGGCTGATGGATGCCGTTTCTGCTGCTCCGAATATGGATGAGGCTTACCTGAAGTTTCTGGAACACTATGATTCTGGTCTCTGCAAGTCTTCGGAAGACTTGGATGCTTTCCTAGCTCAGGAAGGAGTAATCAGAAGCAGCAGTAACGTAAGGGCTATGCTCAAAGAGGAGACAGGTGCAGTTGAAGACCTGCCCAAGATAGTTAGCGATGCCGCGTTCTCCAAGTCTGATTACCTTGTTTCCTACAGGGAGTTGAAGGCCGAGGAGCCTGAGGCTGATGGTGCTGTGCGGGGACTGGATGTTGATGAGGTGTTAGCCGAGGCTGCTGAAGCATCTGGAATAAGCCGTCTCTACCGTTTTCAGAGCGAGGCTGTTTCGCTGCTACTGGAGGGTGAGGATGTGGTTATCGTGGCTCCTACTGGAAGCGGGAAGACCGAGGCGTTTGCCATACCTGTGATTGAGCTGGTTAGGCGGCGAGTTAAGCCTCTTGGTCCTCTGAGCCATGTGAAGGAAGGTGTTCAAGCCCTCTTCATCTACCCTACCAAGGCGTTGGCGAGAGACCAGTTCCCTAGGCTTAGGAAGCTCGCAGACCCCGTTGGCTTGGATGTCAAGGTCTTCGACGGGGATACTTCTACTAGGGAGAGACGTGAGTTCTTGGAGTCTCCTTCGCAGATAGTTGTCACGAACTTTGATGTGATCCATTACCATCTTCTGCACAGGACGCCTTTCTCTATGCTTCTCAAGGATGTCAAGCATATTGTGGTGGATGATGTTCATGTTTACACTGGGACCTTTGGCTCGAATGTTAACTGGATCTTGAAGAGGTTGGCGAGGGTTTGCGGGGGTTTCCAAGTCGCTGCTGCTTCAGCTACTATCAGTAACCCCAAGGAGTTCTGTGAAGAGTTGTTCTCGAAGACCTTCAGACTGGTTAGGGCGGAAGGAGGGAGAAGAGGAAAAAGCCATTTCCTGATGCTTTTTCCTTCTCTGCGTAGTCATCTCAGCCTTGCGATAGACTTGGTGAAGAAGGCTTCTTCATCGAACTATCGGACGCTGTGTTTCTCCAATTCGCATCTCGGGGCTGAGTTGACTGCTTTCTACGGTAGGAGGAATGGCGTTAACATTGAAGTGCATAGAGCAGGGCTCCTTCCAGCCCATAGGAAGAGGGTGGAGGATCTGTTCAAGAGAGGTCTGTTGCCAGCTATTGCTTGTACCACTACTTTGGAGCTTGGGGTGGATATTGGTGCTACTGACGCGGTGGTTTCAGATTTGGTTAATGTGACTAGTCTGGTTCAGAGGACGGGTAGGGCGGGGAGGAGGGGTCAGGAGAGCGTGGTCTTCCTTGCTTTGAGAGATGATGATCCGATTAGCCAGTATTACCGTAATCATCCAAGAGATTATTTTCAGGATGTTGCTGCGGGGTATGTGTATCCGGGTAATCCTGCTGTTGCTGAGCGGCATCTTTTGGCTGCTGCGATGGATATGCCTCTTGGTGTCAACGAGTTCCCTGAGTTCATGGATGTTGTTGAGGGCTTGGAGGAGAAGGGTTTGCTGAAGAGGAGAAGCGGCTTCTTTGTGCCTGAATATCAGGCAGCGAGGAGGTTTCTGCTGGGGTTCGATATTAGGGGCGGTGGAGAACCGGTTCACGTGTTCTTTAGCGGCAAAAAGATTGGAGAGCGAGGGTTGCCGATGGCTTTGGAGGAGCTGCATCCCAACGCAGTCTATTTTCTTGCAGGGTGGCGTTACCGTGTTCAGAGCCTTTCAGTGGGGCACCCGTGGGTGGCCAGAGTTGAGAGGCTTCCGCCGAGCTATCCGTATTATACGCGGGCTGTTATGGATGAGCATCCTAGTGTGTTGAAGGTGCATATGTCTAGACGCGTTTTCGGTGTAGAGGTTGCTTACTGTGATCTGTTGATCGAGAAGAAGGTAATAGGATATGTGAATCGAGTTGTGAGTCAGGATTCTGATAAGGGTGAAACCATTCCATTGGAAGCACCTGTTGAATACGAGTTTAAGACACGTGGCCTAGTGTTTTCAGCTCCTTTTCCTGATAATACTCTGAGCAGTGTTGTTGATGAGCGTAGAGATCATGTTGCTGCCAGCAGTTTCCATGGATCTGAGCATGTCACCATCGAAGGCACCAACATGATTAGCGGTGGTGCTGCTAGGGATATGGGGGGCTTATCGATGGGTTCGTCAGGTTTGATCTTCATTTACGATGGTTCCTTTGGCGGGAATGGCGCTACGAGGTTGCTATTCGACCGGCTTGACTTGGCGTTCAAGAGAGCACATACAATTCTGAGCGAATGCAGCTGTGAGTCCGAGAGCGGGTGCCCCAGGTGCACCTACTCGTATCGCTGTGGCAACAACAATAACTACCTTCACCGCGGCGGAGCAAAAGAAGTTCTGGAACGTATCTTGGAGGGAGAACGGACTGATTTGCCCGCGGAACTGGGTGCAGATAGGAATCGATAGATTGGCGCTGTCAACTTCTACCCATACGCGTAAACTTAGGTGTACCCATCATGTTATACGATGCCTGACCCGTTGAACCTCCATCGCGGTTGTAGCTTGTTGGAAATCAATCCCCGTAGCTACCCCACTGGGTGTCCCACGGTCCTGGGATCTGGCTGAATCTGCCTCTATCCTCTTGTCGGCGAATATGATCTTAGCAGGCCTAGACATGGTCAATGCTCTAAGAATCTTTGAAAAGACGATTCTTTTCGAAACATCTGTTGTGGTTTTCAACACCATCTTCACGTCGATCAAGATAAACCTGCAGCACATCTGTTTGGTGCCGTATTTTGACGGTTCCTGCAGAGGTACATCTGATGCTTGTCGATGCCGTCAAATGACGGCTCCATGTTTATATTTCGAAGATGAGGTCTATTGTTCCTTGATGCATGAGATACTGTTCAAGATAAAGCATAACGGGTGCCCTATGAATGAGCTTTCTGTTAGGCATCCTGATCTAACTATCTCCCAATGGTGCAGTCAAAGAGTAGATGTCTTCGAAGTTAGAGGCGAAGACTCTGAGATAAGAGCTGCGTTGGACGATTTGAAACAACTCGTCGAGCAGACACACGGCCGACTAAGGTGTGAGACTTTTGACGGAGTAAATGGCACAATCGTCGCGATGGCTTCTGGGCCAAAATGCCTATGCAGCAAGATCATGAAGCTTGCCGAGTGTCCTTCTGTAAGCGATGCGGTAGAGAAACACCGCTGCTTGGAGCTCCCTCCAATCATGTATAGTGGTGGAATGGAGCATCACCGGATAGTGGCCTTCGAGGAAGAAGATGCCAAACACCTGTTCAAGGAGTTGGATAAGCTTGGCTCAACGGAAATTGCCATGAAGAAGAGGGTGACTGGCAACATGGCAAGAGACATCTTCACTGTTTCGCTCTCACGCCTCTTTTCAGATCTAACCGACAAACAGACCACGGCACTCATCGAGGCTCTGGACAACGGTTACTACAAGTTTCCCCGAACCATCACAGTAGGAAAGCTAGCCGCAGCTAAAGGTGTTCCACGAACAACCTATGCAGACCATGTTCGTAAAGCTGAGCGTAAGGTTCTCCAGTCCTTGGCTCCATTCCTAAGGCTTCACTTCACGAGCTGACAAGCCGAAGATAACATGGGTTCGGTTATGCTTGGATGCGTCTTGTTTCTCTCTCTGATACCATGTCAAGGTATTCGAGGACTTCGCCGAGTGTCACGACATCGGCTCCCCTGATATGTAGGTCGCATAGGTTTGCTTTATGGGGGTTCATTCCCTTTCTGTCTGCTACGCACTCTTCTGGTAGCACGGTGTGGAAGCCGTAGCTGAATGAATCGTTGGCAGTAGCTCTTATGCATCCTCCTGTGTGTATGCCTGTGACTAGGACTGTGTCTGTCCTGAGACGTGTCAGATGATATAGTATGTGCGTGGATACAAATGGCGAGTGAGTCTGCTTCTGTAATACTAGTTCATCGGGATTCGGCTTAACTTCATCCATAACTTCTGTTGCTCTTGTGCCGGCTATGCTTGAGGATAGCGACTTTAGCTTTGTAGGGTGGAGGTCCTTCAGATCCGCTCTGAAGGCGTTTACCGTGTAGATCACGGGAATCTCTCTATCTCTAGCTTCTTTGAGGAGTAGGGCTGTGTTGGAAACTGCTCTTGCAACCATGGGGTGAAGATTTTCGCTTTTCCCGCTCTTCTGAAGGTCGATGACTAGGATTACGGGTCTCTGTCCGTATCCAAGGGGCTCCGTTGACACTGATCCGCCTTCGTAGTAGCTGTTGATCCAGCTCCATATGAAGCCCGGTGTCTGGGGGTCAACAATCTCCATGATGTTAGGTTTGGATGATGCGGCTTCCTTATATGGAGTCGCCCCTATGGTTCTGATGATTCTTCAGGGTAGGACTGTTTATCCTAGCTGGACGGTAGACCCTCCCCTTCCAACATTAACTTCAACATGCTGGTGAATAGCCCGCGGAGTTAATCAGAAACGCCTCCATGCTTCTCTTTAACCACCGACAGTCATGGCAGCCGCGGGAAGATTAGCCTTAAGCTAGCCCCCACTGCTTGAGACGCTCAGCGCCGACTATCTTGACCTGATCTTCAGACAGGAGGTCACCGCAGTCCTTGTGATAGGGCACAAAAGCGTGGCCAGAACCCCGGTAAGCAACATCCTCTATCCGAACAGTCTTACACTTGCACACAGCTGCGCAGCACCAATGGTCCGATTAACGCCCCGATGCGCCTAGATAAGTTTTGCAATCAAGGTTTTGATGACTCTTCGGGCCACGGAAAGCTTTCTTGATGGACTGTTTATGTTGCAAGGGGTGTTCCAGTGTTCTACAGGGACGATACGTCAGTACCATCGAGAGTCATCCCAATTCAACCAAAGTTAAAGCAAATATGTCTGCTAACAGAGCGTCTTGAGCGCGAAGAAGACGATGCTGGGCGCACCGATCAAGCGGAAAGAAGACATAAGATTCATCACCGGGCGAGGCAGATACGTAGACGACTTCAACCCTCCCAACACAGTCTACATGGGGGTCCTCAGAAGTCCCTACGCCCACGCCAAAATAAACAACATCCATTTCAACAAAGAGAAAATCAAACCACTATCCATCTTAACAGGAAACAACAGTCCTCTGAAACCTCTCCCTGTCTTCATAAACATCCCCGGAATGAAACCATACTCTCCTCAGGCGCTAGCGTCAGGAAAAGCCAGATATGTCGGCGAACCCGTCGCAGCGATCGTAGTCGATTCGCGCTCAGATGTTGAAGACGCCCTTGAAGGCATCCAATTAGAATATGAGCCCCTTGAAGCAGTGGTTGACGCCGAGACCGCCCTGCAGACAGGTTCACCTCTACTCTACGATGAGTGGGGAACAAACCTTATCGTTAAAAGAACCGCTTCCCGAGGAGACGTTGACCGAGCCTTCCGCGAAGCAGAAGCAACCGTGAAAGGCAGATTCAAGATTGGCAGACAGACAGCAATCCCCATTGAAAACCGAGCTGTCATAGCAAGCTTTGACCCCTATTCAGAACGGTTAACGATCTGGTGCACCAGCCAGCAGCCCCACCGTACACGGGACACGGTTGCAGAAGCCTTCAACCTCCCCTTGGAGAAGGTCAGGATCATTGCTCCTGATGTGGGCGGGGGATTCGGAGTGAAATTCGGCGTCTACCCCGAGTATTTGCTGGCTACCTACTTCACATTGCTGTTGAAGCGACCTGTGAAATGGGTTGAGGACCGTAGAGAGCATCTTATGAGCGCCATTCACGGGAGAGAACAGACCCACTACTTTGAAATGGCTGCTGGGAGAGACGGGAGGATCACCGGCTTCAAGGATCACGTAGTCGCTGACGTAGGTTCACCTTCGATAATCAGTATGAGCCCTCCTGCGAAAACTCTGCAGCTGATAACGGGCTGCTACAAGCTGGAGAACTTCAAGGTGGATGTGGATTTCGTTGCCACGAATAAGGCTCCTTTCGGGCCTGTAAGGGGGAACGG
Organism: Nitrososphaerota archaeon; assembly: GCA_016184315.1. Classification (GTDB taxonomy): domain Archaea; phylum Thermoproteota; class Nitrososphaeria; order Nitrososphaerales; family JACQRY01; genus JACQRY01. The sequence continues at coordinate 24,766 of JACPCU010000017.1, forward strand.
CAGGCCCGAGGCTATTCTTGTGGTGGAGCATGCATTGGACTTGGTGGCTCAGGAGTTGAAGATGGACCCTGTGGAGGTGCGGATGAGGAACTTTGTTTCTCCTAGGGATATGCCTTATGATTCTGGGACCGGTCTCAGGTACGATTCAGGGGATTTTGCCGCGGTGCTCAAGAAGGCCTGCGAGCTGATTGATTACAACGGGCTGAGAAAGCAGCAGGAGGCGCAACATGGGAAGGGGCGAAGCATCGGCATAGGTGCTGTATGCTACGTGGAGGACACAGGGTTCGGCCCTTCCAAGACCTCTGGCCGCCCAGGTTACGAGACTGCTTTTATCAGGGTTGAGCGTACAGGCGCAGTCAATCTGTACACCGGCGCTTCTCCTCACGGCCAGGGTCTTGAGACTACTCTGGCTCAGATCTGCGCCGAGGAGCTTACCATCCATCCGGAGGACGTGAATGTGGTTTTCGGAGACACAGAACGAGTCCCCTACGGGATTGGAACTTTCGGAAGCAGGAGTGCTGTCGTTGCTGGGAGCGCGGCTCTACTTGCGGCGCGCAAGGCGAAGGAGAAGATGCTCGCAATTGCAAGCCATGTTCTAGATGCTTCCCCTGAAAGCATGATTCTTGGTGGCGGAGTATTCATGTCTGGTGGCGAAGGTCGCAGCATTTCGTTCAGAGATGTGGCGAAGGCGGCTTATGACGCTGCTGGGCTGCCTCCGAGACTAGAAGCCGGCCTTCAGGCTTCTTCTTATTTTGATCCGCCTGCCCTGACATTTTCCTGCGGTGCCCATGTGGCGGTTGTGGAAGTGGACTCTGAGACGGGGAACGTCAAGGTGCTGAAGTATGTTGTTGTGGATGATTGCGGCAAGGTGTTGAATCCTGTTGTGGTGCATGGGCAGATAGAAGGCGGGGTAGCTAAGGGCATTGGAGGTGCTCTTCTTGAGCAGCTCAAGTATGATGAGAATGACCAGCTGCTTACTTCTACTCTGATGGATTATCTGATTGCCTCTTCTATGGATGTGCCTGAGTTGGAGATTGATCGTCTTGAAACACCGTCTGAGAGTAATCCTCTTGGGGTGAAGGGTGTAGGTGAGGGAGGCACCATCGGAGCAGTGGCGGCTGTGGTGAGTGCGGTGCAGGACGCTCTCCGCCCCTTTGGAGGGGGTGTAGATCAAGTTCCTCTCACGCCAGAAGTGGTGTGGAGACTCCTTTGGAAGCAGACTGGATAACCAGTTGTTGATCTACTTCGGTGTAAGTTAAAAGCAAGTCATCATCAAAGCTGGTGTCAAGAAGAGGATGGGGTAGTGTATGAGTAGAGAGATGACTCTTCTGGATCACATCGACGAGCTCCGCGCCCGCCTCGTCAGAATCATAGCTGCCATAACCATAGTAATAGCTGCAACTTTCACTCTCAGCCTGAAGGAATTCACCTTCGGTGACACGAAGCTGATTCTTCCCTATCCTGATCCCTCTCTGAACATCTCAAGCCAGCTTATCGCCAAGCTCCGCGACGACCTGCTTCCTCGAAACGTCGAGTTGATCGTGACTGCTCCGGGGCAAGCCCTTCTTTCACAGCTGCAGGTCTCCCTTTTTCTCGGCGTGATACTGAGTATGCCGGTGATCATCTGGGAGGTCATTCGGTTCATTGGTCCAGCTCTTTACCCCAGTGAAAGAAAGCTTATCGCCAAGATCCTTCTGCCGGCCACTGCGCTTTTCGCTGCCGGCGTATTGTTCTCTTACTTCTATATGACGCCCTTCACCATTAGATTCCTGTATGATTATGCTGCCCCTATGGTCACCAGACAGTTCATCACTATTGATGAGTTGATAGGCTTCACATTGCTGTTCCTTGTGGCCTTCGGATTGTCCTTCCAACTCCCGATAGTCATGTGGGCTGTCACTCGCGCAGGAATAGTGGACAAGGAGTTTTGGCGCAGAAACTTTAGCTACGCAGTTATAGCCTTCGTGGTCTACGGTGCAGTGGTTACTCCTGATGGGAGCGGATACACCATGTTTTTCGTGGCGATACCTATGATTCTTCTCTACGGTGCTACATACCTCTTTCTCAGACGAGTCAAACCCCTGTGACGCTATGCCACGCCTGCGGAGCGAAAGATATATCAATAGTTCCCAATGTTCACACTGTTCAACATGATTCCTCGCGCCTTCGAGTATTATGCTCCCGCATCAGTTTCAGAAGCCCTATCTCTCCTCCAGAAGTACGGAGATGAGTCCAAAGTCTTGGCGGGCGGCCAGAGCTTGGTGCCACTCATGAAGCTCAGGCTGGTAAGTCCTGCTCACATCATAGACATTGGGAGGATCCCAGGGCTAAGCTACATCAAGGAGGAAGACAACAAGATCCGCATAGGGGCATTAACTACTCACCATGAGGTTGAGACCTCGCCAGTGGTGAAGTCTAAGTGTATGGTGCTTTCCGAAGCGGAGAGCCACGTAGGCGACCAGCAGGTGAGAAACCGTGGAACAATCGGTGGAAGCGCGTGCCACGCAGACCCTGCTGCTGACGTCCCATCTGTGCTAGTAGCGTTGGATGCTGAGTTCAAGATGACAGGATCTTCAGGCGACAGAGTTGTAGACGCAAGAAACTTCTTCCAAGACATCTTCACAACAGATCTCCGTCAAAACGAAATCTTAGCGGAGATCACTGTTCCCGCGTTGCCTCCTCGCAGCGGAAGCACATACTTGAAGTTCGAGAGAGGCGCAGGAGACTTCGCCATAGTTGCGGTCGCAGCAGCGGTCACCCTTGATCAAGCAGGCGTATGCCAAGATGTTCGCCTAGGGCTTGCCGGCGTTGAGTCGATTCCTCTTCGAGCCTTGAAGGCTGAAGAAGCCCTGAAGGGCAAGAAGCCTGATGACAACGCTATTCTTGAAGCAGCAGCTAGAGCGTCAGAGCAGTCTAAGCCCAGCTCCGATATCAGGGGAAGCGCCGAATACAAGAAGGAAATGGTCAAAGTTTTCGTGAAAAGAGCGTTGAAGACGGCCCTTAGCAGGGTATCCTAGACAGAGGGTTAGAGATGAAACAGGTCTCTACCACCATCAACGGTCAGAAATACGTGGGTAATGCTGAGCCTAGGACACTATTAGTATACTTCCTGCGTGACGAGCTCGGACTGACTGGCACGCACATAGGGTGCGTGGTGGGGAAGTGCGGCGCATGCTCCATAATCGTTGACGGGAAAGTGGTAAAGTCATGCATGATGTTCGCGAATCAAGCAGAAGGAGCAGATATACTAACAGTTGAAGGATTAGCTCAGGGCTCGAAGCTGCACCCGATACAAGAAGCTTTCTGGGAGAACCACGGGTTGCAGTGCGGCTACTGCACTCCAGGGATGCTCATGGCGTCATATTACCTCCTCAAAGAAAATCCCAAGCCCACTGAGGAAGAGATCAGGAGAGGTATAGCAGGGAACCTATGTATGTGTACAGGCTACGTAAACATAGTCAAAGCCATCAAAGCCGCTTCTGAGAAGATGCAGGCTGGCGGTCAAAGCCAGAAATAACATCCTTCAGGTTCCATTTACGCTATTCTGTTTCTTAGCACAAGCAGGGGGCAGGGTTAAAGACTCGCATCCCGCTAACCTTTGGACGGCTCCAAATGAGCGAGCTTAGGATCATAAGTGCAGCAGGAATCCCTGAGATAAAGACCGGAGACGACTTGGGTGACATCATAATCAGAGCCTGCAGGAAACAGGGCTTAGATCTGAGGTCTGGGGACGTGGTGGTGGTCAAATCTAAGATAGTTTCTAAAGCCGAGGGAAGGGTCGTCAAGATAGATGATGTTGTTCCATCGACGTTGGCTAAGAATGTGTCCCAGCTTCTGAAGAAGGATTCCAAGTCTGTTGAAATCGTTTTCTCTGAATCGAAGAGGATTGTTAGGATGGTCAGGGGGCTTTGCATCGCTGAGACTAGGCACGGCTTTGTGTGCGCTAATGCCGGCGTGGATCAATCTAACTTTCCTGCCGGCTACGCTGGTCTCCTTCCACTGGACCCAGATGCTTCGGCGCGCCGAATCAGGGACAAGATACAGCAGAAACTGGGGGTTGACACGGCAGTAATCATAACTGATACTTTCGGTAGACCATGGCGCGAAGGACAGGTAGATGTCGCAATAGGTGTATCAGGGATCAAGGCGACTAGGGATTACCGCGGTCTCAAAGACCCCTACGGATACGAGTTGAGGGTCACCGAAATCGCTGTGGCTGATGAGATTGCTTCAGCAGCTGACTTGGTAATGGAGAAGACTAGGCGTACGCCTGTGGCAGTAGTAAGAGGCTACTCATATCAGAAGGCAGACGGCTCCGCACGAGACTTGATCAGGCGCCCTTCAAGAGACTTGTTCCGCTGATCTTCGGAGAGCAAATGGTTCATATAATCTGTCTGTATTTGGGTGGTAACAAGTTTGGAATGATAGAGGTTTTGCGTGTTGACTAGAGGAGTGAAATTCGGTGTCAAGCTTCAGCAGATAAACATAAGCTTCGAGGATTTGGCGTCGAAATCGAGGAGCTGCGAAGAGCTCGGATACGACTCGGTTTGGCTGGTAGATCACCTGTTACCGATCGGGGATAACCCCCTCACTTTCCCCATATTGGAGTGCTGGACAACTCTTTCTGCCCTGTCAGTCCGCACCAGCAGGATCAGGCTTGGAACTCTTGTTACGTGCAACACCTTCAGGTATCCTTCTCTGTTGGCAAAAATGGCGTCCACTATGGATGTGATCAGCAAGGGCAGGCTTGAATTCGGAATAGGCGCAGGATGGTTCAAGCCTGAGCACGACGCTTACGGCATAAGTCTCCCCAATATGTCTGAGAGAGCAGCGCGACTCAGGGAAGCAGTCAGGATCATCAAACTGATGTGGACACAGGAGAAAGCATCCTTCCAAGGACAATACTACTCCGTGAAAGAAGCTATCAACAACCCGAAGCCTCTCCAGAAGCCGCATCCCACTGTATGGATAGGAGGCCAAGGAGAGAAGATCATGTTGCCCCTCATAGCTGAGGTAGGAGACGGAGTCAACATGACTTGGATAAGCCAAGAACAGTGCGCAGCGAAGATCAGGGTCTTAGACTCCCTACTCGAAAAGTACGGGAGAAAACCTCAGGATCTGAAGAAGTCCATCCAGAACTACCTGTTCATAGCTGAGACCGAGGATAAGCTCAACGCGTGGATGAAGAGAATCGCCGACAAAAGAAGTATCTCCGTCGAAGAGTTGATCCAGAAGAACAAGCCTATCTACGGCACCCCTGACACGGTCATAGAGCAATTGAACCGCTATGTTGACTTGGGCGTATCACACTTCATATTCGTCTTTCCCGGTGCAACAGACCTTTCTCCAATGGAGCTTTTCAGCGACAAGGTCGCCCCTTCACTGCGCTAATTAGCCCCTAGCAATCATCGTGGGCAGCGAGCAGCAACCCCATGCTTACAGTTTTAGCGGGCGGCACAGGCTCCGTCAAACTGATCCGTGGACTATTAGGCGCCACGCATGAAGACCTAACTATCATCTCTAACGTCGGAGACAATTTTTGGCTCCACGGACTCTACATCTGCCCAGACGTGGACATAGTCACCTATGCATTAGCATCCATGCTGGACAGGGAGAGAGGCTGGGGTGTCGAAGGAGACAAATTCAACACTCTTTCTCAAATTGAGAAGCTGGGAGGAGAGACATGGTTCAAGCTGGGAGACAGGGACCTCGCAACCCACATACTCCGAACACAACTGATGAAGCAGGGTAGAAAACTATCGGAAGTTACCCGCGAGATCTGTAATAGACTAGGCGTCAAACAAAGAGTCATACCTGCAACCGATGACTCTGTAGAAACATGGATCAACACGCCCCGTGGAAAGGTGCATCTGCAGGAATACTGGGTGAAGAGAAAAGCCCAAGACGAGGTTCTCGGCGTGACCTATGTCGGCGCAGAGTCAGCTAAAGCATCGCCCGAAGTCACAGACGCTATCATGAGTGCCAACGCGATACTACTGTGCCCAGCAAACCCTGTTACTAGCATAGGGCCGATCCTAGCGGTCAAACAAATACGGTTAGCAATCTCAGACACCAATGCGGAACGCATAGCCGTTAGCCCCATCATAGGTAAAGCACCGATAAGCGGCCCGGCAGCCAAAATGATGAGCGGCTTGGGAATAGAAGTATCTCCAATAGGAGTGGCACGGCTCTACTCTGGGCTGGTTGACATCTTTGTGGCAGACAAGTCAGACGACGGTCTTGGCGAGGCTTTGAGAAGGATCAACGTCAAACCAGTTTTCACTGACATCATGATGCCTACCGCGGCCCGTGAACTTGAGCTGGCGAGATTTGTCTTACGGCAGCTGAATCTGATTGGCCAAGTGGGCGGGCACTAGTGCTCCTGTAGGGCCTCGGAACTCTTCAAAGGAGGGACTTCTGTTTCTCCATTTACTTCTGTTCTTTTTGTTGACTCTTCAGTGGTCTCACTCAATGTTCTGATGGGATAATGCGTCTGTTCGCTGACATTGAACTTGAAGACATCAAACCGGTTATAGTGGCCCACAATATCCTGAGTCATCTTTGCCCTAACAATCTCTTCCATATCCGCATCAGCATACAGGATCTCTTCTCTGTCGATCTTTGCTTTGGCCAGTATTCTGCCTCGCGGCCCGTATATGCCTGAGGAGCCTCCTCCTATTTCGAAGGCTTCGCCTTCTTTGCCCAGTTCCTCTTTCATCTCCTTGCTGAAGTAGTCTGATGAACTGATGATGAATATCCTTCCTTCATACGCGAATTGTTGGAGGATGAAGTCGCCTCCCCAGTTGCACATGTATGCCGGCCAGCTCGCCACATGAACACTCTCTCCCCGAGCTAGGAGCGTGTACTTTGCAAGAAGATTGCTGTGTTCTCCACAAATGAGGCCTCCTATTCGCCCGTAATCGGTTTTAAAAGTTGTCAAAGTGGAGCCGTCGCCACCTGTGTGGACAAGTCTCTCGCCTAGGGTGGGCACCAGTTTTCGATGTTTGCCTTGAATTCTACCTTTTCGGTCGATGAATAGCTGAGAGTTGTAAAGTGTTCCCATGGTCTCCGCGTTCTTTTCATTGAGCCCCATGACTACGTAGCAGTCGTTTTGCCTAGCTGTTTCGCACAGATCGTCGGTGGCTCGGCTGGGTATTTCAACGGCGTTCGAGAATAAGCGGATGTACAGTCTCTCAAGGCGTTCTTTGGAGAGTTGGAATCGGGTAACCCAGTGGGGGAACCCTGCCAGAAAACATTCGCTGAAGCCTACAATCTTAGCACCGTTCTTAGCAGCCTCCTCTATCAGATGGCACGCTTTTTCGGTAGTTACTTCACGATTCAAGAAGACGGGTGCGGCTTGCACTGCTGCGAGTTTGACCTTAGGGTAGATGTCTCCCATTTTCTCAAGGAATACGTGTTTTCCGCGTATATGAAACTTTGCGAATGATTAAATTCACATCGGCGTTTACAGTGGATTGCAATGGGCAGAGGTTGGCTAAAACAATTAAGATTCGACCCTATTCCTAATCTTTGCCGTTCAGGTAGTCGAGCACTCCGCTATTGGGTTAGCAGTGACTTGCTTGATACTAGAGAGGATCTGGGCGCAGAAAGTCTATGGCGGTTGCGGGAAGTACAGGCAATCTTGTGAAGACAGCTCGATAGCGGGTCCTGGAAGTATCAAGGTGGACGAGCAGACTTGCGTTCATCTGAAGATTATGATCAGCTAGAAACTTATAGGATATTGGGCGAACTGGTTGAGAAATACGGTCTAAATAGGGATCATCCTGCTATACAAAGTGCTGCGGATTATCTTTTCTCGCATCAATCGGAGGAAGGCGACTTCAGAGGCATCTATGGCAATCAGTACACTCCTAACTATTCTGCTGCCATCATGGAACTCTTGATCAAAGCTGGATATGGTAGTGATTCTCGTATTGAGAAAGGTTTTCACTGGCTGCGTTCAAATCGTCAACAAGACGGGGGTTGGGCGATTCCTCTCCGCACGGTTGGCAGGAAGTTTGATCCAAAGACTCTTCATGTTGAACCTATTCATCAAGACAGATCCAAGCCTTTTTCTCACCTAGTGACTGGTGTAGTCCTACGGGCTTTTGCGGCTCACCCTGACCATAGGACATCAAGCGAGGCGCGAGCATCCGGTAGACTCTTGGCACCACGTTTCTTTGAAGCGGATAAGTATCCTGACCGCCGGGCGCCCAGCTTCTGGACGACCTTTTCGTATCCTTTCTGGTTCACAGATCTCCTATCATCGCTGGATTCGCTTTCTTTGATAGGAGCGGACAAAAACGATGTTCAGATCAGAAGGGCACTGGGCTGGTTTCTTGCTCGGCAGCAACAGAGCGGACTATGGAAATTGCCATTGCTAAGAATGACAAGGGAAGAAGATCGGGACTCATGGATCAGCTTAGTCACATGCAGGGTTTTCAAGAGGCTCTATGGTGAAGACAACTCACCGAAAATTGGAAGATTTGTATTTACTTTCAAAGACCAGAATTTGGTTGTTAAACGATGAGCAGAATAGGCTTTGACATAGTCAATAGGTTTCTTCTCCAAAAACAGCATCTAGCTGACGTATCACGATCTGACGATATTATCCAAATAGTCAAGGACATCTATGGTCTACATGCGACAAGCCCAGCGACACCCTACCTCTCTCTATTCTCAAGGTGCAGAAGCTTTGCAAAAGAAAGATTGGATAAAGAACTCTATGTTAAGAGGACTCTAGGCAAGATCAGGTGCGTACGGAAGACAATCTACATTATCCCAAGCGAGACGATTCCTATAGCATTTGCAGCTACGCGAAAGATGGTGGAGCTGAATTCAGAAAACTACGCGATGTTCCTAGGTGTTACTCAAAAACAGTATGAAGAGATTTCGAAGAGAATTCTAAGTATTCTTAAGCGCGGCGGAATGTCGGCGGAAGAAATCAAGAAACACTTGAAAACGAAGACCAATGTCTCTCCAATTGTCAACCTTATGTGCGACCAAGGGTTGTTGATACGCGGACCTCCGAAGGCAGGGTGGAAAAGTAACATCCACATCTACTGTCTTTTCCATGACTATTATCCGGACATAGATTTGAACGCAGTGGATGAGTCAGAAGCAAGGAAGTTAACAGTAAGACAATACGTTTCTTCTTTTGGACCGGCAACGGAAAATGACGTTGCGTGGTGGACTGTCCTCCCAAGAGGCATAGTAAGACAGATTCTCAGGGAACTTCAAGAAACAACAACCTCCATCGAAATCAAGGATATGAACGACGGTTATTTCGTTCTGTCTTCAGACAAAGCACCACTGGCATCTTTACGGGTTCCCAAAGAGCATACGGTGAATCTGTTGCCAAGCCTTGACCCTTATCTTATGGGATACAAGGATCGTGAACGTTATCTTGACCTAAAGTACTACACTTTCGTATTTGACCGAGGCGGCAACGCGACATCATCCATTCTCCTCGATGGGCGAGTAATCGGGGTCTGGGACTTCGAGGAACCATTTGTCAAAATATTCCTATTCAACAACGATGGCGGCGCAGAAGTGTTAAGAGAAATCCGTTCCTCAGCGAAAAAGGTCGGAAGCTTCATCTCGGGAGAGGAAGTGACCATAAAAACGTGTGACTCCATGTTGCCATTAACGCAACGAACCATGGGCGGCGCGATGTCACCCCTAAAGGAAAACATTGACTAATCACAAGCGATTTATCTCCACTTTCTCGACCCGTGCTGCGAGCTGATGCATACACTATGCCCAAAGGGCTATATGTGATCATCCCAGTCAAATCCCTAACCAAGACCAAGACACGGCTATCGAGCATCATCAAGCCAACCCAGAGGAGAACCCTCAACCTCCTCACACTGAAACACGTAATGCAAACCATAGTAGATTCAGAACAAGTCGAAGGTACAATAGTCGTCTCCCCAGACCCAGCAGTCAAACTCATCTGCCGACAACACGGCGCCATCTTCCTCCAAGAAAAGAGTAACCGAGGAGTTAACGCGGCCGTAGCCAAGGGAGTGGATTACTGCAAAGCTCAAGGAGCCGCAGCATCCTTGGTAATCCCCTCAGACCTCCCTTCAATCACCACCGAAGACATAGCTGCTCTCGCTAAGATCGCGGAAGAACCCAGAGTAGTGGTCATCACGCCCTCCATGAGGCTGGACGGAACCAACATATTATTGAGAAAACCGGCGGACATTATCAAAACCTTTTACGACCAGAACAGCTTCCCCGCCCACCTGCAAGAAGCCAAGAAGACAGGCGCGAAACTACTCCTCTATCTCTCCAAAACAGTCATGCTCGACCTAGACACAGGAGGCGACATCGCCCTCTTCCTAGAAGAGCAATCACAAACAGAGGCACACACATATCTATCCTCGGTGATGAAGAACGCCACCCAGAAAAATCCCAGCGTATCCCACATAAAAAATCAAGCAATCATCCTACAAGTACAATAAGAATTCGAGCGCACCCTCGGGCACTGACGTACTCTCAATCTTTCTGTCCTATTCAACAAGGGTTTTGCAGAGCTCTAACAGCGGATGGAATACGGTCAATCCATATGCTTCATGATTTCTTCTAGGAGCATCATAGAGGTTGCTGTAAACTACAGTAAGGGAGTAAAACGGTCCTTGTTTATTATCATACGGGCTATGCGGTTACGACGAGCGCGCCTTTGGCGATCATGTCGGGGTGGCCGTAGCCGCAAGAGTTGGCACAGGTGATGTCGAAGCTGCCCGCTCTGTTAGCCCTAAACGTGACCTTATCGACATTCTTCTCCATTTCTATGAATTGTTTGACGCTGTCAGCCTTTCCACTATATTTGTTATGATCAACGTCTATATTGAGACGATATCCCCTGATGTTGGCACTATGGTCTAGCCCCTCAGCCTTCTCCATCTCTTCCATGATCTCAGGGTCATTTGGCAAGAATCTTCCGATGCCGGTTTTCATGGTCCTCTCTTCAAACTGTTTGTGGAATTCTTTGAAGCCCTTCGGCGGGAATGGCGTAGAGAGTTACAATTCCTCCTTGTTTAGCTTGAATACGGTTTACCTCATGGAAGTTCTCGTCGTAGAACGCATACCCCCAGTGATAAGTTACAACATAGAATATGCTTCCAGCTTCCTGAGACAAATCTTCGGTTCCAAGCTGTGAACCAGAAAGGTAGATACCTGCAAGGATGGGCGAAGCAACAGCGATGATAAAGATGATATGAAACAATCTCTTGGAAGCCGAAGAGAAACGATTTTCCGCTTTTAGTGCCCCATCATCGATAACACCTGCTCTTCTAAGAACAAAGGCACCGTAAGATGAAAGTGTTTGAATGAAAGAAAAGGCGGTGAAAGTAACTAGGTAAGCTAGTTCTGGAATTGTCGACAATGGTTCTTCGAAGGCAGCCTCAAAGTCAGGATCACCTATGGAGCGGAGTAGCAGAATGATACCTAAGAAAAGAGAGCCGCCAAGAGCCCATCTACTTCTCTTTAGGCTAAGTGGAATCAACATTATGGAGAATCCGAGGAAAACAGCGTCTGCAATGACTACTTCACTAGGAGTTGAACCGTCCCCAGAGACCAGACCATATGTCAGCAAGAAGGCATTGATGACAAGAGCACTTGTGAGCCATCTGAACGAATTTCTGTAGATCTTCCTTGCTCGGTAGGTAACGTTACTCAAGTCTTTCACCCTCTTTGCTTAACCTCACTATTCCTCCTAGGCTCCGAGGTCGGAGTAATGATGGCATCCACCAATTCCAGTTTCCTAGCAAGCGCATAGAAGCTGGCACCAGTAGCACTCGAATGAGAGTAGCGTCAAGAAGAACTGCTACTGACATTCCTAATCCCAACTCCTTCATCAAAACAAAACTTGACAAGACAAAGGAGCCGAAGATGGTAACCATGACCAGTGCAGCGCTGGTTACGATGCGACCAGTATGCTCTAATCCAATAACTACACTTTGCTGATTATCCCTAGTTTCCTCATATGCTTCCCGCATCCTAGACAGCAAGAATATTTCGTAGTCCATGCTTAGCCCGAAGAGGATACAGAAGAGGGTGACTGGAATCATTGAGCTTATGGCGCCCGGCGGAGTGAAGCCCAGCCAACTTGCACCGTAGCCATCTTGGAATACCAATACAAGTACGCCGTAGCTAGCCAGCACCGAAAGTCCGTTCATCAGTATCGCTTTCACTGGTAACACCACTGAACGAAGCAACACGGTCATGACGATGAAGGTCATCGCTAGCACCAAGCCAATGACCAATGGGAAACGTCCATACAGTTCTTGCTCCATATCTAAGCTGCTTGCGGTAGCACCGCCGATCATCAAAGTGGTACCTGTCGGTCAGTTGATAGTAGTGATGATCTCTTTCCGAATGGTTTCTACCAGCTCTCGTGCCTCAAGTGAATCTGGATCCACTGATGGGACGACCTGCAGCAACGTGGTTTTACCCGCCTTAGCAATTAGTGGTAATACTGCTGGCGCGACCTGAGGAGCGCGAGAAGGGTCAAAGCCGCCTCTATAGAGCGACTGGTAGTTCTCCAAATTTGCACGAGGGTCAAAGCTGACCAAGCTTTCCACACGCGCTACACGCGAATCCCTCTGCAATGTTTGTGTTAGCGTATAGAGATCAGCTATGATCTTGTCGTTCCACAGACCGCTTGTCCTCCCTGTATCTACGATGACGTTGATTGGCGACATTTCGCCGGGACTGAAACTCTGTGTCAAAGCTTCAAACGCCTCTCGCGATTCAGCCTCGCTCGGCAACAATGTAGCTCCGGGAGCGAGAGTATTCATCCGCAGCGAGGGAGTTGCAAGTAGACCCAGAATCACGACCACAGCCACTAGAAAAGTCACTGGGTGCCGCATGACGTTTTCCGCCCAGCGTTGCCAAAAGCCGGTTGTTCTTGCACGCTTTCTGTTCATTCTCAAGGAGAGGAAGCGGGGCGCGTTGACTCTTTCACCTAATAAGACGAGCAGCGCTGGGAGAAGAGTGAGAGCAGAGACGACAGATACGGTCACGACAAGTATGCCTCCTAATCCGACAGAGCGAAGTATCATCAAGTTAGGTACAAGCAGAGCTGAGAGCCCGATGGCTACAGTACCGCCGGAGAAAGCTATTGCTCGCCCTGCTCTAGCTACCGTGCGTACCACTGCCTCCTCCTTACTTCGCCCCGAGGCTAGCTCCTCGCGGAAACGACTAACCATGAATAGGCAGTAATCAATACCTACTCCAAGACCCAGCATAGGCACTATGTTTTGGATAAAGCTGGAGAGCTCCATGTTCTGTCCCAAGATAAAAGCAATGCCCATGACGACTACAATGGAACTGACCCCAACAAGCAAAGGTAAACCTGCAGCCACCAAGGCACCAAAGACGAAGATGAGTGTCAGCAGAGTGATCGGCAATCCGATTTGTTCAGCCTTGGGTAAGTCTTCGGCTGCGACTCTAGCCAAATCATAAGCCACCGCCGGTCCACCGGTGACCTGAATCGTCAATTGGCTCGACAGTTCTGCCCTACGCCCGATCTCACGTACCTTAGGCACCAAGTCTCGAGCTTTATCGGCATCCGAAGTCGCGAGCGGTACGACTGCGAAACTGGTGTGTTTGTCACGGCTTGTAAAGAGTGGGTTGCCAGTATTATAGGCAGTTAGGACACGGGAAGTAATATCGGATTGAATGATAAGTTCTCTGGCCAAGACTTCAACGGCCGTTCGGTACTCGGGCTGGTCTACGGTCAGATCAGCGCTTTTGAATACAAGGAGTATGGTGTGGGCTGGTTGCCCGGTGAACTCGTTGCGGATCGATTCGGCTGCTCGGGCTGACTCACTATCTGGGACCTCAAACCCACCACTCTTGAGGACAGCAGGAAGACCGGTAGCAGCAATGCTGGCAAGAATTAGCACGACCAACCAAAGGCTTAGAACACTTTTGGGATGGCGAACTATCCATCGAGCAAGCCAACCAAATATGTGTCCTGTGTCATTGTCTCCTTTTGAATCTGGTGCATTCAATGGCTTCACACGCCCATAGCGCGAGCTGTTTGCGATCTGTTCTTGAGCTGAATCATTCTCGTCTTACTTCTGAACCGCCGTTGTAGCATGACGTGCTTAAAGATATTTTGTTACTGGAGCGAGTAACATTTATCTACATACCACTTCAATCAACGACAGTCTTGAGCCAAATAGACGAACGGCTTCTAGAACTATTGCAGAAACTCGGAATGAGAGAGTATGATGCTAAGGTCTACCTAACTCTGGTTCGAAGCGGCAAGACCACTGTTTCTGACATATACAGCGTGACGGGGATGCCGAGAAACAGGATCTACGATACGCTAGAAGACCTTCAGAGAAGAGGCTTCATAGAAACGCGACAAGGCCGTCCGATGATATATCAGGCAGTTCCCCCTGAAATCGTCATCAAAAGGATCAAAGAAGAATGGATACAGGCCATCGACGGTGCAGCTTCTGAGTCCCTGCAACGCTTCAAGAAACTCTACGTTGAGAAAAGCGAGGAAAAGTTTTCCGAATTCGAGTTCTGGTCCATCAAGAGCATAAGCGGACTGCTCGACAGAGCATCTGAGGTCATAAGGCGCGCAAGAACCTTTGTCTTAGTCGAAGGACATTCAGAGAGTTTTCTTGGGAGTCTTACATCGCCATTGGACATCGCCCATCGGAGAGGCATAGACATCTACGTGGTCGCATCGCAACCAATCCAAGATGAGCACCTATTAGACAGCCTAAAACACGTGGGCACCGTCAAGCTAGTCAAAGAATCTCTTTTCAATCATGTCATCAGTGATGATGAGGCTGTCTTCTTACTATCGCAGGAGTCAGACGCGATCCGCGAAGGAGTATATGCACGAGCACCTTTCTTGATTCAAGCGTTCGCGACGATGTTGATGGAAAAGTTTGGCTTGGTGGCTAAACGCTAGATTAGAATTGAGGCTAGCAATATTTCTTCGAAGCAAGACTACATCAAGTCCCATAAATATGATACTCCACTTTTGAGACCGAGCCCAGCACCGGAAGTGGTTTTCCACATGAAGCTTTGCTTAGTCGTCTAAGGATAGGATTATTATGTCGTGGCACAAATAGGATTACTAGTCTGGCACATTCGCAATCGCAAAAAGGATCTTGAAATTCATATTTGAAGGGAGTCTCGGCACCGCTCAACTAAGTTTTCACAGAATGCATAGCTGAATAAACCACCGGAACAATTCCAAACAAAACCCAAGGCGTTTAAAAATCAAACACAGAGTCCAACTTGGCATCCAAACCCACAGTAGTACCACCCCCGTCAATTAATAATCTGCAAAAATCTATCAAATTTTTTCTTCAAAACACAAGCAGGAAAAACGACAGATTGCAACCTTAAATAGCAACCCACGCCGATAAAACAACCACCAAATGGCATCATGGTACACAAGCGACGAGGAGATGAAAGCCAAAGTTGGCCAACTTCTCTACAACTTGTACCTGACCGACAGACTCAAAGCTGAAGTATTGGAGAAACTATACTCCAAAAACCAGATCAGCCTAAGAATAGACTTGGGCAAAGACCGAGACGGAAAAGACATCATCATGGACATCCTTATCAGCAGAATCACACCCCAAGTCAAAGCCATGAAAGAAGACGAAGGCGTCCCTGAGCCCGCGCAGAGCGACAAGGCAAGCGAAGGCTCAGTCCAACCCACAAGCTAACATACCAGTGTCACCTGAGACACCAGTGAGTCTTTGACCGAACCCCAGCTCTGGAAGATAACCCCCGGCTATCCCAGCGGCCAATATTGGTCCGAATTTCAAGTCCAGAAAGCAGTCGCCATGCCTCACGGCGAAGTCGGGGACCTCAGAGAAATGTCGTCAATAGCAGATCTGGAGAAGAAATGCGCCAAGGCACTGCTCTCCATAGGACCTGGGAGAACCATTTCAACTCAGCTCTGGGAGTTTGCTAAGCAAGTGAAACTAGAAGACATCATGATTGCTTCAAAAGCGGGGTTAATCCTCGGAGCGGGCAGAGTCATACGTGAATATTACTTTGATTCTTCACTTGCAAATATCTTCCAAGACAGTAGCATCATGCCTCACCGCTTGGGTGTAGACTGGACCAAGATCTTCGGAGCGGGTGTAAACACAAGAAGCATCGACCAAAGAGCCTTCAGAAGCCTCTTCTTCCCACAAGACATTATTCATGAAATAACAGATCAGGAAGCGAAAAGAAAGATCGCCGAGCTGGTCTCGCTGTAGCAAGCATTTGCGCTCAGCAAACTCAAATAGATCAAGCCATGCAAGCACAGAGAGAGCGATCCTGCTATGCGTATCACTTGGTATGGACATGCATGCTTCCTCTACCAGATAGGCGGTAAGCGGATACTGGTCGACCCCTTCCTGAAGGACAATCCTTCTGCTCCTATAGGTCCTCAGGAGATTAGGAGCGCGAACATAGTTTTGGTGACTCACGACCACTTTGACCATCTCGGAGACGCAGTGGACATACTGAAGAGGACGGGCGCATCATCTGTGGCGGTCTATGAGCTTGCCAGCTGGTTCGAGAAACAGGGTGTCAAAACAGTAATAGGCGCAAATGTGGGCGGCACAGTAAGGTTAGGCGAAATCTCTGTTTCATTAGTACCCGCAATCCACTCCTGTGAAAACGGGGTTCCCGTGGGTTACGTGATCACAGACGGCAAGGAAAACGTCTACCATGCAGGTGACACATCGTACTTCGCTGAAATGGAGTTCATTGGCAGACACTACAAGCCCAAGGTCGCCTGCATGCCTATCGGAGGACTCTTCACCATGGATGTAGGCCAAGCCATCGAAGCCGCATCGGCAATCAAACCCAGGTACTTCATCCCCATGCACTACAATACATGGGACCCCATCAGGGTTCAAGGTAAAGATCTTCAGAGATTAGTCCGAGCCGTCAAGAAGCCGTGTAAAGTCAGAGTCATGAAGCCCGGTGAAACAGCAGAACTATAGCAATCATGTTTTACACCAGATCTGTCTGGGCATCTAGTCGTCCGGAAAATAGTATTGTAGCACGATGACAGGCTTACCGTCGTGCCAGTGATGTTCATGGTTCAGATAGCATGCTTCGCAGAAGATTATGAATGGCACTTCTTTCTCCGTTTCTGAAAGGGTCTTCTTCAAACGGCTCCCGCATTTGCATGCCAAGGTTACTTCCAATGTCTGCCCTACCCTCGCTATGATCTTTGATTGCGGAAAAGATATTTGTCTTGCGTATCTAGTAGATCGATGCCCTTAGCGGCGTAGCAAACCTGTCTTCCACCATGCTCCATACCTCTTCAGCCTTCGCCGTATAATGGAACTCTTCCTTTCCGCCTGGCACGTATGCCCCCAAATCCTTGTCCCTGACACGGTCGCAAAAGTTGACACAATACTTCCCCCGGCTCTTGGTGATGAATATGAATCCGCCACCCTTGAAGTTTGGATTGTTACCTAGGAGCCGTATCCCCTCATCCAGCTCAAGTGCGCCTATGAGCTTCTTGAGCTCTCCTACGCTTCGAATCTTCTGCTCGCGGTAGCGCCGCACAAGCCGATGATGCTTCTTCGCTCCCTATAAAATCTGACGGGGGTTCATTAGAGCCCCCTGAGAGGAACGCCGAGCATAGATGAAAAGACTCTTATCTTCGCAGGATAACTCCTCGTCAAGGTTTGATGTAATGGCGTTGAAGGTCTTCGACAGCCTCTTCAACAAGAAGCGGAGGTTGGAGCCTCTTGTTCCCAAGCAGATAAAGATGTTCGTCTGCGGTCCCACAGTCTACGATCATCTCCACCTAGGACACGCCAGGACCCTCATCTCCTATGACATCATGGCGCGGTATCTCACAGCGAGAGGCTATAATGTAGTCTTCATCGTCAACATAACCGACATAGACGACAAGATCTTTGAGAGAGCAAAAGAAGAAGGCATGCACCACCTAGAACTCGTCGAAAAATATGTGAATGAATGTAAGTCGGATCTCAGCGCGCTAGGAATAAACACGGTTACAGCTTTTCCACGGGCCTCTGAATACATGGAGGAGTTGATCAGACAGGTTCAGGGCCTATTGGATAAGAGGTACGCCTATGTTTCTGAAGGCAACATTTACTATGATACTTCACGTTTCGCCGACTTCGGCAAACTCTCGCATCAAACCCGCCTTGAATTGAAGCTGAAGAGGCTTGACAGCGACCCCGCGAAGAAGAATCAGGCGGACTTTGTGCTCTGGAGGTCCAGGGACATTGAGGAGCCTACATGGCTGAGTCCCTTCGGCAGGGGCAGACCAGGCTGGCACATAGAGGATACTGCCATCACAATCAGCAACTTCGGGTCCCAGTACGATATTCACGGCGGCGCAGAGGAGCTCATCTATCCCCACCATGAGGCGGAGATAGCTCAAGCAGAGGCTCTGACAGGGGTAAGCCCTTTCGTCAAGTACTGGCTTCACACAGGTCTCCTGTATGTGGATGGGAGGAAGATGTCGAAGTCTCTCGGCAACTATGTGACAGTCAAAGAGGCGCTGAAGCGTTATGGATCCGATACCATACGTCTATATGTTGCTTCCCATCACTACCGGAGGCCTGTGAACTTCCATGAAGAAGGGTTGAAGAAGGCGAAGCTAGGTCTTCAGATCCTTGAAGAAGCGTTCCAGAGGCTTGAAGACGTGTCGGGGGAAGGCGTTGGGAGAGGAAAACCGCTGGTTCCTAAGTTCGTAGACAAGTATTCAAGGGCTTTTTGCAGAGCCATGGACGACGACTTTAACACTCCGGCTGCGTTGAAGGCACTCACGTCTATGGCGAAGACAGTTGGGAAGATGAGCGACTATTCTTTGAGGAATTCTGATCCGTCTTCGGTAATGGAAGCCTTCAGGGTCTTGGCTTCAATCCTCGGGGTTCCTACGCAACGTAGCTTGAGGATTCCGTTGAAGGTTGCATGCAAGTAGAGTGTCTTCTGGTGTAGCGTAGCGTGGATTCATCGGGGGGAGATGAGCATTGGAGGAGGATGGAGAGAAATGAGGAGGAATTCTTCTCTCTCTGGTGCAGCGTTGAAGAACAAGAAAATGTGTTGATCCTTTGGAATAATAGTTTCCAAGGGGATCCGGTCTTTAATCATGCAACTAGGATAGTGTGTGGTCTAGACGAAGCTGAGAAGCTGGTCAAGGCCGTTTCGACCAAGTTTAGGTCAGTGGGTGTGCAGCCGTGTTTCTATGTGTCTCCTCTCACGCGGCCGGCTGAACTCGGCGGTCTTCTGGTTGACAAAGGGTTACACCTGTTTGACGAAATGCAGATCATGAGTTTCGAGGGCAAAGCAGAGGATGTGAACCCAGAGATTACGGTGAGAAAGGTTGGTGCATCCTCTGTTTCCACTTGGGCGAAGATCTACATTGAATCCTTCGAGATACCTGCGAGCTGGGAAACGGAGGTGAGGGCTCGTTGCGCCGTGTTGGCGGTCAATCCTCTTGTCAATCTCTATGTTGCTAGGCTTGGCGGTCAGGATGTGGGTTGCCTAGCGCTTTATTCGCATGACCGGGTCGGAGGCGTTTACTGTGCCGGTACTCTTCCAGCGTGGCGTAGAGGGGGTGTCGGCTCGACTCTTCTGAGGAAGGCGGTTGCAGATTCTGAGGCTCTGGGGAACGAGATCCTGTGTCTTCAGACTCTTGGTCAAGACAGGTTGGAGGGCTTCTATGGGTTGAACGGTTTCCGAACCGTCTTCATGCGCAGCATCTACCTGCAAGGCTAAGCGTTTACGAAGTCTTACGCTTATATGGTGACGGTTTGCCAGCGTGTATGGCGTTGCATTAATGGTAAAACTGTCGTATGAGCCCTACAAGGAGATTATTGTGAAGGAGTACATCTATTATCCCAAGCCTGAGACTCTTGCCTCCGTTCTCGCGGCATATGTTTCTACTGGTCACCCGGGTATTCTCCTTTGGGCTGAGGGTGTGGTATTTCTCCCGGTCCCTCTTCCTCCCGAAACTGAGGAGTTGATGAAGCATTTTCTCGAAGGCAGACTCTACTGGTCTTCTGTTGCCTTCACATCTATGCCGGTGTATCAGTCTTCTATCAGAGTTTACGGTGTGGAGATACCTGTGATCGACATAGGCTTCAACTCCAACATGAAGGAGGCTGCGCAGTGGCTGAAGAGTAAGGTTCCTGAACATAGCTGAGCAGCATTTGCTCAGAAATAGGCTACGCTAGACTGTTTGTTCGGATAAAAATAGGGATAGGCGACGTGACGTCGAGTCAGCGCGCCTCTTCCTTTGGTGCGCTTAGAAGACTTCTAATGGTCTTCTAGGAAGCCTATTCGGTGCTGGTAGCACCTTGTTCGCTTGAGGCTGATTCGACTATTTCGCCACTGGCAAACCGGTTGCCAACTTGAGTGATCTTGATTCTTGCCTTCTGACCTGTCTTTCCGTTTGCGACGAATATGACAAATCCATCTACTTTGGCTACGCCATCTCCGCGTCGGCTTGTTTCAGTGATCGTGACGTCGTACTCTTTGCCTACTTCGACGGGCTTGGGTTTGAAGGACCTGTAGCCGCCGAAACCGCCTCCTTGTCCGTAAGTCGTATTTTCATCTCCTAGCGTACGGTTACGCCGCCTTTGGCGTTTCATATCTAAGATATAAACAGAGACCTTGCCGCAACCGTTTTGGGAAGGGTCAATTGGGTTTCCGTGGAAATAGGCTTTGTTTTTAATGATTAGCTCGTAATACGGCGTCCAGTTGCAAATATTTCTAATTCTTATGTTTGGGAATAATAGGGGATTATATAAAGGCGCAGGATATGTAATTCTTTGATAGGAGGTGCCTTGTTGATCAGGTGCGATAACTGTGGGAAAGTATCCGCGGAAAGGTTCTGCAGCAAGAAATGCGAAGAAGAATATCTCCGCAAACAAAAAATGGTCGCCGCGCTAGCCGTCGGTTAAAAGCAGCTCCACGGCTAGGCGACGGTATTCTGACTTGACACTGAATATTCAATGATGAGCCATGTGCGGGTCTTCAGTGCAACAAGGGTTGGTAAAGGTTAACTGCTTGACCCAGTGCGCCTAGGCTATGCCACGAATCGTGAAGGTAGGAGAAGTCAAACCTGTAGATTTGGAGGGCGGAGGAGGCTTCAGACGTATAGCCATAGAAAAAGCTACTGGGGCTGAGAAGTTGCAGCTGATGTTCATAGATCTTGAGCCTAATAGGCGGGGGCCCTACCACTATCATTCAAGCGCGGAGCAGATCACGTTCGTCGTGGATGGCAGCGGCGAGCTGGTTGTTGAAGGGAAGAGATACACTGTTGAACGGGATCACGTGGTGTTCTTTCAGCCAAAGGAGAAACATTCTGTGAATGCAGGCAAGAAAGGAATGAAGCTAATCGAAATCTACTCTCCACCAGACCCGGACTTCGTCAGAGTCCAAGAGTAGAGTCTTCAGAGATTTTCAACTGTCAGCTCGGCTAGCTTCTTCTTGATCTGCTCGCAGATGGTTTCTGCTGGCCACCCGAAGATGTGCTCAAGGTTTCTTCGTAGAAGCGTAGGCTCCTCCAGAATCTTGTCTAGAGACGCTTCTTCGCCATACGATAATCTTAGATTTGAAAGATGCGCCAAGACTGTTTGGGCGCCTCCGTCCCCGAAGATCTCTGAGAGCGTTCTCTTAACTGCGACGGGTATTAGCTTCCCAGGTTCTTCCAGAGGCATGTTCTTGACTCCGACTACGGACGAATGGCAGAGGAGCAGCTTGGCGAAAACCTCGAAATCATATGCCTGAGGCAACTCATACATGCACAGTGTGGTGGCCCCTATAGATAGGTCATCGTAGGCTTTGTCGCACTCCACCAGTTTCCTAACATAGCTGGGTTCATGACCGTGAAAAGTGACGTCGACCGCTCTAAGTCCTGTGAATCCCTTGTCCAACGCCTTCTTGAAAGCCTCATCAAACGAGGAGAGTACTTCCCGGACTTGGAAATCAGGCGGATAGACGCTATTCGATGGAAGTATACGCAGTGAACCTTTCTCTTCAAGTTCCTTGACGGAGACATCTAGCACTTCTTGCAGCTCAGCTTTGACTTCGTTAGGGGGATCGTTGGTGATTAGGATATTTGCTTCTCCCTTTTCTAGACCGTCTTTGATGAATCCGAATATCAAGCCGTGATCGGTTACAAACCCCGGCCTAAAGACACCCATTACATGCGAGCCCTGGGGAAGATTTCTCCAGTAAGAATTGGTTGTCGCCATGTCTTCAGCGCTCATTCCGTGTGCAACGGTATTGTGGGCTTCTTTGGAGTGTTTCGCAAGCCCCGCGTCTGGACGCCACTGACAGTCGACTCTGATAGTGTTCTGTTAATAAAAGAATTGCTGCAGCAATATCCCAACTAAAGTTTAGTAGGTAAGGCGCAGATACTGCTGATGTAAAGCAACATTGCGACTCCAAGAAAATGGGGGCGTAGAATCCGAGATTTGAAGAGCAAGGATTCTTGGAATAGGTACGCGTAACGGACAAAGCGTGATGCACCCGTCTAAGCTCGATTTGTCAGGTGTTGTTGCGGTTCGTGGAGTGATGCAAAGGTTTTTCTGTGTAGGCTGCGTGAGATGATCTTTGCGGGAGTTATTGGACTCAGAGAGTCATTTTATGGATGTGGGGCCGAGGAGGCGTCTGGTCTATGATGAGGTGAGGGGGAGGCTTGTGTTTGAAGGAATGTTTGGCAGACATGATGTCATAGCTATGCCGAAAAACGGTTTTCTTAGTATTATTCACGAGCTTCACACGGTGTTTTCTAGCGGTGCGGCGCTCATATTGGTCAAGGCGGGAAAAGGGGTGGGGGAGAATATGGGTTCTATGCTTGCCAAGGCTGACGACCCGGTGAGCGTATTGAAGAATGTGTTAGGATCGCCTTCCAGATGGGGGCTTGGAAGACATGATCTAGTTGATTTTGATGCGGAGAGTTTGGTCATACGGTTCCGAATACTTGGTTGTCCTCTGGTTGAGCAGGTCTGCCCAGAGTGTCAGCCTTCCTTCTACGTCAAAGGCCTTTACCAAGGCTTTCTATCCGCGGCCTTAAGACGCAACATGGATTGCGAGGTGACTGTGAGCGATTCGCCTAGAGGAGGCAAGAACTGTGAGGTTCGGGCCAAACCTGTTGAGCAACACTAGGTTTTCACATACAGCTTATGCTTTATGTTCTCTCTAGATCTCCACATTTCTCCCAGAGATCTGCAATCTCTCTGAGTAGGAAGTACACCTATTCCTTCTTGTCTTCTGGCTTCGGTTTTTCGCCTTCTGTCTTTTTCTTCTTCTTCAGGAAGTTCAAGATTCCCATATGCCATGATGCTAGGAATGTGTTATATAAGGTAGTCATATGCTAAACCGGGAACTGTAGCCTTAGTTTCGCAACAGATTTCTGCGGTTACGGTATCATGGCCACCCTATATACTTCAGATAGCTGTTGCTAAGACATCAGTGGCGGCAAGAAACATTCTGTCTAGATATGAAGAAGTGCTCCTATATGGGATGATCCCTATCTTTCTTCGAGCATCGGATTGAAGCGTCTATGGGTGAATGAGCGGAGATATTCAGGTCTGCGGTCAGAGAATTGAAGTTCAGCTAGCTTCACCGATTCGATGCTGAAGAAAACGACCCAGTACGGCGTCATATACGGCAAAGAAATTATTGGAGAGTCTTCTAAGACGCGACTCATGGGATATTCTGATGAATTGCGCCCTATGATCGGACGCTTATCTTCATGCCTAGTAGTATGCGGACTTTCATTGCTATCCATCCACTGGATGATCATAGCTGTTTCTCCCTTCATTTACTTTTCTCTGACCTTGAGTATGTGGTTAGTGTGGGAGCTATGGCTTGCAACTGGGGATCTAAGAAGACGCATGGCGTTATACAGCACCGTCTTTCTAGTGGTTACTCTCAGAGCATTTACGCTCATCTTACAGAAACCTGCGGGGATATTCTTTGATCTAGAACCCTTGCTTAACATGGTTCATATGGCATATGCTGTATTTCTAGTGTCCCTTCTCTTGATGGCGCATGACTTGATGAGGCATCTAAGGCTCAAGGAAGCCGGCCTGCGCTTTGTCGCCTTCTCTTCCAGTGTCCTCTGGATTGCACCATTCGTCGCCGAGATAACCGTTGTGGCGCAGTGGCTTATTGAAGGAACCATCGCAACCAAGACGAAGGACATGGCTCTTGGTGGTGCTGGGCTGTCCGATGTGCTCTGGGATTATGGATTTCGTAGTTTTTTGGTATCCGGTTGCATAGTGATAGCGATTTGGCTTCTGATGAGATATCGGCGTGTCCGAAGGAAAACTGACTTAGGGCTTCCAAAGCCAGAATAACTCAACCACCGAGCCCGAAATGTTTCCTCTACAAAACCCCCCAATTCTCCGTGTTATCGTCCTTTGAATGAATTGTTCTCCAGCAGCTTGAAGAGCCTGTGGTTTACCTCTTCACCCCTGCTCAGTCTGTAGCCGCAAAACCTGCATATGACATTGCCATCATTTTCCTCAAATAAGGAATAGCGGCCGCATTTGGGACACCTCATCCTTGAACCACTAACCATGACCACAATAATTGGATAACCACTAAGATTTGAATACGCCTAGCTTCATCTTGCTTGTCGGGCGACACGCTTACACAATTCGTTCTTCTTGGCTCGCGGCATCTTCTTGATTTCCGCTTCCATTTGCATGGCGTGTGCAAGGCTCTTGCATCGCTCCTGATATATCGGGACAGAAATGGGCCGAGCCGGATTTGAACCGGCGACCTTTCGGTTTCCGCCGAAGGCTATCAGCCGAACGCTCTGACCATGCTGAGCTATCGGCCCATAGCTGGCGGTTCGAGTAAAACTATTTTTATCTTTGTCCTTCCAACCCAAGAGCTTTGAGGATAGGCCCCTAGTTTCAGGCTAGGACTAGCCCCTCAAGAGCCTTGTTTATCTGCTCATCGCCGATACCTATGTTCTTGAAACGGTCTCGAGTCTGTCTTCGGTACGTTCAGCTAACTCGTCTATGATGAACGTTTCCCACCCCCTGCTTTGTAATTGTTGGCCATTGGTACATGACAAAGGAGTTAATACTTGATATATTTTATAATTACCACGCATAATTATGCTTAAATTTACAAGTGATAACATGGCATGAAATTTTGTCAATAAAATCTTACAGCTTTAGAAGAAAGTTAACCGCTATAGCAAAACCAAGAGTTAACAAAACCCTGACCGCCACTGTTGCGATAAGCTATATAGCTCTGCCAAGAACCTACAGTCGTCAGCATGGTAGGGGACACCATCGAGAGCTGGCGCATATTTTCCTACGTTAACAGCAAGTGACGTTTTCGGCACCATTTCTTTATCTTCTCAATAGTTTCCTTGAAGCTCTTCTTAATTCCGCTAACTCCTCTTCAATCGCTTTCTTCGCTTTTCTTCCTTGGGGAGTAATGTTGCCGAGATGGAAGAGCCCCGAATCTTTCATCTTGCTAAGGTCTGCGCCTGTATCAAGTCTGGTGGAACACTCTTACTGCGAACCTACAGTTGAACATCAATACGTCAAGGCGATATAGAGACCAAAGCAAAGACTCAGGGAGATACGCCCGCAGACAAGTTTGCATACGAGTGGAGCAATCTACTGGTTCTAGCGTAACAGGAAAAGGCAACACCAGTTCTACTTTAGTTCTGCAGACATAGGTTACTCGATGGAGAGCGTCAGGCAAGCTCGGACAGAATTTGTGAAAAAGATGCAGAAAGAGATGAACGTTGTTTGGGTTTAGCGGCGGAGACTGACTCTTTTCTAATACGAAACATAATATCTTAAAGATTAAGTCTTGGAACGCCAAGGATTGAGATTCTACAATGGTATCAAAGTGCCTAACTTCATAGAAAAAGGATGGTCGCTTGTTTCTAGGGTGGTTAGTGGAATTGGTCATCGTTTCGGGAACAGGGTCGTTTCGCCTTTCCATCAGATTTGTGTTTGCGCATCTTCTACACCTCACACGGGACATGGGTTATTGAACCCGTTCTTGCATGTAACGTTCTACGGGGAGGCAACATGGGCTGGAGTGGAGGCAGAATCCGAACCGAAGATGGCTTAATACTTCAGGGTAGACTCTATTAGTTCAGCTTTGAAGAGGATGGCCTTTAGGGCTTCTTCTGTGGCCGTAGCGCTTCTAGCTCCTTTGCCAGTTCTTCAGGAACAGGATTTTCTCCACGTATGTGACCATCGTATTCCTTTGCCAGTTCTCTTGCCTGTTCCTCTTGGTAAGTCTGGAGTCTCGGGTAGCCACTCGGTGGCAGGAACTTTAGCCCTGTTCCCTTAATGTCGGTAATCTTGTCTAGGGCCTGTCTGACCATGTAGTCCTCGAGTTCTCGACATAGTCTTTCTGCGATATTGATATCACGATATATCGCTGTGCATAGACCGACTGCGCTTGCACCCAACATCAAGGACTTGATTACGTCTTCCCATGTATGGATCCCCCCTGAGACCTCGATGTCTTTTCCGGTGTTAAGACGAGCCATGTCCGCCAATACTCTGAAGGAAAGAATTGACATTGCTCGCCCCGAAGTCTTACTGTAGACTCGCTTTCCAGTGTAGACATTGATGTCAAGGGTTTGAGCGTTGCCGCCAACGCAAAAACAGTCCAGGTATTGACCATACTTAAAGATCAGATCTGGCTGTCCGAAGTATCTTTGGACGACTGTCTTCGGCATTATCGGTATGTCTACAGCGTCTTTGATAGCCTTCAGTACTTCAGCCAATCTGTCTGCTTCTTCAGACCACCAGCCGCCGAGCCTATCATATCCTCTGCCTGGATAAATGATTTCTCGAAAGACTCTAGCGCTGGCGCACCCAAAGTCACAGTGGATAGCGGCCGCCCCAGCTTTTTCAAATTCTCTTGCGATCATGGCAGCCTCGTTGGCAGTGCGAGGAGAGAGGCTTCCGAATATGTACGCGTTCAGGTTGTCTGCCAAAGGCTTACTCGACTTGATGAATTCAGCCATCTTCTTGTAGCCAGGATTCATGAGAGATTCTGTACCCTCGAGCGTATGATGATCATCGTCTCCCACCCAATAGCAACGAGGTTGGGGGGTTGCTTCCCAGCGTCTGGGGTATCCAGCCATTGGATCCCATGTTGTCGATTTTGTACAAATAGCTGCTAGACCAGACTTTAGTAGTCTTCTGATGCTCCATTCATTTATGGCGTACCCTGCCGCTTCAGCTATCAGCGGATTTTTCAGTTCCAGGCCGCATAGATTGACGCTTAGGTCGGCTTCTAGTTCCATGAAACAGAAGTCATCACGGCGCTATAAATTAGTTCTCCTGTACAGTTCTGTTACATTTGTTCGAGATTGGGTTGATGATCACGCTCGCTTTGGTCAGCATCCCAAATCAATGCAACAGAATCTCCTGTAAGCAGTTATCAGAGTCATAACTGGCTATCTCGTTGACCCTCTAGAATAGTGCGTCTAAATAGCGGTGTAGGGTGGCAGGTTTTTCCACGTTCGCATGGACTCAATACTTATGAACGATTTTTGAGCCCATAATCGTATAACCCATGGAGAAGTAGCATCCTCCTTCGACTTTTCTTGGTTGTAGCCGTGTTAGCTCTTCGTTCTCAGATTCGCCAAACGATAATGTGGCGTCACCAACCCATATGTTGGCTACTTTCTGATTTGCAAGATCCAGCTTTACAAGCTCGTTTACTGAGGGACGTTCGCCTGGCTGCAGATTAGGGAAATGCCTTATGTTGTAAGATGTGCCGAGCTTCGGAACGTCTTGAAGAGTGCCTTGCTTTTTTATCTTGATAGTTGCTTTGAGTACCCTGTCGCCTAATCTCTCCACTATGCCGGTTAGACCCGTTCCGACGCCGAATGGTTTCAAGGCGGGGTTGAGTGGGTGGAGTTTCGTAAGGTAGATTCTTGCAATCTTCTTGGGCAGCCCTTGAAACCAGCCTCTCATCATGGACCAGTCTTGATTCACCCACATAGCTGTCACGAAGATTGCAGGCTCATCTTTGTATCTACATTCTAGGACTACGCCACCTTCCATGTATAGTGTTCCAGCTGGATTGGTGTACACCATGTCACGGTTCTTATCTCCGACTGAGACTATTTCGGTGACGTATGCGTAGCCAATGGGTTCTGGGGCGGGGGTTAGAGGCTCTGGCAACCTCTCTCTTATTGCCTCTTCATCTGATCTAAACTTAACAAATATTGAGTCAGAACCATAATGCCAAGGAAGCTCATCAATAAGCGACGCTTTACCTTGAGGAGAAAGCGGCAGACAATAACCCTTTAACATGTTCCTGTCATCCCCATTTCTCTAGTATACATGAACGACTTTTCCGCCTACAACCGAATATCCCATGCTAAGAAACGCTCCATCCTCAACCTTTTTCGGTTGCAGAGGCAAGAGCTCCTCATTTTCGGACTTACCAAAGGAAAGAGCCCCCTTACCAACCCATATGTCTCCAACCCTCTGGTTAGCTAACATTGAGTATACCAGATCATGAATTGCGGGTGGCCCGGAGAAGTCAATATTTGGAAAATGTCTAAGAGCGAAGAAGTTGCCCAATTTCGGTAGGTCAGAAGGAGAGCCTTTCTTTTTGATCTCAAGCCCGAGCGTTAGTAGCCTGTCGCCCTGTCTCTCAACAATACCTCCAAGTTTCGTACCTATTCCAAGCGGCTTCAGCTTCGGATTCAGTGGATGAATCCATGTCATATATATCTTGGCGATCTTCTTTGCCAGCCCTTGTATCCACCCCCTTATCATAGCCCAGTCTTGATCTACCCAGATAGCTGGGACGAATAGGGAAGGTTCGTCTTTGTATTGGCAGGTTAAGATAACTCCGCATTCCATGTAATGTGTCATTGCGGGATTAGCGAAGACCGCGTCAACATCTTTGTCCCCCACTGACATGATGTTTGCTACATAGGCCATTGCTAAGTCTGGCTCGCGGCCCGGCTCAAGAGGTGGTGGCAACCATTCTCTTATGACTTTCTCATCAGCTCTGAATTTGATGAAAAGCCAATCTGAGCCATAGTGATATGGTGGATCAGGAAGAATAGCAGCTTTGCCGCTTGGGGATAAAGGGTGGCAGTAGCCCTTGAGATTCAAGCTGAATTTTTGTCCCTGCTGACCGCTTAGATAAGGTTGCTGGGGTCCTCTAGAATAGCTTTTATTTTGTATACCCTTGACAAGTGTTTATAGTAGTCTGGAGTTTGCATGTTCTTGGGCTCGGATGACTAACGCAGGTTGTTCTAGCGTGAGAATGAGGAGATCAAACTGAATCTCCGTTTCGTTGCCATTCTTCTTCTAATCGCTGTCGTGGCCTTTCTAACTGTTTGGCCGGCGCTTTACCTTGTCTTTTCGAGCTTTAACAAGGTCACCATTCCGGGCAGCATGGAGTTTGAGTTCACGCTGGATCATTATTTTGATATCTTCCGAATCCAAGGCCAAAGCGAAAGATTCACTAAGAGTCTGGTTAATACAACAACTTACACCGTACTCAAGACTTTACTCTCCTTGCTGATAGGTGGTTCACTGGCTTGGCTAGTTGCTAGAACAAACATACAATTCAAGAGATTCATCATGTTCTCTGTACTAGTCCCAAATCTACTGCCAGGTACAATGACTGCGATGGGATGGGTGTTCCTCTTGAGTCCGAGGTCTGGCTTAGTCAACGAAGTCGCAAAAAACTGGCTAGGTGCTCCAGTGTTCGATGTTTACACCATTTGGGGTGTGATTTCTCTGGGCGTACTTTGGACCTTTCCTCTAGACTTCCTAATCTTATATCCAGCTTTCAAATCGATGAATCCAGAGCTGGAGGAATCGTCCCGTATGATGGGTGACAGTACTGTCGGAACTCTCAGACGGATAACTCTACCAATGATGACTACGACATATATGACATGGTTGCGCGCACCTATCCTCCGAACTATGCATACGGATTCGTCCTCTCAACAATCATATTATCATTCTCGATCATCTTGATCATCCTTTACAGAAGAGCAACAAAACTAACCTCCAAATATGTTACAGTCACAGGCAAAGCCCCTAGACCCAAGACGATAGACTTGGGACGATGGAAATATGTGGTAACAGTTATCGTTCTTGTTTTCTTAGCTTTCATGTCGTATTCACCTGCAGTTTTAGCAGTCATAGAGTCTCTGACGCCTTTCGCATCAGCATATGGACCTGAAACGTTGACAAGACTTACGTTGAAGAATTACGCGACAGTCATCAGTGATGCTAGATTTGCAGGAATAGTCTCGAACACTGTATTCATGGCGATTATTGCAGCTGTCGCATGTCTTCTACTTGCCCTTGTAGTGGGATACCTCGCTGTTAGAACCAAGGGGAAGAGCGGAGCCGTCCTTCACGTGGCCTCCACCTTCCCGTTGGCCTTACCGGGAGCAGTAATTGGTACATCTTTGTTGTGGACCTTTGCAACAACTCCGATTTATGGCACCATGTGGATATTGATCTTCGGTTTGATCATCAAGAACCTCCCATTTGGGATCGCCTTGAGTGTTCAGGGGATGTATCAAGTTGGCTACGAGCTGGAGGAGTGTTCAAGGATGTGTGGAGCCTCTTGGGTGGGTACATTTAGACGAATTATGGTCCCATTGCTGCGAGCGTCGATATTCTCCAGTCTTTTCTATCTTCTCATAAGATCCCTTGGAGAGCTCGAAGTAGTTCTCCTGCTTCGGGGAACGGAAAGTGAAGTCCTGTCGACATGGCTATACACGGAATGGGCTACTGGTTCTGCGAGGCTGGCCAGTGCCATGGCTGTGATCATCATGATAGTCAATGTTGCACTCTACCTAGCCACCAGAGGAGCTGAGCATCGAGGAAAGGGAGCTACCGCGGAGGCAATGAAGCCTTGACACACCTGTTTATGATTCGACTCTAATTGTCTCTAATTGTTTATCTAATGGTCAACTATTATTATTAGTTCGAAGAGTTTGCCAAGCCTTAACAAGCAAGCGGCCATTTTTCTGATTCTTTTCATAGCGGCTGCGGGTGTAGCAGCATACTCCTTTGCCTCTCCATCGTTAGTTTCCCCCTCGAGCTTGACTGTGACGAAAACGGTATCTGGTGTCGGACAGACTGTAACTGTTACTTCCACGAGTGTCACCACTGTTTCGGAGGTCGCTCCGGCACAAAGCTTGGAAGTGGCTGCGAAGAAAGAGGGTAAGGTTGTAGTGATGAGCCAATTCGGAAAATCCACCTACTCTGAACTCATTAACGCTTTTCAGCAAAAGTACGGAGTCGCGGTCGAATACCAAGAATTCAATACAATGGATATCCTTCCAAGGTTGACTGCAGAATACTCTGCTGGCAAATACAACTGGGATGTGGCTCAAATGAGTGTTCCTTTTCCTCTCGACATGATCAAGGACCAGGGTTTGCTACTTCAGTATCGCCCTGAAGCTGCCAAGGGATATGGCAAGGAACAGACGAACCCACTCGGCATGTATACGGCCAACATCTTCAGCACGTTCGGATTTGCCTATAACACAAAGAAAATTTCGCGTGAAGAAATCCAGAAGCTCGATTTGGATACTCTTGCCACTGACCTGAAGTGGAAGGGCAGACTGGCTGCGAGAGACCTAAGTGGCAGCGGAGTTGGAATACTTATCGGGCTGTACAAAGAATGGGGGGAGGAGAAGCTGACCAAGTGGCTGAAGAACCTAGCCAAGCAGAACATATTCATCCATTCCGACGACGGCGTCTTAGCCGAATCTCTTGCTAAGGGCGAATACGACGGCATACTTAACATCAACACGGCAAAGGTGGTAACCATGAAGAATGAAGGATCGCCTGTAGACTACTCGTTCGAGCTAAGAGGTCACCAGTTCGCGAGCTTCTTCGGGGTCGGTATCTTTGAAAAGGCTCCGCACCCCAATACTGCGAAGCTCTTCACTGAATACATTCTCTCGAATGAAGGAGCAACAATCCTTGGGAAGGTGCAACCTGTAGCTACGCCAGGAGTCAAAGGTGCTATTCCAGAGCTTGGCGGGGAAAAGAGAGGAAACGTCGTTATCTTGGACTCAAATCTGATCCTAACAAAGATGGGCTACATCCAAGATCTTTGGAAGAAAGCCAAGGCTGAAGCGGGGTCGTAGGCCGGTACTAAGCTGACTGCCAACAAATGTTTACGCAAATAGGTATCAATGTGGCTCAGAATTTAGTCCGCGCCGAATAATTTTGAATTCCGTGGAACCTCATGAAACAAGATTGTGCACTGGGATCAGAGAACAGGGCACTATTATCTAGTTTTCACCCTTTGCTTTCTTTACCAAGAGCAATATTCTTTCCGCGGTTATCGGGATATCCCTGATTTGAATATCGAATGGTGACAGAGCGTCCTCCACTGCATTAGCTATGGTGGCCAAGGGGCATGTTGCTGGGCCTTCGCCCAAGGGCTTCGTGCCTAGCACAGTGTATGGCGAAGGATACTCTAGGTGCACGGACTCGATGTCATTACTATCAACTGCGGTGGGCGGCAGGTAGTCCATGAAGGTCCTAGTCAGTAGTTGGCCATTCGCGTTGTATCTATGTCCCTCGCCTAAAGCAACGGATATCATGTGATTTACATTGCCATGCACTTGCCCCTCGACTATGGCTGGGTTCACTGTGACACCAACATCATGGGCAATTACATACTTGAGGACCTTTACTTTCCCGGTTTCAATGTCAACCTCCACCGCCGCGACATGGGCCTGACCTCCGTATGTTAAGTGAGCTTTTACTCTATGCTTTTCATCTGGAAAGTCGGCGTGAGGCAATCTGTAGAAATACGTCTCATGGAGTCCTAGCTCTACATCGTTGGGCAACAGGACTTGTTTGTGATATGCAATCCACGCGATCTTTTTCAGTGACACTGACCTTTGGGTTGCGCTCTTTACGTAGGCATTGCCATCAGCTAGTTCTATTTCTTCAGGTTTTGCGTCGAGAAAATGTGCCGCTATCTTCACAATTTTTTGCCTTACCTTTCTGGCAGCTCCGACAATTGCTCCAATGTCAACGGCAGAATATACGTTGGCCCCGCTTCCAGAGTGGAATGTCCAAGGGCTGAAAAGCGTGTCGACTTGCTCTGTGGTATCGACGTCATCTGGGGAAACGCCCAGCTCATCTGCAACAATTTGAGAAGCAGTTGTCTCGTGACTTTGACCAGCGTTGTCCGATGCTAGCAGTACAGAAACCCTTCCTAACGGGTTCATCATGACAGTAGCTCCAGACGTCTTATCCGCTATTGCCATTGCATTCCAGTTCTTGGCTAAAAGTGCCTCTCGACCGGGGTTGGCCGCTCCTGCGTCCACGCTACAGCCTATACCAATTCCTAGATACTTCCCTTGCCGTCTTGCTTCTTGCTGTTCCTTTCTCAAAAGCGGATACTCGAATTTTTCCAGGGCCTTTCTGAACACCTCAGGGAAATCACCGCTTTCGTATAAGTTTCCGCTTGGAGTCATGTAAGGCATTTCATTAGGCTGGATTAGGTTCTTCAGACGGATAGTATCTTGATCGATCCCTAACTTCTTAGCCGCTATATCCACCATTCTTTCAAGTACGAAAGCCATGTGTGGCTTGCCAGGTCCTCTGTCAGACCCAGTTGGAGTTGTATTGGTAGCAATCGAATAGCCCTCGAGCTCTATATTCTTGATACTATACATCCCGACAATGTTTGTAAGCTTAGCCGCAATCCAGTATCCTGCTCGTCCTGCAGCAGCTCCCTCGTCACAAATATCCCGGACCTTGAAGCCTAGTATAGTTCCGTCCTTCTTCAGGGCCATCTCAGCGTAATAGACGCCGCTGTGAGACTGGCCTCCGCTCACCATCATGTCAGTTCTGTCTTCAATGTACTTTACTGGGCGTGCAGTCTTGATTGAGAGTAGAGCTGTAATGAACATGTCCTCACGTATGCTATATATCGTGCCGAAGGCACCTCCTCTGTCCCCGATCCTAACTCTAATCATGTCCCCTGGAACAGGACCGATGCCTGTCTTGCCTATGCCCTCCATGAACCTGGGGCTCCCTCCCCAGATCGTCAGAATCCCTGTCGTTGGATTATGGTAGGAGAGGATGCCGGTCAGCTCAAGCGGAGTCGAGCTGTGTCGGTGGATGCTGAACCTTTTCTTGATGACTAGGTCAGCCTGCTTAAACGCCCCTTCTAGATCCCCATACCTATAGGTCCCGCTGAGAAGAATATTGCTTCCTACTTGCTCAAACACGACTGGTGCTGATGAGCCCATAGCAACCTCAGGATCTATGACTTCAGGAAGAGGCTCATACTCTACCTGAATCAAGTCCAACGCATCCTCTGCAACTGCTTTTGTCTCTGCAGCAACAGCTGCGACAGGTTGACCTACATAGCGAACCTTGTTTGTAGCCATAACCGATTCAATCGCCTTTGTTTCTCCGGTCATGAAACCGGGCAAAGTGGCCTTGCCAGACATCTCTCGGCCAGTGAGGATCGCTACAACGCCAGTAAGCTCGGATGCACGCGTAGTATCAATCTTACCTATTTTTGCGTGAGCATAAGGGCTCCGCAAAACTGCCACACGCAGCATCCCGTCTAGCTTCATATCATCGAGGAACATTCCACGACCGAGAAGAAATCGCCTGTCTTCCTTTCTTTTTACTCGTGCACCAATCCATTTCCTCCGAGGTAGGGATGAGTTTTCGATTGACTGCATTGAGTGATTCTCCCTGCCTTAAGATATCAAACAAATTATTAAGCTACCTTGTTAACACTCTTGCCAATCGAAGCTTCCGAACGCTTGGTTTTGCTTTGGTCAAAGGGTTACTTTTCAGATGAGCTTATAGGGTTCCCCGAAAAAATATGGCGAAGAGGTCAGGAGATTTTGTATCGTGTGGCAAGTGTTTATGACAAAGTTGATATCGGGCTAATAAGGCCGTCGCCTCGCCAACTAAGGAAAAAGTTTCAAGCAATAGATGAGCTGGCGCAATCTATTGAAACGCATGGCTTGCTTCAACCGATTGTCGTCCGCATAATTCCAGACGGATTTGAAATTGTTGCGGGCCACAGGAGGTTTGAGGCTTGCAAGCTCCTCCACTGGCGAAAAATCCCATGCTATGTGTCAGAACTTACTGAGAAGGAGGCTTTTGAGGCATCACTGGTTGAAAATATTCAAAGAGGAGCACTAAACCCTCTTGAGGAAGCTGAGGCATACAGGAAGTTCGTCGATGATTACGGTTGGGGAGGAGTTAGCGACCTCGCAAAGCGAATCGGCAAAAGCGAAGAGTACGTGTCTCACCGAATCCTCCTGTTAAGTCTGCCTGAGGAGGTCAAAGAGCGGCTAATCAGGAATGAAATTTCTCCTAGTGTGACGCGTGAACTATTATCACTAGATAAGGAAACTGACCAAATTTACTTTGCCGAAATGGCGGCAAGCAGCCATCTGTCCTCCAGAATGGTTCGTCAATTTGTAAAAATCGTAAGAGAAGGGTCCTCAACTGAGGAGGCTCTTAGTGGACCGGGGGAAAAAGACCCCTTTGCAATGTGGGATCAGCGCGATCTCTATTTGGAAAGACGACAGGCTACCACTCTGCGGATTCTAAAGCAAATGATCGTATCGCTACGATTGACCTTAATGAGGATTGACGCACTGCTTGATGAAATCGATGATAACCGTTGGATCCTTAGAGATATACTTATGCATGAGAGAGTTGAATTACACCGACAGATAGATACATTTGTCCGGATGAAGTGTCGTGTAGAAGGGAGAATCAAGCGGTAAAGACTTTTGGCTCTCTAAAATCTCTTGGTGCAACTTTCTGGTTTTTTGCGTTCTTAATCTATTACTAGGAATTTATTGTAATCAGAACTCGAATTAACTTAAATATGTCGAAAACGCCACTTCTGCAATGCAGTGACAATGAAT
Organism: Nitrososphaerota archaeon; assembly: GCA_016184315.1. Taxonomy (GTDB): domain Archaea; phylum Thermoproteota; class Nitrososphaeria; order Nitrososphaerales; family JACQRY01; genus JACQRY01. The sequence continues at coordinate 60,686 of JACPCU010000017.1, forward strand.
GGCTACTGTCGATCTTGTTATACGAAACAGCACGATATGCACTTCAAAAGGCTTCATCCAAGCGGGTCTGGCTGTGAACCAAGGCAAGATCGTTGCGATAGCTAGCGATGGAAATCTTCCCAGAGCTGACCGAAATATCGATGCCAACGGCAAGATAGTGGTTCCTGGCGCCATCGATATTCATGCCCACTTCAGAGACCCAGGCTTGACCCACAAAGAGGACTTTGAACACGGAACAAAGGCAGCCGCGGCTGGCGGAGTCACCTTTGTTCTTGACATGCCTAATACAAAACCGCCGACCAGCACCGTAGAAAGGTTCTTGGCAAAAAAAGAGGATGCTGCCAGTAAGTGCGTGGTTGACTTTTCACATCTTCCGAGCGCAAGTATTGTTAGTGAAATCCCCAAACTAGCCGAAGCAGGAGCCATAGGTTTCAAGACGTTCATGATCATCGACACTACAACTAAGTATCCGCATATGCCTGAGATAGGCATTACAGATCTGGGGCATCTGTTGGACATATTCAAAGCGGTAGCCAAGACAGGTCTTTCTGTTACAGTGCACCCACATAACCAGGAACTCTTTTCATATGTAGCAGAGGAGATTAGGCGAGAGGGTCGAACCGATCCAGTCGCCTTCTTCGAACTAGGCTCAAGATACGATTTCTTGGCATTCACAGTCGGGACTTCCAACATCATACATATGGCGGAAGTTACAGGAGTAAGGCTGAACGAGACTCATATGTACAAGGCTAAGCAATGCGAATTGATAAAGCAAGCAAAGGACGTTTTGCCCAATCTTACCTGCGACATGCAGCCGAGTGCTCTTCTAACGACAAAGGACTTAGTAGCGAAGAAGGGGCCATACGCACTATGCCGAGGAAAAGGTCTCAACGCAGGAGATACCGAATCTCTGTGGCAATGCCTCCTTGATGGGACCATTGACATAATTTCTTCTGGTCATTCGCCACACACCAGAGCAGAGAAGGAACCTGGGTGGAAAGATGCGTGGAAGGCACCCGGAGGTGTAGGATCAGAAATCCAGCAATACATCCCATATATGCTCACATTCGTCAATCAAGGTAAGATCTCTCTCCCTAAGCTTGTCAGTCTGATCTCTGAGAATCCTGCTAAGCTCATGAACGTATATCCAAAGAAAGGAGCCTTGCTACCAGGTTCCGACGCTGACATAGTCCTAATAGACATGCACAAGAGAACGGTATTAAGAGATGAAGAGTGCTATTCAAAATGCGGATGGACAATATACGATGGCACTGAGGTCCAAGGCGTGCCTGTCACAACTATTGTTAGGGGAACAGTTGTAATGGAGGATGGCCAAGTGGTAGGAAAGCCGGGCTACGGCAAGTTCATCGGTCCCCTGAAGAAAGGTTCCGCCTCTTGAGACAACTCGTAGAGCTAATGCTCGATGACTATCGCGCGAGTCAAAGTCGCCTCAACATCGAAAATCTTCAGAGGTAAAGCGACAAGCGTAACCTTCTTCTTCGTTATCTGATCCAGATTGCCTACGTTCTCAATATAAAGAATATCCTTACTCATTAGATGTACAAAGAGTTCTCCCGGTAGAGGCCAAGGGAGAAAATCCGTGGTGAGAATCCTCACCTTCTTCTCAGCCATCCAGTCTATGGCGTCCTTCGTCAACTTCGGTGAATCAATCCAGTGTTTTTGAGTTGTTCCAGCCACACCTTTGGTCCCGATCCTCTTGGTAAAATCTGTGCGAATTATAATGGAATCATTTTCGTCTACCCCCTCTTTGTCCAACTCAGAGGCTGAGATTGTCGAATGGTCCGCCTTGTAAGTCATGTTGATTACAGTCGCAGGACTGACAAATCTGTCAAGTGGATATTCGTGTATCATCTTGCCTTGCTCCAGCATGTGAGCCGGGGCCTCCACATGCGTACCTGCATGCAGTGGAGTATGGAGCTTGCTCACCCGACGACCATTTGGCAAGGGCTGGTCCCATTTTGGAACCCATATTGGATAGATCTCGACCTTCTGCAGTATGGGTGGAAAGGCTTGATGATGAACAGAGAGTTTTCTCTCATAATCAGGCGGGCTTGGTTCAATCGGAAGACTGATATCAATTATTCTCATATTACTATCTCCTATTTTGGAGCAACCACATAGTTTCTCAGGACTCCTATCTTCTCTATCTCTGCTTCAACAGTGTCACCAGGCTTCAGGAACCAAGTAGTATCAGGTTTGCCTGATGCGTCCCTATGTCCCAACCCCACTCCTTCACACGTTCCTCCCGTAAATATGTCGCCTGGGTAGAGGGTAATATCACGTGAGAAGTACTCTATGAACTCCGGAAACTTTCGGATCATATCGCGTGAATTACCGTTCTGTCGGATCTCGCCGTTTACTCTTGTCATCATTGTAAGATTATAGGGGTCACCGATCTCGTCCTTGGTCGTTATGCAGGGACCCACAGGTGAGGATGTGTCAAAGTTCTTCTGCAGATAGAAGAAATTCCAGTCTTCTCTGTCGGGTTGATCCCTCGCGCTTACATCATTGAACACAGTGTATCCTACTATATACTCTTCAGCTTTGTCGGCGGGGATGTCCTTTCCCTTCTTCCCGATTATCGCTGCCAGCTCTACCTCGTAATCTAGCTCCTTCGTCTTCTTGGGATAGATAATTTCGTCATCTGGTCCGATAACTGAGGAAGCCAGCTTCAGGAAGCCCGCGGGGCGGATCATCTGTTGAGCATGGGCCACATACTTTTCGAAACGTGTTCCTATGCCCTCCAGCATGTGAAGTGGAAAGTTTCTGCCTATGCTAATCGTCTTGTTCTTCAAGCTAGCGTAAGGCGTTCTCAGCCTAACACCGTTTTTTTGATACACTAGCTTTTCTCCTCTAGGACCCTTCAACTCCTTTGTAGAACATTCCTCCACCACATATCTGACTGCCTCACTTGCCGCTTGAAGTGATTCCCAGCCTCCTTCAAGAAAGCTAAGCATGTCAGCAGGCACCTTAAGACTGGCTAAAGCGTAAGGCCTTTTTTCCCCGCCCGTATTCGCCAGGTAGGCGGAATACGCAAAATTCAGATCAACGATCTGTTCATTAATTATTGCTCCTACTCTGTCAAAATCTCCAAATTTCACAAGTTTCATAATCCCGTGCTGAGCGTTCACATTAAAAAACCTATTCGAGCCCCCCACTATGTCTGCGCTCAGAATCCTAATATCCTCCCGAAATTCCTTCCTCGTCATGTTCAGCGGCTATGCAGGTAGAGTTCTGCACGTAGATCTCACCAATAGCGAATCTTGGGATACGCCATTACCTTCCGATTACGCAAGGCAATATCTCGGGGGAAGAGGCATTGGAGCTAAGCTACTATGGGATGAAGTAGGGCCCAGAGTTGATCCTCTTGGGCCCCAGAATCGACTGATCATCACCACAGGTCCCCTAACGGGAACCGGCATATCGACCTCCGGTAAATTCGTACTTACGACAAAATCACCGCTAACGAATATGTACATGTTTGGCAATGCGGGCGGTGGATTTGGTGTCGCGCTCAAGAATTCTGGTTTTGACGCGATGATAGTTTCTGGCAGAGCTGACGTGCCTGTATACATTCTTGTGGATAATGGCAAGGTGAGAATTGAGAATGCTGAGCCTCTCTGGGGCCGGGGTACCTTCGAGACTATTGAGTTGATTAGAAAGAGCATAAGCTCGAACGTGTCTTCGGTACAGATTGGACCAGCTGGCGAAAAACTGGCCAGAATTGCTGCTGTTATCACAGAATCAAAGAGAGCATTCGGGCGATGTGGAGCAGGTGCTGTGATGGGGTCAAAGAATCTAAAGGCCATTGTCGGCAGAGCAAAACCTTCAATGAGTTTACATGACAGGGCTGGTTTTTATGAAGAATTGAAGACAATTAACGAGTTATTGAAGGTATCTCCCGGCGTAGAGAGATTCAGAAGTGTAGGTACCCAAGAAGGCCCTGCGCTGATATCTCAGTTGGGGATTTATCCGACCAAAAACTGGACTCGTGGTGAGTTCCACGCAGCTGAGCGTCTTTCTCAACCCTACCTAAGGGAAAACTATGAAACTACAGTAACCGGGTGTCCCATTTGTACGGTCAGATGCACCCATGTAGAGTCTGTGAAGACAGGTCCCTACGCCAGTTCCTCAGCATGCCCAGAATATGAAACTCTGTGTTCATTGGGAGGAAATTGTATGGTGGATACACCAGAACCCATAATCGCCATTGAGATGTTGTGTGACGACTTGGGTCTTGATAGCATTTCGTTAGGGGTTGCCCTCAGTTTTGTAATGGAGTGCTGCGAGAAAGGGTTACTGAAAAAGAGCAGTTTCATGGACATCCAATTTGGTGATCACGCAACGATGCTAAAGCTCACGAAGATGGCAGCATATAGAGAAGGCCCCGGTGCAGCACTCTCAGATGGCACGAAAATACTGTCGCAGGAAATAGGTCAAGGCTCCGAGCGATTCGCGATGCACGCAAAGGGTCTGGAATTGGGGGGGTATGACCCTAGAGGGTCAAAGGGTCAAGGACTTGTGTTTGCTATTGGCAATAGAGGTGGGTGTCACCATGCAAACGGAATGGCTTTTGCCAAGGAATTGAGAGCTGGAAACAGATTCACCTGTGAGGGTAAGGGTCGAATGGTGAGCGAGCTAGCTAGTCATCGAATCATATTCGATAGCATAGTATTATGTGCTTTTGTAAGTGATGCAATTTCCCTCAAGGAAATCGCCAAACTTTTGACGTATGTGACAGGAATTAACTATGATAATGATGTTTTGCTCCAGATTGGGCAGAGAATCAACACGCTGGAAAGAGCATTTAATGTTCAGGAGGGGATCAGGAAAGATTTGGACACACTGCCCGCAAGGCTCCTCGAAGAACCCCTGCCCGACGGAATGGCCAAGGGTCAAGTTTTGAAGTTTGAAGAGCTCGAATCGATGAAAGAGGAATACTACGCATGCCTTGGCTGGGATCCACGCACTGGAATACCCACGCAGGAGTGTCTAGAGAGGCTCGGGATGACGGATGTTTGGCGTCGCCTTTCTCAGACAGTCTTTCAACAATGCCCATGAATGCAAGGGGCGGGAAGTCATGGTAGGTCAAAATCTGTCCGAGGGCAAAGATGGGGAACAGCCATCTATGGACCAGAATAGCATTGAGTCTAAGAACTACGCTGATGTCGTGCTTGATATCCTACAGGAAATTGGAGTCAAGTATGTTTTTGGCAATCCTGACAGCGCTTCAACACCCATATTCGATTCCATGGTTGGTAGGCAAGGCCCTGAGCTGGTGCTATTCCTCCATGAGTTTGCCGCAGTGGCGGCTGCAGACGGCTATGGGATATGTTCAGGTCAGCCGGGAGTTGCATGCGTTGGATCTACAGTCGGTCCTATGAATGCTCACGGTGCATTCTTCAACTCGTACGCAGGAGGCAGACCTCTCGTAGTCCTTACGGTAAGATACGGCACCGCTGCCAGATACGGAGCTGCTCACGAATCAAGAGACCTCGGTGGCTTAGTAAGAGAGTTCACAAAATGGGACTTCGAAGTAATAAACAATGAATATCTGGAAAACGCAATGCTTCACGCATTCAATGCAGCTCGATCTCCACCGAGAGGGCCAACACTCCTCATACTGAACAAAGACCTTCTGCTCCAAAAGGCTAGGAAAAGAAAGGTTAACGAAGTCCACAGATACAAGCCAGCTGAGCTTTCAGAAGCTGAACATTCAGTAACCGAAAGAATAACACAACTCCTCGTAGACGCAGAGAATCCTATTATCATTACAAACTCAGTTGGAGCATACCAATCAGCGGTACCGAGGCTCATCGAACTAACAGAATTGTTAAGCATTCCAGTCATTGAGGGAGGACTCTCTGCTCCTGCTTGGATGAACTATCCCACCGCACACCCACTGCATCTGGGGTACTGCGTGAAAGGGCCAAACTATACATGGAAAGTTGAAAAAACTGCTACTGCCGATGTTATATTTGTGATTCAATGTGACATACCTGCAGACCTACCATATGGCTCGACAGTAATACAACTTGATGAAGACTCCATACAAATAGCCCCATATGTAAAGCCCATAAGACCAGCAGACATCAGACTTGCGTGTAGTACTGAGGCCCAATTGCGGGCCCTAATAATTAAGGTGAGAAAACTCATATCGAAAAGATCTGTCTCGCGATATAAAGAGAGGCTAGAAACCTTGAAAGCTGAACACAACTCGATAAAAGCTAAGTGGAGAGAAGAATGTGAGAGGCATCTGAATGAGGAACCAATTTCTCCTTGGCGTGTAGGCTACGAATTGAATAAGGTGAAGGGTGATGGAGCGATATTGGTCAAGGAATCAGGCCTTGCGGATTTCCATTACGACATCTACAGAAGGGTGCTAGAGTTTAATGAACCTGGAACGCTTTTCTGCTCGGGTGGCGGACATCAGGGGGGAAGTATGGGAATGGCGGTGGGAATTAAGCTCGCACGACCACATAAGAGAGTGATTGCTTTGATCGGTGACGGAACTTTTAACTATGGGGGAGGACTAGGAGTTCTCTGGACGATCGCTCACCATAACATTCCTATCATGTATGTGATTGACAACAACAGAAGCTATGGTGCAACCATGAGAAGCCAGCGCCTTCTAGGAGGAAAGAGTTTCAAAGCTAAACGATTCCCAGGTCACGACCTCAGTGAACCCCCAATACGGTTTGAAGAGGTCGCTCACTCGATAAACATATATGCAGAAACAATTTCTCGCGCAGATGATGTCGGTCCTGCATTAGCAAGAGCAATAGAAACAGTTGATAAAGGTGAGCCAGTATTACTGGACATCGTCGAAAAGAATCTGGTCCTGTCGGAGAACGATTAGTTGATCTCATCCGTTCAGAGCATAAGTCAAATGAAAAGAAACTCGAATCCATAGACACGCCGAAATGAAACAGCGCACTCGGTCCACTAAATGTCCTCAAATGCCATTCGTTCTTAGATTCCCTTAAACTCTCTTGGGTCCAGAAAGACAGGTTCAAGTCCCAGATTCCCAACAAGTTACCGAGGCTAACAAACAGCTGGAGAGAAGCAGCCAAACAAAGTAAAAATTGCCTCCTCACACTGACCCTTCGAACCCTAAGGTTCAGAAGGTATCTTCGCCGAACCTGTCGCCCTCCTGATTCCGCATTGGGTTCGCAACAGCCATATTGAACTTCTTTTATCTCCGAGGCTTGAGAGACGCCTTGAAACTGCTCTACGATTTCAGATACACCAAGCGTTTGGTAACTTAACCTTGGCTCAATCCCTAGACGAGTTTGAGGCCGCTTACAGAGACATAGCGGAATACGCTGATGCCGCGGATGCTTAGCTCTTCCTTCTATCAGCGAAAAGTAACGGCTTAAGCAAGCTCACTGAGAAACTCGAAGCCAAGCAGCCGCGCAGGAAGCCATGGCTACGACATCCTCAGTCTCGGTTAGGCTTGGGACTATTCTACTAAGCGATAGAAATCCGAACAATGCTCTTCCAGCCAGAAGGGAACTTGCCCCAGGCTGATGTTAAGATCTGTTGTGTCATTCTGAAACGTTGTCTGGACTTTGAGGAGCGTTACTTCCTGAGCTACGAAGGGAACTGGCAATTGCTGCCAGCAGGCTAAAGGAACCGAAGATAAGCAGCACTCTTCTGAACGCGGCGGCGAACTGTGTCGTCGCAAGTGTGTCGCCTGAAAGATTCTTACCGTTCAACAGAGCTGTCAGCGCAGGCGGAGAAAGATATTGGGAAATAATGAGTGAGACAAGGGCGATCGTGGCGACCCGACCAAGATTAAACAGGGTTGCACGTGTTGCAGCTGCAACTCCACGGTAATCAGCGGGAACAGCTCCCAGTATGGAGCTATTATTAGGAGCAAAGAAGAGGCCAGCTCCTATTCCTATTAGAACAAGCAGCAAAGATGTAATTGCTGGTGTTGCAGGAAGGTGAAGTAACGAGAACACGTAAAGGCATAGGCTCATAAGCAGTAATCCGCCTACAGTCGGTATTCTACTGCCCCATCGATCGCAAATGTAACCACTTAATGGCCCAAGGATAGCTGCGCATCCGATGAACGGCGCCAATACAAGAGCAGAACTTTCAGGAGTAAGTGCTTCAATGCCCTGAAGATAGAAGGTCATAGCAAAGGGGAGCCCTGTAAAAGCAAGGCTGCTAAGAAAAGTGGCAGCATTCCCAACGGCGAAGGAACGATGCCTAAAGAGTTTCAGGGCCAGCAACGGCTCCTTGGCACGTGTCTCTACAAGAACAAAAAACGGAATCATGAAGAGACCCAGAAGTGCGGAAATAAGAGCAGGAGAGGAGGTCCACCCCAGAGTTGGACCAAAGGTTCCTGCGAGAAGGAGGCTAGTGAGGCTTGACGCTAGAAGGAGTACACCTAGCAGGTCGTGCTTCTGATTGGATCTGATTTCCGCGAGCTCGCGCAAGCGGCGAGAAGCCCAGTAGGTGGCGAAGATGCCTACGGGCAGGTTGATGAGGAATATGCTGCGCCAACCTGCCATGGGGATCATTAGGCCTCCAACGGTGAAGCCTCCAACTGAGCCAACTGAGAACGCGACGCTCTGTATCCCTATGCCCCGTCCACGTTCTTGCGGAGGGAATGCATCTGCGATGATCGGTTGCGAATTAGAGATGATAAGGGTGCCTCCTAATCCCTGGATCAGTCTGCCTGCTATAAGAGACATACCATTGGGGGAGAAGGCTGCTAATCCTGAACCTATTGTGAATACTATGAATCCAGTGTTATAGAGACGTTTACGTCCGTACATATCGCCCAGTCGACCAAAAGGGAGAAGAAAGATTGTAAGCGTCAGACCGTAAGCGTTTACTGCCCACGTAGCAATAGTTAGATCAGCGTTTAGGTCACGGAGGATACTCGGGGGTGCTAGCACAACAATGCTTGACTCAATTACCACCATAAGTGCGCCAAGCGTTGTTACACTAAGAGCAGTCCACTTGTAGCCGGGCTGGACTGGCGTTAGCTCTTGACGGCGAGCAACCATTTATTGTATCTCGCTTCCTCACTTGGCCGCTCCGAGAATGTGAATCATAAAAATACCGTGGAGAGAAAAAACCGGGAAAGTTCTTCATCCTCAAGGCAGAAACAAGTAATTCGTATCTATTGAAATTCCGAAGCTTTTTAATTGTCAGTAAGTTTGCGGTGAACGTCAATCCGGACTCTTTTGGTAAGGCCGTGTCCCAGTTACCCGCGAACGTAATAAAACTAGAACCGAGCACCCCCCAAATTGAATCCTGTCCAACAACTCCTTATGCCGCAAATAGAGTTGAACAAGATCAAGGTGTTATCCGAAAACAACGCGCTTGGAGCCTCAGGTTGGTATTTCACATGGTTCCACATATAAGACCCCAAGGTTTCAAGAAATAGTTTCGAGACCCAGAAAAAGCATTAACCTTCTGAGCGTGAAAAAGAGGGGAAGGGCTGTCTTCGGGCAGGTAGAAGACCAGCCTCTTTGAAATAGCTTAACATGAATCGTTAGTCATCGGCCAAAGATTATGCATGCAAGGCTTCAGCATCAGTTTTTATCCTTTTATCAAGCAGGAACCATTCCAAGACCATTCGCTTGAGTAAACCATATTACATGAATCTTCTCGAGTCAGCCCTACTGGGCCGGTAGTTCAGCGGTAGAATAGCCACATGCTCTAAGACCCGACTTGCACTCGGGTGGTCGGGGGTTCAAATCCCCCCCGGTCCACATATTCCTAGGTTCGGGACACCTGCAGAACATTGGCAAGGTTAAAATATAATCAAGCCTAAACTGTAGGTGAAGAACTTTATGGCAACTCGTGCCTTCACAATCAGGCTTAAGAAGGACCCGGATTCCGGATGGTATGCTGTCAGATGTGTGGAGCTTCCTGAAGCGATAAGTCAAGGGAAGACTGAAGAGGAGGCTTTGAAGAATATCAAAGAAGCTATAGAACTTGTCTTGGAGGAGAGGGAAGAGCAGGCTAGGAAACAGGGTGGAAGACTGATCGAGTTGGCTGTCTAGAAGATTGTCTGAGAAACTTCCCGTCCTGTCTGGAAAGGATGTTATCAAAGCTCTTTTGAAAGCAGGGTTCAAACCGGTCCGACAGAGGGGAAGCCATGTCTTCCTCAAGCACGAAGATGGAAGGAGAACAGTAGTACCGTTGCACGGCGAAGTCAACAGGTCAACCCTAATGGACATCTTTGACCAGACGAGGCTGACTAAAGAAGAGTTTCTATCGCTAATCAAAAAGAAACGCTGATAGATCGTTAGCCTGCAGTGAGCAGAATTGAAGTGAAATGATTCACAAGGCGCGGACGGGAGAATGCGCGTATCGAAACGCGAGTATATGAAAGCAAAGTTGAATGAACATCAAAGATTCTTGCTTTAAGAGAGTGAAAAACGAAACAGAATATCATCAGGAGAATTGTTTGAGCTGTATCAGAAGTCAGTTGCTCAACCTCTTGGAGAACGTGCCTACAGAAATCAGATGGAGCATCTCGTACAGACAGGGCTGGTGAAAGACCTCGGTGATGGCAGATGGAAGAGATACGAAGTGGTGTCATGACTGGAGTAAACTCACACCATGGAACAGAATGTCATTATTTGTTATCACCATTTTTGGCTTTAGTGACTTCGAGTCTGGAACAAAAATGGGAACATACTTCAACTGGTCGGCCATTGCTCCCAGAGAGTCGCGACACAGATTCTTGAAGTCGTTCTTTACATAATTGGGGAATGCCTCCATCAATACCTGAATGGTTCCGAAAGATAAGGAGAGAACCATTTGAAGACAATCCTTGACACTGTTGACGGAATATTTCCAGTCTATATTGGCCGAACGAATACTTGGGTGAGAGAAACGACATAAGAGGCGATATAGGTTATCCATGCTATTACGATTAGTGACCCAAAGTTGCTTAGAACAATAACCGAAATCGTATTTTCTCTTAAGTTCCTTCGTTTCCAGAGGGGTTATTTTACCTTCTATATCCTTGTACATGAGGTCTGCGGATTTGGGATCAAGAGCAAACAGGTATGACCTAGTTATCGTTTCAAAAACTGTCCTAAACAAATCGTAACAGGGGCTAACCGAACCTTCTTGGGCTAACATGAATGACGTCCGCAAATATATAGCATTCCTCCCGAAGTAGATTGATACAAGCTGCTGGTTAGGAGGAAGTGTTCCCCTCATGGTCTTGAATAGCTCTGCATCCAGTAGATTCTTCAACTTCCACTGATTCGCTATAGCCGTTCCACATTGTTTGACCAAATCGGGTAACGCAGATCTTGTCTTACGAACTCTGGCTATCCAATCTTTCTGTATTCTCTTGAAATCGTCTGAAAAGTCGAAACCTGAACTCATGAAAGCTTGTCACCTGATTACAATTCATGTTATTTCAATTTAAGGATAACATGCTACGCCTAGAGTCACAAGAGCATTACGATTAGGTACGTTGCCTCGAAACCTGCGAGGTCCAGACCCGCGATTCTGAATCCAATTCCAGCAACGAAAACGCTGTGGACACCCCCGGTCCACTATCCTCCTAGTGTAACCCAACCTCCTGAATTCAAGGTTTTTATGACCCGTGTATTTGGGGTGATTCATGACCATAAAGAGACAAAAAGAGTCTCGTGAAGATTATTTGGACCTTCGGAGGAAAACAAGAGAACAACTCCGCAAGGAAGTCGTCAACGTCTTCCTCTCAGAGAAAAAAGGATGGTTTGAAGGAGACATTCAACATGTGACGCACTACAAGTATTTTGTTGAGAAGCTTGTGGATGGAAGGCGGATATACCTCTTAAGACCTACATTCTTGAATAAGGGAATCGATTTTCAAGTCTGGATAGAGAAATACGATGGTATCGTAGACAGACGACCAAGCCACAAAGACCTGCTTGCCGACCTTAGGACAAAGAAGCAAGAGAATCCTACCGAGGTTCGTAAATTGGGCGCCGCCATCCTTCAAGTCTATGATTGTGAAGAGCCAGACGTGATAATAAAAAGAATGGCGTTGCAATTTATGAAGGGTTTTTCAGTCGAGCTTTTGCTCAAAGCTCTGAAGTGGCTTTTCATAGAACAGGATGTTACTTATTGGAACTACGATGGCAGAGCAATGCTGAGAAATGCCTTAATGAAAGAAGTAGGGGAGGACTAGAAATCATTAATCTCGGGTTCCCGCGGCGGAACGTAATTAGTTATGAGAAGTTCATTAATCTTTCCTCGCTTTCCGCCAATACAGTTAATCGCACGTCTTGCCTTGACTGTATTAACCCTGTAATCTTTGTATAGATTACGAACAAATTCGTGGTCGCTATTGCTTAACATCACAAGGCATCCCCGTGAATCAAGCTTCCCAAAGACTCGCGCGAGTTTCTCTTGTTGATTTCTACCGAAGGTTTCCTTATTGTAAGCAGTGAAGTCAGCAGTCCTTGATAGAGGGAAGTAAGGTGGGTCAAAATATACGAAGTCATCTTTTTCCGCCCAACCAAGGACATCTTCAAAAGTCATAACTCTCAGCTCTGCATCTTTCAACAAGAGCGACGCCTTTCTGAGAGTCTTGCTATCAAAAATTGATGGTTTCTTATAGTTGCCAAACGGTACGTTGAACTGTCCCTTTGAGTTGACCCGATAAAGCCCGTTGTAACACGTCTTGTTAAGGTAGATGAGTCTTGCAGCCCTGTCAACTCGGTCAAGTGTTAATGGGTCAAGCTTACGGATTTCATAATAATGCTCTTTTGAATTCATTTCTCTAAGTTTGTTCAGCCTTGACGCTAGCTCATCACAACTATCTTTGACTACTTGGAATGCATTAATTATTTCGGCGTTTATGTCGGAAAGAATTGCCTTACGAGGATTGAAACGTTGCCTGATGTAGAAATAAACTGCTCCACTTCCAAGGAAGGGCTCCAGGTAGCTGTCAACACGCGATGGAAAGAACCTTGCGTATTGTGCAATGAGTTGTCCTTTGCCACCTGCCCACTTCACAAAGGTAGGTAGGTCAAATTCCTCACCACTCTCGATACGGGTTACCGTTCTTCCTAGCACATCATCGATTTATTGCACTTGGCTTAATAGGATTGTGTCAATATAATGCGAATTTGGCAACGCTTATCGCAACAGGATTATCTTTTCAGAAGTCTGAAGCTAAGCCTATCAGTCTAAGAAGCTGTTGTAAATTACGTACACTATGAAATACATGGTAGATGGTAATACGCATGGCTTGGCCAAGGGGCTTCGTAAAGCAGTAACAGATTGCAAAACCGACACAGAAATGATTAGGGGAGACGACGATCAAAGGATAGGAATTTCAGATGCGAGAATCCTGAAGTTCCTCCTAAGCAGAAAGGGAGCCTTAACTCCTCTATCCAGCAATACTGACGAAATAACTTTAATCACGTCTGACACTGATTTCGCTGAATACTGCCAAGAGTTCGGGATACCTTACATAAAAGAAGAGAACCCAGAAACCAAGAACTTCGAAGAGATTGCCGAGCGGGTGACCGAAAAACTTCGAGGAGCATCGACCCCTCCAGAGTGAAGTCCATAGCCCAAGAATTCCTATATCTGTCGTAACTCAGAATCTAATCAGATAGAATCTTGAAGTGTATGCCCGTTTACAGTTCAAATCCCTCCCGGCCCATCCAACATTTCCACGTTACTTCTTTTTGTTTCATAAATATTTGAAAGTGTATCGTTCTAGCTATCGATATGCTTTCTCTCTTCTCAAAATATCATGCACAACGACTATCTTCGCGGTTGAATAGTGCTCGTAGATGACTCTCTAGTCACGTATCCTGATCTGTAGGTATCTTTTGGGCCCTTGAATCTATTATCATTGAACACCTGCGGCGACTCCAGCTATTTCACTTGTAGGCTCTTCCACGAAATTCAATAACCAAAATCCTTATCTCCGCTTCTTCCCATTTAATTTGAAAGATGATTCTGATGTCACCAATCCTCGCTCTGAAGCAGTCTGCAAACCCTCTTAGTTTTACAATATCAAAGGTGTCTGCCGGGACAGGGGTTTCTTGCAACATTGCAAGAAGTTCCAGAACCCGATTCCTATAATGGGCAGGAAGTCTGCGATAGTTCTTTTCAGCTCTGTCAGAGAGACTGACTTCAAACAGGGCAAGCCGTCACCTAGGTTTCCTCCTAAGTTTCGGCAGAGGAATAGATCTACCCTCTTCGTATTCCTTGATTGCCAGAGCCAACTCCTTCTTCTCTTCAGCTGTTAACTCCTCTTGAGGAAGTAGGGATGCACGCAACCTGAGTAGTTCTAATTTCACTGAATCTAGTTTCTTCACTACAGCATTTAGCTGCTTCTCACTTAACTGAACGGCCAAATCTAACTCCATCTGTAATACTGCACTGCCAGATTAAAGGTTTCGTTCATGGCTTTTGAGAACGATCTCTTGCCTACCCACCCTTACCGCGTGTGTCCCATCTTCTTCAGGTTCCACCTCGGGAACGAGTATTTTCTTCGATTGAAGAACTCACAGAAGTTTTCAGAAGCACAAGAAAGATAACGCTATGTACTCACCAGGTCCACAATCAGCTTATTCTTGAAGCGCCAATCATCTTACTTGTCCTTCCAAGAGAAATCGATTCAGAATTTCCATGAACTCTCTGATTGAGGCCATCTGCAATGCGTGACCTCCCGGCAAAACCTTAACCGACGCGTCCGGGAATTCCTCCCCAAGAATATCTATGATTTGGTGAAGAAAACCAGAGGAACCCTCACCCTTAAACAACAGCACAGGCTTATCGAATCTTCGCACCCGTTCGATACTATCCTGATGCTGGAAAGCAGCATCACCAGTCCGCAAAGATCGCCGGTGTTCCACCCAGATCGGCCACTGAGGAAGCTTCTTCGGATCCACACCTATTGGAACAAAACCAGCGAAATGCGTGAACCACTCAAGCTGAGACTCACTCACATCTTCCGGTCCAAGGGATCGAATCTGCCGCTGCTCCTCCAACAATTCCCTAGACAACCCGCCTCGACTACGTAACACCCAAATCACAGGCGGCTCAATAAGCGTCAGCGTCCTTACCCTATCTGGATTGCTAAGCGCGTAACTAAGAGCGATTTCACCGCCATACGACCAAGCGGCAAAGTCAGCCTGCCTTACCCCCAGTCTGTCAAGAGCCTTTTCCAACGCAACGGCCTCAAAGCCCACAGAATACCCAGTAGGAAGCGGCTCGTTCCTTAACCCCAAATCAACAGAAAGAAGCTGCACACGGATAACACGGCAATTCGCCGAAAGCTGTTCTGCATGAGGCTTCCAGCTCAACCAACCTGTCAACCCACCAGGCACCAAGACCACAGGATTCCCGCTCCCCGAGACCTCCGACCTCATAACATACTGATGCTCAGTATCCATGACCCAGTACTCCAAACCTAACTAGATAAATCAAAGCTGAACTATCAGCGAATATTTCAGTCGACTGCTCCCTAACCGACGGAACGATCAAACCGAGCGACACTTATTAACGCGGCAACAACACGCCGCCACATTGCCCTTCAAGAAAACCATCATAGTTCACGGCGGCGCATGGAACATCCCCGACCAGCTCATAGAGCTAAGCAAAACAGGAGTAGCCGAAGCAGCCCAAATCGGCATGAACACACTGACCAGAGGCGGCTCAGCCCTGGACGCCGTTGAAGCAGCAATCAGATCCATGGAAGACAAAGTCTACTTCAACGCAGGCAAAGGAGCCTCACGGAACAGCGAAGGCGGATACGAACTGGACGCCATGATAATGAACGGAGCCACACTGCAAACAGGATGCGTAGCCGCAGTCAGAAACATCTTCCACCCCATCACCCTCGCAAGAAAAATAATGGAGCAGACAGACCACATACTCATAGTAGGCGAAGGAGCAAACAAGCTCGCAGAGAAACTCGGCATCACCGAACAAAACATCAACAACCTACTAACACAACAAGAAGCCCAACTACACACACAACTCAACAAAACCACACCCCCAACAGTCAAAGAACTCTTCGCAGGCGACACAGTCGGCGCAGTCGCCCTAGACACAAACGGAAACATAGCCGCAGGAACATCAACAGGAGGCCTACCCGGAAAACTACCTGGAAGAGTAGGAGACACACCCCTACCAGGATGCGGAGCCTACGCCGACAACCAGTCAGGCGGAGCCTCAGCCACAGGCTGGGGAGAAGCCATAGCAAAAGTAGTCCTATCCAAACAAGCCTGCGACCTAATGGCCAACAACACCCCACCACAAAAAGCCGCCGAAACAGCCATAAACACACTCACCCAAAAAACAAAAGGATGGGCAGGACTCATCACCCTAAACCAAAAAAGCGAAACAGGCACAGCCTACAACACCAGCAGAATGGCCAGAGCACTCATGAAAGAACAAATGCACCAACCACAAACCACAATCTAAAAACCACCCCACAACAACCCGAAAACCACCCCAAACACAACCAAACAACAAGAAAACACCCCCAACCCTACATAAACCCCCCCTAGACCAACAAACACACAAGCACACCCCACCTCAAAACACTTAACTATCCAAAACACACAAAACAACCCCGAACCCAACAATTGCAGAAAACAAAAGCAGTCATCCTAGCAGCAGGCCTCGGAACCAGACTTAGACCCTACACCTACTTCCTACCCAAACCCATGCTACCACTAGGCGAAAAACCAGTACTAGAACACCTAATAGAATGGCTCAAACAAGCACAAATAACAGACATCCTAATCTCAACCAGCTACCTCGGAAAAGTAATCGAAAACTACTTCCAAAACGGAAAAGAACTAAAAGTCAAAATCACATACACCAACTCCAAAAGACCCATGGGCACCGCAGGCCAACTAAAATCAGTAGAAGAACAAATAGACAGCACATTCGTCTGCCTATACGGAGACTCCCTATTCACATTCAACCTCGCCGACGCCCTCAAATACCATCACCAAAACAAAGCCGCAGCCACAATGACCCTAATGCACTACAAAACCACCCTACGCTACGGATTCATAGAAATCGACAACAAAGGCAAAATCACAGGATGGAGAGAAAAACCAGAAGTAAGCGGCCTAATCAACGTAGGCTGCTACATCATGGAACCAAGATTCCTCAAATACATCCCCAAAGACAAAGTATACTCCATGGACAAAGCCTTCACAGAAGCAATGCAAACAGGAGAAAAAATCCTAGGATACCCAGTAGAAGGAGAATTCATAGACATAGGCGACAAATCATCATACAGAGCAGCATACGACAAATACGTACAGAAACTAGGGAAGATCCTTTGACAACACAAGGATTCAACACAATCATCTTCGAAGACCAAGAAACAGCCAGCAGACTCGAACCCCTAACCCATACACGCCCATGCTTCGACCTAATAGCCGGAACCACCACACTCCTACAACACCTGCTACACAACATACACACAGATCAATACTCAATCATGGTTAGAAAAAACCTGGAAAAGGTCACCAAACAGAGACACAAAGAATGCCAAGTCAACCCCACAACCACAGATCAAGACACTATCTTCATAAACGGCTCAACAAAATGGAACCATGAACTTACCAAGATCATCACAAAACCCGCGCCCTTCATCGCCGTAACCGAAAAACAAATCATAGCACTCAAAGTAAAACAGAAACAAGCCCAACATATGCTTGAAGAAGCCCACCAGAAAGAGCTATTACCCGCCAAAACCAGCGTCGGCAAAAAGTTTGATCTGCCCTCCAACCCGTTGATCCAAGGCCCATGGGAACTTGTAGAAATGAATCCCCAGCTGATTACCAATCATTTTCCAACCATAACAAGGGATAAGCGAAGATCACACATAGACGCAACAAGACTCGGCCGCAGCAACGATATCTTCGTAGAAGAAGGAAGTCTCTTGGAGAAGCCCGTCGTCTTAGATGCAAGACAAGGCCCCATATTCATAGGCAAAGACAGCGAAATACAAGCCTTTACAAGAATCACTGGCCCAACATACATAGGCAGAAACGTAATCCTCCACTCCGCCCAAATCGGCGAAGGATGCACAATCATGGACCACTCAAGAATAGGCGGCGAACTGGACAAAACCATAATCGCGCAATACAGCAACAAGCAGCACACAGGATACATCGGGCACTCCTACATCGGCGAATGGGTTAACCTCGGCGCCCTAACATCCAACTCCGACCTGAAGAACACCTACGGCGAAATCAAAGTGAATGTGCAAGGAAGAACAGTGAACACGGGCCTAATCAAAGTCGGCTGCTTCCTAGCGGACTCATGCAAAACATCCATAGGCGCATTGATCTACACCGGCAAGAGAATTGGAGTGGCGTCGCAACTACACGGACTTACAGCAGAAGACATACCAAGCTTCACAATATACAGCAAGAGCGTCAACGGAAAAGCCTTCGAACTAAACCTTGACTCAGCCCTAAGAACCCAAGAGAGAATGATGAGTAGGAGAGGAGTAAAAATGACAATGGAAGAAGGAGACCTGCTAAAACAGCTCTTCAACACTACTCAAAAAGAAAGACTACACGCCAAAGTAGTTCAGGAAAGATTCAACCCGTAGACTCATTTCCAATCAGACAGCCCGGTTGAACTTATTTACCCAGTCATACTTCTAGACAAGCAAGTTGCCAACAAACTCTCAAAATGAGCTCAGCCAATCAAAGATCTTCCAAGATTACAATCGTTGGCCCCAGCACTTCCAACAGGCTCTACAAGAAGAGGTCCAGCTCAACTCACTGCCAAGAGCTGAAAGAATCATTTTCGCAGGAATGGGCGGCTCAGCCGTAGCCGGCGATGTTGTAGCAGACTGGCTCTCCCAACATGGCTCCGTCCCTATCGAAGTGATCAAAGACTACCACCTGCCCAATAACGTGACGCCAAGAAGCCTAGTCGTAGCCATCAGCTGCTCAGGCGACACGGAAGAAACCGTGAGCGTGTTACTTGAAGCGGTAAAGCGCCGAGTCCCATGTGTCGCAGTTTCCTCAGGAGGAATGCTGGAGCAAGTAAGTCTGAAGCATCACGTTCTCCACATCAAGGTGAAGATGCTCTCGTCCCCACGCTCTTCTCTACCTTTCATATTGGTCGCCGCCGCAAGAATAGTTCTCAATGCTCTTGGAGATAACGAAAAGGAAATAGAGCTAACCAGATGCGGCGAAGTGATAAGAGAAGTAGGCAAACAAGTTTCCACAGAGACATCCACTGAACTAAATCCTGCAATAGAATTAGCCAAGAAGATAAGAAACGCTGAGACAATAATCTACACACCGACAGTCTTACAAGCAGCAGCAACAAGATTCAAGAATTCCCTAAACGAAAACTCGAAGACACATTCCGCAGTAGAAGTGCTTCCCGAACTCTGTCACAACGAAATCGAAGCATGGCGAAGTGGTGTCAACGACTGGATTCCAATCCTCCTCAGATGGAGCAAAGAACCACCGGAAGTAAAGAACCGATTCGAAGCACTCAAGTCAGTTATGCGGAACAAAGGGACTGAACCGCTTGAAGTTTTAGCGAAAGGAAATGACCATTTGAGCAGACTCATCTCACTCATCTATTTGCTGGATTTCTCTACACTCTACCTCGCGAAGCTCAAAGGAATCAATCCGCTTCCCACACCCAACATAGATCAGCTAAAGAAAAAACTAGCATCCAAACTGAGCTACCTCGGAAAACACGTACCGAAATAACATAGAGGAATCAGCACTGACCATCTCCGCAACACAAAACGATTCATCCACAAACTCGAAATCCATATTGTACGCTGGTCTAGCAACTCACAGCCAAGCGTCATGCCATTAGCATCTATCAACACGGCTTATATTCAAGGGGAGGATATCGGCTTAGTCCCACAACTCCTTAATTAAGTCCGATTTAGTCCAGATACACTATATGCTCGACGCTTGCTGCCAGAAGATAGTGGATCTACTTTGCCAAGGCGGTCAGTCTTCACCTCGCAGTCTAGCCAAGCTGGTGGAGAAGACAGAATTGGCTAGGTCAACTGTATTGTCCCACCTAAAGCATCTGGAAGCGAACTCGCTGCTGGCCAAGGAAGAGATTATTCAGGGCAAGGTTGGTAGACCTAAGATGCTCTACAAACCCACTAAAATGCTCCTAGAGACAGTCAAGACTAAATCGGACTAAAATACCAATTATGGGACTAAGCCGAGGATATCTATATGCATAAGACAGCTAAGTGCACTTATACCTCTTCAAAGAACGCCCTTGTCAAGGCGCTCAGAAACTTCCCGTGGGCACTCACAAATCGCGCTAGATCAGTGCTTGTCACTATTCCCAGAAGCCTGCCTTTCTCTATGACTACAACCCTTCTAATCCGATGCTTCACCATAAGATCCGCAGCATCTTCGACAAACACATCAGGCCGGACTGAAACCAGAGGAGAAGACATCGCTTCTTTCACCGACAAGGAAAACGGATCCTTCCGCCTCGCGATCACCCGGCGAACCAAGTCCCGTTCAGTAACGATTCCAACAGCAATACCCTGCTCCACAACTGGAAGACTGCCAACATCGCTCTCAGTCATCAGTTGAGCTGCCTTCAAAACCGTCGAGCTAGCATCAATAGTAACAACAGTTTTCACCATGATCTCAACAATCTTCGTAGGCAAGACCTAGCACATCCTCTGCTTCAACAGCAACTTGCCAGTATAAGTCTTCGCCACAGGCGTATCTCACTCTATTCCAATAAGGCTGGCAAGTTCCTTACGCGAATAAGCGCCCAAGTCCTCTGCAGCCTGCTCTGGAACAACAGGATTGATAAAAACACCCGACCCCCGCTCCAACCCCGCCCAAGTGTTAAGCCTCGGGTAAACCTCAATATGCCAATGTATCTGCTTACTCGTCTTCTTCTCCGAAGAGATATGGAAAGCCATGTTGAAAGGCGGGTCACTTAGAGACTTGTATAAGCCCCCAAGAGTGGACCTAAGAATAAGCGCCAAGTCTCTCATCTCCTTCTGAGTGACCTTCAACAAACTTGTCTGATGCCTCTTAGGATAAATCCAAAACTCATACGCATGAATCGGCGCCCAAGGGCAGAAGGCAATAAAATGGTCAGTCACAAGAATCTGGCGTGGCCCTCCCTGTTCTAGACTCACAATGCTGCACATCGGGCAGACACCACGGTCATCCATGTTCTTCTCGTATGCTTTGGCTTCAGCCTCGATGGCTGGAGGAAGATTTGGCAATGTAACCAACTGAAGATGAGGATGCGCTAAGCTGGCACCAGCCTCCACACCATGGTTCACAAATGTAGCTACATACGCCACACCTTTTTGACTGAAGAGCTGCCTAACCTTGTCCTGCAACGCTGCTAAGACATTAACCCATTGTTCCGTGTCGATCAAGCCAAATCCCTCGTTGTGGTTAGGGGTTGCAACAGCCACATAGTGGTACCCATAGCCTGGCTCGCTGTAATGAGGCGGATCGTTATAGCTCTGAGGCGGAGTAGTAGACAGAGCAGGGTACTTGTTTGGGAAGACCCTTACGCACCAATCAGTAACAGGATCGGACTCACCATCGCTCAGCTTCACCAAAGAGCCGCCTCTCTGACTGAGAACCAGATCAGCGGGAGGAGTCATGGATTCATTTCCTGGGCAAAACGCGCACACCCCCACAGTCTCTTTCTGTCTAGGCCGTTTGAAATCAGACGGTCGTTTAGAGCGCTCTGGAGAAATGATCACTAATCTATCTGTAAAATAATCCCGTCTTATTTCGCTCACAGCCGTGTTCACTTAGCGACTCCCGTCTTCAACACTTAATCTTTTCCTGTAAACATGAGACGCGTCATATCGTCAAAATAGTCTTACCAAGAAG
This sequence comes from Nitrososphaerota archaeon, assembly GCA_016184315.1. Lineage (GTDB taxonomy): Archaea > Thermoproteota > Nitrososphaeria > Nitrososphaerales > JACQRY01 > JACQRY01. The sequence goes on from JACPCU010000017.1 coordinate 82,558, forward strand.
TGAAGGATAACAAATCTCCCCGAAATTAGAACTGTTCGAACAAACACTGGTCGATGACCTTAGTCTGCATTCTCTTTACTGTTCATCGACCTATTTATCTTAATCGAGGATTTGTTCATGGAAGAGTTAAGTGGATCGTCGAAGGCGCCTCTCTTATAGACAAATATTTCGACGAGCAGCTCACCGCTGCCTCATTCAAAGAGAAGTCACAGAAATGTTATCGACCGCTTTTCTCACTCTTGAGCAAGATCTGCGTGACCCACAGCAGTACAGGAAACAAATTCAGATTTTCGTTTGCGCCATCAGGACTTTTCCTAGAACAAGCAGCCAGATACGACCCACAGCTAGTCGACATCATGAAGACCCTTGTGTCTTCGGGCATGATGGAGATAGTCGGATATCCGTACTATAACTCTCTTTCAAGCCTCTATCCAAATCCCGCAGAGTTCCAACAAGAAGTGAGAGATCAACTCAATACTGCAACATCTCTTCTCGGCGCAAAGATCTCAGTGTTCGCAAACACTGACCTTATCTACAATGATCTGATCAGCCGTTCTGTCGAAGAACTAGGCTTCAAAGCTTTTGTGATGGAGGGCGATCAGAGGCTTAGGTTCCCCGCGACAAGACTTTATTCACCTGCTTCATCGTCAAATCTGAAGCTTATCCCCAGACATCCTTACCTATCTGAGATCTTAGCTCCATGCTCGCCGAAATCAGAGCAAGATACGAACTTAACCACGCCTGCGAAATATGCTGAAGCGCTCACTAAGACCTATGGAAGAAATGTCTTGGTTGCAGTTGATCTTGAATCAATGAATAATCTTGTCTATAGAAACATGATTACAATTCTAGGCAGCCTTCCTGAGGAGACATCCAAATACGGCGGAGTTGCATGGTCCACTCCCTCAGAAGCAGCCCAGATCTTACCTGCTGAAGGCAAGATGTTGGTACCCGTTGCTGAAACTGTTTCAAAGATAGATACCGGATCTGGAGTGTCAAGGTGGCTGGGAAATCATATGCAGCGCATCACGTTTGAGAGGGTGAGGGAGCTGAAACCGGTCGTTGACGAAGTGGGTGACAAGAATGTGCTTCATATTTGGCAAACCTTACAACAGGGAAACATCTTGCAAGACATGTCTGACTATGCATATAACGGGAGCGTATCGGCTGGCTACCAAACGACCTACAGCTCGTCATCTGAAGCCTACGCCGTCTTCGATGCGATCTACACTGATTTCGAGGGAAAAGTAGCAACAGTGGCTAACAAGATGAAGAAACCCAAGTCGCAACCGATTCAGGCACCTGTCAAGCCTGTTCAACCACCCTCAAAATCAAGCATCTTTACCGTGCAACCTCCTCCGGCCAATGACTCACTGGAAACCATTAGATACTAGCGGGTCATCAAGGTTAATGCGTGGAAGACAATGCCTAGTCTGCTCTATGTTCTGCTTGACGGCGTAGGGGATCGCCCTGATCCTGCGCTATCAGGAAAGACGCCTCTTGAATCTGCCCATACGCCTTCCCTGGACTCGCTAGCGTCAAAAGGGCTCAGCGGCATTGTTCATTCCGTAGGCAAGGACATTTCGCCTGAATCAGACATAGCTGTCTTCAACATGCTGGGCTACTCTTTTGGAAACGACTATTTTGGAAGAGGCGTAGTCGAAGCCCTTGGTCTCGGTCTAGACTTCAAGACAGGTGACTTGGCGCTTAGAGCTAACTTTGCCACGCTTAGAGATGATGGAACCATAGGCGACAGAAGAGCAGGCCGAGATCTTACCAATGAAGAAGCAGATACACTTGCGAAGACCATACGTGATAAGGTAAGGCTATCAGGAGGCGCCAAGATTCAATTCGAGCACACCGTGGGCCACCGGGCGGTGCTAACGATAAGAGTAGAAGGAAGAAAACTCTCCGCCAACATTGACAACACTGACCCTGCCTATGCCCGCATCGGTGGCATGGGTGTCGCTAAAGAGGGGCTCAACGTTCTGAAGCCTCAGAAGTCCATTCCGCTCGACGATGATGCTGCATCGCATTTATCGGCAGAGTTGGTGAACGAGTTTACAGATAAGGCTCGCGACGTGTTGGGTTTACATTTAGTCAACAATGCTAGGAGGCAAAAAGGCAAGATGCCTGCAAACATAGTGTTGCTGAGGGATGCAGGTAATGTATATCCTAGGTTGACTCCGATCTCTAAGAAGTACGGCTTAAGCTTCGCCTGCCTCTTAGACATGCCTGTAGAAAAGGGGGTCGCCAACCTGACAGGTATGGCCCAGCAGGACGGGGGTAAAGTTGACGACTACGGATACAAAGCACGTCACGCCGTCAGACTCCTGAAAAAGTTTGACGCAGTATATCTTCACATAAAGGGGCCTGACGAACCTGGCCACGACGGACTCTCAGAAGAAAAGAAACAAGTAATAGAAGATGTAGACTCGCATTTCTTCAGTATCATAAGAGACCATGTTCAGGCGGGAGACTTCGCTCTAGCTGTCTCTGCAGACCATGCTACACCCTGCCAGCTCAAAGCACATAGTGCTGATCCCGTACCTCTGCTAGTGTCTGGAGGTCGAGTGAAAGGAGACGGCACCAAGAGGTTCACAGAAAGTAATGCGAAGAATGGAAGCCTAGGTGTGCTCAGAGGTGTTGACGTGCTTAAGACGGTGCTCGACAGGATCTGAAGATTCTTGTTGTGGTGTGGGTTTCCCTGAACTGTTCTCTGCACTTCGTGTCTTCCTCCTACTAAGTGAATAAGCTTATCCAAAAATTGATTCAACTTGCGAAATTTCTATGGGAAGAGATTTTGTGGAAATTGCATACATCTGCATGCTTGACCACTACTTTGAAGGTGGGTTTATCTCTATTCTGGGGTCCCAGACACGGTGGTTGCTTGTCGGCAACGCTGATTTTTGTTTTTATGTATGCCAACGATCTTTCCACTGTCAATCGAAATGCGAGTTCTTAGAAGCTTGAAGGGTACTAGGGTGTCCGCAGGATTATCTTTTGTTTGATGCTGCTTAGCGTTATGCAGACGCTCTATCGCTTGAAGGCTGTGCAGTTGTTATCTGAAGGTTGAAGTAGAATGGAGTTTGTAACAGCTCTTAGGGGATGTTACGGCTATTCGGTAGGCTCATTGACGCGCAGACGTTTTACACGAAGATGGCGAAATATTGCCGAAGCTCCCCTTGAGGAAGTCGTTCAACAGGTTTTCTCTTATGCGCGGAAGGTCATTAGAGGCGTACAGCCAGGTGGAGGATATGGTGGAATATGGTGTAGGGATGCATCTTTCATAATCCGCGCCATGGCGCGGCTAGGGCTCTTCGAGGAGTGTCTCAGCGGCTTAACAGAAATTTGGTCGCATCAGATTCAGCTGAACTCCAATGTGGTGTACGGTAGAGGTTCTCCTTTAACCGGATTCAAGGTTAGACGAGCTAGCCAAGACGATCTTAGGTCTTGGTCTGGCGCGTTGGCCACAACTATACGTGGAAGACAATTGGAGGTTTATGGATCTGAGCCTGATGTCGATTCTAATGCTCTTTTGATCTCTGCTACTTGCGACATTCTCCGCAGTTTCGATCTTGGCTCGTTGCACAGCGCGCTTGTTAGGGTTGATAAGGCTATGAACTATCTTTTTGGAAGAGCTGGATCTACAACTATGTTCATCAGCCAGAACCCGAACGAAGACTGGATGGATACTGCTATGCGCAGCGGGACGGTGCTCTATACCCAAGCAGTCTGGGCGAAGGCTCTTGCAGCCTATGGAATGGCTCTTGAGGCGGTGGGAAGACGGCAAGAGGGGGGCGTGGTTTTGAGTAATCTGCAGAAGCTTATTGGCTCTTTGAATCAATTGGCTAAAGAAGAGGTTGAAGGATGGAAAAGTGGGCAACGTGTCTATCAGGATGCTGTTTATGCAGTTCAGGTTGACGGTATCGATGCGGAAGTTTCGGTTGAAGTTCTGCGTGTTCTGAAGGAGCGGACGCGTAGAGCTCTCGGGCCTGTGGTCGTTGATCCGCCCCTTGGCGAAACGCTCCCGTTGAGGACTAATGCTGGGGTATATCAGAATGGGGCTTTTTGGCCTTGGGTGACTGCTCAGGAGGTCTTGGCGAAGCTGCGATATGGGTTTGTTGATGAAGCAATAGCGCTGTTCCGTGCTTGTATTCCTTTCTTCGGGTTGGAGTGGGTGGAGCCAGTGTCGGGAAAGAAGCAGGGGCGGTATCCTTTCAAGACAGGAATAGCTGCATTCTTAGAGGCATCAGCTGAGCTTCGACAAGTTCTGGATGCCCGTTCCTCTAAGACAGGTGCCTAATCGAGGTTTCCGCCTTCCTCGCCGTAGAGCTGTTCGATTGTTTGGCGTTCGCGTATGCATTTGTAGGTTCCGTCTGCTTTGCGCATGACTGTTGCTGGCTTGGTTTGGCAGTGGAAGGGCATGTTGAAGACAACTGAGTATGCGCCGACATTAGATATGGCCATGAGTTTCCCTATTTCGGCGCCGCACACGTTGGAGGCTGGCGATAGTGGATATGTGTCATATGTGTCGCATAGTCTCCCTGCGAGTACTGTTTTGTCGTTGGGGTTGTGTTCGCAGCTGGGGATTATGTACTGAGGGTATTCTTGTCTGAGTAGAACTGCGTCGAGGAGAAGGTGGTATCCTGCGTCTATGAATACGACTTTTTGGTCTCCGAAGTTCTTGGTGTTCAATACGCGTGAGAGTAGGACGCAGGCTTCTGCAGACAGGTATCTTCCGCTTTCGACGACGAGGGTGAATTCGTTCTTCAGGGTGTCTGCTAGTGCGTTTAGCCTTGGGGTGATCATGGTTCCGATTTCCAGTGGTGTAGGGACTCTGATTCCGTAGTTGACTGGTGTTCCTCCGCCTATGTCGATGATGTTTACTGGGAGTTGAGGGCATTCTTTGCGCATTTTGGTTATGAAGTGTTCTAGTTTGTCTAGGGCGTTGAGGAAGCAGGTTGGGTCGCTGATCTGTGATCCTAAGTGGAAGTGGAATCCTTCGAATTCTAGTCTTGATGCCATTATTCTGCGTAGTAGGCTGGCTGCTCCGTCTAGGCTGCCTGTGTTGTTGCTTAGGGGTACTCCGAATCTTCCGTTTCTGCGGGATGCTCTGACTTCTGCTTTGACGCCGACTTCGGGGTCGACGCGGATCATGACTTTGGGGTTGTATCCTTCTTTTTCTGCTACTCCCATTAGGTTGCTTAGGCCGTTGGCTGAGCCGACTACGATTAGGCGTACTCCTGCTCTGAGGATCTGTGAGAATTCGTCCCAGGTTTCGGTGACGCTTGTGTAAATCACGTTTTCAGGGTTTCCGCCGCTGCGGATGTAGAAGTATAGTTCGCCTGGTGATGTTAGGTCGAACAGGGTGTTTTCCGTCATGAATGTTTTGAGTAGGGCAGGTGTGAAGTTTGTCTTCATGGAGTATGCTATTCTTACTGGGCCTTTGTAGCCGGAGTATCCTTGTCGGAGCTTGTGCACTTGGTTTCTTAGTGTGTGTTCGTCGATGACGTAGAGGGGTGTGCCGTACTCGGTTGTTAGCTTGGATAGCTCGAGTTCGGAGAAGGGTATTTGTGAAACCGTCGTTTGCTCGAAGGTCTCGCGACCTACTTGCATTTGCGCCAATTTGTTTGGGACACGGCTTAGTTTTTTCTGCTTAAAAACATTGTCCTTCTTGATGATCTGTGTTTTTTTGGTGTGAACGTTTCAGTTTTATGGGGTGTGTTTTAGTGATGGGTATTTTGTCGCGGTGTAACTATGGTTTTCCGGTTTGTTGGGTGTTGGGGTTTGCGTGTTTGGTTTCTGTGGTAATGTTTAGGGGTGGGTGCGTGTATGTGGGTGTTTTGGTTGGGGGTTATTGTTTTGGTCCGATGGATATTTCGATGGTGGATACGTTTCTGGATTCGTCGCCTTCTCCGACTACTTCTGTGCCTATCTTGATTTCTTTGACTGCGAAGGCGTTGTTTCCTAGTCGTTTGGTGACTATTTCTGCGACGTCGACTGCTCTGGAGATGACCATTCCTCTGGCTTTGAGGACTATGTCGCTGGTTTGTGATAGTTGTATGAGGGCTGACATTGCGTAGCTCATTACTGGTTTTTTTCCTATGAAAACGTGGTTTGATGGGCTGGTTCTTGGTGGTCTGGGGGGTGGGGTGCCTGTTGGGGGTGGTCTTGCGTCTGGTTTAGTGTTTCTGCTGGGTTCTGTGGTTGACATGTTGTGTTCGTTGGTATGGTTTGTGTGGGTTTGTTAAATCTGTTGTGTTTTGTGTGTGTTTGTTGGTCTAGGGGGGTTTATGTAGGGTTGGGGGTGTTTTCTTGTTGTTTGGTTTTGTTTGGGGTGGTTTTCGGGTTGTTGTGGGGTGGTTTGTGTTTTTTTTGGGGTGTTGGCTGTAGGTGTTTCCAGGTGATCTGCGGCTGGGAGCGGTGGTTATGGGGGGTGTTCATGTATGTTTGTTGTAGGGTCTGTTTGTCTTGGGGACTGGTCGGATGGGTGCGGTGTTGGGGTGGCAAGGGGTGGTTTGTTCGGTTCAGGTGCAAGGCGTGGATGTTGTTCTATTGAAGGGCTTGTGGCTCAGCTAGGTTGAGAGTTGTGTCCAGTGGATGCTGTCCGTCTGCTGCGGAGCAATTCAAGGGTTTCGCTGCTGCATTTTCCTTCCGCCAAGACTAGGGCAGTCTCGCCTTCGTCGCTTGTGGCTTGAACATCTGCCCTGTTCGCGAGCAGTACCTTTGCCATGCCGTCGAGGCCTTGTTGGCACGCTATCATGAGCGCAGTTCTTCCACCGTGCATCTTTGCGTTGACATCGGTGCCGCCGTCAAGAAGGGTTTTGGCGGTCTCGGCGGCAGCAGTCTTGATCCTCAGGTGAAAATCGTCGTCTTCACTTCCGTACATGTTTTCGTGCCACCATGCGGGGAACATTAGTGCCGTTCTTCCCATCTCGTCGCGGCAGTTCGGATCAGCCCCCGCCTTAAGCAGAACTTTTATCGAGTCGACTTGGCCGAGGCCTGCTGCTTGCATCAGAGCTGTCCTGCCACGGAACCCTTGGGCGTTGACATCCGCTTTCCTGTCTAAGAGGCTCTGAGCAATCTGATGATTCTCTGCACCGTAGATTAGTGCGGTTGTTCCGTCACTGGTTCTTGCGTTAACGTCGGCGCCCTTCTGGATCAAGAGCTGCACTACCTCCAAATGGCCTCTGATAGCGGCGTGCATCAATGGCGTTATTCCATTTGAATCCTTCGCGTCAATGTTTGCGTCTGCGTCCAGCAGGATTGATACTGCTTCGGTGTGGCCGCCGTCGGCGGCGGTCATGAGCGCGGTTGTTCCGTTGGTGGACGCTGTGTTCACGTCTGCGCCTCTTTTGATTAGAAGACTGACGGTATCGCGGTGTCCCATGCCGGCTGCTTCGATGAGGGCGGTGTAGCCTAGGATTCCTGCCTTTTCGTTGATGTTGTCTGCTTTGCTGATCAAGGTTTTAACTACGGTTGTGTGGCCTTCTTTTGCAGCTAGGATCCATGGTTTACGGCCGTGTTTTGTGGCGTTGATGTCTGCTCCTTCAGATATGAGAAGTCGAACTGTTGCTGCTTGACCTGCTTCGGCTGCTTCCGTCAGGGCTGTACTGCCATTTTCATCTTTTGCGTTGATTTTGGCGCCGGCGCGGATCAGAGCCCTGACCGTGTGTTTGTCTCCTTTTCCTGCTGCGAGCATGAGCGCTGTTTCTCCCCTTGAGTTCCTGCGGTTCACGTCTGCTCTTTTCTGTATGAGCAGGGACGCTATTCTGTCATGTGTTCTCAATGCCGCCATCATCAACGCTGAGTAGTCATCCTTCTCTGCGTTCACGTTCGCCCCGTTGGCGATAGCTACCCTAGCCGCTCTGATTTGACGCGATTCAATAGCTTTGATCAACGCATTATTCGCTGTCTCGGTGTCCAGTTGCTTTCTCACCTGATCGTTGGGCTCTTAGTGCAGCAATTCTAATTGGATGTGGAGAGGAATATCCTCTTGTCCGGTGTAGATGAGTGCCTGTCGGTTTGTTGAATCTGCTTTGACGATTGCATGAACCCCGTGTTTTTCACGTAGGGCTGCAAGTTCTTTGTGAGAGAAGGTTTCTTCAGAATCGAGTAGAAGAAAGTTGCCGTACGCCACCGCGGTCCGTGTTTGGGGAAAGTCTCTCGACACATCTTTCACCGAATCTCTGCCTTGCTGCGCAAATTCCTCTGCCCAGACTTCTGGGGACTGAAACGGTTCAACGGCGGCTGGAACTGATGCAAGGGTTATGACGCAATCCTTATCGACGTAGAGGACTCTGCACCGCTCCTTTCCATATGTAGCCGTTCTTGCGTCGACAAGCGGAAACGCGAAGAAGCCTGTGCTGCCCACACTGATGTTGCATCCCACGGTTAGCCCCGTCTGCCAATCGTAACCTCTGTCAAGTCTGTCAGGGAATTGGATGCCAAATCGCACCCAGCTGCCACTCAGATGCTGGAAATGTTCTCGGATTTTTTCGAGCTTAGCGTAGAATCGTATCTGTCGCTCAAATTCTGTTCTCATTAGTTTCTCAATGGCTTCTTCTGTGATATTTGTGGCTCCTTTCATCGTTTGGAAATAGTGTTTCCTGCACTCCAGTCCAGCCTTTGTGATCTGTGAGATATCTGATGTTCTTCTTTCATACGTGAGCCTTGCTATTTTATAGAATTGTTCCTCTAGGCATTCTTTGAACTCTTTTCTAGCCGCGGCTACATAGTTGATCGTTGTGTTGCGGTTGTTGAGAGGTGTTCCCGATACTCTTTGTGTTGGAATTCTTTGTTTCACTTCTTTCAGTCACCGTTACGCCTTCTTGGCGAGCCTCGTTTTCTCAAGTGCTTCAAGCAGTCTTCTCTCAGTGAAATCATCCTCCTGTCTGAAAAGGGATTCTGGACGCTCATACACGTAGTTCTCTAACAGTTGTCCGAGCCGCATGTCTGGAGATGATTTCCACAGTTTACCGATAAGACTTAAGACCCTGTCAATTCTCTCGAGTTCCCGCATAGGATCACCTTGTCAACACGCAATTTAAGCGCGCCTTATCAGTGATTCACGTCTTCGCAAGGACCTAACTTAAGCTTGCAGTCTTTTCAGCGGAGCAGATCCAAGATATTTCGAACTTCTTTTGGTTTGGTGCCTACGATTCCCTTGCTTGCGTCGGGTATCACGGGTACTTTTTCGAGTGCGTGTTCCAAGTCTTCTCTTAGACTGGCGCGTAATTTCTTCTTGGGAAGTGCAGCGAATACGACTACAACTTGGATGCCTTGTTCGTCAAACCGCATGGCATATCCGAATGGCCTCCCTTTCAGACCGTATTGCTCCGTTCTGGCAAATTCAGGAACATCTTCCTCAAAGATTACCCACGTGGTCTGCCTATATTTTAGCAAAGGCAGTTTTATGGAGCTCTGAACTGTGGAGAGTCTCTTTTCAAGGGCTTGTCTTATCTTCTCTAGGATTGGCGCGGCGCTGCTTTCCCATTCTTTCAGTATAGCCCTAGTGACGGGGATGCTTGGCGCCTCGTATCCTGGGCTACTCTGAAGTGATACTGTCTTCCCGGCTGATACGAGGAAGTACTCGCTCTCTAGGGTAACTGACCCGGTGAGCTGTGTAGCTTCCTTCGCCTTGCGGGTCACCTCAAGGTCACCTTATCTTTTACGGGGTCAGACGCATAGAAGACTCTCCCAACGCCCATCGCGTCGTAATGGGTGAACGTGAAATAGTTGTATTCGATTTCCTTGCGAGTTATGTTCTGCTGTTCTAGGTGTTTCTTGAGCCTGTTTCTTGGAGTAGTGTCGGTGATGCTCTTGATCTTCCTGCCTATCTCTGCAAGAACCAGCTCTTCCCCCGACGGATTGTATTCTTGGGGCTTCGCGCCTTGAAGCCTGTTTCCTTCGGCGTATTCCCCCTGATTCCTACTCGCCTTTTCTACGTATTCATCAAATGATTCTAGCAGGGCCTTGAGGTTTCTTAACTCTGCTGCCGGCAGGTTCTTGAGAACTGTTTGGTATTCTTCCCATTTGTCGATGTTGGGTAAATAGTCGTGGACTGTCACCGGGGTTTTCTTTGGGTAATAGTCTCCAAACAGTTCTCGGTTCATTCTGGCCGATGGGCTATTCTCTGAGTTTTGATCATTATTGGTGGTAATTGTGTTCTCACCCGGGTCTTGATGGTCTTAATGTAGCCGGATTGGTCTTCCTGAATCTGCCATCTTTCCACGTTTGCCGCATCTCTCCGAAGTCAGGTAGAAAACCCCATATGCGCTCTTGATGAAAAACAAACGCAGACCGTGTACTCCAATTTACATATCTTTGCGTCTCCGAAGATTTAAATTTTCATGATTCAGTAGTGTGTTGAATAACTACGTTTTACGGCCGAAGTAGAGCTTTATCTGTCACTCCTTTAAGAACAAGATGACCGAATACGCCAAAAACCATGCGTTTCACGTGACCAAGTTGCGAAATTCATAGTTATTCAACACACCATGATTCAAGACTCATTGTTCTGCCCACATTTCTCTGTATCATGGGTCTGTCAATTCTTTGACACTCACCTTTGTATCAAACCGCTTTTTCCTCCTTGCGGGTTCTCCTACAGACGGTTCCAGACGGTATCACTGTTCGGCCTTACGCAAGGGTTTTAGCCCAAGACCTACCGATGATTCACCGATATTGGAGAGGCTCGACATAGAGTTAGTCAAGGGCTTGATTCAAGCAGAGCTGAGAAAAGAGATTGACAAGAGAGCAGCTTCTCACCCCTCCGCTGAAGGCCACGAGTTTATCGAAGAGATCAGCATCGAGCGTGTCGAAGAGCTAGGAAAGGGCTCGTACAAAGTCTTCTTCAACTATGTGATCAGTTACATCAGTTCCCACCGCCTATACGATGACCGTCTTCAGTTTCCTAACAGCGGTTTTGTCAGAGTCAACGAATCTCTTCAGATAGAGGAAATGGGTTAAGGAAACAGGTGGAAGGATTAAATATTGTCTCTTGATGGCTTTTGAGCTGTTCTAGTGGGGCCTGTGGCTCAGCCAGGTAGAGTGGCTGGCTCTTACACCTGAGGCGTCATGCCTTTGGCGGAGAGACCAGTAGGTCGTGGGTTCAAATCCCACCAGGCCCGCCACCATTTGGTGTCAAGTCCTTTTCCTTTAGGTTAGCGGGTTTGTGGGATAGAATCGGTGAGGCACCTTACTATCATCATAGAAGAGAAGCCTGCTGATGTCTAGCCCTGCACCATATCCACTATGGCCTGTCATGAACATGAGGACCGCGCCCAGACCTACTACGACTGCACTCAAGAGCATTCCCCAACGGAGAACCGTGCTCAAGACGAGTTCCATTCGACCGGCCATCCTGTTGCCTCCGTTACCAGTGGACATATCTAGGCTCCCACAGCTAATCCGCGGGTGATCATCTGAATCGCCATCGCCAACAATACAACAGTGAAGATTACTCTGAGGAAGCTGCTCTTGGTCTTCGGGAGCCATCTTGCGCCTATGGTGGCGCCGAGGAGGACTCCTATTGCAACAGGTGCAGCCATTCCCACAGGCTCAAAGGCAAATAGAGTTTGGCTGGCGAAGGGCAACGCCAAGCTGCACGCAAATATCAAAGAAGGAGACAGTGAGGCATTAGCTGAAGGATTGAGGCATAGGCGTCTAAGACCTGTATATCTCCTCTGGAAGAATCTCAGATTCGAAGATCACCCATCAAACCCGACCTATCAAGCTAACCAAGGACAATCGTGATCGAGTTACTGTAAAGCTACTTGTGTTGGTAAGAGAACTCAGAAACGAAGTCGCGGCTGCAGCAAACCAGAAACTTTCAAAAAGCACTGCGGCTACCCGTTTAGACTAACAGTAGGAAAACCGGTACTGGTATCTCTAGGTAGCTCCTCTTCAATTCCATCTTATCCTTGGTCAACAAAAGGCCGTTCAAGGATTTTCCTCCTTTCTGGAAGTCAAGAATGCCGAAAGCATCTTCCCTGTTGATCCGTCCTTGGTATTTGACCTCTATGGGTAGGTAGCTAGATGGTTGTCTGATAACAAAGTCGAGTTCACGCTTCTTCCTGCTTTGCCAGTAGAATAGCAGACTAGAGTATTCAAACTGGGTTGAAGGAAAGTATCCGAACAGTAACCTCACCAAGTGGTTGGCCACAACACACTCGGTAAGTTTCCCAAGGTTTTCCTCGCTACCGAGATATCGCAAAGCCTCTTCGTAAGGCTCTGCGCCTAGAAACCAAGCGCGAAGAGCATGGAAAATGAATGGATCCTCGAAGTGAATCTTCTTTGCTTCCCTATAACTGGGAACGTCTTTGCTTTGGTCTAGTTTGTAGAGGAGTGTAACTACAAAGCTGTCCTTTAGGAAGTCTAGGTATGTTGATACGGTGTGGTGCGATGATATCTCAGTGTCCTCCTGAAGGTTACGGAGGCTAATTGTAGATCCTTGGGTCGCGAGTAGTCGTTTGACTATCTGCCGCATGAGTGCTTCGTTGCCATCCCATCTCCTTATGTCTCTGAGAAGCAGGTCGACGTACCCTTCGTAGATGTCTCGGGTTATAGCACCGCCGGAAATGTACGCGTTAATAGCAAGGGGGATCCCGCCAGTCATCAAATATTCATGGTAGAGGTGATTCAGTTCCTTGGAGAACAAATAGGCCTCCTCTAGTTCCTTCGGCAGTTGACCCTCCGCAATAGCTGAAAGTAGTTGGTGTCTTTTCTGCCGAACCAAGAAGTTTTGATCCTTGATTAATTGGGCTATCTCTCCGCTGCGTGACTCGACATATTCAGAGAACTTCATTGGCAGGAGAATCTTGTCAGGAAGTTTGTCTCTTAGTTTATGGACTTCACCTCTCCTCCTTGCAAGACTTTCCGTGGCCCTCCTGAGGTCGATGCTGTGTGAACCTGTGAGTACGACGGTGCAACCTTTAAGCCGACCCCTGTCATAGAGATACTTGATTCCTTTCTGCCAGTCTTTTACAGAAGAGATCTCGTCCAGGAATATGAAGCGTCTTTCGGCTAACCCTCTAGAAAAGGTAAGATAACCCTCTACGATCTCCACCAGTTTCTCGGGTTTCTCAACGAGGTCGCAGGCCCAGTAGAATATTGCCCTCGGCTGGACTCCTGATCGAATTAGCTCCCTAATCTTGAGCTTAGATAGCATTGTCTTTCCTACTTGCCTGGGACCCCTGAGTACGTAAATGACGTCGACATTCCACTGGATAGTTTCTCCGAGTCGAGGCCTCCATTTGAATTTGGAGTTGTCCCATTCCTTGACGGAGATGTCATCATCTGTAGCTCTAGGGTTAGTCCACCAAGGGTTACTATCGAATAACTCGGGGGCGCTCATATCCACTGGTCTGTATGCTGCCCACGACTTTATAAATCTACGGGCATCAGAGTGCCCAACCATTTAATAAGCGGCGGGGAAGTAAGTGCCAGGCCAAGGGGCCCTCGCCTTCGAATGGCTGGCAAGGGCGGGGAGAGACCGTAAGCTTCTTTCTAGCTTGGGCATGGGATTGGATTTGGGGTCTCAATAAAAAGAAGGGGGCAGGGGTTTGAACCAGCTCCAGTGGGAGGATTCGAACCTTTTTAGGGCGCAGTTCCCACCAGGCCCGCATAATTTCAATAAAATATCGTCCTAGTCTCAAAAATCCACATGATAAATCAAAGGATCTGCTGTAGGAAACAGTTTGAAGCGCTATGCTCCTAGGGCACTGAATTAGGCGCTAACCGTAGACATTTTTGCGCAGATCCACATCATAGAAGACTATTCTTTTGGTATCCTCCTCTATTTTGTAAATGATGCGATAGTCACCGACCCTATCCTTCCAGAATTCCTCCAATTGTCCTTTAAGCCTCAATCCAAGGTAGGGATTCTCAGCCAGCTCATGAACCCTTTGCTTAACTCTTTCTTGTAGGTCTCTGGATAGTTTCTTGTATTGCTTCAGAAATGTATTGAGAAATACTGCTTCGTAGGTCAACCGGAGAGAACCTTATCTATTTCCTGTCGGGTCGAGGCGACCCTGTATTCACCTTGCTTGTATTCCTTCTCTCCTATTTTGAGCCTACGAAGAGTCTCTTTGTCCAGTTGAACCTCTAGTGTCTCAACTACTTCGTGGAATCTGAGGGAAGCCTCAAGCAAATCTGTGATAAGCTTCTTGGGTACCTGCACGGACCCCCCTTTCCCCTCCACCCCATCCCACCATGCACCATAAGCACCAACCTACTTATAAAGCAAGTCGACGGCATTGCAGTGTTGCATAATCATAGCGAATAATCAAGGAAATTTGATTCGAGTGCGCTTGAGCTGACGGCATCACCCCTACTCCATGTCCGCAAGGGATTGGA